>JABDIV010000022.1 GCA_013003555.1 Flavobacteriaceae bacterium
TTCAAATAAATCCAGCTTGTGATTGGTTCACGTGATGAATTGAAGTATATGATATAGAAATAGGTTCCCACAGGAAGAATCTTTCCATCCTGATCGGTTCCACACCATTGATCAACATAATCATTCAACTCATATACCTTAGTGCCGTAGCGATTAAAAATCTCGGCCTTTAGTATATCTTCACGATCTTCAAGATGATCCAGGATAAGGCAGTCATTTCTGCCATCACCATTTGGTGATAATCCTTGTGGAACATCAACACAATATTTATTTTCATAGAAATTCACAGCAACCTGACTCTGACCTGAACACCCCGTAATATCGTCAACAACTGTTACGGTTAATGTTCCCTCCTCCTCAGCGGTTTCAGAAAGCAAATAGGTACTGCTTGAACTATTTTGAACCTCAACGCCATCCAACACCCAAATATAGGTGAGAGGCCCCATATTAGGATCACTCTCATTAGAAACTAGGGCATCCAATGCAAAGGCCTCATTAGCACACTTTATGATGCTGTTTTCAGCAAACGAAACTTCCGGATTCGGAAAAAATTCAATTAAAACCTCATCTGCAAAAGTGCAATCGGTACCGTTGATCGAGATTTCAGCACGATAAAAACCAGTTACACCCACTTCTAATGTTGATCCTGAGGCACCATCAATCAAGGCGCCATCCTGGAACCAGCTTATACTGCCGTTATTTGGAATGTCGCCGGCATCTAAAGTGACCACATCACCCTCACAATTCGCATTACCTGAAGTCAATAAAATGTCTTCCCCAAGGTCAATATCTCCAATATCAAAACTACCTGCAGCTAGGAATACCGCCGAATCGAATAAAGTATCGCCGTCATCAGCAACGACTAATTTAATATGATAAAGCTCATTCGGGATCACGTCTGCGCTTGCAGTCATAATAACTGTATGGCCCCTAAAGTCGGTCGGACTGATCAATGGATTCAAACCATTTGGTTCACCATAATACTTATCAAAGAATTCCGGGTTAACCGATGGGCATCCGGCATTGTATAATTCATCTCTAACCGATAAAACTGAAATCGGATCGAAGGTGGTAGGCACCAAAGCCAGGTTGGTCGTCACACCGTTCGAATCGGTTAAAAGGAATGCGAATGCATCGGTAAACGTACATTGGAATGTACCGTATTCTTCAGCCGCAAAAATAAAATCAAAACTCATTTGATCAACCACCGGAACAAAATCAAACTCGAGAACCGAGGCATTATTTGTATCGCCAGCGAAAAGTCCGGGGATTGCATCTTCAAGATCGGGATCACCTGGCCAAGCAAAACTACCATCACTGATGGTTTCATCCTCCGGTCCCGGTGCGTTGTTAACGTCACCTGATGTCATGATCAAACCGCTTTCGAATGGCCATTCTGAGCCATTAGCTTCAAAATATCCTATTCCATTCGTGCTGCCAAAATTGGTTCCTGTTGACCATGTAATATTTGACACGAGGTTACATTCCGAATCGATCAATACATCCTGAACCAATTCTTCAACTGTATAATCATCAGTACTTGTATAAATTGGCGGAGGAATTGTAAATACACAGATATCGAAGGTTACATCCTGAAGTGGTGTTCCGGTCCATGAATAAACGCGTACCGTATATGTGTTTCCTATGGTAAGGCCATTGGCCACACTATCATTCGGATCGCTACAATAAACCTGAACCAAGTTACCGCAGTCATCCCCTTCATAAAGTACATGATATAAATCCTGGGTGTCTCCAACAATATTATATAAGGTAATCGCATGGTTCTCTGAAACCGCATCAAACTGGAACCAGACATCATCATCTGAGCTTCCACCACAGGCATTAGCTTCAGCGGAAGCTGTGGCACCCCAAATAGTACCGGAACCAAAATCGGTACAGCTATCATCAGGATTGGCAATGATTACGGTCGCATTCGCACATTCATCATTCACAGGTGGATCTGGTGGCTCAATACAGCCTACGGTTAGGGTATAATCCCCAACACTCGATCCAAACCCAAAGACATATACATAATATTGTGTACCGGGCGTAGAAATAAATTCTACCTCTGATTGCAGGCCACCACAGGCGGCAAAGTTATCATCATTGCCTGTGATGCAGCTAAGGGCAGCACAATCACCTTCCCACACCTGAATTTTTGTGTCGTAGGTTGAACCACAAAGTGAAAAACTAACAATATCGCCGGTTCCAACAAAGGAATACCATACTCCGGGAGCACCGGTGCCTGTGCCACAGAAACCTGTAGGCTCATCGGTGTCGGACGCAGCACTTGTGTTACCGCTATCGGTTTCACCACAGGCAATTGGGAATGCCAGGGTACATAAATCGTTATCCGGCGGGCAGGCTGCCTGATTGAAGTTCGGACTCGTTATCACACAGTTCCCATCGTCGTTATTTGTTACTGTTAGAACAACATCAGTGCCGTTTGGATATGGCCCCATCGTTATGATGCCCGCTGCTGTTGCCGTTTGAGCAGGACTGCCTTGGTTGTCGGTTACGTCTACCGACGTCGCAGAACCAAGACTGGATATGTTAGCCTCCACAAGGAATTGTTCTCCATTGGCACAATCATTTACCAGGGCGTAAGTAGCCGAAGGATTGGTACAGGTTGCACAAGACACACTTAAGTCGATTGGCACGAATCCAGACGACTGACAGCTAATTGAAAAATCGGCCGTGACTTGAATCGTGAGTGTGTCACCAGAAGTTTGGTAAATCAATCCTGTCAAGTCACCACCGGCTCCGTATGGGGTTGCCGCGTTCAGATCGGTTACCCCGTCTGAATCGAGTACAACAAATTCGTCCCAGCCGTTTTCAACCTGACCGGCATTTACGACTACTTGAAGAGGTGATCCGTCATCACTTACGTAGGAGTACTGAGTCACCACACCGCTGTCATAACAAAATACCGTATTTACGGGCCCAGCTGAACAGATAACGGTTTGGTTGGGATCAGATTCGGTCGTAAAGCTTGAAGACGTACAGCCCGTTGCATTTCCTGAACCGTTATAGGGTGTTATAGTAATATAATATGTTGTGTCAAACGCTAAGGTAGCTGCTGAATAGGTAAGCACATTTCCCACATCTAAATTATTCACAATGTCGGTTCCACCGGGAGTTGTTCCAATTGAGACAAAATAACCATCGGGAAATCCTGTAGCGGCGCTCCAATCGATTACAGGATCTACACTTACACCTGTTTCCCCATCAAAGGGAGCAGATACTACAGCGTCACAGTTGGGTGGCGACGCCAGTTGTGAAGTGAGCACAGAATTCTGTATACACCATCCCCATTGCCAACCATCGTTATCATCGTATGAATAACGATACTTAAATCCACTGAGCTGTGTGGCGGTAAAACCGGTAATATCAAATCCTGCCTGGAATGCGCTAAGATTGCTGCAGGTCTGATAATCATTTACGAAAGTTGTTCCACCCATTGTTGCAAGTTGCAACCACATCGAACTGTCGGCATCCCACCATTCAATTGCAAGGGTTCCACCTATATCGCGATGTGTATAATCAGCACTAATGGTAATAAGGTTTTCTCCAGCCGTTGAAGCGGGAGTTAAATCGATTAGAGGTGATTCTGAAGCGATGTCGTCATCAGATACACTCCCGGCTGCATCATCATCAAAAGAGAAGGCATTATCAACCGTTGGATCGCCGAGCAAACCGCTGGCGTTATAGGTTCCTGAAGTAGACCAACTGGCATTTGGCCAGTTAGCCGGTTGATTAATAACTTGAGAGAACGACACGAACGAAATTAAAAGAAAAGCAATGAGTAAAGTAACCTTTTTCATTTTGTTGGTTGCGTTAGTTTATGAATAAGAAGTCAATATCACAGCAAGATAGAAAAAATGAAATCCTCCATTTAATTAACATTCCTTTAATAGATGAACTGCAATTATTATCGATTAAATGACGTATAAAAAATGCTGAATTCCAGTCTTTTACTCAAGGATTAAAAATGGATTCTCATTCCAAAATCGAATGGGAAATAAACTATATGGATTACACCTTTTTTAGTAAAAGATAAACAGGAAAATGATCGCTGTATCCACCTTTATATTTTATGCCAACGTAGGTTCGAAATGGGTTGCCTTTGTGCCTCCCCCTAAATTGTTTTAGAAATTGTTGGTCAAATATATTGACCTTAGAAAAACTGTGTTTTCCCGGAACGTATTCAAAGAAATTAGTGGTAAACAAAATCTGATCAAACAGGTTCCAGTTAAATTTATGGTTTAAACTGCCTCTCGAATAGGATAGAAGTGATGTCATGGGATTGTGCAGATCGAGATAATGACTGAGTTGTTTTATGCTTTTACAACTTGGGTCATCATTAAAATCACCCATGACAATGATTTTTGCATCGGGATCGTCGCTGGTAATTCCATTGATTATTTCAATGAGTTTGTTCGACGCTATTAGTCGCTTTGGCTCAGATTCTTCAACTCCTTCACGACGTGATGGCCAATGATTGACAAGAACATGAATGGCTTCACCCTTTAAATGACCATATACATAAAGGATATCGCGTGTGTGGTCCCGCATTCCATCTTCATCAAATAGTTCTATCGAGAAGATTTCGGAATGATGTAACTCAAAATAATTGCGATCGTAAATAAAGGCAGTGTCGATACCACGTTCATCAGGTGAATCATAATGAACATAATCATAAGCAATTTCATTGAGGAATTTAGATTTCAAAAGCTCCTCAACAACATTTTCATTTTCAACTTCGGCTAAACCAACCATAATGGGATGCATGCCCGTGGATTTTTGTCCGATTTGCGAAATGGTATAGCCAAGCTTTCTAATTTTCTTATTGAAACGTTTTAAAGTCCAACGCCTTTCAGAATCAGGTAAAAATCCTTCATCATTTGTTCGGATGTCATCAACGGTATCAAAAAGATTTTCCAGATTGTAAAAGGCTATTGTCAAATAATCCTTGAACCGTGCAGACTTTGTTTTTTTCGAGTCAGACATAAAGCATTAGTCAATATAAATATCTGCCGATTGTTTCGGCAACTCGCAAAATAGTAAATTCAATGTAATGCATTAGTCTTTACCTGAAGAATAATTCGACGCTACATGCATTCAATTTGTACCTTTGTACTTGAATTATTATAAATGATAGAAAAGAAGAACATCGCCATCGAAAAAGTTGTTCTGGTAGGTATAATTACACAGGAACAAGATGAACAGAAATCCAAAGAGTATCTCGATGAATTGGAATTTCTCACTTATACAGCCGGTGGAGAGGTGGTTAAACGTTTTACCCAAAAACTGGCCATGCCCAATCCTAAGACCTTTATTGGAAGTGGTAAAATGCAGGAAGTTGAAAACTATATCAAAACGAATGATATAAGTACTGCGATTTTCGACGATGAACTCTCGCCAGCCCAGGAACGAAATATCAGTAAAATACTGGATTGTAAGGTCTTGGATCGCACCAATTTAATCCTTGACATCTTCGCTCAACGGGCTAAGACCAGCTATGCCCGAACCCAGGTTGAACTAGCTCAATGTCAGTATTTACTGCCAAGACTGAAAGGCATGTGGACGCACCTGGAAAGGCAAAAAGGGGGAATCGGCATGCGGGGCCCCGGTGAAACCGAAATTGAGACTGACCGACGAATTGTTCGAGATAAGATTTCGTTATTGAAAGAAAAAATAGCAAAAATAGATAAGCAAATGGCCGTTCAACGTGGCAATCGCGGCAAACTGGTGCGGGTTGCTTTGGTGGGATATACCAATGTTGGAAAATCAACTTTGATGAATGTGATCAGCAAATCGGAAGTTTTTGCAGAAAATAAATTATTTGCGACCCTCGATACAACGGTTCGGAAAGTGGTTATTAAAAACCTCCCCTTTCTGGTAAGTGATACCGTTGGGTTTATCAGAAAATTACCCACCCAGCTGGTCGAATCGTTTAAAAGCACACTCGATGAAGTCCGCGAGGCCGATTTATTATTGCATGTGGTTGACATCGCCCATCCCAATTTTGAAGAACATATCGATTCGGTAAACACTATTCTGTCTGAAATCGGGTGTATAGATAAACCGTCAATTATGGTCTTTAATAAGATCGATGCTTATGAAGCAGAAGCCTTTGATGAGACTGATTTGACAGTGATAAGGACGAAGCATCACAATAGTTTGGAAGACTGGAAAAACACCTGGATGGCCAGGGCACCAAGAGCCTTGTTTATTTCAGCACTCAATAAAGAAAATCTCGATCAGTTTAAAAAAGTAGTTTATCAGGCCGTTCGTGAGATCCATATCACACGGTTTCCTTATAATCAATTTCTATACCCGGACTATGATGAAAATGTACTATAAAAAAACGCGCCATTAGGCGCGTTTTTTTACTATAATCAAGTTTTATTTAAAACGAATAATTCAAACCAAATAACCAATAGGTTTGCAAATCGTTATCTACATTATCAAAATTTGGTAAGGTTGCCGGAGGATTTGTTATATCAACCTGGCCAAGGGCATAATTAAGAGCTTCCTGTTTGTTTTGACGCAAACCGAATTCAAACCCTAATCCGATACCTTTCCAGAACGTATAGCCAAAAGAGTTAACCCAGGTCCAATTGGAAAGGTTACTTGATTTATAACTCTGGAAAGTTGAAAAGTTTGATTTGAAATTTACACCACCTAATATCTGCTTGGTATAATCAACAAGTATCTTAGCACCCATAGATGACTCAAAAACAGCATCGTTATTACTAAACACGAAGTTGTAGTTCAGTGGATTTATAGATACAACCATATTTTCAATTGGTAGCCAGGTGGCTCCAACACCGATATCAAGATAACCAGGATCATTAAAGTTGTCAAGTAAGGTTGTACGATATTCTGCTAATCCGGAGATGGCGAATTTCGGACTTAACTTTCTTCCATAAAGAGAAGTGATGTTAAACACATCATTTGACGGGTCAAAGGAATCACTATCGGTATCGATATCCTTATTATCGTTTTTTATCCAACCGATATTCATATTTAAGGCATTTCTCCAAAAATCCTTTTCGCGGTCTAAATTGGCATAACCATTAAATGTGATTCCGATATTTCCGGTAGAATTATTAACGGCACCTCTTGAAAACCAGTTGTTATAGCCGGAGATATTAGCTCCGATGGTTCCAAATGCTCCGGTTTCCCATCCTGGCAGAGCGTCGATCTGTGCCTGAATGGCATTTGCTTCGGCCGTTAAAGCATCGATTTGAGTTTGTTTTTCAGCTTTTTGAGCTTTCAATTCTTCTTCGGTTTGTGCAAAGGAGCCTAAAGCAGTACCAAGCACGAGTAATAAGACAAATAATTTTTTCATAATAATAAATAAAATTTCCGACCAGTCTCATTGTTGAAACTTGCCAGAGGTTAATTAATTTTTAAAGGTTTGATAGTTTGACACAACTTTTATTTTTAAGTCACTTATCTAAATGGATTTTTTGTTTTTTTTAGCCTTAAATAAAGGAACTGATGAGCAGGCTTCACCATATTGAATCGATCGCGCCACCTTTTTTAATTTATTGGTTAAAAGAATATAAGCGTTTTCAGGCACCGGTTTCTTGGTACAGCCTTTAATTATAATCGGTTTATCGGTAAACGGACCGAGGTCGAGCTCATGGATAATATCCTGATAAATCGAAGTCTCTAATGTTTCAATATCTCCCATAATGACCCGTTTCACGTATGATTCAAGATTAATAGATATTAGCATGAAGGCCCAAGCTGGAACAATGGCATCAGTAGAGCAGGTTAAGGCAACATAGGCATCCTGATACTGTGACCAATCATGGTTTTTGACAGCTTCACGAAAATCTTTTTCTTTCAAAACAAGACCTTCCCATAGCCAGTCCTTAAGATCGAATAACATGCGACGACCTTCCGGATAGTAATCTTCGAGGTCGACCGTGATCAAACTGCTTTTTGCGACGCGATTGACAATTTTTTCTTCCATTTTTAAAGCATGCCTAATTCGAATTTCGCTTCTTCACTCATAAGGTCCTGATTCCAGGGTGGGTCGAAGGTGATTTCCACCTCAGCATTTTTAACCTCGTTAATCGATTTGACCTTTTCCTCAACCTCTAGTGGCAAGGTTTCTGCCACGGGACAATTTGGAGTTGTGAGCGTCATAAGAATCTTAACATCATAATCTTCATTAACAAAAACATCATATATCAGTCCCAGTTCATAGATATCAACCGGTATTTCAGGATCATATATGGTTTTAATTACGCGGACGATTTTTTCGCCCAGGGCATTAACATCTATATCTGTATTGCTCATTAATTTACTTGTGTTTGATATGCCAGGGCATAAAGTTTTAATTGTTTAATCATGCTCACCAAACCATTTGCACGCGTTGGAGAGAGATGTTCCTTTAATCCGATCTTATCGATAAAATCGGTGTTCGCGTCAAGAATTTGCTTTGGCGTATGCTCGGAAAAGGCACGGATAAGAATTGCGATAATACCTTTAGTGATTATGGCATCGCTGTCTGCCGTAAATATTACCTTATCATTCTCAAGGTCAGCGTGCAACCATACCTTACTCTGGCAGCCTTTTATAATATTCTCGTCGGTCTTATATTTACTGTCAATCATAGGTAAACTCTTACCTAATTCAATCATATATTCGTATCGTTGCATCCAGTCGTCGAACATCTCAAATTCTTCAACGATCTCTTCTTGGATATCCCGGATTGTTTTCATTGCTAAATTATTGATGCAAAAATACGATAAGTATTACTACTAATCAACATTAGCAAGGTTCAAGATTAAGCGAACCAGGGGCTCGATTTTCTTCGGGGGATTCCCGTGATCGAATATTTGTGATTCAAAGGCTTGTTCCGGAACTGAAACCCTTAAGAATGCCATATGAGCGCCGTCAAAAGTGCTTTTGGTTGATGGCGCCTCAAGATCGCTTAAAGTTTTAAGGTCGATCTGGTTAAGTACCGTATGAAGTTCATCTCTTTCATTCTCATTTAAAACCGAAGTCACTACGTCTCCTCCTCTTTCCTTTATAATTTTTAAGTCTTCAGGATTTATCGATATGCTCAGGAAGTAGCCCCGTGATGAAGCTTCATAATAAATCTCCTCAAATTCTTGTGCATGGTTCATCGGTCGCTTACAGTTTAGGGTATTAAATCCTGTCAGAATAATCAAAAGGGTAAAAATTGTTTTTGCCATAAATTTTAAGATACAAAAAAGACGCCAAAATTTGGCGTCTTTAATTGTATAAGATAAAGTGTTTTAATACATGGCTTCGCGAGGTCCACCGGCTGCAAAAACAGCACGCATTCTGAATTTCTGACCCTCTGAAAACATATTCATACAGGCATCATCAGTGTAATCCATATAATTCATGAACTGATCGTTTGACCGGCAGTGATATGCTGTAGACGGACAGCCATAATTTGGCCTGTCTGAAGATGGTGTGTCACTGACGAAGTCGTCACGTTTGCAACGACCATCTCCCCAGATATGACGCAGGTTTAAATAGTGACCTACTTCATGAGTTGCAGTTCGTCCCTCATCAAAAGGAGCAGCTACATATCCTGTGTTTCCAAAATATTGTGGCGATACAACTATACCATCAGTATTAGACGGTCCGCCTGGGAATTGAGCGTATCCTAAAATGCCACCACCGATATTACATACCCAGATATTCATATGTGTTTCCGGTGTAATTGGAGGATAAGCCGTTTTAACGGCATCATTGGTCCCCCATGATGATCTGGAATCGGAATATCGGAAGGTACCCGCAAGGGTAAAATCAATTTCTGTATCGGCTGCGACACCTGCAAATTCTGAAGGCGTTTGGTTCGCATCACTATTTGTTCTTCTGAAATCTCTGTTAAGTACAGTTATTTGTGAATTGACCTGAGTGCTGCTTATATTTTGCTGAGGGTTGCTGTAAACGACATGAACATAAACCGGAATCGAAACCACGCCTGTTATAGGATCGGTTCCGCCACCGCCATTTCCGCCACCACCTGGGCCGCCACCGTTTCCATTTCCGTTACCGTTACCGGGCTTGTTGTTATTTCGTAGAAGAGTTGCTCTTGTTGCATACTCTATTTCAAACATTTTCTTTTCCAATCCGGGGTTTTCTTTTAACAATCGGTTTAAATTGACCATGGAGTAACAAGATTTTGAATCGGGATTACTAGCCATACGTCCGGCTTCATCAGAATCGGCTTCTGTGTAGACATAGAAATCACTCATGTCAATCTTTGATTGATCGTCGTTGCTGGAAAGAGAATCATCCTGGCAGGACGTGAAGATAAGGGCAAGACCGAAAAGGCCTAAAAATACTTTTTTCATAAAAAATTGAGGTTTTTAAAATTAATGATGTCGAATATAAAATTTATATGCAAAACATTACGAAATCCTCAATAATTTTATTAAAAAATCGATAAAATGCAGATTTAATGAAGAAAATTCTTAAAAATTCTGCAGTTAACAGAATTATGAAAGCATTGACTTTGCTTTCTTTAATCCTTCGATAAATCGATCGATTTCTTCAAAGGTGTTGTAAAAAGCAAAAGAGACACGTATGGTTCCGGGAATATTATAAAAATCCATTATGGGTTGTGCGCAATGGTGTCCCGTTCGAACTGCAATTCCAAGCTTATCTAGAATAGTACCGATGTCATAAGGATGAATTCCCTCGATATTAAAAGAGATCACGGCGGCCTTTGCTGCAGCACGGCCATAAATCCTTATCCCGTCAATAGCATCTAGGGCATTGGTCGCATATTCGAGCAATTGATTTTCATATGCTGAAATCTTATCGAACCCAATGGAATTCATATAATCAACAGCCGCACCAAATGCAATGGCGCCGCATACGTTAGGTGTCCCGGCCTCAAATTTATGAGGCAGTTCGGCATAAGTTGTTTTTTCAAAAGTTACCTCCGAAATCATTTCACCACCACCCTGATATGGTGGCAACTGATCAAGCCATTTTTCCTTTCCGTAGAGGACACCAATTCCGGTCGGGCCACACATTTTATGCCCTGAGATGACATAAAAATCAACATCAAGATCCTGCATGTCTGGGATGATATGCGGGCATGACTGTGCACCATCAACCAACACGGCTGCACCATGTGTATGTGCCAAATCAATAATTCTTTTAATCGGATTTATAGTGCCAAGTGCATTGGAAATGTGATCAATCAAGACCAATTTGGTATTGGTGTTCAGTAAGGCCTCAAAGTCATCAAGCATTAAATTACCTTCAACATCCATCGGCAGAACCCTGAGAGTTGAACCGGTTTTTTCGCAAAGCATTTGCCAGGGAACAATGTTGCTGTGATGCTCCATTGCAGAAACAATAATCTCATCCTTGGCTCCAAGAATTTCGCTAAAACCGTTCGCAATGATATTTATGCCATGTGTTGTGCCAGATGTGAAAATGATCTCATGAAGTTTTTCCGCGTTGATGTGTTTTTGAATTATCTTACGGGATTCCTCATATCGATTGGTCGCTTCCTGGCTCAGACTATGAACCCCACGATGGATGTTGGCATTGTAAGTGGAGTAGTAGTCGACGATGGTATCGATAACTTGTTGTGGCGTTTGAGAGGTTGCAGCGTTATCCAAATAAACCAAAGGATGACCATTAACCCGCCTGTTTAATATGGGGAAATCGGCCCTGATTTTTTTAATATCCAAGACAGAATGATCCATATGGTCTGTCATCATTTATAAATTAAATCCGATGTTAACCCCTAGTTTATTGGCGATTAGTTGATTGATGCGTTTCTTAAGAGCATTGATTTTCACGCTTTCGAGAACATTATTTGCGAAGCCATACATGAGCAATGCCCGGGCTTCTTTTTCTGGAATTCCCCTTGATCGCATGTAAAATAAGGCGCGTTCATCAAGCTGACCTATTGTACATCCATGCGAGCATTTAACGTCATCGGCAAAAATCTCGAGTTGAGGTTTTGTATTAATTGTTGCTTTATCGTCTATAAGCAAATTGTTGTTGGCCTGGTAAGCATTTGTTTTTTGGGCTTCTTTTTCAACCACAACTTTTCCATTAAACACACCTGTTGAATTATCGCCATAAATGCCCTTATAGTCCTGATGACTTTCGCAGTTTGGCTCGATATGATGTACCAGCGTATTATGATCTACATGTTGTTTATCTCCAATTATGGTTACTCCTTTAAGGGTAGAATCGATACGCTCACCATGCTGGTAGAAGTTTAAATTGTTACGTGTTAGCTTTCCGCCAAAAGAAAATGTGTGCACAGAAACATGGCTCTCCTGACGTTGATTAACATATGTATTGTCGATTAGTGATGCCTGATGATGATCGTTCTGAACTTTATAGTAGTCGATTATTGCGCGTTTTTTAGCGAAAATCTCAGTTACAGAATTGGTAAGGACCGCATTGTTTGTAAGGCTCTGATGTCGCTCTATAATCTGAACAAATGAATTCTCCTCAACTACGATCAAATTTCTGGGTTGAAGCATGATCGCTGACTCATTTCCGGTAGAAAAATGGATGATCTGAATGGGTTTTTCAACCATTTTATTCTTTGGAATATGAATATACGCCCCTTCTCTTGAAAATGCTGTATTTAAAGATGTAAGGCTGTCGGTGGTTGCTGCCTTGTTGAAATAATTTTCAATGACCAGTCGGTATTTTGGCTTAGTCAATGCCGCAGACATCAGGCAGACATCCATGCCATCATGGGTGGTGTCGGAAAGATGTGAGGAATATTTTCCGTCGATAAAAACGATTTTATACGAATCGATATCATGAATGAAATAACGCTTAACCTCTCTGTATTCAAGAGCGTTATCCTGCTTAGGGAAGACGCTGTAGTTCTCTTTAAGGACCTTATTTAGTGATGTATATTTCCAGGCTTCTTCCTTTTTACTGGGGAATCCTTTTTCTTCAAAATCTTTAATCGCATTATTTCGAATATTATGGACATAGGTGTCAACCTCGACCTGATTTTCGAATGCTAAAAATGATGATACCAATTTTTCTTTTAAGTCCATTTTCTATTAAGCGTTAACCTCTTCCTTTATCCAGTCATAGCCCTTTTCTTCCAATTCATGCGCTAGTTCTTTAGTTCCTGATTTTACGATTTTACCGTTTATAAGAACATGTACAAAATCGGGAACTATATAATCTAGTAAGCGTTGATAATGGGTGATAACGACCACGGCATTTTCTTCATTTTTCAACTTATTAACTCCACTAGCAACAATTCTCATGGCATCGATATCAAGTCCTGAATCGGTCTCATCTAAGATGGCCAATTTCGGCTCGAGCATCGCCAATTGAAATATCTCATTTCTTTTTTTCTCTCCGCCGGAGAATCCCTCATTCAATGATCGTGACAAAAATTTTCTATCGATTTCAAGTAACTCAGACTTGTCGCGAAGTAATCTCAGCATTTCATTAGCCGGCATTTCTTTTTTACCCTGAGCTTTACGGGTTTCATTAATGGCTGTTTTAACAAAATTTGTAACCGTAACACCCGGTATTTCAACAGGATATTGAAACGACATAAAAATGCCTTTATGAGCGCGTTCTTCAACCGACAATTCATCAATATCCTCACCATTATAGAGTATTTCACCCTCGGTGACCTCATATTCTTCTTTGCCTGAAATGACAGATGCAAGAGTACTTTTTCCTGATCCATTCGGCCCCATAATGGCATGGACCTCTCCGGCTTTAACCTCCAGGTTAATGCCTCTCAATATGGATTTATCCTCAACGCCTGCATGTAAATTCTTTATTTGCAACATAGTTTTATTGTCCAATTTTAATAATATCAGTTGTTTTTGGGTTAGGTGGACTAACACCTAATATTTCTTTTATTTCCACACGAAACGGCCAGCCTTCTTCACCTTCGGGTTTCGGACTGATTTTACCCCGGATTTCAACCGGGACCATATCAGTGGGTTCTTTTTTAAATTCTTTAACCATCTCATCTAATTCATGCATTTTTTCATCGATAACAACCGCGTATATCTCACGGTGAGTTTGCAGGACGGCTGCATCTGCCATGTAAAGAAAATCACCTTTTAGAAGCGTTAAACCGTCGGCCTGTTTTTGAGTACGGTCTTTACCGTCTACAATAACCGTTTTGGTTTCTTCCCCGGGTGAACTATTTTCTTTTGAAACCTCTCCTTTACAGGATAAGAGAACTACACCAAGTACAAGTATAACAAGTTGATGGTAATATGTTTTCATTTTATCCGACTGAACCTTCAAGACTTATTTCTAACAATTTTTGAGCCTCTACGGCAAATTCCATTGGAAGTTTATTCAAAACCTCCTTGCTAAATCCATTAACGATCAAGGCTATGGCTTTTTCGGTATCGATCCCGCGCTGATTACAATAAAAAATTTGATCTTCGCCAATCTTACTCGTTGTTGCTTCATGCTCTATTTGAGCGGTTTTATTCTTGGCCTCGATGTAGGGAAAGGTGTGAGCGCCACATTGATTTCCCATCAAAAGGCTGTCGCACTGCGAAAAATTTCGTGCATTATCTGCTCTTGAATTGATCTGAACCAATCCGCGGTAGCTGTTCTGTGAACGGCCGGCAGAAATTCCTTTTGATATTATTGTTGATTTGGTGTTTTTACCCAGATGGATCATTTTGGTACCGGTATCAGCCTGCTGATAATTATTTGTTACTGCAATCGAATAAAATTCTCCTACAGAATCATCACCCTTAAGGATGCAGGATGGATATTTCCACGTTACCGCACTTCCCGTTTCTACCTGGGTCCATGAAATCTTGGAGCGATTATGACAAATCCCCCGTTTAGTAACAAAATTAAATACACCGCCTTCTCCTTTAGCATTCCCTGGATACCAGTTTTGTACGGTTGAATACTTGATCTCGGCGTCATCCAAAGCGATAAGTTCAACAACGGCGGCATGCAGCTGATTTTCATCCCTGCTCGGCGCAGTACAACCCTCGAGGTAACTCACATAGCTGCCTTCGTCGGCAATGACAAGTGTTCGTTCAAACTGCCCGGTTCCGGCCTGGTTGATCCTGAAATATGTCGACAATTCCATCGGACAATGAACACCTTTCGGGATGTAGCAGAAACTACCGTCACTAAAAACGGCACTGTTTAATGCGGCATAAAAGTTATCTGTTCTTGGTACAACGGTGCCGATATATTTTTTAACCAGATCAGAGTGCTCTTTGATGGCCTCGCTAATTGAGCAAAAGATAATGCCTTTTTCAGCAAGCGTCTTTTTGAAAGTTGTAGCCACCGAAACCGAGTCGACTACCACGTCCATAGCCACCCCGGCTAATTTTTTCTGTTCATCTAAAGAGATGCCCAATTTTTTAAAAGTGGCGAGTAATTCAGGGTCGACCTCATCGAGGCTGTCATATTTTGGTTTTTTATTCGGAGCTGAGTAATAAGAAATCGCCTGAAAATCAGGTTTGTCATATGTAACATTAGCCCATTCGGGTTCTTCCATTTTCAACCAAGTACGAAATGCTTCGAGTCGCCATTCGGTCATCCATTCCGGTTCATTTTTTTTCTTTGAAATAGCCTTAACAATATCTTCATTAAGACCAACGGGAAATGTATCCGACTCAATATCGGTATAGAAACCATATTCATATTCTTTGGTTTTTAACTCTTCCCTTAAATCATCCTCGGTATACTTATTCATAGCCTTTTTATAAAGAAAAACTTTCACCACATCCACAGGTGCGGTTTGCATTGGGGTTATTGAACACAAATCCGGAACCATTCAAACCACCTGAATACTCAAGAGTGGTGCCGACCAAATAGAGAAAACTTTTTTTATCGACCGCGATACGAACATCATTGTCCTCAAAAACTTTATCGGTTTCATCGAGTTTATTGTCAAACTTAAGATCATAAGACAGGCCCGAGCATCCGCCACTTTTAACACCAACCCTGACGTAATCCTGCTTCGGGTTAAAGCCATCGGCCTGCATAAGTTCAATAACCTTGCTTTTCGCTGTTTCAGAAACTTTGATCATACTCCTTATGTAGAATTTGTCTAAATAGAGAGCAAATATACGATATAAGTGGAGGAATTCAATAATGCTAACATTATATTAGCATATAGAAGAATAGTCTTTTTTTATAAATAAGAGCTTTTTATCATTTTGGTTTTACCCCAGTACTAATAAAGGGATAATTTTCTAAAATGCATTGCTGCATTTGCCTATATATTACCCAAACTAAACCCACGCCGTTTTAAGTATCTAAAATGGGTGGTTCTTAGCAGGAATAATCTTTTCATCATTTGATGAATGGCTAGTTTCGATTCTGGAGCGCCAACAAAATCACCTTCATTATTTACATGAACTTCGATTGAGCAATGTTTACACTTAATGATTTCGGGTTCGCCAGGTTTGGATGAAGTACGAAAAAAGTTATGACCAAAATTGGCACAGGGTTCAAAAGTAGGTTTCATAATAGACTATAGTTTAGATTCGGGTTTATGAATATAGAACAAATTCTTTACCAATTCGATTAACTGATTTATTTTTTCGATGAAATGCATTATAATTTTGAAATCGACTAAAAAAATAATCGACGAACGGTAATTTTGTCGTGCGTTTAAATAGTTTAATTTTGCAGCATGTTGGAAAACAAAGATCAAACCCGTACTCCGGTGAGCGCACTCGGGGAGTTTAAACTCATCGATCAATTAACCGATAATTTTATTAATAAACAACCGTCGACTATTAAAGGAATCGGTGATGATGCAGCTGTTTTAGGACTTGAAAAACAAAAGATGGTTTTATCAACTGACCTGCTCATTGAGGGTATTCACTTCGACCTAAGCTATATGCCTTTAAAACATTTGGGTTACAAGGCTGTCATGGTTAATTTATCAGATATCTATGCCATGAATGCCATGGCAACCCAGGTAACCGTATCCATAGCTGTTTCAAATCGCTTCAGCCTTGAAGCATTAGAGGAGCTTTATTCCGGAATTAAAACTGCGACCGATCTTTATGGTATTGACCTGGTTGGTGGTGATACAAGCAGCTCAATAACCGGCCTTGTTATTTCAGTCACGGCGGTGGGATTTGCGACTGAAGAAAAAATAGTATATCGTAATGGAGCCAAAGCAAATGATCTTTTGGTAGTTAGTGGTGATCTTGGAGGCGCCTATCTCGGTTTTCAGGTTCTTGAACGTGAGAAGCAGGTTTTTGAAGTCAATCCGAACAATCAACCCGATTTGGAAGGTTATACCTACTTGATTGAACGCCAGCTTAAACCCGAAGCCCGAAAAGATGTTATTAAATTACTTGATGATCTTGATGTCAAACCAACATCGATGATTGATATAAGTGATGGCTTATCCTCAGAGATCTTGCACCTGTGCAAGCAAAGCCAGGTTGGTTGTGATCTTTATGAGAATAAAATTCCGCTAGATCCTCAGGTCATCTCAATATGTGAGGAGTTTAAACTTGACAGTACTACGGTTGCATTAAATGGAGGGGAAGACTATGAATTGCTCTTCACTATAAGCCAGGATGATTACCCGAAGATTAAGGCAAATCCTAATTTAACGGTCATTGGATATATACGTGAAAAAGAAGCAGGCTGTCATTTAGTGACGCGAGCTGATTCGAAAATTGAACTGCAGGCCCGGGGCTGGAATGCTCTTAACGATCAAGAATAAGTTCTTTTCGTTTTATACGCCGCTTGTGAATCCGTTCTAAAACAGCGTTGATTTCTTTAAATTTCGGAGTTAGCAAGGTAAGTTCGCCATTTCCATTTGTCGTAACTTGTTCCTTGCAATGCTTACAAGTATATTCCTTAACATGATAAGTAACTTGCTTGGTCACTTTATAATTGTGACCAAATATAGTACAATAGAAATTTTTCACTACTTATACAATTAAAATTATTCGAGGGATGACGTAGTTAACAAATGTAACCTACAATATAGTAAATCCTTAATATTGAGTGCTCTATGCTAAGAATAAATCGATGAACTGATCGTTTTTTGCTTTAAACGAACCGTTCTTGCCTCGTGTATGCGGCTTAGAATTGAATTGATCTCTTTGAAGGTAGGTGTTAGCTCAGTAAGGTGACCGTTGCTGTTTGTGGTTAATTCCTTTTTGCAACACTGGCATTGGTACTCTTTTACATATGAGGTCACTTTTTTAGATACTTCATAACGATGACCAAAAACGTTACAATAAAACCGTTGTACGGATGTTGACTTTGTACTTTTTCTCATGTCAGGTAGATTTTAGGTGGGCTAAACTTAAGAAAAAAATCAATAAAAACGTTAAAACGTCAAACTTTTTCGATAAAACGCATAAAATAGTAGGATAATTCTTCAACACTTTCAATATAACTCATATGTCCTCCACCTATTTCAATGATCTCTATCTCCCTGTTTTTTCTTAAATCATCTAAGGAAGATATAGGTACTAAATTATCCTTTGCGCCAATGATGATTTGGGAAGGATAGCTCCCATTTACCATTACAGCGGTACGATCGATGCGAATTTTCATGCCTTTAAGAGCGGCTGTGATTCCTTCAACATCCATTAGGGCAGCCTTATTTTTTAATTTATTAATTTCCTTTTGAAACATTTCCCGGGTTTCGGCAGCGAATAACTGTGGAATGCTCATTCTAATAAAATTTTGTTTATCCTTTATAACGGCTTCAACTGCGCGGTCTCTGTTCAGCTGCTTTTCTGCATTATCTGCTTTTGGAGTAGAATTAATTAGAGATAGAGCCAGAACCTTCCGTGGAAAAAGTTCGGCAAAAGCTAAAGCTACATAACCCCCCATAGAATGCCCTGCCAAAATAACCCGATCGATTTCCAGATAATCAATCACAGCCTTAACCGCCTGAGCCATCTCCTCCATGGTATGAATTTCATTAAAAGAGCCACTTTTCCCATGTCCGGGTAAGTCAATGCTAACACACTTATATTCATTTGACAGGCCATTTATCATAGACTTCCAAATGCTTTTATCTTCCAAAAAACCATGAAGAAAAACAATGGGCTGCCCAAAACCTATATCTTGAAAATGAAGATTTTGTTCTTTAAAGTAAATAGCAGCCATTTTCAGGATTGTTAAAGATTAAATATTTTGAACGATAAACGTTATCGCCCTCAAGGAAGTTGAGTTCATAAATTATTGATTATAAAAGTATTAATCACAACGTCCGACTTACAATAGCGCAAGAGTTGATTATTTTTTTTGTATATTTAGTAGAAACCAATTTAAATTTAATATAATCAAAACAATTATGAAAAATCCAAAAAAACTTTACGGACTGATAATTGCACTTATCTCCTTAGCTCTTTTGGGATATTTCATTACTGGTGGAACATTTAATTTTTCGCCAGATGAAGCGGCAGGTTCTACCATTGATGGTGTTGAAAAAGCTGAGAAGCGCCAAAGCGATCGATCAGATGTAAAAGTTGATTTTGAAGGAGAAGATGTTCAGCAAATCCTTCAGGATCAAAATTTTCAGCAGCTGTTACAAAACGAAAGCTTTACAGCTTTGATGAAATCTCCTGAGTTTACTGCTCTTGCAGCCAATCCCCAGTTTTTGGAATTGGCCCAGAATTCATCTTTTAAGGCATTAGCTAAAAACGCTTCAATGATGGAACTCGCGAAATCACCAGCTTTTGGAGAGTTGGCAAGATCATCGAAATTCAAAGAGCTTCTGAAGACAGACAGCTTTATGGACCTTGCTAAATCACCAGCGTTTGAAGAATTGTCAAAATCACCGAGATTCAGTGAAGTGATGAAGTCGCCTGAATTTATGGACCTTGCAAGATCAGGTGTCTTTAATGAGCTGGCGAGGAATTCTGACTTTATAGGAATGACAATTAGCGGAACATTTATCAATATGGCCAAAAATCCGGCGTTTTTGAAATTAGCTAAAAATCCGGAGATGATGGAATTAGCGAAAAATGCCAAATTGAAGGAATTGGCTAAATATGATCAGTTCAAGGAATTGGCACAAAATCCCGATTTTCAAAAACTTGCTAAATCTGAGGTATTCAAAGAAATGGCTCGTAATGCAGATTTTATGGGAATGACTCTTAGTGGGACTTTTGTCAATATGATGAAGAATCCTGCATTCCAGGAACTGGCTAATAAATCACAATTTATGAATTTGGCAAAGTCGCCGGCATTTTTTGAAATGGCTAAGAATCCTGCTTTTCAGGAGCTTGCTAAAAACGCGCAACTCATGAATTTAGCAAAGTCGCCGGCGTTTGTTGAAATGGCCAAAAACCCTGCTTTTCACGAGCTCGCGAAAACTTCACAATTTCTTGAAATGGCGAAGTCTCCCCAATTTCTTAAGATGGCCCAAAACCCGACATTTGCGGAATTGGCTAAAAGTCCATCCTTCAATGAGTTGATGAAAAATGACACTTTTTCAAAACTGATGAGAAATGCTCAGTTTGCAGAATTGCAAAAACGCGCAATAAATTAAGCGTGCTGAATCAAGTTTAAAAACAATAATAAAGTGAGTCAATACCTATTGACTCACTTTATTTTTCATATAAATGATCAGTTCAAGTCCTAAATCTTAATGAGAACGAATACCTCTAAGACAGATCGTTTTAGAGCGAAAATTTAAGATTAAACCAACCAATATGGCCAAAGCGATACGATTGCTTTTCTTTTTAATTTGCTTTCATGGTTTTGGGCAACTCGATTTGATAGAGACAACCGAAATGAAATTGGTGACCTATGATTACGGTCATAAGTATATACTTCCGCATGCGACGCGATGTTTTCATAAATCTCTCGAATTTCATAAAAGACTATTTGACTATGTGCCATCCGAGCGTATAACAATACTCATTCAGGATTTTGGTGATTTTGGAAATGCCGGTGCCACTGCTGTTCCAAAAAATGCCGTTAGCATGGGGCTTTCACCGTTCAGTTATGCATTTGAAACTAATCCGGCTGGTGAGCGGGTATTTTCTATGATGAATCATGAATTGATTCATGTGGTTGCACTGGATAATGCCGCACCGTCTGATAGGTTCTTTAGGAGCCTGTTTTTAGGAAAAGTCGATCCGTCAAATGCTCATCCCGAATCCATGTTTTACAGTTACCTGACTACCCCGAGGCGTTATTCTCCGCGATGGTATCACGAAGGCTTGGCATCCTATTTGGAAACCTGGATGAGTGGAGGGCTTGGACTGGCTTTAGGAAGCTATGATGAAATGGTTTTTAGAACCAAGGTGTTAGAAGGTGATCGAATCTATAGCCCCCAAGGTCTTGAATCAGAAGGTGTGACATCCGATTTTCAGGGACGTTCAAATTCATATCTGTACGGCACAAGATTTATGGGTTATCTGGCCTATTATTATAGCCCTGAAAAGCTGATTGAATGGGGTAAAAGAGGTGATAATTCGAAAAGATCTTTCTCCGGTCAGTTCAGGCATGTTTTCGGAAAATCCCTTGATCAGGCATGGGACGATTGGATCGCCTTCGAAAAGGAATGGCAGCAAAAAAATATTGATAAAATAAAGAATAATCCGGTTACGGAACCTGAATTGATAACTGATAGAATAATTGGATCAGTGTCTTATCCCCAATTCGATCGAAAACGAAACATCATGTATATGGCAGTGAATTTTCCTGGGCAGATACCCCATATCGCATCGATGAATCTCTCTGATGGATCCTTTGGGAAGCTAACTGATATTAAAGGTGCGGCTCTTTTTTATGTATCCTCACTGATTTATGATCAAGAGCATGATGTCCTTTATTATACAACCGACAATGACCAATGGCGCGATCTAAACAGTTATGATCTGAAAACCGGCAAGAGTAAAAGGTTACAAAAGGATTTTAGAACAGGCGATCTGGCATTTAATAAATCAGATGAAGCTATTTGGGGAATTAAACATTTAAACGGTCGATCATCGATTGTGAAAATTCCAAAAGAGAATATTGATAATAATTCAACCGAGCCTTACAGTACCTGGGAACGAAAGCACACCTTAGATTATGGGCATGATATTTTCGATATTGATATATCACCCGACGGTAAGAAATTAAGTGCGGCCGTCTCTGATTTGGTTGGAAATCAAGCTTTGATACTATATGATGTAAACGCCCTGGAGCGGAATGAGGTTCAGGCTGATACCATCTATAACTTTAAATTTACCTCCCCCCAGAGTTTTAGATTTTCTGAAGACGGTAAATTTCTGACAGGTTGCGCCTATGTTTCCGGGGTTAACAATATTTTTCGAGTGAACATGGAATCCATGAATATCGAAGTAATGAGTAACGCGGTTACCGGATTTTTTAGACCCCTGATAATCGATGATGAGAGTGTGTTTGTTTTCAATTACAGCAGTAAAGGATTTCAACCCGCTCTGATACCAAATGAAGTTGGCATGAAGGTTTCTAAAATTGATTTTTTAGGAACGGCATCGTTTGATAAGCATCCCGTATTAGAATCGTGGGAGCTAGATTTTCCTCGAGAATCAGATCTTGATGTGGATTCAATAACCATTAATACAGGCACGTACAAAGCTGGTCAGCTAATGCAAGTCAATTATGGTTACCCAACTGTAACTGGATATAAAGATAATATTGGGATTGGTTATCATATGAATATTTCAGATGCGTTGAGTTTTAAATCGCTCGACCTTTCAATTGCCTATACACCTAAGTCCTGGCGTACAACACGAACCTCTTCAATCGACGAAGAAATTGAAGATGACGAAGTGTTTCATTTTTCATTCGATGCCAAGTTGGGGAGTTATCATATTCACGGGGGATATAATGAAGCTAATTTTTATGACTTGTTTGGGCCAACAAAATTTTCTCGTAAAGGATATGTGCTTAATATAAACTATGACAGATCTTTACTATGGGATTCGCCCAAAAATCTTGATTTAAGCGTCGGTGCGGGAGCTTATTACGACCTTGATCAATCACCTGCTTTCCAGCAGATTGAAAGTAAAAATTTCGATGAAACTTTTTTCTTTGATTTTAATGTGTCCCTGGCTTATCGCAATTTGAGGAATTCGCTTGGAGCTGTCGATCATGAAAAAGGCATTAAAACCTCGATAGGCGGATCGATGACGTTGTCATCGGGGCGACTCTTTCCGAGAGCGATGGGAACATTTGATTATGGATTTCAATTACCTGTAAATCATGCATCACTCTGGATTAGAAATTCTTTAGGGTATTCGTTTAGTAAAGAATTTAATCCGTTTACCCGCTATGCATTTGCTGCATTTGGTAATAATTATATCGATTACAGATCATTCCGGCAATATCGATCTCCCTTTTCTTTTCCCGGACTGGGATTTGATGAAGACTTTTCCATAATAGCTCGGGCGTTTAATAAGAATATGCTCGAATTAGTTTTGCCCCCTATTCGAATCCGTAAATTGGGAACATATAACTTTTTTACTAATTGGATTCAACCAACAATTTTCGGATCTTTTTTATGGACTGACAATGTTTCAAATGGAAAAAGATCATTTGCAGATATCGGTGTTCAAGTGGATACGCGCTTTGTGCTATTTGCACTAATGCCTTCAACGGTTTCGGTGGGATATGCCCGAGCATGGGATTTAGATGCTGATAATTCATTTGGGGAATTTATGATTTCCTTAAAATTACTTAAGTAAATGCAGTTGCTAATTTTAATCATTCTGGCTCTTTCTCCTGGTGTGATGATCATGATTTATATGTATCTCCAGGATAAACACGAACCTGAACCCATGAGTCAGCTTTTGAGAGCATTCGGATTAGGTGTTTTAAGTATGTTGTTGGCCAGTGGGGTAACTTACTTAATATATAAGAACCTCCACTTGGAAAAAGGAAGCATGGCAGATATGGCGGTTAAGGCATTTCTGGTCGTGGCACTGGTAGAGGAGGGTTCAAAATTCTTATTCATACGTGGATTCCTTTATCCAAATAAAAATTTTAACGAACCTTTTGACGGGATAATTTATTCTCTAATGGTCGGCATGGGTTTTGCCATGACAGAAAATATTATTTATGTGATAAATGGCGATGGAGGAACAGCAATTTTAAGAATGTTTACCGCGGTGCCGGCTCATGCTGTTTTTGCTATCATTATGGGGTTTTACTTAGGAGAAGCCCAACTAGAAGAAAAACCGTCAACATTATACGCATCCATTGGTTTAATCGCCGCCACATTGATGCATGGTATTTATGATTATTTTTTATTCCTTTCCTTTGTCCCTGGGCTTTGGATAGGGGCAATTGTTTCATTGATTTTAGGTTATTTTATATCAAGAAAGGCCATTGAACTTCATCAGGATGCCAGTCCTTTCAAAATCGATAAGGAAGATGAAGAAATTTGAAAGAACCGGATTTTATTATGATAAAACAATTTCCTTAACTTTCCGGGCATATTTATTTATATGAATAAAACCAAAGAGACTTTTGCCCTCGGTTTTGGAATATTTGCCGCCTTTTTCGGTGCTGGAAACCTTATTTTACCTCCTCTTCTGGGCTTCAATTCAGGGCCCGACTGGTGGTTGGTCGCGATCGGATTTATTGCCTCTGCAACAATAATCCCGCTATTCGCCTTGCTGGCTCATGCGCGACTACAGGGTACAATGCTTGATTTTGGTAACAAGGCTTCACCCTTTTTCAGCCTGATTTTTTGCTTGTGTGTATATGTAATTGCTATTACACTTCCTTGTCCAAGAACAGCTGCTGTAACCCATGAAATTGCAATAGCACCGTTTTTTGGAACTTCATCGCTTTTAACGAGTACTATCTACTTCTTACTGGTGTTTGTTTTCGTTATGAATCGGAATAATGTATTACAAATCCTTGGAAAATATCTAACCCCATTAATCGCAATCATTCTTTTTGCAATTATTTCTATCGGAATTTTTTCAGCAGATCAGGAACTTAGACCATCAACTTTTGATATCCCGATGTTGAGTGGTTTTTTCGAGGGCTATCAAACCTATGATGCCATCGCAGGACTGCTTACCGGCGGAATTGTAGTGATCTCATTAAATTTAAAAGGTTATACCTCATTCAAAGAGAAAAAGGGGATCATTGCCCGTTCTGGACTGATCGCCATGATGGGATTATTCATTATATATGCCGGATTGATTGCCTTAGGAGCCTTTTACAATTCACAATTTGCAGAAGAAATATCAAGAACTGAATTACTTAATGGATTGAGCGTTAAAACCCTTGGCAGAATCGGTTCAACCTTTCTCAGTGTTTTGGTTGCCCTCGCCTGTTTTACAACAGCGGTTGGAATTATTGTTGGGACAGCCGATTTCTTTAAAGGCCTTTTTAAAGAATCAAAAAAAGCCTACCTGATCACGGCAATTTTATCCTGCGCAATTGGGATTTTGATAGGGCAGTTAAACGTAAAATATATTATTGATGTGGCCTTACCGGCCTTAATGTTTATTTATCCGCTCACCATTGTGCTCATTTTTCTCAATGTTATCCCGGTAAGACTGGCGTCTCAAACTGTTTTCAGGGCAGTATTGCTGGTAACATTTATTTTCAGCATTCCTGATTTTCTTGGCTTCCTTCTTCCTGAAGGCTATTTAGAAAATATAGTAGCTAATATCCCACTTGCGAAACACAATCTGGGATGGGTTCTCCCTGCTCTTCTGAGCTTTATTCTTGCAAATGTATTGGTGAAAAGAAGTACATCCGCATCCGGTTAGTTTCCTTTCATCAAATCCTCGATCTCTTCTGCTTCAATGGGAATATTTCGCATCAGGTTAAAGGGCTCCCCTGATTCCTGAATAACCACATCATCTTCTAATCGTATGCCGAAACCTTCATCTGGAATATAGATGCCCGGCTCTACAGTAAATACCATATTGGCTTTCATGGGCTCATGCAGCAATCCATAATCATGGGTGTCTAAACCCATATGATGACTGGTGCCGTGCATAAAGAATTTTTTGTATGCCGGCCATTCTTTGTTTTCATTTTGAACATCGGCCTTGTCTAACAATCCTAGTCCGAGCAACTCACGGGTCATTATCTTGCCGACTTCAACATGATATGCCTCCCATAATGTTCCGGGAACAAGCATCTTTGTCGCTTCATTTTTTACTCTTAACACCGCCTGGTATATCTCCTTCTGACGCTTTGAAAACCGGCCAGAAACAGGTACCATTCGGGTCATATCCGAGGCGTAATTAGCATATTCGGCTCCTATATCCATCAAGATCAGTTCACCAGCCTGGCATTGCTGATTATTTTGAATGTAGTGCAAGACGTTTGCGTTTTTCCCTGAGGCAATAATTGGGGTATAGGCAAATTTTCGAGACCTTTTTCTTAAAAATTCATGCATGAACTCGGCTTCGATCTCGTATTCCCAAACACCTGGTTTAACAAATTCAAGAATTCTTCTAAAACCCGCTTCTGTTATGTCGCAAGCCTTCTGAATCAGATCGATCTCAATCGGGTCTTTAACTGAACGCAATCGCTGTAAGATCGGATTGCTTTTAGCAACGCTATGAGCTGGATATTTTTCCTTTATCCAAGCAGTGAAACGGTCCTCTCTTGTTTCGGTTTCAACCGAAGCCCGATAGTGCTCATTGGTATTAATATAGATGGTATCGCACTGGGTCATCATTTCAAAGAGTATCTTTTCGAGATCCTTCAACCAATAAACCG
This sequence comes from Flavobacteriaceae bacterium, assembly GCA_013003555.1. GTDB lineage: Bacteria > Bacteroidota > Bacteroidia > Flavobacteriales > Flavobacteriaceae > SHLJ01. Next base: position 26,689 of record JABDIV010000022.1, read on the forward strand.
TTTTTATCCCGGAAGTTTCATATGCTTTCTCCTTGGTTAGCTTCTCTCCTTCCCAGACTGCGATATGATCGTTGGTTTCCCTTAAGAAAAGTACCTCTCTGTGCTTTTTTTTCGGACAGTCGGGAAACAACACCAATATGCTTTCCTCCTGATCAACACCACTCAAGTAAAAAATATCCCTGTGCTGTTCAAAGGGAAGGGTGCTATCGGCACTTATGGGATAAATGTCATTACTGTTGAATATGGCGATGCTGTTCGGCTTCAGCTGTGCCATAAAATTCTTTCTGTTTTTTAAGAACAAATCCGGATTTATTGGGTGGTATTTCATGTTGAAGACTTTTGATCAAAAGTATAAATTTTTATCCGGCCGAATAAAAAAAGCATCCGTTTTCGGATGCCTTTTTTAAACAAAATATAAAATGTTTCTTATTTATTCATCGCATTTTTGATCGCTCCAATTACGGCCAAAACAATACCACCACCAACACCACCGCCGGCTACACTGCCAACTATGCTTCCGAGATCCATGCTGCTAGAAGCTTCAGCAGCCTCTGCACCGCCAAGTCCAAGCATGCCAAGAACTGTTCCGCCGAGTCCGCCACCGAGTATTCCAACGATTGAATTCCACATGGTACCGAGAGAGAGCTTTTTCATTAGTGAACCAGCGACGTTTCCGCCAATTGCACCGCTTACCAATTGAATAATTAAAGGCAAATAGTCTTCCATTGTCTTAATAATTTAGTAGTTAATTAATTAAAAGTAGCAATTATTTAACGATATGATAATTTAAAGAGTTAAATCTTAAAATATAAGCAGCTTTTATGTTAATTGAATATAAAATAGTAAATATGTTAAATTGACTTAATTTCGCAATGGTATTTTGACACTTTCAACTTCTTTAGTTAATTTCAGAAACTCAAAAACTAACCAATATGAAAATGACGAGTCTTTCCCGTTTTGCCCTTTTATTTTTCACTTGTATTATTTATTCTCAACAACCGTCTTCTCCTGATACCGACGTCCTGAAAGGTTTGGATCAGTTAGAAAGTATGACTGAAAATTCAATTGTTAAACATGTTTCGTTCGAAAATATAGGTCCGTCCATCATGAGTGGTCGTGTAACTGACTTGGCGGTAAACCCCGATGATCCAACTGAATTTTATGTAGGATATGCCTCGGGTGGTCTATGGCACACTTCCAATAACGGTACAACCTTTACACCGGTTCTCGATTCTTCTCCAACACAAAATGTCGGGGATATTGCCGTGGATTGGAAAAACGGCACCGTTTGGGTCGGAACCGGCGAGAACAATGCTTCCCGGTCCTCTTATGCGGGAATCGGCATTCTCAAATCAACCGATAAAGGCAAGACATGGTCTAATATGGGACTAAACGATTCGCACCATATTGGTCGTATCCTTATCAATCCTAATAATCCCGATGAGCTCGTCGTAGGCGTTACCGGCCATTTATATTCACCGAATCAGGAACGCGGTATTTATCGAACTTCAGATGGTGGAAAAACATGGACTCAAACGCTTTTTGTTGATAATATGAGCGGTATAATTGATGTTCAGCATTCCCCTTCAAATTACAACATCATGTTTGCAGCATCCTGGACCAAGGACAGGAAAGCATGGAACTTTGATGGCAGCGGAAACAATTCAGCCATCTACAAATCAACCGACGCCGGAAAGAGTTGGTCTAGAATCTCTATCGAAGGAAGTGGGTTTCCCATAGGTCAGGGCGTCGGGCGAATCGGACTGGCCGTTTTTAGCGATGATGTGGTTTATGCCATTCACGATAACCAATTCAGGCGACCAACCGGCGACACCCCGAGACGTCCGGGACAAGGTTTAAACAAGGAGGATTTTAAGACCATGACGGTCGATGCTTTTTTGAAATTGGATGATGACCGGTTGAATCGTTTTCTGAAATCCAATGACTTCCAGGAGAAATATAGAGCCGATAATGTTAAACAAATGGTTAGAAGTGGTTCGGTTAAACCCGCTGATCTGGCGCGGTATCTGGAAGACGCAAATTCCTTGCTTTTTGACACACCCGTTATCGGTGCAGAAGTGTATAAAAGCACAAATGGCGGAAAATCATGGTCTAAAACCCATGATGGTTATCTCGATGGGGTTTACTTCAGTTATGGATATTATTTCGGACATATTTATGTATCACCGGCTAACCAGGATCATATTTACATTTATGGTGTACCGATTTTGAAATCGAAAGACGGCGGCAAATCATTTACATCAATAAGTGCTGAAAATGTGCATGCTGATCATCATGCTCTTTGGATTAATCCGAAGGATCCCGATCATTTAATAAACGGGAATGATGGGGGTGTTAATATCACCTATGATGATGGCGCGAACTGGATCAAGAATAACATGCCTTCCGTTGGTCAATTTTACGCTATAAATGTTGATAATGAAAGACCGTACAACGTTTATGGCGGACTACAGGACAATGGGGTATGGGTTGGTCCGCATAATGCCCAGGAAAATAAATCCTGGCATCAAAGAGGACAATATCCATGGGAAGCCATTATGGGTGGAGACGGGATGCAGGTTCAGATCGACTCTCGCAATTCAAATATCGTTTATACCGGTTTCCAGTTTGGGAATTATTTCAGAATTAATAGGGAAACGGGGGAGAATAAAAGATTTAATATCAAGCATGAGCTCGGTGATGCACCGTACAGGTTTAATTGGCAAACCCCGATTTTGCTTTCACCACATAACCAGGACATCGTTTATTTTGGTGGAAACAAATTATTGCGTTCCATGAACCAGGGTGATGATTGGAAAGCGATTAGCGAGGATCTGACAACCGGGGGGAAGAAAGGAAATGTTGCCTATGGAACTATTACAGCCATAAGCGAAAGCCAGTTCCAGTTTGGAATGATTTACGTTGGCAGCGATGACGGGTATGTGCACCTAACAGAAAATGGAGGTTCAAGTTGGACTAGGGTTTCTGATAACTTACCTAAAGACCTTTGGGTATCGCGTGTGATCGCTTCAGAGCATGATAAAGATCGCGTTTATGTAACCCTTAACGGCTATCGTTGGGATGATTTCAAACCCTACGTTTATGTGAGTGGTGACAGAGGTAAAAGCTGGGAATCGATAAGTGGCAATATTCCGATGTCTCCGGTAAATGTTATTAAGGAAGATCCGGTGAATGAAAATGTCCTTTACCTGGGAACTGACAATGGCGCTTTCGCATCATTTGATCGCGGTTCGAGTTGGGAGGCTTTTGCCAAAGGATTGCCAAAGGTAGCCTTTCACGATATCGTAGTGCAGGCCAGGGATAAGCATTTATTATTGGGAACTCATGGCCGAAGCATTTACAAGGCCGACATCTCGGCACTTCAGAAAATGGGGCCAAAATTAGAATCTCAGGCCGTAACGGTATTTAGCCCATCAAGCGTAAGACATTCAAGACGTTGGGGCCAGTCCTGGAATCAATGGGCGACGGCATTTGAGCCTTCGGTAACCCTTACATACTTTTCAAAATCGGCAGGCAATAATCAGATGAAAGTGTCGTCTTCAGGCGGTGTGGAATTGTACGCTGAGGACGTGAAGGCCGATAAGGGATTTAATTATGTCGACTACGATATTAGTATGACTGAATCCGGTAGAAAAGCCTTGATGAAATCAGATAGTAGTTTGAACATTTCGAAAGCGGGAAATGGAAAATTCTATCTACCAAAAGGAACGTATACCATTAAAATCGGTTCAAGTCAAACCGAATTGACGGTTGAGTAACCATATCATTTAAATTTATTCTAAATAAGGAATAACTATACAAGCAGGTTGCCAAAAAGGCGATTGAAACGTATTTTTGTATTCGAAAAATAATTACATTAAAATGAGCGGAATTTTTAATTCTTCGATCGGTAGAAAGGTTGCTATGGCTCTTTCTGCTTTCTTTCTGATGATTTTCCTTCTTCAACATTTTGCGATCAATGTCACCTCGGTTTTCAGTGGCGATGTGTTTAATAAGGTATCCCATTTTATGGGGACCAACCCATTGATTCAATATGTTATGCAACCCATTCTGATTTTTGCCGTGGTGTATCACTTCATCATGGGATTCATTCTGGAATTGCAAAACAGGAAAGCAAGGCAGGTCAGATATGCCAAAAACAATGGTGGTGCCAGTGCAAGTTGGATGAGTCGGAATATGATTTGGAGTGGTCTTGTCATCCTGGCCTTTTTAGGGTTGCATTTTTATGATTTCTGGTTTCCGGAAATCAACACCAAATTTATAGAAGGCGATTGGAGTGGTATGCATAATGGTGAATTCAGGTATTTCCACGAATTACAGGAGAAGTTCCTTAGCCCTGTTCGCGTCGGTTTGTATGTTCTTGCTTTTGTTTTGCTTGCCATGCACCTGCTTCACGGCTTTAGCTCAGCCTTTCAATCTATCGGGGCAAATAATAAGTATACAGATGGACTAAAGGTATTTGGAAAATTTTACGCGATCCTGGTTCCACTGGGATTCGTATTTATCGCCCTTTACCATCACTTTAATCACATTCACTAAATCATCTTTAGTATGGCTTTAGATTCAAAAACACCAAGCGGACCACTAGAAGAAAAGTGGACTTCCCATAAAAATAAGATCAATTTGGTCAACCCGGCCAACAAACGCCTGATCGATATAATTGTAGTCGGAACAGGCCTGGCTGGAGGGTCAGCCGCAGCTACCCTGGCTGAACTGGGATATAATGTTAAGGCATTTTGCTACCAGGATTCTCCACGACGGGCACATTCAATCGCGGCTCAAGGCGGCATCAATGCGGCTAAGAATTATCAGGGTGATGGCGATTCCATTTACCGACTATTTTATGACACGGTAAAGGGTGGGGATTACCGTTCCCGTGAGTCAAATGTTTATCGACTCGCTGAAGTCTCAGGGAATATAATCGACCAATGCGTTGCCCAGGGTGTTCCATTTGCCAGGGACTATGGAGGACTCCTCGATAACCGTTCCTTTGGAGGTGTTTTGGTATCAAGAACATTTTATGCGAAAGGTCAAACCGGACAGCAACTGTTGCTCGGGGCTTATTCAGCCATGAACAGGCAAATTGGCCGAGGAAAAATAAAAATGTATAACCGCCACGAAATGCTTGATGTAGTCATCGTAGATGGTAAAGCAAGAGGTATAATCACCAGAAATCTCGTTACCGGAGAGGTCGAAAGACATTCAGCACATGCCGTTGTTGTTGGAAGTGGCGGATATGGAAACGTATTTTATCTATCAACCAATGCTATGGGAAGCAATGTGACCGCAGCATGGAAAATGCATAAACGCGGAGCCTATTTTGCAAATCCGTGCTTTACTCAAATACACCCGACCTGTATTCCTGTGTCGGGAGATCACCAGTCGAAGCTGACACTTATGTCGGAATCACTTCGAAATGATGGACGAATTTGGGTTCCTAAGAAATTAGAAGATGCTGAGGCGATTCGGGCGGGTAATCTTAAACCCATAGAACTGAAAGAAGAAGACCGGGATTATTTCCTGGAAAGACGATACCCGGCTTTCGGAAATCTCGTGCCTCGTGATGTGGCATCAAGAGCCGCAAAGGAACGTTGCGATGCAGGCTTTGGAGTTAACGCAACAGGCGAAGCTGTTTATCTCGATTTTGCAGCAGCTATTGAACGATACGGAAAAGAACAGGCACATATCAAGGGATTAGATGAGAACGACATGAAACTCATTCGCAAACTTGGAAAAGAAGTTATTGAGGCTAAATATGGAAACCTCTTCCAGATGTATGAAAAAATTGTAGATCAAAATCCATACGAAACACCGATGATGATCTATCCGGCTGTGCACTATACCATGGGAGGCGTTTGGGTTGATTATAATTTGATGACAACAATTCCCGGACTTTACTGTATTGGTGAAGCGAACTTTTCCGATCATGGGGCCAACCGATTAGGTGCGTCAGCCTTGATGCAAGGCCTGGCAGACGGGTATTTTGTTTTGCCATATACGATAGGAGATTATCTGGCCGATGATATTAGAACAGGGCCAATTTCAACTGAAACCCCAGAGTTTGATGCAGCAGAAAAGGATGTTAAGAATGACATAAATAAGCTGATTAATAATAACGGGAAACATCCGGTTGATTATTTCCACAAACGATTAGGAAAGATCATGTGGAATAAATGCGGGATGTCTAGAAATGCCGGAGACCTGAAGTCCGCCATCGATGAGATTTCAGAACTGAGAAAAGACTTCTGGAATGATGTGCTGGTGCCCGGTTCTGAAAACGAATACAATGAAGAATTAGCCAAAGCGCTGCGCGTTGCCGATTTCCTGGAATTGGGAGAATTATTTGCTAAAGATGCTTTACATCGTGAAGAATCGGCAGGGGGACATTTCCGTGAAGAATATCAAACCAAAGAAGGTGAAGCCATGAGAATGCCAGAATTCCAATTCGTATCGGCATGGGAATATAAAGGTGAACCGAAAGATGCAGTTCTTCATAAAGAAGAGCTGGAGTATGAAAATATTGAAGTTAAAGAAAGAAGTTATAAATAAAAGAGCTATGAATTTAACACTTAAGATCTGGCGACAGAAGAACGCATCCGACAAGGGGAAAATGGTTGATTACGCCATTAGCGATGTATCTCCCGATATGTCCTTTCTCGAAATGTTAGATGTTTTAAATACCGAATTGATCAGCAAGGGTGAAGAACCGGTGGCATTCGATCATGATTGCCGAGAAGGTATATGCGGAACCTGTTCCTTATATATCAATGGAGAAGCCCATGGCCCCGATCGCGCGATTACGACTTGTCAACTTCACATGCGCAAATTCAAAGAAGGCGATACAATTTATATAGAGCCTTTCAGGGCGAAAGCCTTCCCCGTGATTAAAGATTTGGTTGTTGATCGTTCGGCTTTTGATCGTATCCAGCATGCCGGTGGTTTTATCTCGGTTAATACATCTGGAAATACGCAAGACGCAAATTCAATCCCAATCTCAAAACATGCTGCCGATGAAGCCATGGATGCAGCCACATGTATTGGTTGTGGTGCCTGTGTGGCCTCATGCAAAAATTCGTCAGCAATGCTATTTGTAGGTGCTAAAGTGTCACAATTTGCTTTATTGCCCCAAGGACAAGTCGAAGCTAACGACCGGGTGATGAATATGGTCAAGCAGATGGACGCAGAAGGGTTTGGAAATTGCACCAATACGGGAGCCTGTGAGGTAGAATGCCCGAAGGGTATTTCACTTGAGGTCATAGCCCGAATGAATCGTGAATATTTAAAGGCCTCTCTTAAAGGATAAAATAAAAACCAAATAAATGCAGACCCCGGATAAAATCCGGGGTTTTTTTTATAATTTAATAATCTCAATTACAAGCATTTAACAACTTAACATTTCTTATGATGAAAAAACTACTATTTTTCTTCCTTTTTTTCACTTTTACATTGACGTTTTCTGTGGCCCAGACCACGGTTATGATTAACCCGGATAAGGATAATTCCATTTATCAGGAAATAACTACAAATTCAAATGGTCTTGGTAGCTTGTTCGCAGGGGTAAATTTAGCGTCTGAACCATCTCGTGCACTTTTGTATTTCGATATTGCGGGAACCCTTCCGGCAAATGCTACCATTTCAAACGTGAACCTGATTTTAGACCTGCATAAGCGAGCACCAAATGGTGTAGGCGAAAATTTCTCTCTGCATATTGTGACACAGGATTGGGGTGAAGGCACCTCATTAGCAGGTACTACAGCAGGCGGGGGTGGTGCAGGTGCACCAGCAATAGCTCCAGATGCCACCTGGTTAGATGCTATGTTCGGTACAGCCCCCTGGGCTACAGCAGGAGGTGATTTCATTGCTTCACCTTCAGCAACAACCAATGTTGGAGCACCCGGGGTATATTCTTGGACATCTGCAACTATGACAACTGATGCACAGGCCTGGTATGATATCCCGGCGAATAATTTTGGATGGTTATTGAAAATTGATGATGAATTACCCAATGGAACTGCAGCTGCTTTTGGCAGCAAGGATCAGGGTGTTGCACCAATCTTAGAAGTGACTTTTACAACGTCATTGGGGCTCGAAGATGTTTCATTATCTCAACTATCTTTATACCCTAATCCGTTTAACGACAAACTAATTCTTAATAAACCAGCCGGACTGTTCATCGATTCGGTTCGTGTATTTAATGTATTAGGGCAACAAGTCTCTCAAATAACTTCGGGTTTAACCGACATTTCTGAACTTGACCTGGCTGAACTTCAGGCAGGTTTATATTTGGTTGAAGTTTCTGATGGCAACCAATCGGTGGTGAAGCGCGTGATTAAAGAATAATATTCAGATGGTATAACATACAAAAGAATCCCGGTTGGTCCGGGATTTTTTATTAGCTTTATTTCATGAGGATATTGACTTCAAAATTACCAGCGCTGGAGACTACCATTTTCGCTGTTATGAGTGCTCTTGCCAATAAGCACAATGCTATCAATCTGTCACAGGGATATCCCAATTTTCCAAGCGATCCAAAACTTATGGAGCTTGTAAATAAGGCCATGAAAGGCGGGTTTAACCAATATGCCCATATGAATGGCGAGCCTGCATTACGCCAGGCGATTGCAAATAAATTCGAATTGTTATATGATATAACCTATCATCCGGAGAATGAGATCATTGTTACAGCCGGGGCAACACAAGCTATTTACACCGCCATAACCGCTGTTATCCATCCCGGTGATGAGGTAATTGTATTTCGCCCGGCTTATGACAGCTATGTGCCTTCTATTGAACTCAATGGGGGCAAACCGGTATCGATTCAACTGAGCAGTCCTGATTATAAAATCGATTGGGACGTAGTTCGGAAAAAGATCACTTCCCGAACCAGAATGATTATGATCAATTCGCCGCATAATCCGAGTGGTACGGTATTAAGTGAAGGAGATCTCCTGAACCTTCAACAGATCACCTCAGGCACTGATATCTTAGTGTTAAGCGATGAGGTTTATGAGCATATCATTTTTGAGGAATCGCATCAAAGCGTTTGTCGGTTTCCCGAATTGAAAACGAGGAGTTTTATTACGGCTTCCTTTGGCAAGACGTTTCATAATACCGGTTGGAAAATTGGCTATTGTTGTGGCCCGAAAGATTTGATGGATGAGTTCCTGAAAGTTCATCAGTTTAATGTGTTTAGTGTCAATCATCCCATGCAGGTGGCTTTGGCCGAATATCTGAAAAATGCCGATCATTTTTTACAATTGTCTGAATTTTATCAAAAGAAGAGAGACCTGTTCCTGGATTTAGTCGGGTCATCCCGTTTTAAGTTTAATCCTTCTAAAGGCACCTATTTTCAGGCAGCCGATTATTCGGCTATTTCCACAGAAAATGACATGGAATTTTCACGTTGGTTAACCGTCGAAAAAGGTGTGGCGTGCATACCGGTCTCTGCTTTCAATTTGAACAAAAAAGATGATCATATGGTACGATTCTGTTTTGCAAAGACTGACGAAACCTTGAAGCAGGCAGCTGAAATTCTTTGTAAATTGTAACGAAACAAATTATTCATATTAATACATGCAAACTCATTTAAACATAGCCTTGGTTCAAACTGATCTGAAATGGGAATCACCCGAATCGAATCTTGAAATGTTTGGGGCATTAATAAAAGGACTTCCTTCTGAAACAGATCTGGTTGTTCTCCCGGAAATGTTTTCAACCGGATTTACCATGTTTCCTCAAAAAATTGCTGAAAATATGGACGGGCCAACCTTAAACTGGCTTAGAAAAACTGCTTCAGAAACGAATATTGCCATATGTGGTAGTCTGATAATATCTGAAAATGATGCCTTTTATAATCGGTTTGTTTTTATGCCACATGACGGGCAACATCAAATTTATGACAAACGCCACACCTTTACCTTGTCCCGGGAAAATGAGGTATACCAGAGTGGGAGAAAGAAAGTTACGTTCGATTTTAAAGGCTGGAAGATCTGTCCGCAGGTTTGTTATGATCTCCGATTTCCTGTGTGGTCAAGAAATGTGGAAGATTACGATCTATTGATCTATGTTGCAAATTGGCCAAAAGAACGAATCTATGCCTGGGACGCATTACTGAAAGCCCGGGCTATCGAAAACATGAGTTACTGCATTGGAGTAAACCGAATCGGTTCAGACGGGAACGGGTATAAATTTTCAGGACATTCAGCTGCATATGACGGCCTGGGTAATCGCATTGCTGAGTTTAAAGAATCTGAAAATGCAGTTAAATCAGTCACACTTCAGCATGCGCATTTAGAGGATATAAGGCAGCGTTTAAAATTTCTTGATGACCGCGACAATTTTACTCTTGAAGTGTAAATTCTTCGATAAAATTCCAGCTTGCTCTAACCTCGATTTGCTCGGGGAAATAACTCACGCGTTCTGATTGACGTTTTAGCAAATAGTTCCCCGGATCATATTTCATGTTGCCGTTGGCATCAAAAATCACACGAATATAATATTTACCGGGATTCAGATTTGTGAAATCAATAGGGTCTTGCGTTGTTGCGTATTTTTCTGCAACAACATCAGTGTCATTAACCAGTTGTACAATGATCGGATAAATGGCATTTCTCACAAAGAGTCTCACATTGCCATAATCAGATAAGGCCTTGGTTCGTACGCTGTAACTAAGGGTGTCATTCTGATTTCCGAAGAAATCAGTTATCGCACCCGGTAAAAGTTGTAGCCGATATATATTCGATTCTGTTTTGTTAAAATGAAACCTTAGAATGTTCCTTAAACTATCCTTTGAATTTGTAAAATCGATTTCAACCGAATCTTTATCTATCAGGCGCGCTAAAGTTTTATCAAAGTTGGATAGCGGTAAATTAGCCTCAATTTCATAAGGATCTTCATATGCAGTAATCTTTCTCCGATGAGGACTAACTACCAGTGTATCTTTCATTTGATCTTTAAGCCGCACAATGAACGTATCGATCTTGGCAGGACCACTCACCTCGAATTGCAACGAATCTAATTCGACAGCCGGTTTAAACCAGTAATACAGGGTGTCAGCCTTTTGATCTCTCGTTATTACCGTTTGGAATTCGTCAGAAGTTGTCGATAGCAAGCGTATGTTCAATTCTTCAGGATTCCCCTCAAAACCAAAAGCTATTTTTTGATGACCAGCCAGTCGGGGCCTTAGCGCTTTTAAATTTATATTTTCTGTGAAGAGCTCGATATTATAGTTCTCGGTTGTTGGAACAGTAATAAAATCTTCAACAAATCCTATTTTATCAGTTTTTTGTTCGAACATAAAATTGGAATTGTCATCTTTTAAAGCCAGGAGCCGATAAGTGCCAGGGCGCAAATTCTCAAGGCGAAACGTGGCGGTGCTGTCAAGGGTATTGGTGACATATTCCGGTTTTCGATTAAACACAACCGAATCGGTGTAGGCCGAATCAACCTCATAAAGCATAACTGTTACAAATTCTTCAGGCATGCGGTTAAGAGCATCGCTGATACTCCCTTCAACAGTTAACGAATCGATGAATGATCCTGTTGAAAAAACGTATTTATAAAATGAAAATGGATTTTCCTCATTGTTGTCGACGATACTCTCCCCAAAATTAAAGGCATAGGTTGTATTCGCTTTTAAAGTGTCAAGAATCTTTATGGTTATTGACTTACTCGCAGATCCCAAAGGTGTAATCTGTGGTTCCGGATCCATGGGTGGCGAAATAATCAGATTCTTTTGAAGATTTTTGATTTTGATATATTCATCAAAAGTGATCTTAATTTCACGTACTTTAAAATCGGTGCTGAAATTTTCAGGGATCGATTTGGTGATCTGCGGTGGTGTCGAGTCTTTTTCGCCTCCGGTTGGATTTCCGCGATTGGCACAATCCAAAATCAGGACGCAAACAACAAGGCAAATAATAAAAGGCAGGATTTTTTTCACGTTTGTAATGAAATATGGCGCAAGGTAATAACATAATTAAGCAAACGCAAAACTCACTCGGCAATTGCTATGGCGGCAACACTTATTTTTATTCCTGATTCTTTATTAAGCGTAAGTGAGCAGGCTTCTATTGTTGCCCCGGTGGTAATGATATCATCTACGACCAGAACATGCTTGTTCTTTAGTTTGTCTGAATGATTTAAGGTAAAAACCCCATCGTCTTGTGTCCATCTGCTTAACCGCTTCTGAAATACCTTAGTACGTGTAGGTTGTGACTTTAAAAGCACGTCATCTAAATATTCAGCATTTAATTTTCGAGCAACCTCTTTACCAAATTGTGTGACCTGATTGTATCCTCTTCGTCTTAGTTTGTTTTTATGAATGGGAACGGGAACAACGGCATCAACAGTACTGAATTCCTTTTCATCATATAATAATTCTCCCATCCAACGGCCGAATATCAAACCAATTTCTTCACGATGTCTATATTTTAAATTATGTAATAGCTGTTGTACAATTCCCCTTTTCTCAAATCGCAACAGAGCTGTACCACGTTCTAATTTCACTCGTCCCCTGAAAATACGTTCAACGGGGTTGTTTCTTTCGCGGTGAAAGTTTGTTATCGGTAATTGGTGACGACAACCACTACAAAGGTGCTTTTCATTGTCGGTAAGTACCGACTGACAACCCAGGCATAACTCCGGAAAAAATATGTTCAACAAATTTTTTACCACTTCATCGATTAAAATTATTCTACACAAACTTAATATATATTTTCGCTTTAATAATTAAATAATCCATCCTAGAGTATAGTTCATGATAGTTAATACAACTGTTTTAAACTTCCGATTTGCTTTAGGGACATTAATTGTAGCTTTATTTGTTTTAGCTGCTTATGGTTTTTCAAATTACAGTGCATTAAAATCGGACGCCGATTTTCTTATGCACGAGAAGAAACTCCTACAACAAGAACTTAATAAAGTCATCGTTCGATATGATGAATTAGGTTTAAAAAACGACTCCCTTAAATCGAAATTTGAAACAGCTAAGCAGAGAGCACAAAGCGCTTTTGATTCATTGGACAAACTTAAAATCGATGTTTCGGTTTTAACCCAGGTCCAGTCAGAATTAATGTTCTTAAGAAGGCAAAACAAGAAAATAGAATCTGATTCTATGAATCGGGTTGTTGAAAAACTGCAGCAAGAAAAAGTTGAAATTACCAGGTCACTGATTCAGCAAGAACAAGACAATGCCGAGTTGAGATCGGTTAACGAAGATCTAGAGTCTTCGTTGGAAGGAGGCTCGCAGATTATGGCCAATTCAATCCGCGCAAAAGTGTTTTGGAATGATCGATCCGGGAAAATGACTGAAACCGATAAGGCGAATAAGGCAGAAATTATTGATGTATGCTTTGTTCTATCGGAAAATCCCTTAGCTGAAAAAGGTGATAAGGATCTTTATGTACAAATCCTGGGCCCGGATAGCAACGTGGTTAATGATCTGGGTGCAGTTGAATTTGGTGAACAGTTATTGATTTACAGTTCAAAAATTAATGTAGAATACAGAAACAGAGCGAAAGAGATCTGTGTCGAAATACCCAATAATATGGCCTTTAACAGCGGTGTTTATTTAATAAGTGTTTTTGAAAATGAACGCCGGTTGGGAGGTACGCAAATAGAACTCAATTAATCCAACAAATAAATTTTAAAAAACCGTTCCATTAGTTTGGAGCGGTTTTTTATTTTTGCAGCATGGCAAATCAAGACGATCAGTTTAAAAAGGTAATTTCTCATGCCAAGGAGTATGGCTATGTTTTTCAAAGCAGTGAGATCTATGACGGTTTAAGTGCGGTTTATGACTACGGACAAAATGGGGTTGAGCTAAAAAACAACATCAGGAATTATTGGTGGAAGGCTATGGTTCAAATGCATGAGAACATCGTAGGCATCGACGCTGCGATATTTATGCATCCTACAACCTGGAAAGCTTCCGGCCATGTCGATGCGTTTAATGATCCGTTAATCGATAATAAAGACTCAAAAAAACGGTATAGAGCTGATGTACTCATCGAAGATTATGTTGCAAAATTGGATGCAAAAATCGAGAAGGAGATCAAAAAAGCTAGTAAGCGTTTCGGAGAAACATTTGATGAAGAACAATTTGTCACAACTAATCCACGAGTGCTTGGATATAAAGAAAAAGGAACTTTAGCCTTAAAACGTCTCGCTCAAGCACTAGATAATGAAGAATTAGATAAGGTTAAGGCATTAATAGAAGAACTTGAGATCGTGTGTCCGGTTTCAGGAAGTAAGAATTGGACCGATGTTAAGCAGTTTAACCTAATGTTCGGGACGAAATTAGGTGCCAGTGCCGATTCAGCAATGGATCTTTATTTAAGACCTGAGACCGCTCAGGGTATTTTTGTAAACTTTCTTAATGTTCAGAAAACAGGAAGAATGAAAATCCCGTTTGGGATTGCTCAAACCGGGAAAGCATTTAGAAATGAAATTGTAGCCCGGCAATTTATTTTCAGAATGCGGGAGTTCGAACAAATGGAGATGCAATTCTTTATTAAACCCGGAACCCAGAAACATTGGTACGAATACTGGAAAAAGGAACGCTTGAGCTGGCATAATTCACTCGGACTTGGAGAATCAAATTTCCGCTTCCATGATCACGAAAAACTGGCTCATTATGCAGATGCGGCTTGTGATATCGAATTTAAATTTCCTTTTGGCTTCAAAGAATTAGAGGGTATCCATTCAAGGACAGATTTTGATTTGAGTCAACATGAAAAATATACAGGCAAGAAACTTCAATATTTCGATCCGGAGGAAAGCAAAAGTTATGTGCCTTATGTGCTAGAGACATCAATCGGGTTAGATCGGATGTTCCTGGCCGTATTCTCTAATTCATTGCAAGAAGAGGAACTGGAAAATGGAAGTAGACGGGTTGTGCTTAAACTGCCGGCTGTTTTGGCGCCGACAAAAGCAGCGGTTCTTCCACTGGTGAAAAAGGACGGATTGCCGGAAATTGCCCATAAGATCGTTGAAGACCTGAAATGGGAGTTCAACGTTCAATATGATGAAAAGGATGCTGTTGGCCGACGTTATCGTCGTCAGGATGCAGCAGGGACACCCTTCTGTATTACGATTGATCATGATACCCTGGCGGATCAAACTGTAACAATCCGTCATCGTGACAGCATGAAACAGCAACGTGTTCCTATTTCTGAATTGAAATCCCTTATCAAAGAACAGATCGACGTTAAGAATTGGCTCATGAAGATGCGTAGCTAATAGAAGCTATACTTTACCGAATATTTTATCATCGATTATTCTGAAAATTGAGTCAAAATCGTTTTAAATATCAAACCATCTCCATAATTCAGATGCAGTACGTCCAATAGTTGGTCGTATTTTCTGATTTTCTGTGAAAAAATAGTACATTTAAAAAAGGTTTTTAAAACCATTTTAACTCACCTTGAAAAATAACTAACTATGAGATCAAAATTACTTTGGTTTGTTTGTATTTGTTTGTTTTTAAGTGCAAATTCTTTGTTTGCTCAACAAGTGGAAAACAAGCCTCAAAAGGCGAAGTCGATCGGCTTGCCTTCAAGCGTTGAATATATATCCTCACTTTCATCAAGATCGAACCTCATCATAGCAGATCTGAGTGAAGAAAAAGAGATGGCCGACGGGCGATCATGGACGGTCCCTGCGATAGCCGGAAAGGGATCAACAGGTGACGATATACTTTCCAAAAACCCGCATCCTTTAAAAAATGCATTGCAATCAAGAGGCCTTAATGATGATTTTGAAGCGGGAGCTTCAAACTCTTCTCCAACAGATCCGGCAGGAGCGGTTGGGCCTAACCATTATTTTGCAGTGATCAATACCGCATTTCGAATTTTTGATAAAAGTGGAACAGCCTTAACAGCTCAACTCGATCCGACCAATATTTTTCCGGCTTCTGGTTGCTGTGACCTCACCATTTCATACGATAGTCGTGCTGATAGGTGGGTTATAACCATGCTTGGTTCAGGTGCTCAGTTGGCAGTGTCTGATGGTCCAGATCCTGTTAATGACGGCTGGTATGTATATACCTATCCTCAAGTACAAGATTATCAGAAATTATCGGTTTGGAGCGATGGATATTATATGACTGAAAATACGGTGGGTTCGACCCAAGTTCATGTTTTCGAGCGCGAAAAAATGTTGATCGGCGATCCTGGAGCCCAAATTGTATCTTTTGCATTGCCAGGATTGATCACCAGTGGCTTTTTCAGTCCCCAAGCTTTTAACATTACAGATAATAATTATCCCGATGTGGGGGCAGCACCAATTGTATATCTCGCTGATGATGCCTGGGGTGGTGTGATACAGGATCATATCAAACTCTGGACTATCGACATGGACTGGGATAATGTAGGAAACTCCACGGTTAGCGCCCAATCACAAATTGGGGTCGATGCCGGAACAGGAACGGTAACTCCATTTACGTCAGTTTTCGATGGTGGATCATTTAGCAATCTACAACAACCGAACTTTCAATTGATTGACGCCCTACAGGCGACAATTATGAACCAGGCACAATTCAGATGGTTTCCAACCCATCGTTCCGCCTTGTTTAATTTTGTTGTAGACACGGATGGAACTGTTGGAAAAATAGCAGGAATTCGATGGTACGAACTACGACAGGACGGTGACGGATTACCCTGGTATGTGTTCCAGGAGGGCACATACAATGCTCCAGGGAATAAACATGCCTGGAACGCGAGTTTGGCCATGGATAGTGAAGGGAATATTGCTTTGGGATATACTGGTATGGGTGTAAATCCCACCGATGGTATTTTTGCAGGGACTTATTATACCGGTCGATTTGCCGGAGATCCGCCGGGAACCATGACCGTTGCAGAAACCACAATAAGGGCCGGTAACGGAAATTTTCCAAATAATCGATATGGAGATTATAGTAAGATCGATGTTGATCCGGTAAATGATAAAGAGTTTTGGTTCAATAATGAAATCATGTTTAATGGCCGTAAGAATTGGGTAGGGGTCTTCCAGATAGCGTCCGATAAAACCAACGACGTTGGCGTTGTTGCACTTGAGTCACCTTTAGACAATAACACCATGTCTGCAACCCAGGTAATAACAGTAACCTTATATAATTATGGTTCAAGCCCGGCATCGAATTTTGATGTTGCATACCAAATTGATGGTGGAACAGTTGTAACCGAGACGTATACCGGAACTTTGGCAGCCAATAGCTCTGAATCCTTCTCTTTCTCGACTACTGCAGATATGTCAGCTATTCAAAAGTATTTTGTTTTTGCCGAAACCAAGCTGAGTGGTGATCAGGATACCGGAAATGACTTCACGATTTGCTATGTGCGAAATATCGCAGCTGATGATATTGGAGTGACTGATATTACATCACCTGTAAGTGCAGAAGGATTAGGCACAGAATCTATTACCGTAGCGATACGAAACTTCGGTGGTAATGCACAATCAAATTTCGACGTATCCTATATCCTGGATGCAGGATCTCCAGTTGTGGAGACTGTCCCCGGACCATTGAATCCAGGTGCGACGATTTCTTATACATTTACTGCTGCTGGTGATTTTTCATCGCTGGGGGATCATTCACTTTCAGCAAAGACCGAGCTTCCGGGTGATAGTGATACATCCAATGACGAATTCGTGACAACGGTTTCCAATCTTAGCTGCACAAGCGTATCAAATAATACTTCTCAACCAATTGGTCCTGATGCTGGATCGGTAACAACATCAGTTGTGACTTTTACGGAAGATTTCGTTGTTGACGATGTTAATGTAACCGTAAACCTCGTTCATACATGGAATGCTGATCTTGAGATCAGATTGATAGCACCGGGTGGAGCAGCTGCCGTTTGGTTGTGTCGCGATGTTGGTGGTAGCAGTGATAACATGGTTAATACCGTTTTCGATGATGAAGCCGGAACACCAATTGCCAGTGGAAACGGACCATTTACTGGTTCGTTTATTCCCGAAGAGAGTTTGATGGCTTTTGATGGCTTGTCATCTCTTGGTGACTGGACATTAGAGATTACGGATGATGCCAATTTCGACGGCGGAACATTCAATAGTTTTACATTGCAACTATGTGAAAATGTTAACTTATCACTTGATGATCAACCCCTTGATGCTGAAGTTATTGTGATCCATGAAGGTAATGATCGATACTTGATCAAATTACCGACAAATACGCTTAACGATAGATTACAATTATCGGTGTTAAATGTATTGGGTCAGCAAATCTACTGGCGAACTGTCGATAATGAAAACGGAACAGGATATGAACATCGCCTCGACATGTCGTACGTGTCTTCAGGTATGTATTTCGTTAAAATTGGAAATGCCAATGCCTCAGTGATTAAACGGATTATTGTAGAGTAAAGAATATATTAAACAGTAAAAACCCAGATTAAATCTGGGTTTTTTTTATGTTTTAAATCTAACAACATTTCCTAAAAGGATTTGATATCGGTTAATTCAATTGGCCTGGCTTCCTGGCATCTGTTCATGCGTCTTAAGGAGCGATATTTAAAATAAACTTTCTCGCCATTTTTCCTGAAGCTGCCAAATTTGGCATCGCCAATGTTTACAGGATCGAGTTTATCCTGGCTTCCTTCTATTTTAATTACGTATGGGCATGGACTTCGGTCGAGATACTCTAAGGTTCCAACCGAATAACCTGCTTCGATTAGTTTATTATCTGCCACCTGTTCTGTTTTTTTGGTATCCTCCGTTTCCTGAACTGTCGACTTGGTCGAATCACAGCCGGGCGAAATCAGTAAAATGAGGATCAAGGTTAATTTAAATAGTGAACTCATCATAATAGTATAAGTATTCTTCTTATTAAGGTACAAAAAATGTGCCTAAAGAAATTAGAAGTAGGCTTTAAGCTGAACACTTCCCGTATGGATAGTTCGACTATTTTCAGATTTTCGACCAAAATAATTAACATTGAGATCGAGGAATTTCGTTATTCTTTTTTGAGCAAGTAAAGTCCATGTGAAATTCGTGCCCGGCTGCAAACCTTTCATCATTTGATAACCAACCGGTGAATTAGGATCACCATTGAAGTCATTAGAAAAGTAATTAAATTCACCGTTTAAGGTAGCATTTTGATTATCAGAAATCGCGAAAGACACGCCATATTTTTGTTGTTTTAGAAGCTCTGAATTTCCAATGGTGTTTTCCTGATTAGAAAATTGATAGAACACATCAACACGGATCCTGTCATTAAACAAATAGGTTAATTTTGGGTTGATTCTGAATTCGTCGATGTCGAAGTTTTTACTCGTGAAATTTTCACTTTCACTCCTGTTATTGTCTGAAGCCGATTGAAGCGTAATCAACCAGCTCTCCCTGATCTTATGGTTAAAGTCGATCTGATGACTCGTAAGTCTATTCTGGATAAATCCAACCGATAAGACCGAGCGGGACTTATTGGCCAGAAAGGAATAAGAGGTTGTATAACGTTGCTTACCTCGATTAAAAAACAGGGTATTTCTGAAATTTTGCTGCAGTCCTAACTGATCTTCTGCATTCGAATCGAAAGGATTCAGATTGAAATTGTTTCCGTCACGCCTTATTTTCCGGTCGATCAGATATGCGGTCTGATTATAAAATTTGGTTAGAAATGTCTCTGCCGATTGACCAGTAGCCAGCAGTTGACGAGGATTGATGGTAATATTCTGACTAAAACGATTTTGATGTGTTTTGATGAAAACCTGATTCGGGAGTAATACGCGAATATAACTGCCCTGGTCCTGAAATTGAGCGACTTCGAACTCCTCCAATTCCTGAACACCGTTTCCGTTATAATCAATCCAGGTATAAGCGCCCTGTCCGGCTTCAACTTCAATATAGGTGAAATCCTGCTGAGGCAATGAGCCCGAATTTGTTTCATAAACCGTATTCAACTGGATAAGTCGCTTAAATAGGTTCTGACTATATTGCAAGCGTGAATTTAGGGATTGCTCTTTATCTTTTTCACTGTCGGAAAAATTTAAAGTACGGTAATTCACAAAAAGCGCGAGGTTGCTGTTTTGATTTTTAATCAAACGAGAACGAATGAAATAGGTGTTTGAATTATTTACGCGCTGTACTTTGTTGGACCTTATACTATCATTCATACGGTTGCGCATTCCCATTTCAAAATAAACATTGGTGCTGTCACCAACGCCTGCAGAAAATTCATAAGAAAGGAACTTCTGGCTCAGTTCTGTAAGCGAATCCGTTTGGATATTCCGTTGTTCATTGTCTTCCAATGACAGCTTTGAACCAACCCAAGCTTTGTTAAAGCTATAAGTGAGTCGGTTAAAAGACCTTGTAAATGAAGATGAATTAATGGTTGAGGTTGATTTCAGAAAACTTGAGGCTGAAAAAATCCGCAATCTGTTCATAGTTAAGTTCAGATTCGCATTATGTTTATTTCCATTATAGCCCCGGGAATAATTAAGGTTTTCAAAAGCATAGGTCGCGATTCCTTTTTTCTGGTGTCTCATCTCAAAACCACCTGTAAGCAAACGCTGATCTCCATCTGGCATGTCAAGGTTCCAGTCGCGGTTAAATTCGGCATTGTATAATGGTTCTATCGTCCGAAAGTTTGCTTTGATAAGATCGGCTTTCGCAAACGATGAAATCGTCCAACCACTATCGCGCTTCATGATAAGCTGGTCGAGGTCTAGTTTACCTGCAAAGCCATCGTTATTAGCATCATCAAGTGTTGAGAAGAGGTTTAGGTCATTTCGACTTCCAGCCAATTCAAAATTGATTTTCGTTTTATCGGTTGGGTTGTAATGCCCGTTTAAAATGAGCATCTGTAATTTTGTTGGTGAAATCAATTGGACAACTGGTTCATAGCGTCCCTGTGGAACACCGTTTATCGGGATGACATATTCATAAATAGTAGAAATAGCATTAGTACTGCTTACAATATAGTTACCCATATTCTCTCCAATAAGACTGAATTTTACACTAAACAAGTCGTCGTTCGGATCAGTTGAGAATACAAAGGCCTCTACACCATCGATCAATTCTTTCCGGTAGAGAATGCGATTTTCATTAAAGGATTCCGGACTAGCCGAAGGAGCCGTCATCAGGGATTGATCATCTCCGGCATTGGCTAAGATCTGAACCTGATCATTCGATAGATTTTGCTGCAACGGCTGGTTTTTGGCATCATTTTCGTTATAAACCGAAACACCGATATTCAACTTTTCTGTTTGATACCGCATACCACCAAAAGCGACAAATCTGGAATAATTGCGATCGCTGAATTGATAATCTACCGTTATCCGCATTTCAGAACTTATCGGGAAGGTGGAATTAAAAATGATCTCCCCGGCGTTATAATCAATTATATAGTCCTTATTTTCTCCTCGCTCAACCAGAACACCATTAACGTATACCGACTCACTTCCAGATACGATGAGTACAAATAATTCACCATTGGAACCTTTAAGTTTATAAGGCCCCTGATTTCCTTCCTGGGCGACAAAACGACTTCGGGCAAACTGTCCGCGCACCAGGGCGCCGGAAGCAAAGATATCTGTTTTAGATTCAGGATGATCTAATCGCGCTTGTACCTGAAGTCCCTGAACACGCTTTGAAAATCTCGCGTAATACGAATTGTTGTTTACCAGGTCGATGTCACCAGCACGTATGTTCCAATTCTTGCTGAATACCTCTATAAAAACCTGGTCAAATTCATCGAGTCGTTGGGAGTATCCGCTTTCCTGCAGGGGAATATTAGCATCTTGTATAGAGGCCCTAAGCGATACCTCATCATTGAGTTTACCACTTATCTGTAGATCCAGTTCGCTGTTAAGAACAGAGTTCTGGTTATTGCCAATGGTGATACCCCTTGAGATACTACCAGAGGTTGTTAATCCGTCAAAGGGTGTGAACTCCATTTGCCTTGTTGACTGAGACAGCCGGTATAAGGTATTCAGATCCTTGGTGTCTTCGATAATAAGGTCGGTGTTTAAGAGGCTATATGTGCGGGTAATAAAATCGGGATAAAGGGCATAGTCAATAATTAAACTGTCAATTTGAGGTTGGTTTAAAAGAATTAGTCGTGCCTTTTGAAAATCTACCTTGTACTGACTCGAATCAATGATTCGGCCATTTATATCACTTACCTGGAAACGTATTGGATTAATGCTAAGCGTATCAATCACGATAGAGTCTTTAGCAGCAACCTTGATGGTTCTGTTTAGGGTGTTTTTATCCTGAGCTATTACTGCTGAAAATGTCAGAATGCATAGAAAGGCCAGCTTTAATTTCATCTATGAGTTAAACTAAAAACTCCATAAAATATTTTGTTGATAGTTTTCGTTAAATCTGTTCTAATAATATAGTGTAAAAGTACAGCATTATTTATTTTAGCCGAAACGCAATCTAACGCAATGAAGATCATTTCCTACAATGTTAATGGTATCCGAGCTGCTATAAACAAAGGCTTTATCGATTGGTTAACAAGTGCTGATCCTGATGTGATTTGTCTTCAGGAGATAAAAGCTTTGAAAGAGCAACTCGACATCTCGATTTTTGAAGCTGCCGGATATAATTTTAATTATTGGTTCAGCGCCAATAAAAAAGGTTATAGCGGGGTTGCTGTGTTATGCAAGTCAGAACCAAATCATGTTGAGTATGGCACCGGAATTGAATCGATGGATTTTGAGGGGAGAAACCTACGGGTTGATTACGACGATGTCTCGGTAATGAGCCTATATGTGCCTTCGGGCACCAATATTGCCCGGTTAGACCACAAACTTGAATACATGGATTTATTCCAGAGTTATATCAACAAATTGAAAATCGATATTCCGGAATTGGTCATCTGCGGCGATTATAATATCTGTCACCAGGCTATAGACATTCATGACCCGGTGCGCAACAAAAACGTCTCGGGATTCTTACCTGTTGAGCGTGAATGGATTGGAAACTTTATCGAAAGCGGATTTATCGACACATTCAGATATTTTAATGAGGAACCTCATAATTATAGTTGGTGGAGTTATCGCGCAAATGCCAGGGCCAACAATAAAGGCTGGCGCCTTGATTATGCAATGGCATCAAATCGGTTAGAGAGTCGCCTGAAACGAGCCGCAATATTAAGTGAAGCTTATCACAGTGACCATTGTCCTATTTTATTAGAAATTGATTAAAACATAATTCATGAAAAAACATCTTTTGGTTGTCCTCATCGCAGGACTTATGATTTCCTGTGTATCACCTAAGGTCTATAAAGATCTCGAAAATAAATATGCCGATGTTAAACGCGAGAATCGCCGTTTGATTGATGAAAATGATGCCATTCAAAGTGCACTTACCAAAGCCAATAATGATTTAAGTGCACTTCAGAAAGACTATGATGCGGCCGTTAGCAGGCGGGATCAGCTTGAAAATGAACTTAATGCCTCGCGATCGAATTTTAATAACTTGAAAAATTCGTATGACGCACTTGAAAAAAACAGCAGTGCTGCGATTGCTGAAAATGCGCAGAAGAACAGGGAATTGCTGGCAGAATTAGAAGCCAAAGAAGTGGCTCTTGCAAACGAAAACTCTCGTTTACAGAAGCTACAAAAAGAACTGGAACAGCGATCAAATCGTATTAATGATTTAGAGAATCTTATCAGTGCTAAAGACAAGGCAATGAATGATCTCAAGAATGCTATTTCCCGCGCATTGACTGATTTTGAAGGGAAAGGCCTGACCGTTGAGCAGCGTGACGGCAAGGTTTATGTTTCTATGGAAAATAAGTTACTTTTTAGTTCGGGAAGCTGGGCTGTGGGTGATGAGGGGAGAAAGGCTGTAGGACAGTTGGGAAGTGTATTAGCTGAAAATCCGGATATCTCGGTTCTCATCGAGGGCCATACCGATAACGTACCCTATGCGGGAACAGGACAGGTTAAGGGTAACTGGGATCTCTCGACAAAACGGGCAACCGCCATTGTCAATATTTTAAGAGAAAACGCCGATATAATCCCCGGAAATTTAACGGCTGCCGGCCGTGGTGAATATGCACCCGTGGGAAGTAATGAATCGGCAGAAGGCCGGGCAAAAAACCGACGGATTGAGGTGATTTTAACGCCTAAGTTAGATGAGATTTCCAAACTTCTAAACGATATTTAATGCAATATACAACCTTGCCTCACACTGATATCAGGGTGAGTAAGATATGTTTGGGATCAATGACATGGGGCAATCAAAACAGCGAGGTTGAAGGTCATTTGCAGTTGGATTATGCCATAGATCGAGGCATTAATTTTATTGATACGGCCGAGTTGTACCCGGTTCCGGCAACTGCGGAAACACATGGGCGTACCAGTGAGATTATCGGAAGCTGGTTGGCAAAGCGTTCTGACCGTGATAAACTAGTCATCGCATCTAAAATAGCCGGGCCAGGTGATTACACGGCACACATCCGGACAACTGGATTTAGCCCCAGCGCCATTCATGATGCCATTGAGAAGGAGTTGAAACGCCTGAGGACCGATTATCTCGATCTCTTTCAATTGCATTGGCCCGAACGTCAAACAAATACATTTGGTGTAAGAGATTACAATCACAGTCCAAATGATCCCTGGAAAGACAATTTTAACGAGATCCTTCATACTTTAAAGGAGGCCATGAAATCGGGCAAAATACGTCATGTTGGATTGTCGAATGAGAAGGCCTGGGGTACAATGAGATATTTGGAAGAAGCTAAAAAACATGATTTACCCAGAATGATCACCATACAGAATTCCTATTCGATGTTAAACCGAACCTTCGAGGGTGATTTAGCCGAAATTTCCATTAGGGAAGGTATAGGTTTACTGGCCTATTCACCTATGGCTTTCGGAGTACTTTCGGGGAAATATATAGAGGGACGTGAAACTTCCAATTCAAGGTTAAGCCTTTTCCCTAGGTTTTCGAGGTATAGCGGTACGGAATCGACTGAGGCTACAAAGCAATATCTTAAACTGGCCAAAGATTATGGTATGAGCCTTGCTCAAATGTCGTTGGCTTTTGTTACCCAACAGCCGTTCTTGACAAGCAATATTATTGGTGCTACAACATTAGATCAGTTAAAGGAGAACATTGAAAGTATTAATTTGAAATTAGATCGTGATATTCTGACAAAAATTAATGCTATTCATGGCAGGATTCCCAATCCAGCTCCCTAAAAGTTAATTTATAAAAAAAGCCTTGCTAATAATTTAGCAAGGCTTTTTTGATTATACCTTAATGGTTTTACCGTCTTTATCTTTAAAACGGTACTCTAAATACGTGTAAGCATCTCGAGGTAAAATTTTCACCCATTTTTTATGTTCAAAATACCATTTTGAACGTATAGATGGAAATCCTTTGGTCAAGAAAGCAGCGATGAATGGGTGAGCATTCAAGGTCACTTTTTTATAACCTTTCTTTAGGATCATATCCAGCTCGTGTTTAATTTTTTCAACTAACACGATAGGGGCCTCAACCTCTTTGCCATTCAATCCATTCGGGTGTTCTTCCCTTGTTTTGATTGCCATTTCTGGTCGAACCCGTTGCCGGGTCATCTGTATCAATCCAAATTTACTCGGTGGCAGGATCTTATGCTTGGCCCTGTCCTCCTTCATTTCATCTCTGAAATGATTAAATAACTTCTTACGGTTTTCGGCTTTTATCATATCGATGAAATCGATGACGATTATGCCACCCATATCCCGAAGCCTAAGTTGTCTTGCGATCTCGCTTGCTGCGATCAGGTTTACCTCAAGTGCGGTATCCTCCTGGCTTTTAGCTTTATTGGATCGATTGCCGCTGTTAACGTCGATGACATGCAGCGCTTCGGTATGTTCTATAACCAAATAGGCGCCTTTAGCGGTTGAGACGGTCATTCCGAAAGATGTTTTAATCTGTCTTTCAATTCCAAATTTTTCGAAAATCGGAACTTTAGATTGATACAACTTTACAATTGATTCTTTTTTTGGTGCAATTTCCTGCACATAATCTTTAATCTGAAAATAGAGCGATTCGTCATCGACATGTATTGCGGAAAATGAATCATTAAATATGTCTCTCAAAATTGAGGAGGCTTTGTTCATTTCGCCCAACACCTTACTCGGATGAGGTGCTCTATGTAGCTTTTTACTCATGGCAACCCAACGGTTGTACAAATTTTGTAAATCTTTGTCGAGTTCAGCTACCTTTTTTCCATCAGCAACAGTACGGATGATAACGCCAAATCCTTTTGGTGTTATACTTTTTACAAGTCGTTTGAGTCGGCTCTTTTCTTCTCGAGATTCAATTTTTTGTGAAATTGAAATACGATCCGAAAAGGGTACCAAAACCAAATATCTACCGGCAATCGAAATTTCTGAACTTATTCGGGGGCCTTTTGTAGAAATCGGTTCTTTCACGATCTGTACCAGAAGTGATTGATTCGATTTCAGGACTTGCGTAATACTGCCGTCCTTGTTAATATCTTTTTCAAATGGGAAATTCTTTAAAGAATAATCTCTCAGTCTACCTGTGCTTACACGTTTTACGAATTTTAGAAGGGAGGATAATTTTGGCCCCAGATCATGATAATGCAAAAAGGCATCTTTTTCGTAACCTACGTTTACAAATGCCGCATTTAATCCGGGTACAGTTTTTTTAATTTTAGCGATATAAATATCGCCTACTGCAAATTTATTATCATCCTCATCCCTCTGTAATTCAATTAGTCTTCCATCTTTTAATAAGGCAAAATCAACATTATTCGAATTAGAACGAATGATTAATTCATTATTCATAAAGTTAATTTTAATCCATTCCATAAGGGATGGAACAGATGGATTATACAATTTTCACAGGATTTTTAAATCCGATAAATTCATAGATATGAGCAGGTCTGTCTCATAATCCAGAATTTAGTATCAATGAACGTTTTTACTATAATGAAAAAGTAGTTTCAAGAAACTACTTTAATCCTTTTTTTTCTTATGACGATTTGCTCGTCGTCTTTTCTTACGCTTGTGCGTAGCTACCTTGTGTCTTTTTCGTTTCTTACCACTTGGCATAAATGCTCTTGTTTATAATTAATATTCGCTGTTGTTATTATTTAACCTCGACATTCGATTTAACGCCTTCCACGAATACCTTTGCGGGCTTAAATGCCGGAATGTTATGAGCTGGTATCTTAATGGTGGTGTTTTTTGAAATATTTCTTCCGGTTTTCTCCGCTCGTTTCTTTATGATAAAACTTCCGAATCCTCTTAAATATACATTATCGCCACTTTCGAGAGAGTTCTTCACTTCGTTCATAAAAGATTCAACGGTCGCTTGAACATCGCCTTTTTCCATACCGAGCTTCTCGGAAATAATCGCTACTAAATCGGCTTTAGTCATTGTAATTGTTTTTAGGGTTACTAAATTATTGTAAGGGATGCAAATATAATTATTTTAAATTCAATATTTCAAACGTAAATCAGTAAATTTTAAGGAGATAATCGCGTATTTTTGCGCTTTAGCTGAAATGAAAAAGAAATTTCGTCAAATTTTAACGCGCTGGTATTCAGGCCATAAAAGAACATTGCCATGGCGCGGTGTTCGAGATCCTTATCGTATTTGGCTTTCGGAGATCATCCTTCAACAAACTCAGATCGCTCAGGGAATGCCTTATTATAAGACATTTATTGAATCCTTTCCCAAAGTGGAAGATCTGGCGAAGGCCTCTGAGGACGAGGTTCTCAAGCTTTGGCAGGGTCTGGGTTACTATTCACGAGCTAGAAATCTTCATAAGACTGCTCAAATTGTGACCGATCAGTTAAATGGCCGGTTTCCGGGATCTTATAAAGAATTGATAAAATTACCCGGAATTGGCGATTATACCGCTAGCGCCATAGCATCGATTTGTTATGATGAAGCCTCTGCAGTTGTTGATGGCAATGTGTATCGTTTCTTCTCGCGATATTTTGGGATTGATACACCAATTGATTCAGGCACGGCAAAAAGCGAGTTTAAAAATTTAGCTCAAGAGTTATTGCCTGAAAGAGATATCGGTGATCATAACCAGGCTGTGATGGAATTTGGATCGCAACAATGCCGGCCAAAAAATCCAGATTGCCAGCGATGTGTATATTCGTCCTCTTGCTATGCGCTGCAGCATGAAATGGTTGATAGACTTCCTGTTAAAAAGAAAAAAACCAAAATCAGGAAACGATTTTTTAATTATCTGATAATAAAATCGAAGGAAGGGCAAAAAATATTGATGCAGAAAAGGCAAAAACAAGATATCTGGAAAAATCTATATGAGTTTCCACTTGTTGAGACAACATGCTCTGTAACTGCAGATGACGCGATAATAGAAGAAGTTGGTAATCAGCTTTTGAATAATTCTGAATTTGAAAGTTGGCTTTACAATGACAAAGATGTTGTGCATAAATTATCACATCAGCATATTTATGCAAAGTTCTGGATAATAGAAGCGGAGAAGGAGATTGAAACTGGTATTCCGATTTCTAAGGTGAACAGCTTAGCGGTTCCGGTATTGATCCAGGATTTCATGGAACATTATCGCTTAACCGAGCAGGCCTAGATGTTCTTTTTTTTATTAAATTTAATCAAAGCAAACAAGTATTATATAAATAAGACTAATTAAACAAAACAATGTCAGGAACTTTAAATAAAGTGATGCTCATAGGGCATCTGGGGGATGAGGTTAAACTTCACTATTTTGATGATAGAAACTGCGTGGGTCGCTTTCCGTTAGCGACTAACGAAACATATACGAATAAACAAACAAACGAACGGGTTACAAATACCGAATGGCACAACATTGTTGTGAGAAATAAGGCTGCCGAAATTTGTGAGAAATACCTTCACAAAGGGGATCGGGTATACATTGAGGGCCGTATAAAAACAAGAAAGTGGCAAGATGACAATGGAAATGATCGTTTTTCAACTGAGATTCACTGTACCGATTTCACATTTTTAACCACCCGGGGCGAACAACAGGAATCCGCACCCAAGCAAGAGGCAACAAAGGCTTCAAAGCCTTCAAATCAGGTGTCTGAACCTATTACAGGCCAGGACGAGGATGATTTGCCATTTTAATTGTTAACCTAAAGAAGCAAAATTGGATCCTGATCCTCCTAGTTTACTACTCCTTATTCAATCGTTCGATGCTTCAATAATCGTAGGGTTAGTTCTGCTGGTTGTCCTATTGATCTGCTCAGCGCTCATCTCTGGGGCCGAAGTTGCACTGTTTTCCTTGTCTCGTTCTGAAATCGATTCTGAATTGAATAATAATTCTCGTCAGATAGAAATAATTTCGAATCTGCTTGACCAACCTCAAAAATTATTAGCAACAATTCTCGTCGCCAATAACTTTATCAATATTGCAATTGTATTGTTGTT
This sequence comes from Flavobacteriaceae bacterium, assembly GCA_013003555.1. Lineage (GTDB taxonomy): Bacteria > Bacteroidota > Bacteroidia > Flavobacteriales > Flavobacteriaceae > SHLJ01. The sequence continues at coordinate 56,083 of JABDIV010000022.1, forward strand.
TGCCTTCTTGAGCGACCAACTCTTTGACCCGCTTTCTTCTCCATTGATACAGTTTATTGTTGAAGTGGTGATCGTCACCTTCTTAATCTTACTTTTTGGGGAAATCCTCCCCAAGGTATATGCCAGTCGGAATAACATAAAGTTCTCAAAAATAATGGCTTATCCACTAAAGGTACTCGATCTGGTCATCACACCGCTCAGCCGCCCAATGCAGGCCATGACCCAATTCCTTAATGATAAGTTTGGCAGGCAGAAATCGAATATAAGTGTCGATCATCTTTCACAGGCCCTGGAACTTACAAGTGAAGAAGATACCACCAAACAGGAACAAAAGATCCTGAAGGGTATCGTTTCATTTGGTAATACCGATACAAAGCAAGTCATGCGGCCGCGGATAGATATTTTTGCACTTGATAATATCATGGATTTTTCGAGTGTGCTCCGCGAAGTGATTAAAAAAGGATACTCACGTATTCCGGTTTTTGAAGATAATATCGATAATGTAATCGGAATATTATACGCAAAGGACCTGTTGCCATATTTGGATCAATCGGAGTTTGAATGGACCGGACTGATGCGTGAACCTTTCTTTGTGCCCGAAAACAAAAAATTGGATGACCTGATGCTTGAGTTTCAGGATAAGAAGGTGCACCTGGCCGTCGTTGTTGACGAATATGGCGGGACCTCCGGCATCGTTTCTCTGGAGGATATTATCGAAGAGATTGTTGGTGATATCAGTGATGAATTCGACGATGAAGACATCGTTTATTCTAAGCTCGATGAGAATAATTTTGTATTTGAGGGAAAAACAGCATTAAAGGATTTCTATAAGATTATCAATCTTGATGACGAAACTGAAATTGAAGCCAATAAAGGAGAGGCTGAAACCCTGGCAGGCTTTATTCTGGAAATCTCAAAGAGTTTTCCAAAACTTCAAAGTAAAATAATCTTTGATAATTTCGTTTTTACTATTGAAGCCGTAGATAAACGACGAATTAAACGCGTGAAGGTAACCCTGACATAATAATGAATAGAATACTTGTTTTAATAATACCTCTCATCCTGTTATCATGTCAGGATGAAGTCCTGCCAAAACCCAAGGCCTTTCTACGTTTGGAATATCCTTCACCGGAATATAAGATCGAGAATCCCGATTTGCCATTTTTTTTCGAACGGAATAAACTGGCCGAAAATATTGGACCAATAAAAATATCAAGAGATGGAAAATCTAAAGGAATCGATATCGTGTATCCTGATTTGAAGGGAACCATCTATCTGACCTATAAAGAGGTTAGCGAAAATCTCGAATCCTATTTGATCGATGCTCAGAATCTTACTCAGAAACATACCATTAAAGCCGATGAGATCATAGAGCAGCCTTATATAAATGCTGAAAATCGCGTATATGGAATGTTTTATGAGGTAGGTGGTAACGCTGCCTCACAAAGCCAATTCTACGTTACAGATAGCCTAAAACATTTTATTACGGGTTCTCTTTATTTTTATGCAAAGCCCAATTATGACTCGATCCTACCGGCAGCCTTTTATCTGAGGAATGACATCAAACATATTATGGAATCCATTCGCTGGATAGACAAATAATTCACTTATTGAAGCAACCTTTTAACAAGTTTTGCATCTCTCTCAAAGTAAATCGGAACTAAACTATATGAGACCTACCCTGTTTCTTATTTTTTGCATTTTTGTAACAACTGCTTTTTCACAGAATCAATCCGATTCAAAAAATAATAATCCGGATAAAGTGAATGAAGTTCGATTGGATGGACTCAAATTACTGGCCGGTCCAATTTTAGAGGGGACCTATGAATATATAAAAAATCAAAACTCGGGATTCGGCATGTCGTTACTCGTTAATTTGAATTCGGATAATGATTATCCGGAAAATTTTTCCATCACACCCTTTTATAGAATGTATTTCTTTAATAAACGTGATTACGGGGCAAAAGGCTTCTTTGTTGAAGGTTTTGGTAAACTCGCCACTGGTAATGATGGGAATATTTTAGAAAGTTTTGGAAATGATGAAAATTACACTGACCTCTCATTGGGGATGTCTCTAGGCAACAAATGGGTCAATACAAATGGATTTGTTTTTGAAGTTCTTTTGGGAGTAAGCAGAACTCTTGGCTCTAATTATGGCAATGAAGCCTATTTAAGAGGTGGTTTATTTGTTGGATACCGCTTCTAGAAAAAAACCACGCTCAAGGCGTGGTTTTATTTTTTTATCGAAGCTATGTCTGTCAGGCTTTTGATGCACAGCATGCTTTCTTGCAATCTTCTGAACATGCCTTTTTCTCTGCTTCGGATTTGTCCTCGCAGCATGTTTTATCACAATCTGGAGGGCAAGCTTTCTTTGCTTTAAATTCATCAACGGTTTTCATATCCGTTACTGAATAATCCTCGCCTGTTTTCTTAACAGTCTCCTCTAATGAAATTGCGTTTACTTTTGCCTCATCATATTCTACCATGGCTAGTTTTCGGTCAAAATCAACTTCGGCTGATTTGACCCCTTCCATTTTTGCTAATTTTTTTTCGATGGACTTCGCACAGCCCATTGCACAGGTCATGCCTTCAATGGTAAATTCGGCTTTCGCATAAGTCGCATTCTGATCAAGTGTGCTTTCTTGAACTGTCGCTTCAGAAGCGATTGTTTTGATTTCGGGCTTGGTATTATCCTTACAGCTAAAGAAAACAACTATCACTGTTAAGGCCGCCAAAATATTTTTAAATGTCTTCATAAATAAATAGTATTAACGTAGCTGCAAAATTACTAATAATAGGCGTTAATTGCACCACATTTATAAAGAAATATATCGGTTGAGATGGCACAACTCAAACAGACAAAATGGATATATCTTATCATTCTCGCATTGATCTGGGGTAGCTCCTTCATCCTGATGAAGAAAGCTCTTATCGGATTAAACCCTGTTCAATTGGCCAGCTTGCGCATTGTGCTTTCGGCTGTTTTTATTCTCCTTGCGGGTTTCTACAGTTTAAAAGAAATTAATAGAAAGCAATGGACATGGATCACAATTTCAGGCTTTCTAGGAACTTTTTTTCCTTCTATTTTCTTTGCCTTCGCATTAACCGAAATCGATAGTGCTGTGGCATCGATATTAAATTCTTTAACACCGCTGAATACTGTTTTACTCGGGTTTGCCATTTTTAGAATAACTTCAACTAAAAGACAAATTGTGGGCGTGATCATCGGGTTCATCGGCACCTCTGTATTAATCGGTTATGGTGCTCAACTGAATCCGAGCCAAAACTATTTATATGCTGGTTTTGTCGTTTTATCGACATTAATGTATGCAACCAATGTCAACATCATAAAACGTCATTTGCAAGATGTAAAGGCAATAGCCATTGCAGCTGGTAATTTTGTAGCTGTAATAATTCCGGCCATAGGGATGTTGTTTTGGTCAGGTTTTTTTAGCCGGGAAACTATAGAAGGGCCACATTTTATTAACTCGATACTTTATATCGTGGTTTTAGCAGGCTTTGGAACAGCTTTGGCCAAAGTATTATTTAATAAACTGATTCAAATCTCAACCCCTGTTTTTGCGTCATCGGTAACTTATCTGATGACGGTTGTTGCCCTCGGTTGGGGATTGTTGGACGGGGAGAAATTCAGTTTCACTCAAGGAATTGCAACCCTTTTGATTCTAACAGGTGTTTATATGTCCAATCGCAAAAAATAAACCCGGCTCAATCGAACCGGGTTATCTTTTAATTATCCCAATAATAATGTAATACTAATCAAAATCGGCATCGGTAACTGCTTCATTGATCTTCACATTGGTAAAATTCATCAATATGGTTTGAGGACCCGATTTTACGCTGATGTAATAAGGGAATTTAACCCCATCAACTTCCGAATAATTTGAATACTTTGAAACTGAGGTCATTTTCTGACCCTGAGCTTCAGTTTCTTGTTCGGCCTGAATTAAGAATCCGGTTTCCGCTTCATAATACCTGAAAGTAGATTTACCATTGCTGCTTATCTTGAGTTTATAAGCATCCTTGCCTTCAATTGTTGTTAATGCTTCAAGTGAAATGTCGTCGGAGTTGTAATACAATTCAGGAAAAAGAACTTGTTCTGCTTTTTTATCGGCAACTTCATCATCAGTCAGTGGTCGTTTCATGCCTTGTTGTTCTCCATATCCAGATTCACCATTAAACTTCTGTTTCATGATCACACCCATACTTTCCACACTCATTTCCATGGATTCTTTGTTGGGGCTCATATATTTCATATCTGCTTTCAGGCTCATAGGGACGCCCTCTATGGTTACATCGGCGGTAGCATGCATGGTGTTCACAGTTTTTAGCTTCTCTTTACCACCAACGGCTTTGATATAGCTATCCAAAACTGTTTGTGCCGTTATGCCATCTGGTATAGGCTTCGAAAATTCAGGACGTTCCACCTCATTGGCATAGGTGTCATAAAACTTAACGGGGATACCGGTTTTTTCTAAATTTTCGAGGACCTCACTTCCTTTTCCAACAACCACAAACTTTGCATTTTCAGGCTTGAAATATTTATTTGCCACTCGCATGACATCTTCGGCCGTAACCGCATTAATCTTTTCGAGGTATGTGGAATAAAAATCCTCAGGAAGCTCATTTATTTTAATATTCAAGGCATATTGGGCCAGGGTTTGCGGACGCTCAAGTGCAAGTACAAAATCACCTGTGTATTTGGCCTTGGCATTAGCCAAAGCTTCTTCCGTCACCGGTTCAGTCTTTATCCTTTTTATTTCCTTTAAAGTTTCAACTACAGCACTGTCGGTAACCATATTTCGCACAGCAGCACCTGCTCTAAAACGTGAAACATACTTATCGGCTCCCAAACTTGATCTTGCACCATATGTATAACCGTGCTCTTCCCGAAGATTCATATTCAGATAACTATTGAAACCGCCCCCAAGAATTTTATTCGCGATTAAAACTGCATGATAATCAGGATCGCTCATTTCTAGATTAGTGGTATGCGTAAGCGAAATATTCGATTGAACAGCGTTGGGCATGTCTATAAAGTTTATCTGGGTATATTGAGCATTCGGAATCGCTTTAGGGACGCTTAACTCAAGACTTGTTCCCTTAATCCAGAGTCCAAATGTTTTTTCGATTTTCGGGCGGATGTCATCGGCCTTTACATCACCAATAACAACCAGGTAAGCTTGTCCTGGATTAAACCGTTCGGTATAAAATTCTTTGACATCATCAAGAGTGATCGCATTTAAGGTTTCTTCAGTCACATATTCGCCATAGGGATGATTAACACCATAGGCCAATGCCGAACCAACTCTGCCTGCAACCGCATCAACACTTTTTTCATTGCTTTTTAGACCTTCCAGCTGAATATCCTTTTGTTTTTGGAATTCCTCCTCCACTAACAAAGGGTTCATAGCAGCATCTGCCATAAGTTCGAGAATGCGGCCAGCATATTTAGATAACCCACTGGCAAATCCACCACTGGATCCGAAATTGAGATTGGCACCAAGAAAGTCAACCTCTTCATTAAAATCATTCTTTGGAATGGAAGTCGTTCCATTTCCCAACATAGATCCGAGAATACTGGAAACACCGGCTTTACTGCCTTCAACAACTGGAACATTATCAATAGTGAGATTATACGAGACTCGTGGCAGCTTATTGTTTTCAACAATCATAACGGTTAGGCCATTGCTCAATTTGATTTCAACCGGTTTTTTAAGTTGAATTTTGGGTGCAGGACCCGGTTCCGGTTGTTTTGATCGGTCGATCTGCGCATATCCCGAGATCGAAACAAAAAATATGGTAATAAATAATAGAATTCTGGTTTTCATAAATGCAAGTTTTATTGTTTGGTTACGGGTAAATATTCCAATATCAATCGCTGATTATTATTAAGGTACTTCCTGGCAACAGCTTGAATTTCCTCGCGGGTGATCGACCTGTAAATGTCTATTTCTGTGTTGATCAGATTGGTATTACCATAGAGTAGATAATAATTGGCCAGTGACCCGGCAATACCCTGAATACTTGAATTTGAATTCACAAATTGGCTCTCAAACTTGTTTTGCAACTTTTGATAATCCTTTTCAGAGATCAATTCATTTTGAATCTTGACTATTTCTTCATCGATTTCAACTAAAAGATCATTTAGGCTATTATCACCGAGTGGAAGTCCGAATACAACATAGGTTCCATAATCCTCCTGACTCAGGTTAATTGCACCTACCTGCAGTGCCATCTTCTTATCATCTACTATTTTTTTATATAGTTTTGATGACTTTCCACTGCTAAGATAATTCGATATCATATTTAACACATAAGAATCGCGTTCTTTGAATGAAGGCGTTCTGTATGCGGCCATAACGGCCGGTATTTGAATATTTGGATCATAAGCCTTGGCATAAATCGTTTCGGTTATAGGATCCTCCTTAGGAAAATTTCGCTCAATATCATTCCCTCGGGGAATCGGACCAAAGTAATCCTGAATCATCCGCTTGACTTCAGCTGGATTAATATCTCCAGCGACGACCAAGGTCGCATTATTGGGCACATAGAATTTTTTGTTAAACGCCTGAAATTCCTCGAGGGTTGCTGCATCGAGATGGTCCATCTCACCGATGGTTGTCCAGCGATAAGGATGTTTTTTGAACATATTTTTCTTGATATATTCAAGGAACCTTCCGTAAGGTGAATTATCAACACGGAGACGTTTTTCTTCCTTTACTACTTCATTCTGGGTATCAACCCCAATTTGATTGATCACGGGATGAAGCAAACGTTCCGATTCCATCCATAGTCCTAATTCAACACTGTTTGAAGGAAAGACCTCATAATAATAGGTTCTGTCGTCGTTTGTTGTCGCATTGTTGCTTCCACCATTAGAACTCACTATCTCGAACCATTTACCGCGTTCGATATTTTGAGTGCCTTCGAATAACAGATGTTCAAAAAAATGTGCAAATCCTGTGCGCTCCGGATCCTCATCCTTGGCACCGACGTGGTAAGAAACCGCCACAGTTACTACAGGAGCGGAATTATCCTGATGTAGGATGACATGCATACCATTGTCGAGATCATATTCTTCGAATTCGACTTGTTGAGCATTTATCGACCAGGCTGAAATCACCAAGGCAACAAGCATTAATATTTTAATTTTCATGTGCTTAATTTTAAAGTTAAATGATAGTAATTATGCCTGATCAAGGATTATAATCAGACCATGACAAAAGTAATAAATCATTGAAAATCGCAACGAATTTTATAATTAAAATAACATGATTTTCAAATTCGAAAACATTTGTAGTTTAAGGAATTACTAGTATATTTGCACCCGCCTTCGTTTGAAGGCAGTTATTATTGATAAAAATAAAATTAAACGTAACGCTATTATGTACGCAATTGTAGAGATAGCAGGGCAACAATTCAAAGTTGAAAAAGACCAAAAGGTTTTTGTTCATCGTTTGCAAACGGAAGAAGGGAAAAAGGTATCCTTTGATAATGTTCTTCTTTTAGGCGATGGTGACAAAATCACTGTTGGCGCCCCGGCTATAGACGGCGCTCAGGTAGGAGCGAAAGTCCTTAAACATTTAAAAGGCGACAAGGTTATTGTATTCAAAAAGAAACGTCGGAAGGGATACCGTGTTAAAAACGGTCATCGTCAATCCTTAACCGAAATTCAAATTGAAAATATCATAGCCACGGGGGCCAAGAAAACAACCAAAGCGAAAGCTAAGCCGAAGGCAGAAGCTAAGCCAAAGGCTGAAGCAGTAAAGGCAGCCCCAAAACCTGCAGTTAAAAAAGAAACTGCACCAAAGGCAAAACCAGCAGCTAAAAAAGAAGCCGCACCGAAGGCAAAGCCTGCAGCTAAAAAAGAAACTGCACCAAAGGCAAAACCATCAGCAAAGAAAGCAAGTGGTAAAGCTGATGATCTTAAGAAAATTGAAGGAATCGGACCGAAAATTGCTGAGACATTAACAGCAGCCGGAATCGTTACTTTTGCTGACCTGGCCAAAGCCAAGCCTGCAAAAATTACCGAAATAATTGCCAATGTTCGTGGAAAACATGTTCCAGACACCTGGCCAAAGCAAGCAAAAATGGCAGCTGACGGGAAGTGGGATGAATTAAAGGCATATCAAGATAAATTAGATGGTGGTGTTGAGAAATAATCTCCTTCACCTTAACCCTATAAATTTGTAAAAAATGGCACATAAAAAAGGAGTTGGAAGTTCGAAGAATGGTAGAGAATCGGAATCGAAACGACTTGGTGTTAAGATCTTTGGCGGGCAAGCTGCTATTGCAGGTAATATTCTTGTCAGACAAAGAGGAACAGCACATAACCCTGGCAAGAATGTTTATGCCGGTAAAGACCATACATTACATGCCAAAGTTGATGGTATCGTAAAATTTGAGAAGAAAAAAGGCGGGAAATCATATGTATCTATCGAGCCCTTTGAGGCTTAAATGAAAACCGCGTTAAGCATATAAGAGCCCCTTTTGATATTCTAAAGGGGTTTTTTATTTTTTGACGATATCCTTTATTATTTTTAGATGATGGTTGGTGTGTACTTGCAGAAACCGCATACTGTGTGAGCGGTTCAATTGACCGAAATAAGGATGGTCAAAAAAAGAGTGTTCATCTAAATCTGTAAATTTAGATTCTAGCCTCTTAATTTTATCCAATAATTCTTTAATATCTTGATTCGTAAATTCTTCGGGAGGCCTGACCGAATCCGGTGACTGGGCCAGACCCCTTGGAATGAAATTTCCCGTGAGTGATAATGTCCTAATGGCACTTATTTCAGATTCGAACTTTTCAGGATCGGATGTTTCCAACGTCATGTAGATCTGATCAATTGTAAGCAAGCTATGATGCAGATGCCAGGCCACACTCACCTGTGAAACTTCCTGATTCAAACTATCACCCCTATCAATGAAGGACTCGATTTCGCCTAAATAATCATCAAGAAATTCGGAATCGCTTACATTCATATTTATACGTGTTACAATTAATGTTGCCGCAATCAACAGTAAAAGGATTAGTATAGCTTTTTTCATCTATTCATAATTTGAACCCTAAAAATAAAACAAAAACCCCTGCAAAGTGCAAGGGTTTTGGTTGATAAATGATTATTCTCTGCTTAATACCTGTAATAATCAGGTTTATAAGGGCCTTCAACTTTAACGCCGATATATTCGGCTTGCTCTTCCCGCAATTCGGTGAGTTCAACACCGATCTTTTCGAGATGTAACTTAGCTACTTTTTCATCTAAATGCTTAGGTAGCATATAAACCTTGTTCTGATAGCGATCGTTATGTTTCCAGAGTTCAATCTGGGCAAGAGTTTGATTGGTAAATGAATTACTCATCACAAAACTAGGATGTCCCGTTGCACAGCCCAGGTTAACAAGACGACCTTCAGCCAAAATAATAACATCTTTTCCATTGATGGTGTATTTATCGACCTGAGGTTTTATCTCAACCTTAGTATCACCATGGTTGGAATTTAACCATGCCATTTCAATCTCATTATCAAAATGGCCGATATTACAGACAATGGCTTTATCTTTCATAGCTTCGAAATGCTTTCCTTGAATGATGTCCTTGTTTCCTGTACTGGTAATGAAAATGTCGCTGGTTTTAACCACATTCTCAAGTCGTTTTACTTCAAAACCATCCATAGCCGCTTGAAGCGCACAAATTGGATCGATTTCAGTAACAGTTACAATAGCTCCTGCTCCTCTAAAAGAGGCTGCGGTTCCCTTTCCAACATCGCCATAACCGCAAACCACGACGCGTTTTCCCGCAATCATGGTGTCGGTTGCTCGTTTTACGGCATCAACAGCGCTCTCACGACATCCATATTTATTATCGAACTTACTTTTAGTAACTGAATCATTTACGTTTATAGCCGGCATAGGTAAGGTTCCATTCTTCATTCTTTCATAAAGCCTGTGAACACCGGTTGTAGTTTCTTCTGATAGGCCTTTGATACCTGAGATCAGTTCAGGATATTTATCAAAAACCATATTTGTTAAGTCCCCTCCATCGTCAAGGATCATATTTAAGGGTTTTCGATCTTCACCGAAGAACAAAGTTTGCTCTATACACCAATCAAATTCTTCTTCCGTCATACCCTTCCAGGCATAAACCGGAATACCGGCCTCTGCAATTGCAGCAGCGGCTTGATCTTGTGTTGAAAAGATATTACAAGAGCTCCAGGTTACTTCAGCTCCTAATGCCTCGAGGGTTTCAATGAGAACGGCTGTTTGAATAGTCATGTGTAAACAACCGGCAATTCGTGCGCCCTTTAAGGGTTGGACATCCTTATATTCCTCCCTCAAGCTCATCAAACCCGGCATTTCTGCTTCGGCAAGTTCAATTTCTTTTCGCCCCCATGATGCTAATGACATATCTTTAACCTTAAAGGGAACGTATGGGACTGTTTTCGTGTTCATAGTTATTTTATTTTATAGTGCTGCTCAACTTTGGGTTTCACCTTAAAAAGGTTAAATTCGCTATCCAAATCATCAAGCAACCAAAGGTTTAATTTATCTGTTAATTTAACGGTTGCAAAGATAACCAATAACTTCCAAATTATTCAATGCCTCTTTACAAAACATTAACACCCGACAGCTCAACAACGATCAAGTTGTGGAAAATAACGGAATCGTTTGAAGATCTCAACCGTGTGGTTAAACTTCGAAAACCAAGCAGGCAACGCGTTGAGAGTATGAAAAGTGAAATTCACCAAAGGGGATTTTTAAGCATCCGACATTTATTGCGTGAAAGCGGTTATACAGATAAAGATCTTTATTATGATAAAAATGGTAAGCCCCATTTAACCGACGGCAAGTATATTTCTATTTCACATTCTTTCAATTTTTCGGGTATTGTAGTAAGTGATCATCCCGTAGGAATCGATATAGAACGACAGCGGGAAAAAATAAAACGAATTGTCAGGAAGTTTAGCGATTATGAATTGAATTACCTCAATTCAGATCAATCGGACTATGTTAGAAAGCTAACCGTGATTTGGTGCATAAAAGAATCACTTTATAAACTTTATGCCCAGCCCGGATTAAGTTTTAAAGATCACACCCTGGTTATTCCGTTTAACATTGAGGAAAAAAGTACCCGTTCCTGGATTGACTTTAAGAAAATAAAATCCAGTTATCAAGGAAATTTTTTTGAATTTGAAGGATTTACATGCGCTTATGTTTTGCCTTAGATAATGAGTCTCTATAATCAAATAAAAAATGCTCGGTCAAAGGGTGACAAAGTTCTGGCTATTCTCCTTGATCCCGACAAGGTAAAACACGATGAACTGCCCGGTCTTATCGAACGAATCAATCAATCGAGGGCCTCAATAATTCTTGTTGGCGGGAGTGAGGTTGCATCTGGAATTACTGAAACGGTAATAAAAATAATCAAAGATTATAGTCCGTTGCCTATTGTGATTTTCCCTGGTGACCTGAACCAAATTACCCCAATGGCAAATGCTATTCTTTTCTTATCCCTGGTATCTGGAAGAAATCCGGAATACCTTATCGGTAAACATGTTCAGGCAGTACCCCTGTTAGAAGATTCAGGGCTCGAAGTGATTTCAACTGCCTATATATTAATCGAGAATGGCAGGGAGACTTCAGTTGAACGCAGAAGTGGAACGAAACCCATGTCACGATCAAATCCAGATAAAATTGTTAGAACTGCAAAAGCCGCTGAATATTTAGGGTTTAAAATGGTTTACCTGGAGGCCGGTAGCGGAGCAAAGCATCCGGTATCTGCGAATCTTATCGAGCAAGTCCGATCTAAAGTAAACCTGCCTCTTATAGTTGGTGGAGGTATCAAATCTATACAGGAAGTTGAATTAGCGTTTAAAGCGGGTGCAGATATTGTAGTTGTGGGAACAGCAGTAGAGGAGGATGAATTGATCTTAAACAGTTTATAATGTCTGAAATCATAGACTTTTTCATAGCAGCCTATCGGGAGACACCAACACACCTCATCGTGTTGGAATTCATCGCTTTCCTGTTTGGTATCATGAGTGTCTATTATGCAAAGAAGGCTAATATTTTGGTGTATCCAACGGGGATTATTTGTACGGTAATAACCGTTTATATTCTCTATCTCAATACGTATTTTGGGGATATGATGATGAATTTTTATTACTCGGTTATGAGCATTTATGGCTGGTGGAATTGGTCCAGAAAGAAAGATGACCGCTATGTTGTACCTATTTCCAGAACCACTAAAAACGAAAAAATTATTGGGATCGGGTTTTTTATAATTACCATGATTGTGACCTACCTGGTTTATAAAGCATATGATTATGAACTACAGATCCCTAATTATATCGACATTGTCACCTCGGGGATATTCTTTACCGCGATGTGGTATATGGCCAATAAAAAATTAGAGAATTGGACATTGTGGATCATTGGCGACCTGATTACAATTCCGTTATATGCCTATCGCGGATTAGGGATGTTATCCCTGCAATATATTATCTTTACCATATTGGCAATACAAGGTTATATCGAATGGAAGAAAAGCTTAAACAGCAGGAGTCAAACTGCCTGAAAGTTGTCATATTCGGACCTGAATCTACCGGAAAAACTACGCTTTCTGAGCAATTGGCGCGACATTATAACACGGTTTGGGTGCCGGAGTACGCGAGGCAATATCTTCAGGACAAATGGAACAATGAACGAAAAACTTGTGAACCTAAAGATTTACTCCCCATCGCCGTCGGACAGATGGAACTGGAGAACGAACTCGCGAAAAAAACCGATTCAGTACTGATCTGCGATACCGATTTACTCGAGACCAAGGTATATTCAGAAGCTTATTATTTAGGCACCTGTGATCCTTTACTTGAGAAATTTGCTTTGAGTAATAAATATGATCTTTATTTTTTAACCTACATTGACATTCCATGGGTAGCCGATGATCTAAGAGACAAACCTGGGGAGCGTATGCGTATGTTTAAGGCATTTGAAGAAGCTTTGATAAAGAATAACAGGCCCTTTGTGCGACTCGAGGGGACTAAACACCAACGCCTGGATATGGCGGTGCACCATATTGATGAACTATTAAAACAACAGCCGTGAATTTTTCTGAACGCGATTTAGAACAAATTAAAGAAAAGGGTTTATCCCTTGATGAGGTGAATGACCAACTTAGGGTTTTTAAGAACGGACTAAAACCATCGAAGTTATATGCTGCAGCTAAAATTGGTCAAGGCATTAAAAAATTAACAGATTCAGAGGTTCAGTATGCCCTTTCCTTCTACAGCTCTTGCAGGGATGATTTAGAAATTCTGAAATTTGTACCGGCCTCGGGAGGAGCAACACGAATGTTTAAATTTCTATTCGAATTCCTGGAAGAATTTGATCCCCAACAGGAGTCACTTGATTTATTCCTAAAGCGGACAAGGAATCAAGACATTGAAAAATTTGATAAGAACAAGGATAAATTAGCGTTTATCGATGGGCTCAACGCCCAGCTCTTCAAGTCTTTTCCTGATTATAACAATCGATCACAAGGAGATGCCTTAAAATGCTTCGTCCGTTGTATGCTCGATGGCGATAAATTAGATTTGGCAGAGATTCCGAAAGGCCTTATAAAGTTTCATCGTTATCCTGATTCAATAAGGACGGCTTTTGAGGAGCATTTGTACGAAGCAGGTTATTATGCATCATCTAATAACAAAGCTTTATTGCATTATACAATTTCAAATAAACATCTCGAACTTTTTCAAAGCCATAAGAAGGAGATCCTTCCTGTAATTTCAAAAGAATTGGGAATCGAGTTTGAGGTAACCTTCTCTGTTCAAGAACCATCGACCGATACCGTTGCGGTGTCCCCTGATGACATACCCTTTAGGAATACGGATGGCTCGTTATTGTTCCGTCCTTCAGGTCATGGAGCCCTGTTACACAACCTGAACAAAATGGATGCTGACCTTATTTTTATTAAAAATATCGACAATGTCGTTAGTTCAAATCATATCGAAGCAATTGCCCGAAACAAATGTATGCTTGCCGGGACACTCCTTCAACTTCAAAAGCGATCCCATCAATATCTCCAACGGTTGTATGATGAAGAGGGCATAACGGACATTGACATAGAACAAATTCAGAATTTCACCCGTGATTCCCTAAATATTTCAGCATCTAACTTTTCTGAAAAAACAACTAAGAAAGAAAAAATCGACTGGTTAAAACAAGTAATGAACCGACCGATTCGGGTTTGTGGTATGGTAAAAAATGAAGGGCAACCGGGTGGCGGACCCTTTTGGGTTCAAGATGAAGAAGGAAACATTTCTCTTCAAATAGTTGAAAGCTCACAGGTTGATAACTCAGACCCTGCTCAGGATAAAATATTTTCTTCGGCCACTCATTTCAATCCGGTAGATCTTGTTTGCGGTATACGGGATTATAGGGGCAGGGCTTTTGATCTCACCCAATTCGTTGATCATAAGGCAGCCTTCATCAGCGAGAAGACCCACTTAGGGAAACCATTAAAAGCACTGGAGCTTCCAGGGCTCTGGAATGGCAGTATGGCGAACTGGATCACCATTTTTGTAGAAGTGCCAATAATAACCTTCAATCCGGTTAAAACGGTGAATGATTTGTTCGGTCAAATGCATCAAGCTATGAGCAGATGAATGTTGATGGTTTGATATCTGAGTTGCAACTCAAGGCTGTACGAAGTTCTGGCCCTGGCGGGCAACATGTTAATAAGGTATCGACTAAAATAAAATTGAATTTCGACTTGAAAAACTCTCAATATCTCTCCAAAGATGAAAAAACGATCTTGATGAAATCCCTCGCGAAGCGATTAAGCAAGGACGGAATCATAAGCCTGCAATGTGCAGAAACCAGAAGTCAGATCAAGAATAAAGAGATCATTATTAACCGATTCCTTGAAATGATTAAAAAGGGATTAGAAATACCTAAAAAAAGGAAGAAATCAAAAATTCCCAGACAAGCGGTTGAAAAACGTTTGGAAAAGAAACGCCGCACTTCAGAAAAAAAGGAAGGTCGAAAAAAACCTGGCATGAGTTGAATAAATGTGGGTTTCGGCGTTTAAATGAAAATACATGATTATCTTTGTGACGTTCTCAAAAAAGGGGTGCCAATTACCGGGTTTTTCCGGCAGGCTGAGATCATACCCATAGAACCTCGAACAGGTAACGCTGTTTAGGGAATCGCGCTTAGAAAAACATGGTTTTTTTAAGAAATGTAAAAGCTTTAAAATAACAAACGAAGTTTCCCCTTTTATTCGATTTATAAATTTCGAATGAAGAAATTATTTATTCTGTTTATTCTGTTTCCGTCAGTTCTGCTAAACGCTCAGGAGAAAACTACCGATTCAACAAAAGTGGAGAAATTAGATGAGGTCTTAATCACAGCCATTCGTGTAAAACCCGATGCACCCATCACGCACTCTAATATAGACAACGCTGAATTGCGCAAACGGAATTTAGGTCAGGACTTGCCGGTTTTATTGAATTATTTACCATCGGTTGTAACCACTTCCGATGCAGGAGCGGGAGTTGGTTATACAGGAATTCGTGTAAGAGGAGTGAGCGCCCAATCTACGAATATTACGATTAATGGCATCCCATATAACGATGCGGAATCCCTGGGAACATTCTGGGTTGATTTACCCGATTTTTCATCCTCAGTTGAGAGTCTACAACTTCAAAGAGGTGTTGGAACATCAACCAACGGAGCCGGAGCATTTGGAGCGAGTGTCAATATTCTAACCGATGCTATTTCAGAAAAGGCCTATGCAGAATTGTCTAATTCATTTGGAAGTTTCAATACCAGAAAGCATACCTTAAAATTCTCTACCGGATTGCTAAATAACCGTATTGAAGTGTCGGGACGGCTGTCACAAATAAAATCGGACGGATATATCGACAGAGCTGAATCGGATCTTAAATCGTATTTTTTACAAGGGGCCTATTCCTATGGGAACACCTTTATCAAAGCTCTTGCATTTGGA
Source organism: Flavobacteriaceae bacterium (assembly GCA_013003555.1). Classification (GTDB taxonomy): domain Bacteria; phylum Bacteroidota; class Bacteroidia; order Flavobacteriales; family Flavobacteriaceae; genus SHLJ01. Next base: position 72,115 of record JABDIV010000022.1, read on the forward strand.
GGTCATGAGATTACCTACCAGGCCTGGAACGGCATAGATGCCGAGACACTTGCATCTGACCGGACTTTTAATCCATCCGGGATTTACACCGATGAAAATGGTGCAATCCGGTTTTACGATAATGAAGTTGATAATTATAAGCAAGATCACTATCAATTGCACTGGAATGAGCGATTGAGTTCAAACTGGCGATTAAATATGGGTTTAAATTATACCTATGGACGAGGATACTTCGAGCAGTATAAGGAGGAGCAGTCCTTTACTGATTACGGACTTTCTCCTGTTGAAATTGGCAACGAAACCATTAATACTACCGATTTGATTAGAAGACGGTGGCTGGATAATGACTTTTATGTGGTGAATTCACATGCCACATATACCGATGAGAAATTCAGCCTAGATTTTGGAGGGTCATACAGCTATTATAGCGGAGATCACTTCGGCGAGATCATTTGGGCTCAATTTGCCTCCGATTCATCAATACGGGATCGGTATTATGACGGTGTTGGAAAAAAGGCTGATTTTAATTTGTTCGGAAAAACGACCGTTAAACTTTCCGATAAATGGCAACTGTATGGTGACCTTCAAATTCGAATGGTGAATTATAAAACCGATGGACTTAATTCTGACCGGAATATTTTCGAGATCGATGAAACATATCAGTTTTTTAATCCAAAGGGCGGGGTGAACTTCAATATGGATAATCGTAATAGTTTTTATTTTTCTTACGCAAGGGCTAACCGGGAGCCAAGTCGAAGTGATTTTGAAAGCGATCCGGACATCGATCCCGAGCAGCTGAATGATTTTGAATTGGGCTGGCGATACGTTTCAGAGCGCCTTCAGTTGAGTTTAAACGGTTATTATATGTTGTACAATGAACAACTGGTTCTCTCAGGTGCAATTGACGATGTGGGAACTCCCATCAGAAATAACGGTGGTGAAAGTTATCGGCTGGGGCTTGAATTGGATTTAAATTTTCAGCTGAATGATCAATGGAGTTTGAGACCGAATATTTCATGGAGTTCAAACAAGAACAAGGAAACAATCGCTTCAATTGACGGCATGCTGGTAAACCTGGGAAAAACCAATATCTCTTTTTCACCTGAGATTGTTGCCGCCAATGCATTGACATATCAACCCAATAAGAATCTTCAATTCTCCTTTTTAACCAAATACGTTGGTGAGCAGTTCATGGGTAATACAGATTCACCCATTTCAAAGCTTGATAGTTATTTCGTGAATGACGTGAATGTGAGTTATGAATTTTCCCCGGGATCTATTTTTAATTCGGTTGCTATAACAGCGTTGGTGAATAATATTTTCAATGAAAAATATGTTTCAAACGGTTACTATTTTACCTATGACGATGATTTTTCGGTTCCGGGTGTTATTACCACAATCGAAGGAGCGGGCTATTATCCGCAGGCAACAACAAATTTTCTATTGGGATTGACTTTAAAATTCTAATTGGTCACGATCAGGTTATTGCCACTTAGTTCAACGCGATAACTCTTTAAGCCACAACGTAAATTTGGATTTCCCAGGGGTTGCCCGGTGAATAGGCTGTAAGTATTCTCATCTGCACAGCCGCATACGCCTTCCAGTCCAGATATTGATAATACAGAGCAGGTGTTTTGTGAATGATTTGGATCGGCAGCATCATAAGCCACATAACCTGTACCTGTATTAGTCACAATTATACCGCCGTTGCCCTGGTTGGGAATGTATACCGGATTCGAAATGAAGTTTAGGGGATTATACTGAGGGAGATTTAAATTAATAACGGCATTGACCCCGACATTTAGCAGAAAATTACAATTTGAATTAGAATCGTCGCTCTTACTGCATGAGAAAAGTATTAGGGCTAAAATGGAAATTTTAATAAGACGCATGACTGAAAAACGAGCTGCAATGTACGATAAAAACGACAGTAATTAAATAATTCGTATATTTGCGTTACAATCTCGTGAAAACGAGATTTTTTGCATTTTAATACATGGTTATCAGCCCACTAATTGTTAATTTTATAGATTATGAGCAACATCTCATACTACACTGAAGAAGGATTAAAAAAACTTAAAGACGAATTGAGTCATCTTAAGGATGTAGAGCGTCCGAAAGCCTCACAGGCAATTGCTGATGCCCGTGACAAAGGTGATTTAAGTGAGAATGCTGAATATGATGCGGCAAAAGAAGCCCAGGGACTTCTTGAGATGAAAATTTCAAAACTTGAGGAGACAATGGCCAATGCACGATTGATTGATGAATCCCAACTAGACACCTCGAAAGTTTTGGTATTGTCGACGGTGAAGTTAAAGAACCAAAACAATGGGATGGAAATGTCCTACACACTAGTTGCCGAAAGTGAAGCAGATCTGGCTTCGGGTAAAATTTCGGTTAATTCACCCATAGGGAAAGGTCTTTTGGGAAAGGAGGTTGGAGAGGTCGCTGAAATACAAGTGCCAAACGGTGTTTTAAAATTTGATATTCTTGAAATAACACGGGACTAATGCCTTCTATTTTTACAAAAATCATCAATGGTGAAATTCCTTGCTATAAAGTGGCAGAGACCGATGATTATTTGGCGTTTTTAGATATCAATCCGAATTCCAAAGGACACACATTATGCATTCCAAAAAAAGAAGTAGATAAAATTTTCGATTTGGATGAAACTACCTATAATGGCTTAATGTCATTTAGCCGAAAAGTTGCCAAAGCTATCGAAAAAGTCGTGCCCTGTAAGCGAATAGGAATATCGGTAATTGGCCTTGAAGTCCCCCATGTCCATGTGCATTTGATCCCGCTTCATTCCATGGATGATGCCCGCTTCGTCAGCAAGGTAAGTTTGTCAGGTGATGAGTTTCTAGAACTGGCAAAAAAAATAAGCGAACAGGTTTAAAGAGAAGCCAGGCTAATCTGCATGGTTGTTCCTTTGTTTAATTCCGATTGAAGTACTTTGATTTTCCCGTTATGATAGTCTTCTATTATGCGCTTCGATAGGGAAAGTCCAAGACCCCAGCCCCGTTTCTTACTGGTATAACCCGGTTCAAAAACACGTTTGAATAACGATCGCGGAAGACCTTTTCCGTTATCGGATACATTGATTCGAACCTGTTTCGATTCCTGAATAATTGAAATACTCACCTTGCCTTTACCCTTCATGGCATCAATGGCATTTTTAACCAGATTTTCAATGGTCCATTCATAAAGCTGTTCATTCAAATTGACATAAATGGGTTCAGACGGACTTTTAAATTCAAATTCTATGAGTTTCGAGGATCTGGATTTCAAATATTCATATGCGTCCTGGGTTGCTTGAATCAGCTCAGTCTTTTTCAAGGTCGGCATCGATCCTATTTTACTGAAACGATCGGTAATGATTTGGAGCCTGGTAATGTCTTTTTCAATTTCTTTAATGTGGTTCGGGTCGATATGTTCTGATTTCAGAATTTCGGTCCAACCAACAAGAGATGATAAGGGCGTGCCAATTTGATGAGCAGTTTCTTTAGCCATGCCTGACCATAGCTTGTTTTGGGTGGCTATTTTCGAACTTCTGTAAAAGAAGTAAACCACGGCAGCAAACAATATAATAATAAGCAATAAGGCCAGCGGATAATACTTCAATTTATTGAGCAATGGCGAGTTGCCATAATACACCAGATTTCTGACCTCTCCTTCATATTTGACCTCGATCGGGCGATTCTCACCCTTATATTTCTCGATCAGCATCGCTACCTCAGCAGGATCCTTGACGATTTCATCGGGAATATTTTTATGGCTTATGTAATTACCATCGACGTCGGTAAGCAACATCGGTGTCGAGGTATTACTTTGCATAATTTTTAGAGGTAATTCGCCGATGTCCTCGTTTAAATTATTAACATCATTGATCTCGGTATAAGAGAATGACCAATTTTGCATTTTGGTTCGTTCCTCTGCTTTGAAATTTTGAAAAAAGGCATACGTATTCCAAAGGATCAAACTAATAATGATAAAGGAAGCCAGGATTAGGATCCATCGCAAGGCATTGCGATTAGCGGTTAGCGTCATGACTATTTTTTTCGATTTTAAATATAATGGAAATATGTTAATATTATTGTACCACTTCTTGATAAAAGAGTTTTCAATTGGCATTACTATTGGTTAAATTTGAGCCAAATTAGAGGGTATGACAACGTATTCACCGAAAGATCTCAGCGTAGGTCAATTACATGGTTTATTATTGAGTTCTGTGGCGCCTCGCCCCATAGCATTTGCAAGCACGCTGAATGAAGATGGCGTGCCCAATTTGTCACCTTTCAGTTTTTTTAATGTCTTTAGCGCGAATCCTCCAATCATGATTTTTTCTCCCGCAAGGCGTGTTCGGAATAATACGACTAAACACACTTTAGCAAATGTGAAAGCGAATAGGGAGGTTGTGATTAACATGGTTAACTATGATATGGTTCATCAAATGTCATTAGCCAGTTCAGAATACCCGGAAGATATCAATGAATTTGATAAATCGGGTTTCACCATGCTGAATTCTGAAGTTGTGAAACCGTTTCGCGTGGCCGAATCACCAGTTCAGTTCGAATGTAAAATCAATGATATTATCGAGCTCGGAAGCGAAGGCGGGGCTGGTAATTTAATTATTTGTGAAGTGGTGAAAATTCATGTATCAGATGATGTTCTTAAGCATGATGGCACCATTAATCAGGAGCGTCTTGATTTGGTCGCAAGGGCAGGCGGAAATTATTATTCCCGGGCAAACCGCGGCTTTTTCGAAGTTCCAAAACCCTCATCACAATTAGGTATTGGCGTGGATGCCATTCCTGATTTCATCAGAAATAGTATGATATTAACCGGAAATGATTTAGGAATGCTTGGGAATGTTGTAGCCTTGCCGGAAAATAAAGAGATAAAAGCTTTTATTGAGGACGTTAGCGAACGCTATCCTGATATAAAGGAAATGTCACACAGAGATAAGCATAAAATCGCGCAAAACTATCTGAGTTATGGTGATGTGCAAAGTGCATGGAAATTATTATTAAGTTAATTTGAATTATAAATAAAACAAATGGAAATCCAAGGACGAATTAAATTGATTGGCGAAACAAAAGAATATGGAGCCAATGGGTTTAGAAAAAGAGAAATAGTAATAACCACTGAAGAACAATATCCGCAACACATCTTGGTTGAATTCATCCAGGATAAAACCGATTTGCTAAATGCCTATGAAATAGGTCAGGAAGTAAAGATCAGTATAAATTTAAAGGGGAGAGAATGGGTTAACCCACAGGGAGAAACCAAGTATTTTAATTCCATTCAGGGCTGGCGGATTGAACAACTTCAAAATGAGGAAGGAGCTGCAGATTTACCTCCGGTCCCTCCGATGGAAGCATTCGAACCGGTAAATGATCTCAACAAAGATGATCATGATGATTTGCCGTTTTAAGTAATAATTTAAAAACCCCGTTGTATGATCATCGGGGTTTTTTAATAAATGAAGTCCTGGAATATCCAGGACTTCAAACTGTGGTTTTAGGTTTTTGCGACAAACGTTATCAAACTCAAAAAAAAGCAATGATGAACAAATTTATATAACGTATGTCATATCAAAGATGTAGATAATTTGATTATTTTCAAAGAAATTTGACAGATATTAATCAATGAAATCCCCTAATTGACGTGATCTTTTTAACAGAAAACATGGCTTTCCCAGAGGTGACAGCGGCTACCGATGAAGGACTTATAGCTGTTGGTGGCAATCTCTCGGTCAAACGTCTGGTTGAGGCTTACAGCAAAGGAATTTTTCCCTGGTTTGAAAAAGAAGAACCCATTTTATGGTGGTCGCCAGACCCCAGATTTGTTCTCTTTCCAAATAAGTTAAAGATCTCAAAAAGCATGAAGGCTCTTCTAAATTCTGGCACCTTCAACGTCACATATAACCAATGTTTTAATTTGGTTGTGGAACATTGTGCACAAATTAAAAGAAAGGGTCAACGTGGCAGTTGGATAACTTCTTCGATGATTCAAGCTTATAATAACTTGTATGAAGAAGGTTTTGCCCGATCGGTTGAGGTTTGGCAGGATGAAGTTTTGGTTGGCGGCCTGTATGGTGTAGATTTAGGTAACCGCATTTTTTCGGGAGAAAGCATGTTTAGCACTGTTAGTAATGCCAGTAAATATGGGTTTATTTCACTTGTTCAGCAAAAAAAATATGATTTGATTGACTGTCAGGTTTATACCAAACATCTTGAAAGTCTTGGCGCTGAAATGTTGCCAAGAGCCAAATTTTTAAGATATTTACGCCAACACTTATCTAAAACCTGATCTATAGCAATTAAAGAGCTTAATTAATGCTTACAATAGAAGATTTTCAAAAACACAAAGACAAAGAGGCTTTTATGTCCATTTTACATGAAAAAATGGATAAAGATCGCCTCGATTCAATACTATACACTGTTCAATACGAGAAGCAACTGCTGCAGTTGCAAGCCGAACTGGTTGATTTACAGCAGTGGGTGGCTAAATATAACCGACGGGTATGCGTAATTTTTGAAGGTCGCGATGCCGCCGGAAAAGGTGGAGCTATTCGACGATTTGCTCAACATTTAAACCCGCGATCTGTACGTGTTGTAGCCTTAAATAAACCTACAAATGTAGAAAAAGGGCAATGGTATTTCAGGCGCTATATTAAAGAACTTCCCAACCCAGGTGAAATAGTATTTTTTGACAGAAGTTGGTATAACCGTGCGGTTGTCGAACCGGTGATGGGATTTTGTTCCCAGGAACAATATGACAAGTTTATGGTTCAGGTTCCTGAATTTGAGCATATGTTGTATGAAGATGGTGTAGATATCATAAAATATTGGTTCTCGATTTCAAAGGATGAACAGGAACGTCGCTTTTTGTCTCGTCTTCAAAATCCATTGAAACGCTGGAAGTTTAGCTCGGTCGATAAGCAGGGTCAAAAGAAATGGGACGAGTATACCTTCTATAAAGAACAAATGTTTAGTAAAACTCATACCACTTTTAGTCCGTGGATAATCATACGGACTAATCAAAAAAAACAAGCGCGTCTTGAGAGTATCCGATATGTGCTTTCAAAATTTGATTATGAAGGGAAGGGTAATTCTGCAAAGATAATCCTGCCCGATCCAAATGTTGTTCAACGCTATCATAGGCTAATTAATCAAATCGACTAATGGAAAAGTATACAAGAAAAGATATCAAGCGACTTAATTCAAAACTGGGAATCATAGAATTTCTTTCCGATGAGGACACCTCAGTGACAAAAGTTCTTCGTGATGTGAATTATGAAGCTCGCTTAAAATTGCTTCAGGTAGAATTGATTCATTTACAACACTGGGTTGATGAATATAAAAAGAAGATCGTAATTGTATTTGAAGGGCGTGATGCAGCTGGAAAAGGAGGCGCTATACGACGAATTACCGAACATTTAAATCCGCGTCAGTTTAAGGTTGTAGCCCTGCCCAAACCAACGAGTGAAGAAAAGGGTCAATGGTATTTTCAAAGATATATTAATCAACTGCCGCGAGAAGGCGAAATCGTTTTTTTTGACCGTAGTTGGTATAACCGTGCGGTGGTTGAACCGGTAAACGGATTCTGTACAAACACAGAATACAAGATTTTTATGAACCAGGTTAATGATTTTGAACGCATGATCATCGAATCAGGAATCATGCTTCTTAAATTCTATTTTTCCATTTCAAAAGATGAACAAGCTAAACGCTTTACCGATATTATATCAAGTCCGGTTAAGAAATGGAAATATAGTGCTGTCGATCAAAAGGCTATGGAACTTTGGGATGAATATACCAAATATAAAGAGCTTATGTTTGAGAAGACCAATACCGAAATTGCGCCCTGGCATATCATTAAAGCAAACCGCAAAGGAAAAGCGCGTGCAGAGGTTATCAAACGCATTCTCGACGAGATTCCGTATACGCCCAAAGACGTGGCGGGAATAGATTATATTATAGAAAAGGAAAGAGACACAAAATAATTTTTCCGATCTTGGGTGGGCCAGATATACAACCTTAACCGGTTTAAACTTCATCATAGCGGAAACACCCGACTTCATGATCGTTAACCATACCCGTGGCCTGCATATGCGCGTAAACAACGGTAGTGCCAACAAATTTGAATCCTCGTTTTTTAAGATCACGGCTAATCGCATCGCTTAAAGCGGTATTTGCCGGTATTTCTTTTCCACCTTTAAACGCATTTTTTACAGGCTTCCCTTGTGTAAAAGCCCAAATGTATTTACTGAAGCTTCCAAATTCAGATTGGATCGATATAAAAGATTTTGCATTAGTCACCGTTGCCCTGACCTTTAATCGATTTCGTATGATCCCGGCATCTTGAAGCAGTTCTTCAATTTTTCCCTCACCATAATTAGAAATCTTCCGATAATCAAAATCATCAAATGCTTTTCTGAAATTCTCTCTTTTACGTAAAATCGTGATCCAGCTCAGTCCGGCTTGAAAGGTTTCTAGAACCAGGAATTCAAATAATTTTTTGTCATCATATACCGGGACGCCCCATTCTTCATCATGATACGCCTCATATAATGGGTCACCTACGCACCATTCGCATCGGTATTTTTTCATTTTGTAAGGAATTGAATAATATGACACTAATGTAATGATTGTTACATGAAATTATTCTTTCAATCCTTTATTTTGTAGTAGAATGAAAACATCAATTATAGAACAAAAAGAAGTCAGAGAGCTGGTATCCAATAGCCTTAAAAATGCAATGACCTATCCTGAATATCGCGAATTAATCGATGACCTGGCAAGAGATGGATCGACAACCGGCGATCTAGCAAATGAAGAGTTGGCTGAATTCACCAAACTCAACGCCAGACGATTTAAACGATGGGAAAAAACCTTAGACTTAAATATATTCGAGGAGGAGATTCGAAATTTACCCGCGGTAAATATGAGCTGGCTTGTAATAACAGAAAGTTGGTGTGGTGATGCCGCTCATTTGATGCCCGTAATGAAAGCGCTGGCAGATCAATTAACCGAAGTTGAATTATCGGTAGTGCTGCGTGATGAGAACCCGGAACTCATGGATGAATTTTTAACTGAAGGAACACGTGCGATACCCAAGCTTATAGCCATGGATAATGACAGCGGAGCAGTGAAGTTTTTATACGGGCCACGGCCTTCGGTGGTAACTGAAATGGCCAATAAATTCAAAGCCGAACATGGAAAATTAAGTCCGGAATTCAAAGAAGATCTTCAACGTTGGTACAATAAGGACAAAGGTCTAACAACGATGAATGATCTAGTAACACTTCTAAAGCGTTAGGATTTCCCCTGGAATAAGAATGTGATAGTGCCTAATTGTTGACTTCTACTCTGATCGCGGTTAAACTTAGAAGCGCGGGCATATTCAATGGCGTGATCGATGAGGCACTGATTACTTGATGATGATGCATTGTTATAGCTTGCATTAAAAACTTGTCCATTTGAATCAACCTCAATGGTTATTACAACTTTTCCGCCTTTCTCACAGAGATATATTGGAGGGGGTAAATAAATCGCTGTCCGATCAACCAGTGAGTAACTCACAGAGCTGTTTTTTAAACCACCATCAGCATTTGAAGGCATTGACGATCGATCCTTTTGAGAACGTTTATTGATGATCGAATTGATGTCTTCATATGAGGCGAGATCTTCCATATTTGATTGCTCAGAACCTTTGGATTGATTATTCTCTTCGACGACTTCATCACGCGAATCACGATTTCTTATTTTTTCAAGGGTATTGCGAAACTCCTCATCCTCAAAATTATCGTAATCCTTTGTTTCGTTGAAGGCACGATTGGTTTTAATCAAATTGTCAAGGCTCTTTAAAATTTCTTCTAATTCTTCTGGATCGGGTTCTAATTCGTCCTGGGGGATGATTTCGAAATAGGTTTCAGCCAATTTTTCATTCTTCTTTTTCAGATGAATATTAAATGACATCAGTACCACAGTTGATGAAAACAAAAGGGTAATGATCAGGGCCTTGGTTGAATCACTAATCGAGTTCATGATACTTAATATACGATAAACAGACGAAATTGGTTCAAATTAAGTCGGGGATTCAAGAGAGAAATGACAAATAATCCTTTTTAAAAGATAATAGGAGAAATGAATTATATTCCATTAAGTTCTTCAATAAATGCGTCAATGCTTAATGCGTTGTTTACATTAAAATCACCGATCCCAGTCCGTCGCAAGGCAATGAGATGCGCGCCTGAATCAAGCGCCTTTCCGAAATCATGTGCCAGTGACCTGATGTACGTTCCCTTGCTGCAAACCACTTTAAATTCTATTTCCAATTCGTTAATATTTAAAATTTCAAATTCCAAAACATTGACCGATCTGGCCTTTACTTCTACCTTAAATCCTTCCCTGGCCATTTTGTATAAGCGTTTTCCGTCTTTTTTTACCGCTGAATACATAGGCGGAAATTGCATGATTTCTCCTATGAACTTCTTGGCAGTCGCCTTTATAAGTGAAGGCGTGATGTGCGCGGTAGGATAGGTTTTATCGATCGCGGTTTCAAGGTCATAAGAAGGCGTGGTGCTGCCGAGTAAAATTTTTCCTGTGTAGGTTTTTGTTTGTGCTTGAAACTCGTCGATACGCTTGGTCATTTTCCCCGTACATAAAATTAATAAACCAGTTGCCAGTGGATCAAGCGTACCAGCATGACCTACTTTGATCTTTTTAATATTGAAATGTTTGCAAATTCTCCAGCGAATTTTATTAACCACTTGAAAAGATGTCCAATTCAAGGGTTTATCGATCAACAGGATCTGACCGGATTGATAATCATCAAGGGTCTTCATATCAGGTAGTGGTCGCTATATAAATGGCTATTAAACCAACAATCAGGCAATACAATGAAAAATAAGAAAGTTTACTTTTTTTAACAAGACGTATCATCCAGGTGCATGCAAGTAATCCGGCAAAAAATGCCGAAGCAAACCCGGCAGAAATAATTATGAAATTGTCACTTTCATAAGTCAATTCACCGCTGATTATATCCTTTGCTATTTTTCCAAAGATCAGCGGTACAACCATAAGAAATGAAAATCGCGCTGCTTTCGATTTATCGTTACCCAACAGTACGGAGGTAGAAATCGTAGCACCCGATCGCGAAACACCGGGAAGCATGGCGATAGCTTGCGCAAAACCGATAACTAACGCGTTAGGGAACGAAACCTTCTTTCTTGTATCTTTTGCCTTATCAGCGAGGTAAAGCAATAAGGCGGTAAGGATGAGCATAAACCCCACAAGTTTTATATTTCCTCCGAAAAGCTCAGCCAGTTCAGCTTCGTAGGTGTATCCGATAATGCCTGCAGGCAACATCGATACGGCGATTTTTGTTACAAATTTGGTTTCTTCATTCCAACGGAATTTAAAAAGTCCTCTTATAATTTCAAAAACATCTTTACGGAAGACGACCAAAGTACTTATTGCCGTTGCAAAATGCAGAACCACGGTAAACAATAAACTTTCTTGTGGTAATGATTGATCCCCAAGAATGGCCTTTCCCAATTCAAGATGGCCGCTTGATGATACCGGCAGGAATTCAGTTAATCCCTGAACAATTCCTAAAATAATTGCGTCGAGTATATCCACGGATCAAAAATATCAAAAACCAATAAAGGTCTGGTTAAGAGGTGAAGATTATTTTTTCCCAGGTTTTTCAGGATCAAGCAATATAGCATAGATCTGAATGGCAAACCCAATCAATACCAGGGTTGGAGCCAATCTGATACGGCGGAAACTAAAGATTTCCGGGTTGAACACATTAGGGTCGTCACTTCCGCCGCCGGCCATCAGAATAAAACCCAGGGCGATAAATCCCAATCCAATGAACATCCATTTGTAATTGGCTCGACCAAAGATAAAGGTCTGTTTAGATTCTTGTTTTCTTTTTTGTTCGCCCAAAATTAAAATTATTTGAATTCGGTATATATGATCTTTTCATCAATGGCAAGCTGAGCGATATGTTCTGAAACAACCGAGCCACCCCATATCTTTGCCAGGTGCAAAGTAACATTTTTATTCAGGACACTGCTGTTAAGTTCGTCTAAATTTAGGCCTTGTTCTAATCCCCGGTTGATGTAATAATAATCGCCTTTTACATTATGAAACACTATATCAAAGGTTGGACCCTCGGTAATCTTTACAATTGTGGTATTAACAACTTCACAATCCTGAGGCTGTGGTCTGCTTATAATACATGCGGTCAGAAACAAACACACCATAAAAAGACAGTATATTATGACCTTATGTTTTTTCATAGTTGAATAACGATTGATTCGAACTTAATAATACAGTCTGTCAGTTTTTAGATTAAGGAATCGCTGCGTTGCAAAATAGGTGCTGACCCAGGAAATGATGATTCCCAGGATAAAAATACTAAGAAACAAACCGCCTAATAATACGGGCTTTTTTAATAATTCTAACTCTGGAAAGGTTTGGTCCACATAAAAAAGAACCACTGCCATGCCGACAAGCGCAACAATTGCACCGATAATACCGAGTCGAACACTTTTATAAATAAAGGGTCTTCTGATAAATCGCTTGGTCGCACCGACCATTTGCATGGTTTTTATAATAAAACGTTTTGAATAAACGGCCAGACGAAATGAGCTGTTGATCAGTAAAACTGCTATCACAGTAAAAATTGCACTTATTATCAGAATCCATAAACTAATTCGCTTGACATTACTATTCATGATAGCCACAAGATCCTTATCATATCGCACATCATCGACAAAGGACTTGGTTATCGTCGCATTTGAGATTTCATCAAGTTTTTCAGCGGTTACAAAATCGGCTTTGAGATTAACTTCGATTGAGTTCTGAAGGGGATTATAGCCTACATCATCAAGAAAATCATCGCCATATTCATTTTTCATGAATTCGGCCGCTTCATCCTTCGAAACATATTTGGTCTCTTTGATAAAGCTTGAAAGCGATAAGCTTTTTTGCAATTGAGAAATCTCGACTGGTTTTGCCGAATCATTTAAATAGATGGTCATAACCACACGTTCCTTGAAATTGTCGGAAATGGTCTTGGCGTTGAGCACCAACATACCCAGTATACCCAATAAGAACAAAACCAATGCGATGCTAACTACTACCGAAAAATAAGATGAAATCAGACGTCTTTTCTGAAGTCTTTCATATGCTGAACTCATATCCCCAATTATTGATGATGTAAAAATAAAAAAGTAAATTTATCTATATAAACATCTACCCATGAAAATTGTTGTATTCGGGACAGGAGGAGTCGGTGGTTTCTTTGGAGGGAAATTAGCTTTATCTGGGCATGATGTTACTTTTGTTGCACGAGGGAAACACCTTGATGCCATAAAACGGAAAGGATTAAGGGTAAAAAGCATCAATGGCGATTTTCATATTAACGTTAAAGCAGTTGAAACATTAAACAGACAACATTCAGCCGATCTGGTTCTGGTGGCGGTAAAATCCTGGCAACTTTCTCAAGTGTCTGAAGCAATCAAACCCGTTCTGGGACCAAATACTTTGGTATTGCCTTTACTTAATGGAGCCGATATAGCGGATCGCTTACGAAAATTGATCGATCCAAGCCATGTTGTGGCTGGCCTTTGTCGTATTGTAAGTCGAATTGAATCTCCCGGTATCATCGATCATTTTGCCTTTCAGAAGCCTGAAATTATTTTTGGTTTAGAGGACAGATCATCGTCAAAACCCCTTAAACGGATTAAGGCGGTTTTTGATAAGGCTGGTATTCACAACAAACTATCTGATGATATTGATCTTGATATTTGGAAAAAATTCCTTTTTATAACAATGATCAGTGGAATGGGGGCTTTGACGAGAAGCTCGTTTGGTGTGATGCGCGAGAATGAACACATCCGGAATTTAATATACCAGACCGCTAACGAGATCGTGGCCATTGCGAATGCCAAAAACATTAAACTTGATAATACAGACATCGAAAAAAGCTTTGTTGCAATCGATGCTACTTTATACAGTACCACGGCATCTATGCAAAGGGACATTATGGAAGGACGACCCAGTGAACTCGATAATTTTAACGGCTACATCGTTCGACAGGGAAGGCAACTCCATATTACAACACCCTTGAATACCTTTATCTATTATTGCCTTCTTCCGCAGGAAAACAAAGCCCGGGGATTATAGTACTGGGTTTTTATTTGGTCGGCTGATAAGATAAACACCACTTATTACCAACAGGCAACTGAACGCTTTAACGAGGTTGATATCTTGTGCGTATTGTTCGTCGTTTAAAAGGTAGGCATAGGCCGAAACTAAAATGAATGTAACGGCAGGTTGCAGGTAGACATAGCTTCCATTTACTGCTGGTGAAACATAATTCAACGCATAAATATTTAAGAGGTAGGCAAGGAATGTTGTTCCTAAAACGACATATATCACCGCGAGATACGTTCCAGTATCAAATCGAGAAAAATCAGTACTGAGAAAATCTCCAATTCCAAACGGAAACATAAAGAAGAATCCAAACAAAAACACCCAGCTAATCACCGTAAGGGGTTTGTACTTGGACATTAAGGGTTTAACGATGACCAAATAAAGGGCATAGGAGGTGGTATTGATTAAGACAAAGACATTACCGAGGATTGAACCTGTTCCACCGGACTCTTTGCCGTAGGCTACTAATAGCAACGCACCGATACCACCAATCACCAGCCCTAAGGTTTTAGTAATCGTGATTCTTTCTTTTAACAAAATGGCACTAAAAACAAGTACCATCACCGGGATTGACGTTATAATGATCGAGGCATCTATAGGGGAGGTCAGGTTTAAGCCATGAAAAAAAAACAACTGGTTGGTGGCAACTCCTAATAGGCCACAAAGAATCAATCGCCCGACATCTTTTTTCGCAATAGGTTCACGAACATACATGCGTATCAGCCAGAACAGAATTGAAGCAGCAACTATCCTGATAAACACAAAGGCTGAAGGCCCGATCTTACCCGGCATAACCCCTTTGGCGATAAGATAATTTCCCCCGTAAATAAGATTGGCACCAAGCAAGGCAAGATGTGCACTTAAAACTTTGTTTTTCAATACTGAATATTATGCCCATAGGGCTTTGGAATTCAAAAATAAAGGTTTTTTCGTTCATACAATAAAGCTTAAATTTGTCGCTTCTTATATGGGGAATATGAAGTATCATTTTAATGAAATAGAAAAGCGTTGGCAGGAATACTGGGCGCAGAATCAAACCTTCAAGGCCGAGAATAATTCGAGTAAGCCAAAATACTATGTCCTTGATATGTTCCCTTACCCGAGTGGTGCCGGATTACATGTTGGTCATCCACTTGGTTACATCGCGTCAGATATCTATGCGAGATATAAACGCCACAAGGGATTTAACGTGCTGCATCCTCAGGGTTATGATAGCTTCGGACTGCCCGCTGAACAATACGCTATTCAAACGGGGCAGCATCCGGCATTAACCACAGAAAATAACATAAAGACTTACCGCCGACAACTAGACCAGATCGGGTTTTCATTCGATTGGTCAAGAGAAGTCAGAACCAGTGATCCCAAATATTACAAGTGGACCCAATGGGTATTCGCCCGATTGTTCGATTCATGGTACGACAGAGATACCGACAAGGCCAGGCCAATATCGGAACTCATGGATCGATTTCAACGAGAAGGTAACAAAACTGTTAATGCGGTTTGTGATGACGATGTTGAATACTTTAACGCAGATGATTGGAATGGGTATTCAACCGGTGAAAGGCAGCGTATTTTATTAAAATATAGATTGACCTATCTGGCAGAAACTGAAGTGAACTGGTGCCCGGCTTTGGGGACGGTTTTAGCAAATGATGAGGTTGTAAATGGCGTTTCTGAGCGTGGGGGCCATCCTGTTATCCGAAAGAAAATGACTCAATGGAGTATGCGTATTACAGCCTATGCCGAACGTCTGCTTCAAGGCCTTGAAAGCATCGATTGGCCGGAGTCTCTTAAAGAGAGCCAGAGAAACTGGATAGGGAAATCGGTAGGCGCCAGCGTACGCTTTAACCTTAAAGATTTTGATGATATCATCGATGTGTTCACAACACGGCCAGACACGCTTTTTGGTGTAAGCTTTATGACCCTGGCACCCGAGCATGAGCTTGTGAAAAAAATAACTTCCGAAGGTCAACGGGAAGCGGTGGAGGCCTATGTAGAAGCCACAGCACGGCGAAGTGAGCGGGATCGAATGGCTGATGTAAAAACAATTTCCGGAGTGTTTACAGGAGCCTATGTCGAACATCCCTTTTCAAAGGAACCTATCCCGATTTGGATCGGAGACTATGTATTGGCCAGTTATGGTACAGGGGCTGTGATGGCTGTCCCATGTGGAGATCAGCGGGATTATGATTTCGCCAGGCATTTCAATATTGAAATCCCAAATATATTTGAAGGCGTTGATATTAGCGAGACCGCTTTTGCCGATAAGGAGAATACGATTATTGCCAATAGCGACTTCTTGAATGGCCTGGATTATAAAGCCGCTGTTAAACGCGTTATTGAAGGGCTGGAACAAATCGGACAAGGTGAAGGAACCATTAATTACCGACTGCGCGATGCCGTATTCAGCCGGCAACGCTATTGGGGAGAGCCCTTTCCAATTTTTTATAGAAACGGATTGCCTGAGTTGATAGGTGCTGAACATTTACCACTTCTTTTACCGGAGGTTGAAAAATATTTACCGACAGAAAGTGGCGAGCCGCCTTTGGGTCGAGCTAAAGTTTGGGCATGGGATACAGAACAAAACAAGGTAGTAGATAACAACCTGATCGACGAGCAGACCGTTTTCCCGTTGGAATTGAATACCATGCCGGGATGGGCGGGCAGCTCCCAATATTTTAATCGCTATATGGATCCGCACAACGAGGAAGCTATTTTCTCTCAGGATGCCATTAATTATTGGCAACAGGTCGATCTTTATATTGGCGGAAGCGAACACGCTACCGGACACTTGTTGTATTCAAGATTCTGGCAGAAGTTTATGTTCGATCTGGGGCTTGTGCCTTTTGACGAATATGCCAAAAAATTGATCAACCAGGGGATGATACTTGGGACGAGTGCCTTCGCGCACCGCGTTGAAGGCGAGAATAAATTCGTATCATTCGATATGCTTGATGACCTTTCTTCACAACCCATACATTCGGATGTGTCGTTT
The DNA here is from genome assembly GCA_013003555.1 of Flavobacteriaceae bacterium. Lineage (GTDB taxonomy): Bacteria > Bacteroidota > Bacteroidia > Flavobacteriales > Flavobacteriaceae > SHLJ01. Next base: position 89,350 of record JABDIV010000022.1, read on the forward strand.
GTGAATGCCTCTGACGAATTAGACATTGAAGCTTTTAAAGCCTGGCGACCGGAGTTTAAAAAATTGGAATTTGAACTTAATAAAGACGGTGTCTTTAAGGTAAGCCGCGATGTTGAAAAGATGTCAAAATCGAAATATAATGTTGTCAATCCCGATGATATCATAGAGCGCTATGGTGCCGACAGTCTCCGTTTGTATGAGATGTTTTTAGGACCGTTAGAGCAATATAAACCATGGAATACAGCAGGCATTAGCGGCGTATTTGCCTTCCTGAAAAAACTATGGCGTTTATACGTTGACGATAACGGTATCCGGGTAAGCGATGGTAATCCTACAAAAGACAGTTTAAAAACGTTACATAAAACTATTAAGAAGGTTGAGGAAGATATCGAAAACTTCTCCTTTAACACCAGTGTTTCAACCTTTATGATAGCGGTGAACGAACTCACGGCACAAAAATGTCACAACAAGGAGATTCTTGAACCGCTCTTAGTGCTTATTTCACCCTATGCACCTCATATTGCAGAGGAGCTTTGGCATTTACTTGGGCATGAGGAAAGTATTTCATTAGCTCCATACCCTCAATTCGAAGAGGTTCACCTGGTAGAAAGTACAAAGACATACCCCATTTCATTTAATGGGAAGATGCGATTTACAATGGAACTGTCATTAGACCTGTCGAAGGAAGAGATTGAGAAAGCGGTTATGGCCAATGAAAAAACTCAGGAACAATTGGCAGGACGTGAACCGAAAAAGGTTATCGTTGTACCGGGAAAAATCGTAAATATTGTTGGCTAATATTGATGGCACCGAGGTAATCGGATTAATTGCTGCAGTTTTAACTACGGCTGCTTTTTTACCACAGGTTTACCATACAAGGAAAACCAAAGATGTGTCGGGATTATCATACCCGATGCTTCTCATGTTCTTTATCGGTGTTTCAATGTGGTTGATTTATGGTTTTCTTAAAGACAGCCCCGCGCTTATTTTTGCCAATGCAGTAACAATAATTTCGGTTTGCTTACTAATTATTTATAAGATACGATATCACAATCGTAAACGTTAAAAACAGACAAAATGTCTTAACATAAGATTGGCTCATTTTTTGCCATGAAATGTATAATTTTAAAATAAAAATATAAGTTATGGGAATAGGATTTGGTTATTACGTGCTCATTGGCGGTATAATGCTGTTAAGCTGGCTGGTGAGCTCAACCTTAAAACGAAAATTCGCAAAATATTCCAAAATTCATTTGCGCAATGGCATGAGTGGGGCGGAAATCGCTGAAAAGATGCTTGCCGATCATGGTATTACTGATGTTCAGGTAATTTCTACAAGAGGACAGCTTACAGACCATTACAACCCAAAGGATAAAACCGTAAATTTAAGTGAGTCGGTTTACAATCAGCGCAATGCTGCTGCTGCTGCGGTTGCGGCGCATGAATGCGGGCATGCGGTTCAGCATGCACAAGCTTATAGCTGGTTGCAAATGCGTTCATCATTGGTTCCGGTAGTAAGCATTACATCAGGAATGTCACAATGGCTTATTATTGGCGGACTTATTCTGGGTGGTGCAGCCGGACTCGGACTCGGTTGGTGGGTTGCAGTCGCTGGATTGGGTATGATGGGCTTTGCAACATTATTTAGCTTTATAACTCTTCCGGTAGAATATGACGCGAGTAATCGTGCCCTGGCCTGGTTAGAAAATAAACATTTGGTATCAAGAGATGAATTAGATGGCGCTACAGATGCATTAAAATGGGCGGCTCGAACCTACTTGGTTGCCGCGATTGGCGCTTTGGCTTCTTTGATCTATTGGGCCTTCCAGGTTTTTGGAAATGACTAAAAATATTTAACGTACAAATTGAAAAGCTCCCGGTCTCTCGGGAGTTTTTTTATATTTTGATTTGACGATCGAGCTGTTGTTGAAGTGAGATAAAAGTTTCAGTCCGTGATACGCCCGATATCGATTGAATTTCTTTATTCAAGATATGCATTAGGTGCTCATTATTTTTGCATAACACTTTTATCAAAATACTCCAGTCACCAGTTGTATAATGACATTCCAATACCTCGGGAATGCGCTTTAATTGTTTAACCGCATCAGTGTTATTCGCCGCTTTATCCAGAAAAATACCCACAAAGGCCATTGTTGTGTAGCCTAGCGTTCTTGCGTTGATAACAAATTTTGATCCTGCCAGTAATCCCGACTTTTCAAGTTTTCTTAATCGTTGATGAATAGCGGCTCCGGAAACGCCAACACTACGAGCTATTTCAAGGATTGGTGTCCTGGCATCTGCCATGAGTGCCCGTAGTATTTTTTTGTCAATCCCGTCTATTTGTATATTTTGATCTATAACTTTCATGTGAATTTTATTTGATAATCAAAGCGCAAAAATACACATTTGATTCCAAATTGATAGAATTATCAAATATTTAGAGGGTTATAGCCAAAATATTGCACATCCTTCTCGATAAATTTTATGCCAGATTCGGATAGCTCTTTTAAAATAGGCTCGTAGATTTCCTTGGTAATCGGTATTTGAACACCCGGTGTTTTGATTTTCCCCTTTAAGATATCCAGGGCAGCCATCGCCACGGGAAGACCGACGGTTTTTGCCATGGCTGTATAGGTCTGATCTTCCCCAAGAGTTACCATAGTCGAGTCGATCTGGTGTTTCTTTCCGTCAAGTTCGTAACCAAAAATGTGATACATCACGATCATATCTTTGTCTTCAGCAGTAAGGGTCCAGCTGTCCATAAGTATTTTCTGAAGCACCTGCGCCGGAGTAGCGTCCTTAAGGCCTACTTTCTTTTTAGAACTGAAAATATCGAGTTCTTCAAATTTATCCCAAATAATGTCATCCTGGTCGATGTTTAGTTGATGCCTGAATTTCAATTCAACCGAATCGGTCGGACTGTAAGGTAAAAATGAGTTTACAAAATCTCGGTAGCTCATATTTTCACTGTGCTCCAAAACATAACCATCATCTGTCATTCCCAATTGAACAAATAAATTCCATGCCCGGCTAAAGCCTACACGACGTATGGTACCGCGATAAAGAGTTTTTACCGCGTCGAGGCCATATTCATATTGATATTTTAAGGAGTCCCGATTGGCATAAGCTTCAAAGCGCCCATAGCCTTCCACATCAAGAAATTCGGTACGCCTGAATAAGCGATGATAGGGAACATATTTATAAGTTCCTTCCTGAAGGAACTTAGCTGCTCCACCCTGACCTGCGACAACCACATTTCTTGGATTCCATGTGAATTTGTAATTCCAAAGGTTATTATCACTTTCTGGAGCGACAAGCCCCCCTGTAAAAGATTCAAATAAAATGATCTTCCCACCCATAGACCTGATCCGGTCAATAACCTGCATGGCACTCATATGGTCTATACCCGGATCGACACCAATTTCATTCATAAAAACCAGGCCTTTTTCCCTCACCTGCTGGTCAAGGGCCTTCATTTCTTCACTAACATAAGAGGCAGTGACAAGATGTTTAGAAAACCGCAAACAATCTTTGGCAACTTCCATGTGAAAACGAGCAGGAAGCATCGAAATGACGATGTCTGCTTTTTCTATGGCCGAGCTTCTCGATTCTTCATCAAACACATCCAGAACAACGGCTTTGGCGCGCTTATGATTCTGTATTAATTTCTCAGCATTTGTAGTGTTGATATCTCCAATAGTGATGAAGAGGTCATCACTTTCCGACTTATCTAACAGGTATTTAACCAGGTAGGATGACGATTTGCCCGAACCCACAATAAGAATGTTTCGCATAGTGATTTTCGTTAAGTAATTTTGTGTGGCTAATTCATCACGAATGTAGTAAAATGTTAATGTTTAATGAACGGATTTAATCAAAATAATTATGAATAAAAAATTACTTGTCGCCGGAAGTTTATTCGGACTTTTAGGCGTTATTTTAGGCGCTTTTGCAACCCATACGTTAGGCAACCTTATCGAGCCCGAAAATATAGCCTCTTTCAATACGGGGGTGCGTTATCAAATCTATCACGCCTTTTTGTTTTTGCTTCTCGGTTTTACGGATATGATATCAAAACGAACGAAGCAAATAATGTTCTATGGGTTATTGACCGGAGTCTTGCTGTTCTCGGGGTCAATCTATGTTTTAGCAACTAATGCATTAACCTCATTTGATTTTAAAACCATTGCTCTGCTCACGCCGATAGGAGGATTGATTTTAATACTTTCCTGGGCATATTTATTATTCACATTTGTTAGAAAACCGGTCGATAAAAATTAAATCCAAAATCCCGGATTTTCATTTATTAGCTATTTTTTATCATCCTAAAACTTCAAAAATCAGGCAGAGTATTTTAAAAAGCGAAACTGATTTCGCTTGATCCGTATGATATTCTAAATGCAATAATCAATTGCCCTGGTTCCTTATGAAGAAAAACTGGCAGGATCACCAAATTTAAGACCTAAATAAAAAAAAGGGTCGATTTCGACCCCTTAATTATTTCTTATTGACTTTTTCAATGTACTTTTCCAATGCCATGGTCATCGATGGCATTTCTGGGGTAGGTGCCGCAATATCGACACGCAAGCCGCGATTTTCTACGGCTTTGCAGGTTGTATTTCCAAAGACTGCAATACGTGTATCGTTTTGTTTAAAATTCGGAAAGTTATGAAACAGTGATTCGATGCCTGACGGACTAAAAAACACGAGGATATCGTAATACACATCAGCTAAATCTGAAAGGTCGCTGATCACGGTTTTATAAAAAGTTGCCTGCTTCCAATTCACCCCCAGTGTGTCAAGGGTTGCGGGAACTTCGGGTTTTAACTTATCTGTTGTTGGCAATAAAAAGGTCTCGTCTTTATATTTTTTAATAAGTGGGGATAGTTCACCAAAAGAACGCTTTCCAACATAAATTTTACGCTTTCTGTAAACCACATACTTCTGAAGATAAAACGCTACGGCTTCAGACTGGCAGAAATACTTCATTGTGTCCGGAACTTTAAATCGCATTTCTTCAGCTACTCTGAAGAAATGGTCTACAGCATTTCTACTTGTTAATATAATAGCTGAATAAATATTGAGGTCAACTTTTTGAAGACGAATTTCTTTGGCTGGGACTCCTTCTACGTGAATAAAGGGTCTGAAATCAATTTTTATCCGCTGCTTTTCCTGCAATTCGAAATAAGGAGAATTCTCTGCTTTGGGCTCTGGTTGTGAAACCAAAATTGTTTTCACTCTCATAGGCTGATTTTTCGTTATCCCGTGTTTTAAATATCTAGAACCTTAAACATAATTACATAAGGTCCGATTTCGAGAGCGCAAAGATACAAAATAAAATAAAAGAAGTTACTCAGAATTAGTTTTTGATTTGATTTAAATGTTGTTACAAACCCCATGAAATTGATTAAAAAAATCAATCCTAAAACGATATAGAGCCACATTTCTGTTAAGGTTACAGCATATAAAAAGATTACATTAACAGGGAGAAGAAATAGGCCCGTATAATTCTTATAACTGGTTTTTTGAAAAACATATTCATCGATCAGAGCATCCAATTCAAAAACGCTGCCAATCAATCGCTCAATCAAAACCTTAATTAAGAGGACTATGCCAAGAACTGTTAAAATTTTAAGGAAGAAAACCAGATCGAATTCAACGGGTTTTAAAACACTTTGATAACTGATAAAAATGAATACCGATCCCGATAGAATCAAATTCCCGAAAAGCAGAGCATCGAACTGATCGATAAACTTCTGATCCCTGGCGTAAATCTTCAAATATTTTGAATTTACAAGCAGGGCTATGAAGTCATGAAAACGGTTGGTATGGACGTACTTGGTGAATGCCAATATTCCCAATGAAATAAGGAAAATAATAGTAAACCATTCATTTGTGGTAACCTCTCGAAGCATTCTGCTAAATTAGCAAGAATTATCTTTAAACAGAATGCCGCAAATAACTTACTTTTGCAAAAATCTTCAGGAATGAGCGCGGGTATTGTTGTCATACCAACCTATAATGAAATAGAGAATATCGAGCCGATAATCCGTGCGGTCTTTGCACTGGATCATGCCTTCGATATACTTGTTGTTGATGATAGTTCACCAGACGGTACAGCCAATAAGGTTATCGAACTTCAATCTGTTTTCCCCGGACGCCTTCATTTGGAAGTCCGCAAAGAAAAATCGGGACTTGGTACAGCTTATATACATGGCTTTAAATGGTGTTTGAACAGGGATTACCAGTTTATTTATGAGATGGATGCGGATTTCTCGCACAATCCCAAAGATCTGAGTCGCCTTTACACAACCTGTGTAGATCGTGAATGTGATGTTGTTATAGGGTCGCGTTATGTCAAGGGTGTTAATGTGGTTAACTGGCCGCTAAGTCGAGTTTTATTATCTTATTTGGCTTCGTTGTATGTTCGATTTATAACCGGGATGAAAATTTACGATACAACCGCAGGGTTTATATGTTATCGACGTAAGGTTTTAGAGGCAATTGAGCTCGATGAAATAAAATTTATTGGCTATGCTTTCCAGATTGAAATGAAGTTTAAGGCCTATCTCAAGAAATTTAAAATCATCGAGATCCCCATTGTTTTTACCGATCGTATTCGGGGGGAGTCAAAGCTGAGCGGAAATATCATTTTTGAAGCCATTTTTGGGGTAATAAAAATGAAATTAAAAAGTTTAATAGGAAAGGAATAAAATGGTGAAAAGTACTGTGCTTCTTAAAAATGCGAGGATTGTTAATGAGGGGACTATTCGACAAGCTGATATTTTGATCGAGGGGGATAAAATTAAAGCTATAGATGATTCTATAAGTCCGAAAGACGCGGATGTGAAAGTTATCGATGTTGAAGACAATCTTGTTATTCCTGGATTGATAGATGACCAGGTTCATTTTAGAGAACCCGGTCTAACACACAAAGGCGATATCGCTTCCGAATCAAAAGCAGCTATCGCGGGAGGAATCACCTCCTTTCTTGAAATGCCAAATACCAAACCAAATACCACAACATGGGAGGCTTTTCAGGATAAATTGGATCGTGCGGCCAAATCCTCTTATGCCAACTACTCTTTTATGTTTGGTGGCACGAATGATAACCTTGATGAAATTTTGAAATTAGATCCTAAGAAAGTCCCGGCCCTTAAACTCTTTCTGGGATCTTCAACCGGGAATATGCTCGTCGATGATATTGAGGTACTCAAAACCATTTTTTCAAGTACAGATTTGGTAATATGTTGTCATTGTGAGGATGAAACGACAATACGTGAGAATACAAGACAATATCTTGAGCGATTTGGTGAGGATATCCCAATTGAATGCCACCCTGAGATTAGAAGTGAAGAGGCTTGTTATTTGTCCTCATCCATGGCGATTGAATTGGCAAAAGAGACCGGAGCCCGCCTTCACGTGTTTCACTTATCTACTGGAAAAGAAACCCATCAGTTCGATAGTAAAACACCACTTAAGGATAAGAAAATAACCGCTGAAGTTTGTATTCATCACCTTTGGTTTAGCGATTCTGATTATAAAAAAAAGGGCACACATATCAAATGGAATCCGGCGGTAAAAACAGCCGGTGATCGCGATGAATTATGGGAAGCCCTTCTCGATGATCGAATCGATGTTATAGCTACTGACCATGCTCCTCATACACTTCAGGAAAAAGACAATGTCTATACGAAAGCACCTTCGGGTGGACCGCTCGTTCAACATGCTCTTGTCGCTATGTTAGAGGCTTACCATCAAGGAAAAATTCGGCTCGAGAAAATCGTTCAAAAAATGTGTCATAATCCGGCCATACTTTTCGATATTGATAAACGTGGTTTTATTCGTGAGGGGTATTTTGCCGATCTTGTGGTAGTTGATTTGAATAATCCCTGGACCGTTAATAAAGATAATATATTGTATAAATGCGGTTGGTCTCCTTTCGAAGGGACGACCTTTAAATCAAGGGTAACCCATACCATTCTTAATGGAATTTTGGTTTATCATAATTCCCAATTCAGTGATAAACGCGCATCACAACAATTAACTTTCGATCGATGAAAAAAATATTGATTTATATGGTGTTGGCGCTTGTTGTTGTTGGTTGCAAGAACAACAAGATCGATCGTCCTCCGAAACCTGATAACCTTCTTTCTGAGGAGAAGATGGTAGAGGTGATTTACGATATGACGATCATGAGCGCTGCCAAGGGATTGAATCGTCGTATAATTGAGAATAGGGGAGTCAATCCAGAGAGTTTTGTTTATGATAAACACAGTATTGATAGTGTTCAATTTGCATTGAGCAACCAGTATTATGCGTATGATATTGACCTTTATGAAGACATTTATATGCGGGTTAAAACGAAACTTGAAGCAGATAAAGTTAAGTTTAAAGCAGAGTTGGATAAAAAGGCCACCGATGCCGACTCGGTGTCAAGAACAAATCAAATTCGCAGAGATTCAATAATTCAAGCAAAATCGCAAGAACTTAAGCTTGATCTCGATTAAATAAGACGGCGGTTTCCTCTACAGACTGACTAATGGGTTTGTATTCAAAATTCAGAGTTTTTTTCAATTTCGAATTGTCATAATAGGTATCCTTTGTCAGGATTTTGGCCAGGTGACGGGTAAGGCGTCTTCGCTTGCCTAAAAGTTTCGCCCGAAGCCAGTCATAGCGCCATCCGAATTTCAGGATCAATGGTGATACCGATTTTTCAGGGCTTTTTGCATTAATGGCTTGAGCGATCATATCGATAAAGGATTTTGACGAAAGATTTTCAGCTACCTGAATAAATCGTTCATTCGTTATATCACTTTCCATTAATTGAATAAAGGTTTTAACCACATCATGGATATCGACATAGCCATTGATGGCTGTTGAATAATAACGCATTCCACGAAATACCCGTGTAAACAAAGACCCACTGCTCGATTTCCAAAAACCGGGCCCTACAATAATACCTGGGTTGACGATTATGCAATCAAGTCCTTCCTGAACACCGCGCCAAATTTCCATTTCCGCACCATATTTAGTGATTGCATAAACATTATGATCACCATCGGAATTCCAGGGCGAATCTTCCCGGATAGGATCATTTAAGTCCTTGCCTCCGAGCGCGGCAACCGAACTCATATATGCGATTTTTTTTATTCCGAAATTCAGACAAAGATTTACAATATTGGCTGTACCTTCTATATTGCTTTTCCGAAGGGCATGATAATCAGACGGATCGAAAGAAACCATCGCAGCACAGTGATATACGTATTCAACACCTTCAAATACTTTTTCCAATGCCGGGAGGTCAATAATATCGGCTTGAACCCATTCGATGCGATCAAAGAAAGACATGTTTGATTCCTGGTAGTATTCAAAGACATGTTTTACTTTTTTTATCTTCGATTCATTACGGAAGATCGCCCTAACTTTATCATGTTTTTGGCAGAGGTATAAAAGGACATGACTGCCCACTAATCCCGTTCCGCCTGTGACTAAAATCATGGAGCTAAATTACTGCTTTTTGTTTTGACAACAGTGCTAAACAATTATCTTTGCTGACGTAATCGAGAATTGATGACTTATAATTTTATCGAAGAATTAAAATGGCGCGGCATGATTCATGACATGTCACCAGGAACCGAAGAACAACTTCAGAAAGATCGGACAACGGCCTATATAGGATTCGATCCTACCTCAAACACCCTCCATATCGGAAGCCTTGTACCCATCATTCTCTTGGTTCATTTTTATAAGGCTGGCCATAAACCTATTGCTTTGGTTGGTGGCGCAACGGGTATGATTGGTGATCCATCGGGAAAAAGCGATGAACGAAACCTTTTGGATGAAGTCACTCTGAATAAAAATGTTGAAGGGATTCGAAACGTGATGTCACGCTTTTTAGATTTCGATTCAAAGGAATCGAATGCCCCGATTTTGGTTAATAATTACGATTGGATGAAGGACTTTACCTTTATCGATTTTGCACGTGTAATCGGTAAGCGAATCACGGTAAATTATATGATGGCCAAAGAATCTGTAAAAAAACGAATCAGTGGTGAGGCTGGTACAGGCATGTCATTTACTGAATTCACCTACCAACTTATTCAAGGCTATGATTTCTGTTATTTATTCGATGAATATGATTGCAAAATACAGATGGGAGGCAGTGACCAGTGGGGTAATATTACAACCGGGACCGAACTCATCCGTCGCATGCACCCCGATCAGGATGCCAAGGCATTTGCCTTAACCTGTCCGCTGATTACAAAAGCTGACGGATCGAAATTTGGAAAGACAGAAAGCGGTAACGTCTGGCTTGATAAGGACCGAACATCGGTATATAAATTTTATCAGTTTTGGCTTAATACCACAGATGTCGATGCCGAGAAATATATTAAGATCTTTACATTCCTTGATAAGAATACCATCGATTTGCTAATTGAAGAACATCATAAAAACCCGGGATTACATCTCTTGCAGAAAAAATTAGCCTATGAGGTGACTTCTTTTGTTCATTCAGAAGAAGAGACCGAAGAGGCTATTAAAACCTCTCAGGTTTTATACAGTAAGTCATTTAAAGAGGACATTTCCAAACTTGACCTCGAAACCCTGGAAGATGTATTCAGTGATCTCGTTCAAGCAGAGGTTGATAGATCTGAAATTACCTCGGGACTGGATATGATCGCTGCCTTAGCAGCCAAGACCAATTTCCTTTCATCGAACGGCGAAGCACGCCGGGCCCTCAAGGAGAATAGTATTTCGGTCAACAAAATCAAGGTTGACGAGCAGTATTGTATAAGCGATGAAGACTTGATTGGCGACACCTATGTTGTTATTAATCGGGGTAAGCGCAAAACCTTTATTTTGAAAGCAGTCTGAATAAGAAAACCCAATTGCATTTTAAGATAGCAACCGGGATTCTAAAAAACTAACCAACCAATTTTTTCTTTTTAACAGCAATTAAGCCATTATAGGTAATTGGTCGTTATTTATCCGGAATCCTTTCATAAGATCATGAGGTTGCAACCGCGAATATCGGATTGGTCAAAACGGCCGAGAATTTCGAAGCTACCATCCCCAAACATTTTACCCAGATCCTGCGTCGCGATAAATGCACATGAATTTATATTAGCCAGATCAATAATATTGATCCCACCCGAAATTCCCGGACTTAACAATGTTAGCGGGTCTTCGGTATCGCGTGTCAGTATTTTCATCCATGGCGGTGTTCTAAATATTCCCTCGCCTCTAGAATACGCTTGCGACAGCAGCTCGGTCATGCCATATTCACTGTAAATTGTGTTAACGCCAAATCCGGTTTTGAGCATGTTATGAAGCTCTTCTCTGACCATTTCTTTTCGTCGGCCTTTCATTCCGCCGGTTTCCATAATGATAGTATTCTTCAATTGAAAGGTCTCAAGCTCCACAAGATCCATTAGCGCAAAAGAGACACCGACAAGCAAGACTTTTCTCCCTGCCTTATCCAGTTGTTTTAGAAGATCGGCTAAGCTGTTTAATTCCCCGAGATAAAATCCGCTCTCCGGTTTTTTACTTTTTTTGATCAGATGATTCATCATATAGACGAGGGAAGAATCCTGACGTTCGAGATAGGACGGTAACAATCCCAGAATTGTGAATGATTCAACCGGCCCGAAGAACAATTCGAAGGCAGATACAAAACTCTTTATATAAAGTGATTTATCGGCAACGAAATGCTTGCTTTTTACCTGTGCGGTTGTGCCACTGCTTTCGAAGACCATATCGATTTCTGGTTCACCACAAACAACTTTATGGGTTTTAAAAAATTCGATCGGTAAAAACGGGATGTCTCTGAAATGGGATATGTCGCTCGGATTAATGAATAGTAAATCACAAAAAGAACGGTATACCGAATTGGTCTCAAACTGATATTTAAAAACCCTTAAGGCTTGGGCATTGAACTGGTCTTCAGAATCGATTCTGAATATATCTTCGGATGTGATCATGGTTATTACAAAAATACCGAAAATAAAAAAGCACCACGTGGATGCAGTGCTTTTCTATTTATATCGAAATAGTTTATTCTATAATCAGTTTCTTTGTTATGGTACTATTGCCTTGTGACAATTTCACAAGATATAAACCTGATTTCAAGTTCGAGACATCAAGTCTTGAGTCAACAGCTGTTGCACTGAGCACCCGCTTGCCTAAAACATCATACACCTCTACATCAACTGAGGTATTATCCACTGTTGAAATCATCAAAGTTCCTGTTCTATTCGGATTTGGATATAATTTAAACGAATTGGCCTCAAGACTGCCTATTGATAATGTTGCTTCATTAAATGTTTCGGAAACGACTAAATTATCCACCAAAATACTCTCATTTAAATCGGAATCTGATTGTCTCAATGCGAATGACTCAATAACATCTCCTGGATTAGCCTCATCTATCCCTAAAATTGAAGTATCGCTCTCGGAGGATGCATCTATCCAAAGTTCGGCAATGTTTTCATCCTGATTATATCGCACAATTACCCTGTAAGAAACACCGTAACTAAGGTCTGTTGCCCATACGGCATCTGCGGTACTGTTGGCTGAAGAAATACCAAATGTAAAATCGCCACCACCTGTTGGAGGAACGATATCAAGACGTGCTGCAAAGTTAAAACCTGAATCCTTGAAATGTGCAAAATATTCATTGTCGGTACCAGGAATAGGTGTTCCCTGGTCATTTACCGTTACATCGATACCAAAATAAACATTTCCTGCAACGGGAGCAAAAGCCAAATTAACATCTTCACTCGGCGCACCATGCTGAACCACGGCTTGTCCGGATGACACTAATAAATCACCTAAAGTTCCACTATGGCTGGCCCAACCACCGTTAGGTACCAGACTCCCATCGGGATAGGTGAAGTCATCGAATAATGGTAAGATGGCTGCTGGCTCGCATGTTGGTGAGCTAGCAGTGTCCATTAAATTACAAACCCCTGCATCCATGATCGTCAAGGTCACATCAGTACCCTCATTGATCCCAGTTACGGATATGGTCCCTGAAACATCCACATCAGGATCACCTCCGCTCAAATCTACACTTCCAACATCTGATGTAACCGAGTATGTGCCCATTCCGGCACCACCTCCGGTAAAATCAAAAGTTGCGGTATAAGTATCGACCCCAACAGTCTCATTATCACAAGTGGCCGAATTTCCAGTAATGGATAAATCACAAGTGGCCGCGCTGTTATCTGCTCTGTATGTTATATTTTTTACTTCGTACGTTCCATCCATTTTTCTTTGAATGGATTGAGTGTCTTTGGCAGTGTTTTCGTCTTCATTATACTGTACTCCACCAATAATAGCCAATAATCCGGCATCATCAGCGTCATTAGTATCGTAAACCACTCCACCGATTAAATTAGTCGCAGTAATAGGAGTTCCATTTGGAAAACTGGTAGCATCATCAAGGTAAAGCGCTACAGCGTCTGCCCCATTTTGAAGGGAATTAGAAACACCAATGGCGACTTCTTCGTCAGGCAGTCCATCATTTCCCAAAATCAAAAAGCCATTGATATCCGTGCTAAGCCCGTCTAGATCGAATGCAGCATAGCTAATATCACCATTACCATTATAGAACACAATGGTGTAACCGTCAAGGGCTTGACTAGGAGACCATAATAATTCAACAAATTCTGCCATGTCTGTACCTGGAGTATCGGCATCAACTTCATTAATTACTGGCTGAGCCAAGGCGACAGAACCAATTAATACAGTAAGGAGTAAAATGTAAAGTTTTTTCATAATGGATTAATTTAAATTAGATAATCAAAGATAGTAAGAATATTACCTAATATCCAGCCTCAGGGTGTTAATTGATGCGTTATGATTCGGTTAATTATTGTACAGATTTCATGTTTTAGGAATAAGTGAAATTCAAGAAATAGTGTTTAATGTTATTGAATTGTTATATATCGATCTAAAATGGAAGATTTGTATGATTAGTTTTATCTTTAACAACTCACAAAAGTGATTGCTTTTTATGAAAGAGAAGGACATTAAAATATTATTAGTCGATGACGAACCGGATATCCTGGAAATCATAGGGTTCAACCTTTCAAATGCTGGTTATAATGTTATAACTGCTGCAAATGGGGCTGAAGGTGTGAAAAAGGCCAAAAAGGAAAAACCGAACCTTATCATTCTTGATGTCATGATGCCTGAAATGGATGGCATAGAAGCCTGCGAACGTATACGTGCCATTCCTGAACTGCAGAATTGTATCATTACTTTTCTTACGGCTCGTGGTGAGGATTATTCTCAGGTTGCGGGATTTGAAGCCGGTGCTGACGATTATATAACCAAACCCATTAAACCCAAAGTTTTAATCAGTAAGGTAAAAGCATTGCTCAGAAGACTGAAACAGGAGGATAATGAACAGAATGTATTGAAGATTGGTCAACTCACTATAGATCGCGATGAATATAAAATCCTGCTTGATGGTGAGGAGATGTTACTTCCCCGAAAAGAATTTGAATTGCTATCTTTGTTGGCGTCAAAGCCCGGTAAGGTTTTTAAACGTGAAGAAATCCTCGATAAAGTTTGGGGGAATGAGGTGGTTGTTGGTGGAAGGACCATTGACGTGCATATCAGGAAATTGCGCGAAAAAATTGGAATCAAATCTTTTAAAACTGTGAAGGGAGTAGGCTATAAGTTTGTGAATTAATGTCGCAGTCATTCAAAAAATCCTACAAGTTTGCTTTTAAATCGGCCTTAATGGTCAGCCTCTCCTTAACGCTCCTCACGAGTGTTTTTTTACACTTTTTCTTTGCATTTAAGCTCGTATTGATCATCCTCTTTTTTATCCTGTGCCTGATCATATCATTTCTTGTTATTCAGTTCCGCGTCGAGTATTTCATTTACCGTCGGGTTAAAAAGATCTACGATGATCTAACTCTTTTAGAATCGAGTAGTTTCCGAAAGGAACAGATCACAACAGATATGGCAACCCTTACAAAGGAAATAGATAAATATGCCAAGGATAAGAAGCTTGAAATTGAAACCCTTAAAATACGCGAGACGTATAGAAAAGAATTTTTAGGGAACGTATCGCACGAACTAAAAACCCCGTTGTTTACAGTCCAAAGTTATATTTCCACTTTGTTGGAGGGTGCTGTCGATGATAAAAAACTTCAGAATAAATATTTGAAACGCGCCGATAAAGGCCTAGAGCGTCTGATCTTTATCGTTAAGGAACTCGACATGATCTCGAAATTGGAAACAGGTGATTTGAGCCTGGAAATCGAAACCTTTGATATCGTTGAGGTCGTTCAAAATGTATTTGACATGTTTGAAATGAATGCCGCTAAAAAGAAAATCAGCCTGGTATTCGACATGGATTATAATGAACCCGTCAAGGTCATCGGCGATAAGGAACGCATTCAACAAGTGTTGTCAAATCTTATTGTCAATTCCATTAAATACGGACGCTCTAAAGGAACGACCGAAGTAAGTATAGAAAACCTGATTAAAAATAAAGTCATCGTTAGAGTAACCGACAATGGGGAGGGCATTGAAGAAGAGAACATCCCGCGTTTGTTTGAACGGTTTTACCGGGTAGATAAAACCGGATCACGAAAAGAAGGAGGCTCAGGTCTGGGACTGGCTATCGTGAAACACATTATTGAAGCTCATGACGAAAAAATTTATGTTGAAAGTGAGCATGGTGTTGGAAGTGAGTTTTCATTTACCCTTGAAAAGGCTAAATAACTTATCGAATTTGACCGTTTGCTCATGTGGTTCAAAGCCGCAATAATCTGCAACCCGTTTTAACTGCTCAATATCAAAATCATCTTGTGAACTACTCGGGATAATACCCATCTTGTCAAGTCGATCTGCTAAATATTCCTGCTCGAATTGTCCTGGTGTGGGGATTAAAAATGCTTTTTTGCCAATTTTGGCCAGGTCAAGGATAGTTGTATACCCTGAACGGGAGAGAATCACTCGACAGGAGTTTATCAAAATCTCTAATTCTTCATGGGTCATGAAATTTACGATAGTGAGGTTAGCCGTTGTTGTTTTAGTTTGTTCCTGTTCAATTTTTCCTTGCACTATACAAACAGAACCCGGGTATTTAATTAATTGCTCGGTTAGTTTTTCTTCCAAAAATGACCTCTGTGGTTCAGGACCCGAAAGAATGACCAAAAGATCAAATTTTATAGGTTGTTTTTTATAATTGAATCGACTGATGACACCTAAGAATTCGGCGGGAATAGGATAGGAATCACGATGACCCAACCGACCACTTAAGCTGGGCTCATCTTTAAAATCGGGCACCCAACAGGCATCGAATTTCTTGATGTATTTCAGATGTATTTTAGTACTGAACATGGTGGTTGAACCGCTGAGTACATTTAACTGGTGTGTAATTATTACCGAGGGAATTGATTTGTGCCTAACGCCTAAACGGTTGTCGGAAATAATTCCCTTGATTCCAAATTCTGAAACGATGGCTCTCACCTGGATTTTCTCCCTGCGAATGGCGTTAAAGATCCTGGGAGATTCGCGAATCAGCTTAAATTTCAAGTATTTCCCTGATTTTGCATAGCTTATTCCGTATGACGGTAATTCAATCGCCATTAAATCGGGAAATTCCTTTTTTAAAAATAATAGAGCGACTCCATCACTGGCCAGAATTGGTTCAAATCCATTTTCTATTAAGGCCTTTATAACCGGGATGCATCGTGATGCGTGACCAAGGCCCCAATTAAGGGGAGCAACAAGAATACGGGAATTCGATTGCATCGAACAAAGATAAAGCTAAAATGTTTGCTTAATTTTACCCAAATTTAAAGAGAAGTGGGTAGTAAGAATAAACTGAAACGATTCAAAGAGAACGAAACCTTTGGAAATGTGTATCAGCCGTCAAGGCAAGACCTAGTTTCGGGAAATTTCCAGTTAAAGGGAAATTGGGGATCGTCGGTTTTTAAAAATGATAATCCCATAGTCCTTGAACTCGGCTGCGGAAAGGGAGAATATACGATTGGATTAGCGGAAAAATTTCCAGACAAAAACTTTATCGGCATCGATATAAAAGGTGCTCGTTTTTGGCGGGGGGCAAAAACTGCCATTGAAAATTCTATTAACAATGCCGCCTTTCTAAGGATCCAAATCGAATTGATTGAGCATGCATTCGGCAAGCAGGAAGTCGATGAAATCTGGATCACCTTTCCAGATCCACAGATAAAGTACAAGCGTACCAAGCATAGAATGACGAATTTAAACTTCCTTCAACGTTATAAAACCATTTTAAAACCCAACGGCCTTATTCATTTAAAAACCGATTCTGAATTCATGCATGGATATACTTTAGGATTGTTGCATGGCGCCGGTCATGAGGTAATTTATGCGAATCATGATGTATATAAAAATGAAGGCAGTCCTGAAGAAGTCATCGGCATTCAAACCTTTTATGAGCAGTCCTTTTTAGAGCAAAACAAGCCAATTACGTATATTAGGTTTAAATTAAGTTGAGTTTTTGGAGATAACAATCGTTTTTATCCTGGGCCTTATCATTGCATTTATAGGGGTTATTCCCCCGGGAATGCTTAATATGTCGGCCGCAAAAATTAGTCTAAAAGAAGGCCATAATCGTGGAATTATGTTTTCTCTTGGGGTTTGCGCCATAGTATGCGTCCAAACGTTTATTGCCGCTATTCTTGCCAGGTATTTGAGTAATCATCCCGATGTTATTGAAATCCTTCAGCGTGTTGCTCTGGTGTTGTTTATCTTAATAACAATTTATTTTTTGGTTCTTGCTCAAAAACAGCCCAAAACGGAAATACCAACACCCGCAAAAAGCAAGCACAGCCGTTTTTTTCAGGGCATGTTGCTGTCTGGTCTTAACCTCTTTCCAATTCCATATCAATCTTATATGACACTAACCATTGCATCTTTTGGATGGATGAGTTTTGATAAAGTTAGCATCGGTTCCTATGTGGCAGGTTCGGCCAGCGGAACGTTTATCATGTTATACATTTATATTTTCTTTTTCGATAAGATTAAGGGCAAAGCCTTTACGACTCAAAAAAATATGAACTATATCATAGGAAGCATTACAGGACTTGTTGCTGTCTTTACATTGATCAATATAATAAGTGAAATGTAGGATATGAAACCCGAAACCATCAGTTTTTTTGAACGTGTTTATAAGGTTGCCCGTCAAATACCATATGGTCGCGTGACCAGTTACGGGGCTATTGCCAAATATCTGGGTGCGGCCCGAAGTGCACGTATGGTTGGCTATGCCATGAATGTATCTCACAGCAAAGATGTGCCGGCGCATAGGGTGGTGAATCGCTCAGGGTTGCTTACCGGAAAGCATCATTTTCAAGGGACCAACCTTATGCAGCAATTATTGGAGAGTGAAGGTATTGTAGTTGAAGATAACCAGGTAAAGAATTTCACAGAACTTTATTGGGATCCTTCCAGGGAATTACCTGAATAATTTCAGCCGATTAAAACATAGATGAAAACGATTGATAGTGTTTAGTTAATTAAGACAAAGACGTATCTTTGTACTTTAGACTAATTCTAAATTAATTCTTGTGAAATTATCAAAAACAGACATACTTGAAGCATTACGAACCATTTCTGTACCCGGTGAAGGTGGAAATATGGTTGATAGCGGTGCTATAAAAAATGTGGTGACTTTTGCTGATGAAGTAATTGTGGATATCACGATAAAGAATCCCAGTTTACAAGCAAAAAAACGTGCTGAAGTCGACATTATGAAAGCGATTCATGACGAGGTTTATGAAAAGGCAAAGATTACCGTTAATGTAAAAGTAGATGCGCCGCCCCAACCAGAATCAAATGAGATAAAAGGCAAACCGATTCCCGGGATAAGCAATATTATTGCGATTGCATCCGGTAAGGGTGGTGTTGGAAAATCGACGGTAACGGCAAATCTTGCTGTGACATTGGCAAAAATGGGCTTTAAAGTTGGTGTTTTAGATGCGGATGTTTATGGGCCGTCAATTCCGTTAATGTTTGATGTGGCATCAGAGCGCCCGTTGGCCGTTGATGTAAATGGAACATCTAAAATGAAGCCTATCGAAAATTATAACGTTAAGGTATTATCTATTGGATTTTTCACAAAGCCTGACCAGGCGGTGATTTGGAGAGGTCCGATGGCCGCTAAAGCACTTAATCAAATGATTTTTGATGCTGCATGGGATGAACTGGATTTTCTTCTTATCGATCTGCCACCCGGAACAGGTGACATTCATTTAAGCATCATGCAGTCCCTTCCGATCACGGGGGCCGTCGTGGTTAGTACACCTCAAACTGTGGCTTTAGCCGATGCAAGGAAGGGCGTGGCCATGTTTCAACAGGAAAACATCAATGTGCCTGTGCTCGGAATAATTGAGAATATGTCGTATTTCACACCTGAGGAATTGCCCGATAATAAGTATTACATCTTCGGGCGGGAAGGGGCCAGAAATTTAGCCACCGACCTTGATGTTAAGTTTTTAGGCGAGCTTCCACTGGTTCAAAGTATACGTGAAGCGGGTGATGTTGGTCGTCCGGCGGCTTTACAATCATCGACACCTCTTGAGGAGGCATTTGAAGAAATTACCCGGAATATGGTTCAGGAAGTCGTCAACCGAAATACAAATTTACCACCTACTGAGGCAATCAAAATCACAACTATGGCCGGGTGTTCAGCTGTAAAGAAATAGACTTATGACAAGTGAACAGATCAGAAAGAATGTAGAGAAGGCACTCGATGAAATCCGTCCGTTTCTCGAAAGCGATGGTGGAAATATCTCGTTGGTCAGTATCGAGGATGATAAATTGGTAAAAGTTCAGTTGTTAGGGGCATGTACAAATTGCACCGTCAATCAAATGACCCTTCAATCTGGGGTCGAAATGACGATTAAAAAATACGCACCCCAGATCGAACGAGTCATTAATATTGATTGACAGATCTTAAATGTCAAATCTGATTAGTACTATGTTATTTTTAAGCAATGATCTTCTGTTGTCTCAAAAAAGTATCTAAATTATTTGCCAGCTCATAGCATCTGCTCACATTCGAATTACAGTATCTTGAATCATCAATATTCAGCTCACAGGCATGACCCGATAGATTGATCTGTTCAAAATTCCTATTGATCTCCTTGCATTTGCCATACATTTGATCTACCGATTCAAAATCGCTCAAATCTACCTGATTCTGAGTCAAATATCCCTTTAGGTAGTTCTCTATTGCAATATGTGCATTCTGGCAAACCATATAGGAGACCACATCCTCTTCAGGACGGTAAAGCTCATCGCTAGCCTGTCTTAATTTATGTTTGGCATCTTCAAAAAAAGAATTCGCGATTGTTCCCATTGGAAATCTATTTTTAAACTTCTTTTTATAATTCGAAACAACTGACTTACATATTCCTGTAAAGCTCAAGTCGTTCCCACTTGGTATCAACTTCTTCCTGGGCTTGTTTCAGAAGCGATTTTCCTAGTTCTTCATTTTCCTTTACAACTCGAGTAAATCGGGTCTCGTTATACATAAAATCACTCAACGGTAAACTAGGTTCTTTCGAGTCTAATTTAAATTTTTTGCCTTTTGGTTTAGACGGATTGAACCTGAATAACGGCCAATAACCCGTTTGAACAGCTTTTTCCTGTTGTAGTGCCCCGTCCTTCAAATCGTAGCCGTGCTCACCACAATGTGAGTATGCAATGATTATTGATGGACCTGGATAGGCTGCAGCCTCCTCAATTGCCTTAAGTGTCTGCATATCCTTTGCACCGATAGCAACCTGAGCAACATAAACGTTTTCGTAGGAAACCGCCTGTAGCGCAAGACTTTTCTTGCTGGTTCGTTTTCCGGAAACTGAGAATTTCGCACTGGCACCAAGAGGTGTTGATTTCGACGTCTGTCCACCCGTATTTGAGTAGACTTCTGTATCCAGCACCATAATATTGATGTCTTCACCAGATGCCAGAATATGGTCAACACCGCCATACCCGATGTCGTAAGCCCAGCCATCACCTCCGAGAACCCAAACTGCCTTCTTCCTGAGATACTCGCTTAATTGAAGTAGCTTCTTGGCCTTTGGATTGTCTTTGAAAGTTTCTAAAATCGCGTTCAATTTTTCGATATCAGCATGCTTTTTAGCTTTTTCGGTTTCGTTTGACTCCGGATTTGAAATAATGGCTTCAACCATTTCTGAGCCTGCTTCATTTTCAAGACCTTTTAACAGGTCAACGGCAATCTCTTGTTTTTTCGTTAAAGCCAGTTTCATACCAAGGCCGAATTCAGCATTATCCTCAAACAAAGAGTTTGCCCATGCCGGACCGCGGTCATATTTATTTGTCTTATAAGGAGTTGTAGGCAGGTTACCACCATAAATTGATGAACAACCGGTCGCATTGGCAATCATGATACTATCGCCATAGAGTTGGGTTAACATTTTAATATATGGGGTTTCACCACAACCTGAACATGCGCCTGAGAATTCAAATAGAGGTTCAAGGAATTGAGAGCCTTTCACATTGGTTATTTGTAAGGCTGTTCTATCATAATCAGGTAGATCGATAAAGTAATCCCAATTTTTGTTTTCATCAACCGCAACATCTAACTTCTTGTGCATGTTGATTGATTTAAAATTCTCAATCTCTTTGCTTATAGCAGGACATACGGCAACGCAAAGATCACATCCGGTACAATCCTCAGGTGATACCTGAAGCAGGTAAGATTCAGAATCGGCTGAGAATGGCCGGCCTTTTGCCGGAACTGCTTTAAGAGTAGTTGGTGCGTTTTTCAACTCATCATTGGAAACGACCTTCGCCCTTATCGCGGCATGCGGACAAATGGCCACACACTTATTACATTGCGTACAGATACTTTCATCATCCCAAACCGGAATAAAATCGGCAATACCTCTTTTTTCATATTGGGTTGTTCCTGTCGGGAAAGTCCCATCAACCGGGAAAGCACTCACCGGTAATTCATCGCCTCTTCCGGCCATGATCTTACCGAGAACTTCCCTGACGAATGGATCAAGGTCGCCGGTTAATGAAGGTATGAATTCACGTGAGTTGGTTACTTTATCGGGATAGTCAACCTTCTGAAGGTTCTCAAGTGATTTATCGACGGCGTTAAAGTTCATCTGCACGATCTTATCGCCTTTATGGGAGTAAGATTTTACAATGGCATCCTTAATCTTTTTAATGGCTTCTTCCTGAGGAAGAATACCTGAAATAGCAAAGAAGCAGGTTTGCAGAACTGTATTGGTACGTTTGCCAAGATTGGCGTCTTGAGCCACTTTAGTCGCGTCTATCACGTAGAAGTTCAATTCATTTTCGATGATCTCTTCCTGTATCTTATAAGGTAGTTTATCCCATATCTCATCATTGGAATATGGGGCATTCAATAAGAATGTACCTCCTTTTTTTATGTTCTTAAGGATATCATACTTTTCGATGAAATTAAACTGATGGCAAGCAATAAAATCTGCTTTGTGAATAAGGTAACTCGAGTAAATCGGTTCAGGTCCGAATCGTAGATGTGAAACGGTTTGAGCACCTGCTTTTTTTGAATCGTAAACGAAATACCCCTGAACATAGTTATCGGTAGTTTCACCAATGATTTTAATCGAATTCTTATTCGCACCTACAGTACCGTCTGAACCAAGTCCGTAAAACATGCAATTAAATGTAGTTTTAACAGTATGTAATCGCTCACCTACCTCAAGACTTGTATGGGAAACATCATCATTAATACCGATTGTAAAATGATTTTTTGGCTTTTCTTTATCCAATTCATCATAAATAGCTTTAACCATTGCAGGGTCAAATTCCTTAGATGATAGCCCGTAACGTCCGCCGATAATAGCAGGCATACTTCTATCGCTTTCGGCAAAGGCGGTTACCACATCAAGGTATAAAGGTTCACCTGTACTTCCCGGTTCTTTGGTCCTGTCTAATACCGCAACTTTATTAACGGTTTCCGGAAGTGCTTCCACAAAATGATCTATAGAGAATGGACGGAATAACCGAACGATTATAGCACCTACTTTTTCGCCTTTTTTAACCAGAGTATCGACAGCTTCCATAACAGGGCCTTGTCCTGACCCCATAATGATCACCACTTTCTCCGCTTCTGGATGGCCTATATAATAGAACAGGCTATATTTTCTTCCGGTGTGCTCATAGAACTCATCCATGGTTTTCTGAACGATATCTGGCACCTGGTCATAAAATGTATTAGCGGCTTCACGGGCCTGGAAAAATACATCTGGGTTTTGCGAAGTTCCGCGAACCACTGGATGATCTGGATCAAGAGATCGCTTTTTATGCTCCATGATCTCCTTTTCCGGCATCATCGATTCGATAGTTTTATCGGAAATGGAATTGATCTTCGAAATTTCATGAGATGTTCTGAACCCGTCAAAAATATTTAAAAACGGCACTCTTGATTTTAAGGTAGCCACCTGAGAGATCAACGCAAAATCATGAGCTTCCTGTACTGAACCACCAAATAACATAGAAAAACCGGTTTGACGTGTGGCCATGACATCGGAGTGATCGCCAAATATTGATAGGGCATGGGTTGCAACCGTTCGCGCCGCAACATGAATTACCGAAGGTAAAAGTTCTCCCGCAATCTTATACATGTTCGGGATCATTAGAAGAAGACCCTGAGAAGCCGTAAATGTGGTAGTAAGAGCGCCAGCTTGTAATGAACCATGCACTGCTCCGGCAGCGCCCCCCTCACTTTGCATTTCTACAATCCGTGGCAAATTGCCCCAGATATTTTTTTCGCCTTTAGCACTCAGTACATCGACCATTTCGCCCATCGGTGAGGCAGGTGTTATAGGGTAAATAGCACAGACTTCATTGGTTTTGTGAGCTACACGGGCAACCGCTTCATTCGCATCACAAATCAACTTTCGGAAGTTCGTTTCCATAATTTAAAAATTTATTGAATATCAGAGTTAAATAGATAGTGTGAAAATACAGATTGGGATGACCATATTCTATGACTTATGTCAGCTAAACCTAGTACTGCCTTGAAATTCAAGTGCTTTTAACACCTTATCGGGACAGCAACTAACAGATAAGATATATAGAGGATTAACCTTTTAAACAATATGAATTCAAAAGGACATCAAATACTAAATAAACAGTGTGGATTACGATGATTTATTCACCATGCAACCAAGCTTTCTTTTCAAGAAGCTTATCGTCACTTTCAACGTGATCGTCATCAGGAACACAACAATCTACCGGACAGACTGACGCACACTGAGGCTCATCGTGGAAACCTTTACATTCGGTACATTTATCTGGTACAATAAAGTAGAACTCATCCGAAACCGGCTCATTCATCTCATCGGCATCCACGTCTTCACCTTGTGGTGTAGTAACCATTCCACTTAAGGCTGTTTCATCAGCATAGGCCCATTCCTGATCGGGTTCATAAATGGCATTGTTTGGACATTCAGCCACACAAGCATCACAATTTATACATTCGTCTGTTATTATAATTGCCATAATTTCTTTATTTTTAATATCAATATCGGTGTAAAATTAATCTTCATTTTCCAACTTAAACGTGATAAAAATCATGTTTCTTGTCGGGGTATGAAATTAACTTTGAACCTCGATCTTTATTGAAGATCGCCTCTATCAGTTAAATTTAAGCAATAAATTCAAATATTCATAATCTATGGCCATCGCGGAAATAAATACCCAACCTGAAGTTCTCGAGGCGGTAATAATTCGTTTTGTAGGTGATTCCGGGGACGGAATGCAACTAACAGGAACTCAATTTTCTGGTACATCGGCCATGTTTGGTAATGATGTGGCCACCTTTCCTAATTATCCTGCAGAAATAAGGGCACCTCAGGGCAGCTTGTATGGTGTTTCTGGTTTTCAGGTTCATATAGGTAGTGTTGAAATCAGCACGCCGGGTGACGAGGTCGACTTATTGGTAGCCATGAACCCTGCCGGATTAAAGACAAATCTACATGCGGTAAAACCAGGGCATACCATAATAGTCGATACCGATTCGTTTTCAAAAAAGAACCTGGATAAAGCACAATACGCAACCAACCCCCTTGAAGACGGAAGTTTAGATAATTACCGCGTAATCGAGGTGGCGATGACCTCGCTGACCAAAGAGGCGTTAAAAGACATTGAAGGCCTTGATAATAAGAGCATTACACGTACAAAGAATATGTTCGCATTGGGGATGGTATATTGGATGTATGACCGTACGCTCGATCACACCATTAATTTCTTCAAAACAAAGTTTAAGTCGAAACCAAGAATAATCGAGGCCAATACCAAAGTATTGAATACAGGCTTTTATTATGCTGAAACCCTGGAGTTAATTCCTAATTCCTATGTCATTTCTCCGGCTAAAATGAATGCGGGGACCTATAGAATAATAATGGGAAATACAGCAATTGCCTGGGGATTTTTAGCGGCTGCCGAAAAGACCGGACTCGACCTTTTTCTTGGCTCATATCCCATAACACCGGCCTCAGATATTTTACACGAATTAGCCAAACACAAGCACTTCGGGGTTAAGGCTTTACAGGCAGAGGATGAAATTGCGGGAATCACATCAGCAATTGGTGCTTCATTTGCCGGTGACCTGGCCATTACAACAACATCTGGCCCTGGTCTTGCTTTAAAAGGAGAAGCTCTTGGTCTGGCCATGATGATTGAAATGCCGTTGGTCGTAGTTAATGTTCAACGCGGTGGTCCATCAACAGGATTGCCAACTAAAACAGAACAATCTGATTTGCTTCAAGCGATGTATGGTCGAAATGGTGAAAGCCCGGTGATTGTTATTGCAGCGGGTTCACCGGCGAGTTGCTTTGATTTTGCGTATGAAGCATGCCGATTGACTCTTGAACACATGACTCCGGTCGTCTTGTTGAGTGATGGCTATATCGCGAATGGTTCCGGACCATGGAAAATCAGAACTGTTGATGAGATGCCCGATATTAAAAACCATATCCTGACCAAAGCATATGACGAATGGCATCCTTATGACAGAGATGAAGATACCCTGGCCAGAAAATGGGCCATTCCGGGAACACCAGGCCTGGAACACCGGGTTGGAGGTCTTGAAAAAGATAAGGTAAGCGGAAATGTTTCCTATGTTCCTGAAAACCATGAATATATGATTAAGATTCGCGCTGAGAAAATACAGCGGGTTCAAAATAATATTCCCGATTTAGATATTGAATTTGCTCAAGAAGGTGATCTTCTTGTCATTGGATGGGGCGGAACCTACGGTTCATTGCATTCAGCTGTTAAGCAAATGTCAGAGCAGGGATTTGATAATGTTGGGTTTGCTCATTTCAATTATCTAAACCCTATGCCGAAAAATACCCGGGATGTTCTCGAACGGTTTAAAAAGGTAGTTGTTTGTGAATTGAACAATGGTCAGTTTGCTCATATTCTTCGCTCTTATTTTCCGAATATCGAGATCGATCAATTCAACAAAATCCAAGGCCTGCCATTTAATAACTCAGAATTGACTCAAAAATTCAAACAAATGATCGCGTAATTATGGAAACGACAGTAGATAAAAAATATACGTTTAAAGACTTTACAAGCGATCAGGAGGTAAGATGGTGTCCCGGTTGCGACGATTATGTAATCTTAAGGTCGATGCAAAAAGCATTACCTGAAATGGGCGTTGATCGCGAAAATGTGGTGTTCATATCCGGAATCGGGTGTTCATCTCGTTTCCCGTATTATATGAATACCTATGGGATGCATAGTATTCATGGCCGAGCTCCGGCTATCGCGACTGGTGTTAAATTAGCAAATCCCGAATTAAGTGTATGGGTAATAACAGGAGATGGCGATGCTATGGCCATCGGAGGGAATCATTTTATTCACGTATTAAGACGAAATGTCGACCTCAATATAATATTATTCAATAATGAGATATATGGATTGACCAAGGGTCAGTTTTCACCGACCTCATTGGTGGGTCAGAAAACAAAATCCTCACCATACGGGAATACCCAACCCCCATTTCAACCAGGAGAACTGGCTATTGGGGCACAAGCGAGGTTTTTTGCCCGAATAGGAGGGAATACGCCAAAGGAAATGACAAGCATGTTTATTGAGGCTGAGAAATTTAAAGGCACCTCCCTTATTGAAGTTCTTCAAAACTGCCCCATTTTTAATGATGGAGCCTTTGCTGAATACACCGATAAAAAGGTTCGTGCCGACAGGCAAGTCTACGTTGAGCATGGCAAACCTATGATTTTCGGAACAGACAGAGATAAGGGCATCGTTTTAAACGGACTCAAGCTTGAAGTTGTTACTCTTGGTGAAGATGGAGTAACCGAAGACGATATCCTTGTGCACAACGCCAAGGAAGAAGATCCTACTCTGCATCAAATGTTAGCCCGATTAAAAAATCCTCTTGTAACCGGTATAATTAGAAGTTTTGATGACGTCACATTAGAGGAACGTAAAGACGATCAAACAGAACAGGTAAAAAGCGATTCAAAATTTGAACGAACAGCCGATCTGTTTTTCTCTGGTGACACCTATCAGGTCATTTAAATTAATTATATGGGTTCAGAAGCTATTATTGTATTTTTTATCGCCGGAGTAGTACTCGTGGCTGGAGCAAATTTTCTTTCCAACCTGATATCGCATAAATCAGACAGTGAACAAAAGCGCGAGCCATATGAAAGTGGGATGAAAACCATCGGGCCCACCTGGGTTCAGTTTAAAGTTGGATATTATCTTTTTGCAATTCTCTTCCTGATTTTTGATGTTGAGGTGGCTTTTTTAGTTCCATGGTCGGTGGTGTTTGGAGATTTTGGAGGCGTGGCTTTTATTGAAATATTCATCTTTCTGCTCATACTCGGGATTGGCTTGTTGTATGCTTGGAAAAAAGGCGCATTAAAATGGGAATGATGAAAAAACAGGATATTCCGGAAGACTTTCCGGGGAAGGTTATTCCGGCAGGTAACGGTGCGAACATCGTGGTTACCTCCCTTGATAAAATTATTAATTGGGGCCGCTCAAACTCGCTATGGTCCCTTTATTTCGGAACCAGTTGTTGTGCTATTGAAATGATGCAAACAGGGGCCGCACGTCATGATTATTCACGGTTTGGATTTGAAGTGGCACGTCCGTCTCCTCGTCAGGCTGATCTGATCATTATTGCCGGAACAATCGTTAATAAGATGGCACCGGTTTTACGTCGACTTTACGATCAAATGGCTGAACCCCGCTATGTGATTGCCATGGGAGCATGTGCGATTTCCGGCGGACCATTTTTCTATAATACCTATTCGGTGGTAAAAGGAGCAGACCATGTTATCCCGGTAGATGTCTATGTTCCCGGATGTCCGCCACGCCCCGAGGCATTATTGGAAGGCATGATCATGTTACAGAAAAAAATACGAACCGAAAACAGACAACATAAAAAGAATCCAATAGAAGGATTTGACGAAGGTCTTTAAATTTTTAATGTATGACCAACCAGGCTTTACAAGAATTAATCGGTAGTTGGAATTCTGATCTGGAATTTTCTGAAGAAGGATCACAGTACTTAAATGTTACGGTGAATCCCGGATATCTCTATGAATTAATGACAAAACTCAAGTCGGATGAAAAAACGCGATTTGATTATTTGTTTTGCCTGAGTGGCGTGGATTGGGGTGAGGAACTGGGTGTCGTTTATCATCTGGAATCTACTGAATTCCGGCATGCCCTTGTCGTAAAAGTTATGACTCCAAATAGGGAAGATCCGAAATTCGACTCGGTTTGGGACATTTGGCGAACCGCTGAATTTCATGAACGTGAGGTTTTTGATTTCTTCGGAATTAAATTTAACAATCATCCTAATCTGACACGTTTATTCCTGACTCCGGAATGGGAGGGATTCCCACTGCGCAAGGATTATGAGGATGAGATTAATATGGTGATTAAATAGCCTTTTATGGAAAAAACCGTTGTCGATACCAACTTTAAATCTGAGGAATATTTTATCAATATGGGACCTCAGCATCCGGCAACCCATGGTGTACTGAGGCTATTATTGACCATCGATGGTGAGATCATTAAAAAAGTAGAACCCGATTTGGGATATATCCATCGCTCGATTGAGAAAATGTGCGAACGGGATAGCTATCAACAGATTGTGCACTTAACCGATCGGATGGATTATTTATCTTCTCATATAAACAATGAGGCGGTATGTTTGACGGTTGAAAATGCTCTGGAAATTGAAATCCCTGATCGCGTCAAGGTAATTCGAACAATCATTGGGGAATTAACCCGAATTGCTTCACACTGCCTTTGGTGGGGTGTAATGGGCATGGATGTTGGGGCACTCACCACCTATTTCTACGGATTCAGGGATCGTGAAATGATCAATGATATTTTTGAAGAAACCTGTGGCGCCCGATTAACCATGAACTATAATGTACCCGGCGGCTTGATGTGGGACATACACCCAAATTTTGTCAATAGGGTAAAAGAATTTGTCACCCATTTCAAAACGAAAATTCCGGAATATGATCGTCTGCTTACCGGAAATGTGATCTTTCATAAGCGTACGAAAGGCGTTGGTGTTCTAACGAAGGAAGATGCCATATCTTTTGGGGTTTCCGGACCGGTCGGACGAGGTTCTGGGTACTCCTGTGATGTGAGGAAACACCACCCCTACAGTGCCCTGGATAAAGTTTCCTTTAACGAAGTGCTTAGAACCGAAGGCGATACATTTGCCCGTTACCAGGTTCGCATTGAGGAAATGTGGGAGTCTCTCTCAATTGTTGAACAACTAATTGATAATATTCCGGAAGGAGAATTTCGTGTAAAGACAAATGCGGTTATTAAACTGCCCAAAGGCGAATTTTTTCAACGTGTTGAAACCGCGAGAGGCGAACTCGGTGTTTATATAATAAGTACAGGTACTAAAAATCCATATCGATTGAAATTCAGGTCGCCGGGATTCTCCAACTTGTCTGTTCTTAATCACATTGCCGTTGGAGGTAAAATAGGTGACCTTGTGGCAACAATGGCGACCCTTGATCTTGTAATACCTGATATTGACCGTTAACAAAGTATGATGATTATACCGTTAAGCATTACCGAAAGCATTCATGAGTGGCTTTTTAGCATTATGCCAGAAACAGCGGCCAGCATAGTTGAAATGGTTTTAATCGCTACTGTGTATTTGCTCGTTTTTGCAGTAGCGGGCTTATTCCTCGTACTGTTAGAACGACGTGTTGCGGCCTGGTTTCAGTTACGAATTGGTCCAAACCGTGTTGGTCCGATGGGTTTGCTTCAAACCATGGCCGATGCGATTAAACTTGTATCAAAAGAACTTACAGGAACCAGTCGAGCCGACAAATTTCTGTATAACCTGGCACCCTATTTTGTCATTATTTCAGCTTTGATGGCTCTTGCTGTTATCCCATTTTCTGCGGAATTTCAAGCCTTTGACATCAATATTGGTATATTCTTCCTGATCGCTGTTTCTTCAATAGGTGTTATCGGGATTCTACTAGGCGGATGGGCAAGTAATAATAAATTTGCTCTTATCGGCGCCATGCGAAGCGGTGTGCAAACCATCAGTTATGAATTGTCGGTTGGGCTTTCGTTACTCACCATGATCCTGCTTACAGGATCTCTTCAATTATCGGAAATCGTCGAGGTTCAAAAAAACGGGTGGTTAATTGTTCAGGGACATATCCCTGCCATAATTGCTTTTATGATCTACATGATAGCAGGAACAGCCGAGACCAATAGGGCGCCTTTTGATATGGTCGAGGCCGAATCGGAGTTAGGCGCCGGATTCCATACCGAATATTCGGGCATGAAATTCGCCTATTTTTTCCTGGCCGAGTTTATCAATATGTTCCTCATTGCAGCAATTGCAACTACCGTATTCTTTGGTGCATGGCTGTCACCTTTTGGTATCACTGAATCCATCCCCTGGCTGGGTGTTTTCTGGTTCCTTGGAAAAACAGTGCTTTTGGTCTTTCTGATGATGTGGTTCAGATGGACTTTCCCCAGGCTCAGGGTCGATCAGTTACTGACGCTGGAATGGAAATATTTATTGCCGATTAACCTGGTAAACATCGTTGTTATGGCCTTACTGGTTTGGCAAAACCTAATTATTCAAATTTGATTGCTATGAGTTATTTTTCAGACATATACAATGGAATAAAAACTCTGCTCACAGGAATGAGTGTCACAGGGAAATACTTTGTCACCTCAAGAAAGGGCGCCATTACACAACAATATCCAGATAATCGGGATACATTAAAAATGTTCGACCGATTCCGTGGAGAGGTCATTATGCCTCATGATGAGAATAATGAGCACACATGTACCGGTTGTCAGAAATGCGAGATCGCTTGCCCGAATGGCTCAATTGAAATCGTTTGGGACAGGGGAATAGATGAATATACCGGTAAGAAGAAAAAGAAGATCGATAAGTTCGTTTACCATCTCAGCCTTTGCACCATGTGTGGTTTGTGCATCGACGTTTGTCCGACCGATGCGATTGAATGGGGACAAAATTTTGAGAATTCGGTATATGACCGATCACAGTTAACACGAGTTTTAAATCTCCCTGACTCAAAATTACGGGCAGGCGTCGAAGACTAAAGTATGGAACGTATCATTTTCTACATCCTGGCCGCAATGATGATCATATTTGCCATAGCTGCCGTTGGAAGCCGAAAAATGCTCAGATCGGTAATTTACTTGCTATTTGTTCTGGTGGGAATCTCCGGTCTCTTCTTTTTGATCGATTATAACTTTTTGGCAGCCATCCAATTAACCGTTTATGCCGGAGGTATTATAGTTCTTATCATTTTTTCGGTATTGTTGGTCCACCATATCGAATTGCGCCTTGAATTGGCAAAACCACGCAGACAAATTGCTACAGCCATATTGTGCTTAATTGGAATCGGGATTGTTTTAACTACGATCTATTCCTATGATTTCCAGATTGCCAATCAAGACCGAATTATTTCAACCGAAGATATTGGATCGACCTTATTGAACTATGGAGACGGTGGATTTATTTTGCCGTTTGAAGTGATCAGTGTGTTACTGCTTGCCGCTATGATAGGAGCAATTGTTATCGCTAAAGGGAAAAAATTAACCGAAAATAAGGAATCTAATTCATGATTGAAGGCATAAGTATTTATGATGTTCTAACAGTAACAACCATACTGTTTTTTATAGGCTTATACGGCTTTCTGACACGGAAAAACCTGATCTCGATCCTCATTTCCGTGGAAATTATTTTAAACACCTCGGTAGTGAATTTCGTTATTATAAATACGTATCTCTATCCGGATGTATTGCAGGGTGCTGTTTTTTCGATTTTTATCATTGCCGTTGCGGCAGCGGAAACCGCTTTGGCGGTCGCCATAATCATTAACCTGTATCGTCAGATAAGCTCGGTGGAAGTCAAAGACACCGAAATCATGAAATATTAAAGAATAAACAATGGATATTAATTATATCTTTTTAATACCGGCAGTTCCACTTGTAGTTTTCCTGATCTTAGGCATTTTTAGCCATAAGATCAAACCGGCAGTCTCCGGCTATGTCGGAGTAATCGGGTTATTGATATCGGCCCTTCTATCAGGCTATGCTGCTTTTCAGTATTTCTTCGAAATCGGAAAGGTAGATGGAGTCTATCAAACCTTTGTATCTAAAACCGTTTGGATGAACTTTACCGATACCCTGCACATCGATATGGGTATTTTAGTCGATCCCATCTCGGTGGTTATGCTGGTTGTTGTTTCTCTGGTTTCGCTAATGGTCCATATTTACAGTCGGGGCTATATGAAAGGCGATGGCGGTTACACAAAATTCTTTGCGTTCTTATCCTTGTTTACGTTCTCGATGCTCGGACTTGTACTCGCCACCAATTTATTCCAGATCTATATTTTCTGGGAATTGGTCGGGGTGTCTTCATATTTACTGATCGGATTTTATTACACTAAAACATCGGCTATTGCAGCCGCTAAAAAGGCATTTATAGTTACGCGTTTTGCCGATTTCGGGTTTCTCATCGGAATCTTCATCATCGGATATTATACAGGAACCTTCGATTTTGAGACTCTGAACAATCCTGAAGGCAGTGCCATTACCAATTGGGCAGCAACCTCTTTCATGGGTCTTTCGGTAATTACCTGGGCTCTGATCCTGATTTTTATTGGAGGCGCCGGAAAATCTGCCATGTTTCCATTACATATTTGGTTGCCTGACGCTATGGAAGGCCCAACACCGGTATCAGCATTGATACATGCCGCTACAATGGTTGTCGCGGGTATATATCTCGTAGCACGCTTGTTTCCGATGTTCTATTTCGTGGAAATGGGCTTTGCCTTAAATATCGTAGCCTATGTGGGTGCATTTTCAGCCTTGTTTGCAGCTCTAATTGCCCTGACACAAAACGATATAAAGCGGGTTTTGGCCTATTCGACCATGTCGCAGTTGGGCTATATGATGCTGGCACTTGGCGTATCAGGTTATGAAGGACATGAAGGTCTTGGTTATATGGCCTCTCTTTTCCATTTGTTTACACATGCGATGTTCAAAGCATTACTTTTCTTATGTGCCGGATCGGTGATTCATGCGGTGCACAGCAATTATTTAAAAGATATGGGCAACCTGCGGAAATTTATGCCGATTACCAACATAACTTTTCTCATAGCTGCGCTGGCTATTGCCGGGATTCCACCTTTTGCAGGGTTCTGGAGTAAGGATGAAATCCTAGTAGCGGCATTCGAGCATAATAAACTCATTTATTATGTTGGAGTACTGGTGGCCGGACTAACGGCCTTCTATATTTTCAGAATATACTTCGGTATTTTTTGGGGGAAAGACAAGTCTTACGAACATAAACCAAAGGAATCCCCTGCTTCTATGACTTTTCCGTTAATCGTTCTCGCGGTCCTTAGTGCTACGGCTGGATTCGTACCTTTTGGCGATTTGGTGAGTCCCGATAAGACGGGTATCGAAATACATATTAATTATCCCCTTGCGGCTGTTGCAACCGCTGTTGGCCTGATTGGAATTGGACTCGCATGGGCATTTTACAAGAAAGAAAACAACCTGGCCGAACGCGTGGTTAATACGTTGGGAGCACTTTATAAATGGGCCTATAACAAATTTTATATCGATGAGATCTATATGTTTGTTGCCAAATCTATTTTCTTTAAGCGCGTGTCAGAACCCATAGCAAAATTCGACAGGAATTATGTTGACGGCACCATGGTAGGAATAGGAAATACAACGGTTAAGACCTCCCGCAAGATCAAAGGCTTGCAGTCGGGACGGGTTCAGGATTATGCTTATGGCTTTATCGTTGGGGTTGTAATAATCGCATTAGTGTTCATCTATTTTTGGACGAGTTAAATTATAACTATGGATATTTTATCGCTATTTATAATAGTTCCGCTGCTAACCGTTTTAGCCCTGATTTTTACAAGGGATTTAA
Source organism: Flavobacteriaceae bacterium (assembly GCA_013003555.1). Lineage (GTDB taxonomy): Bacteria > Bacteroidota > Bacteroidia > Flavobacteriales > Flavobacteriaceae > SHLJ01. The sequence goes on from JABDIV010000022.1 coordinate 123,863, forward strand.
AGCAGTCCAGGATTGTTGCCATGCTTGGAAGTTTATTACAGCTTGGGATGGCCGTCAATCTTTTGTTCGCCTATTTAAGGGAACGGGAAACCAATGATGCCATCATGGTTTTTATGAGAGATGTCGTATGGTTTGAATCATTTAATATCCATTATGTTGTTGGAGTTGATGGTGTTTCTGTTGCCTTACTTTTGTTAACATCGATAGTAGTACTTGCCGGCGTTTTTATATCATGGAAGATGTATGATTTGCCAAAGGAGTTTTTTATTTCACTGATCGTCCTCTCTATTGGTGTTTATGGTTTCTTTATATCGCTGGACCTGTTCACCATGTTCGTCTTTTTTGAAATTGCGGTGATCCCGATGTATTTGTTAATCGGTATTTGGGGTTCTGGCCCTAAGGAATATTCAGCCATGAAGCTTACCCTTATGCTGATGGGAGCATCAGCGATTCTATTGGTCGGTATTCTGGGAATTTATTTTTATTCCGGATCTCAGGGTGGGCCGCTTACATTCAATATCCTCGAATTGGCCCAGGTTGACTATCCGTTTGATATTCAGAAGATATTCTTCCCGTTGACCTTTGTTGGTTTTGCGGTGATAAGCGCTTTATTCCCGTTTCATACCTGGTCGCCAGATGGTCATGCGTCAGCTCCAACTGCCGTATCGATGCTTCACGCCGGTGTCTTGATGAAATTAGGGGGATATGGAATTTTCAGGGTTGCGATGTATATAATGCCCGAAGGAGCCCAGCATTGGTCATGGATATTCATCATTCTGGCAGTTATTGGGGTTGTTTATGGCGCATTTTCAGCCATCAAGCAAACCGATTTAAAATATATCAATGCATATTCATCAGTGAGCCACCTCGGCCTGGTTCTTTTCGCCCTGCTCATGTTGAACAAAACATCGTGGAATGGTGCGATTATTCAGTCGTTGTCGCATGCTTTTATGACGGCCCTGTTCTTTGCCTTGATCGGGATGATCTATGAGCGTACGCATACCAGGGATATCACTAAACTGGGTGGTTTATTGAAGGTAATTCCATTTATTTCAGTGATGTATGTCATAGTCGGACTTGCTTCGCTTGGTTTGCCTGGTTTTAGCGGTTTTGTTGCTGAAATGAACATTTTTGTGGGAGCTTTTCAAAATGAAGATATGTTTGTACGCGTAGCAACGGTGGTCTCTGTTTCAGTAATCGTAATTACGGCCGTGTATATCCTCAGGGTTGTTGGAATTATGCTTATGGGACCCGTTCGTGATGAGTCTTTTAATGCCCTTCCGAAAGCAACCTGGAATGAACGCCTGGGAATATTGTTGTTGTTCATTCCTATTATTGGAATTGGGGTGGCACCTTTATGGCTCAGCGATATGATCCTGGAAAGTTTAACACCTTTTATAAACGTGTTAATGTAATAGCACAAATCTATTTGATATGGATTTCAATATGGTAAACATCATGCGTCACGAAATAATTCTTCTGGTAACCATCCTGCTTTTGGTGATTGCCGAGATATTTATTTCGAGACCTAAGAAAAGCAGTATTATTCATTTGGCAATATTTCTCTTTGGCCTTCATACCCTGGTCGGATTTCTTCCTATGGAACATGGTAATTTATTCGGAGGGATGTTCAAAAGCACCGTATTGATTCAATTTCTTAAAAATATACTCAATGTCGGGGTGTTGATCTTATTACTTCAATCTGGAGATTGGCTAAAGGAAAAGATCGTGTCCCAGAACCGAGGAACCGAATTCTTTATCCTGTTAATGTCTTCCTTACTGGGGATGTATTTTATGATCTCTTCAGGTGATTTCCTTATGTTTTATTTAGGCATCGAATTATCAACCCTTCCGATTGCTGCCCTGGCCGCTTATGAAACCATGAAACGCATATCGTCAGAGGCCGGTATCAAATTGATTCTCTCTGCAGCCATGGCTTCAGGAGTTGCTTTATTCGGCATGTCGATGCTATACGCCACGGCCGGTTCTATCTATTTCGATTCAATTTCCACAGTGCTTAGCGTAAGTAATTTGAGCGTGCTCGGTTTTGTGTTTTTCTTTGCCGGGTTGGCTTTTAAAATATCGCTTGTGCCATTTCATTTCTGGACCGCCGATGTTTATGAAGGTTCACCGATAAGCATAGCGTCCTATCTGTCGGTTATCTCAAAGGGATCGGCTGTATTTATTCTTATGATCTTATTGTTTAGCGTGATGAAGCCTATGATGGAAATCTGGTCGAAGGCCCTTTATGGAATCGCCATAGCGACCATGTTTATAGGGAATTTATTCGCCCTGCGCCAGCAGAACATGAAACGCTTCCTGGCCTTCTCATCAATTGCCCAGGCAGGTTTCATATTGCTTGGTCTTTTAATAGGTAATCGCTTGGGAGCGGCTAGTGTCATATACTTTGTCTTGATTTATGTCTTTTCCAATTTAGCAGCCTTTGGTGTCGTACAGGCGATTTCGCTTGAAACAGGAAAAGAGAATATAAGTGATTACGAGGGCCTTTACCGAACCAACCCCAATTTGAGCCTTGTCATGATGTTAGCGCTTTTCTCGCTTGCCGGGATTCCGCCTGTTGCTGGGTTCTTCGGAAAATTTTTCCTTTTCACGGCTGCAGCAAGTGAAGGCTATTACTGGCTGGTCTTTATCGCCGTTGTGAATGTGACCATAGCTCTGTATTATTATCTTTTGGTGGTTCGGGCTATGTTTTTGAGAAAAAGTGAAAATGCAATCCCGTTTTTTAAAAGTAAACTCTATATGAGGATCGGGTTGATCATCACCGTGATCGGTATTTTGCTAATCGGCATATACAGTCCGATTTACAATTATATATATGAATTAAGCAGTATTTTTTAATCAATAGATTATGAGTCTTTCAGGAAAACATATGTTTGGTAGTATTGATGAAACCCGGGTGACCTTTGTCGAAAAAGGCGTAGATGCCGATCGTCGGGATTTTTTGAAAGCGCTTCTGGAGCACAACGGTTTTGAAGTTGTTATAAAGGAAGATAAAAGAAAAACAGAAGAGGATCCCCAACTCTATACCGTAGCGGTGACCGATATGGTATTTAATCCTACCATCTGGATCTTTCAACGCAAGTTAAAAACTTTCGATGGCCACAAGGTTACAAGAGGCTACTGGCATCAGGAAACCGAAGACACCAAACCGCAATATTGGAATAACGGTCGCATTGAGCCTTCAGAGGACTGATTATTCTGTGATGTAATCTTTAAGGTCACAAGGCCCTTCCAACAGTACACGTACAATTTGCAGTGTTCCGTCATCTTTAGTCTCAATTTGCCATTTAATCAGTGCGATTGCACCATTTTCAATTTCGATTCCGGTAATGCTTCTCGGATGAACACAACTACCATCGTTAAAGAATGCGATATCCCCGGGTTCAGGGAACCTTGGCCGATGCGTATGGCCGACGATGGTGAGGCGATTGTCGTTATCGACTATCCATTTTTTTATCCGGCGTTCAACCTTGATGAGCTCTTTATAGTTTTTTGCGGGACTAGTAGGATCGGCAATACCCATAACGTTTAAGGGCTTCCATAATATGCGAACCATGAATCGGCTCCAACGCCAGAAGAGGTAGTTCCACCAATCAGCCTGATGACCATGGGAAAGGAAAATCTCCTGGCGGGTTGTCTTGTGAACAAGAACCAGGCCTTCATGAAATTGGAGATCACAAAATAATTCAACATCTTCTCCAGATTTGGGATCGAAATATTTAGAGAGGTGTTTTTCTACGTATTCGGGATTTCGATATACCATATCGTGGTTCCCCCATATCATGTGCAAGCGCTCTTCTTCATGAAATTCTTTAAGAAGAAGGTAAACATTCTTATGCGCCTCTAGTATAGAACGGAATGACAGGTTCTCCCATAATTCATCGCCATCTCCGAGTTCACAGTATTGAAAACCTGCAGCGAAATATTGTTTCAAGGCATGATAATAGATATTCCTGTTGTTGGCGAAGTCATCGGCAAAACTGTTATCGCCGCGGTGGCAATCACTAAACAAAATGAATTTCGATTGATCATCGAATTCAATTCGTTTGGCCTGTTTATAGGCATGGTCTAAACGATTCTTTGAAGAAAGCAGCAGCATATCCGATAACGAATTTACTCAATTTTTTCAAGAGCGATGGGAAGCAGGCGTTCCACAAAGCGCTCATAGGCAAGGGCTGAAGGATGTAAGCCATCTGTGGCTACAAGTTCGGGCTGCTCTAAACCAAGACGTGTTATATCGGTTATATCTAAAAAACGGATTCCCCTCGTTTGACAATAGTTTTCGGCAAAGGCGTTGTAAGCATCAATCTCTTCGGAAATTAAGGCAGGGTTAACAATAGTTTGTCCGAAGGGTGTAAAAGCGTAATCGGGAATTGATATAACAATAACCTTGTCGCTATTGCCGAAGGCTTTGGTTACAGCCAGATCAACCAATTGAGGAAATTGTTCCTCATAGGCGGAGAACGGGATTCCTTGATATTGATTATTGACGCCGATAAGAAGGGTGACCAGATTAAAGTTATGATCCAGATTTTGATTACCGATGGCAGTAAGCAGCGATCCAGTTGTCCAACCCGTTTGAGCCAATACTTCAAGCTTAACAATATTTACATCATTGATATTATTGTAAAGTTCATTTTTTAATTGGGTTGGAAATCCACAGCTTTCACAAACACTTTCTCCTTTGGTATAGCTGTCACCTAAACTCAGGACCTTTACCGAATTGCTTGTGTTATTTTCGACAATATCTGAAATATCATAAGCGAAAGAATCATCCTTTTTACATGCGTAGAGGAAAACCAAACAGAGAGTAAGCAAGAGAAAAGACCGCCTAGAATCAAGTGAAAAGATTTGATTTGTAAACTGCATTGACCTTATTTAAAGGCATTCAATCCTGTAACATCAAGACCGGTAATCAGCAAGTGTATGTCGTGGGTACCTTCATAGGTAACAACACTTTCGAGATTCATCATATGCCTCATTATCGAATATTCACCTGAAATACCCATTCCTCCTAACATCTGTCGTGCTTCCCGGGTAATTTTTAAGGCCATATCAACATTGTTTCGTTTGGCCATGGAAATTTGGGCAGAGGTGGCCCGACCTTCATTTCGCAAAGTACCGAGTCGCCATGCCAATAACTGTGCTTTGGTGATCTCTGTAATCATTTCAGCCAATTTCTTTTGCTGCAACTGGAACTGTCCGATCGGTCGCCCAAATTGAATCCGCTCCTTACTGTAACGCAAGGCGGTATCATAACAGTCCATTGCCGCCCCAATAGCTCCCCAGGCGATTCCATAACGGGCAGAATCGAGACAACCAAGGGGTGCTCCAAGTCCCGATTTATTCGGAAGTAAATTTTCCTTTGGGACCTTTACATTGTCGAAGATCAGTTCGCCGGTTGCACTCGCTCTCAATGACCATTTATTATGTGTTTCCGGGGTGGAGAAACCTTCCATCCCACGTTCGACGATCAAGCCATAAATACGCCCTTCTTCATTCTTCGCCCAGACCACAGCGATCTGCGCAAACGGAGCGTTGGAAATCCACATTTTAGCACCATTTAGCAGATAGTGGTCTCCCATATCTTTAAAGTTTGTGGTCATACCACCAGGATTTGATCCATGATCGGGTTCTGTAAGTCCGAAGCATCCCATCCATTCTCCTGAGGCTAATTTTGGTAAATATTTCTGACGTTGTGCTTCATTGCCATATTTCCAAATGGGATACATGACCAGGGACGATTGCACTGAAGCCGTACTGCGTACACCTGAGTCGCCGCGTTCGATTTCCTGCATGATCAATCCATATGAAATCTGATCGAGACCGGCCCCACCATATTCCAAGGGAATATAAGGTCCGAAAGCGCCAATTTCAGCTAGGCCATTGATGATTTGCTCGGGAAATTCTGCCCGCTGGGCATAGTCTTCTATAATTGGAGAAACCTCACGTTTTACCCATTCTCTGGAGGCGTCGCGCACCAGTTTATGCTCATCGGTTAGTAAATCGTCAATTTGATAATAATCAGGTGATTCGAATAAATCTGGCTTCATTAATTGACATGTTTTTAGAATGCTCAAATTTAATTAATGCCAGCCAATATTGCACTCTTTTATGAGGAAATATTAAATGCCGTTATTGGTCATTAAGTTGTATATTCGATTGGATTCCCATCTATATCTGGTTATAAAAATTAGTTGCCGATTATGGAAACAAAAAAAGTTGGATTGATTACAGCGACATCACTTGTCGTGGGAAATATGATCGGGGCTGGCATATTCTTAATTCCAGCAACTTTAGCCAGTTATGGAAGCATAAGCATTTTGGGATGGGTCTTTACTGCGGCTGGTGCTTTGATTTTGGCCAGAATATTTAGTAATCTGAGTAAATTAATTATTAATAAAAGCGGAGGTCCATATACCTATTCTCGTGAAGGATTTGGCGATTTTATAGGATTTTTAGTGGCCTGGGGATATTGGATATCGATTTGGATCAGCAATGCAGCGGTTGCCATAGCTATAATTGGAGCCTTATCTTTCTTTTTCCCGATATTGAAAGATGATCCAATCTTGTCAATAAGTGTAGGCTTGAGCATGATATGGTTCCTTACCTGGATTAACACCAAAGGGGTGAGCACCTCAGGAAAGGTTCAAGTGTTAACAACGATTTTAAAGTTAGCCCCATTGGTATTCGTTATTCTTATAGGGATCTTCTTTTTTGAATTCAACAATTTCCCGGCTTTTAATTTAACCGGGAATCCTGATTTCGCAACATTTCCAGTGGTTGCAGCAGTGACTTTATACGCGTTTTTAGGAATTGAATGTGCCACCATTCCGGCTGAAAATATTAAAAATCCGGAAAAAATAATACCAAAGGCGACGATGTTGGGCACCATAATCGTTACTTGTGTTTACATACTTGGAACCATAGTATTATTTGGAATTTTACCCGTAGATATTTTAAATGTATCACCGGCACCGTTCGCAGAAGCTGGAAAAATAATCGCAGGAGATTACGGTGGATATTTTGTTGCTGCCGGAGCAGCCATATCTGGAATCGGAGCCTTAAATGGTTGGATTTTAATATCTGGTCAGGTTCCCATGGCGACGGCAAAGGATGGATTATTCCCAGAGATTTTTAAAAGGGAAAATAAAAATGGTGTTCCCCACCTCGGACTGATAATTGGCAGCATTTTGACTTCCTTAATTATGCTGATGAATTTCACCGAGGGATTAGTTGAACAATTTTCATTCATGTTAAACCTAACGGTTTTAACGGTACTAATTCCTTATTTATTTGTGGCCGCCTCTTATATAATCATTTTAGTAGATAAGAAATTGCACGCCAATAATTTTATAAAAACCTTTGTTTTAGGGAGCCTCGGATTTGCTTATTCTTTATGGGCGATTTTTGGTTCGGGTAGTGAAACCGTTTTTTATGGATTCATCCTGTTATTATTAGGTGTGCCTTTCTATGTCTATGGTAAATGGAAAACCAGAAAATGAAAACAACGCGGCATTCCGAATATTTAAAACTTAAATCAGTGTATTTGAAGTCCGTCAAAAATGCCTTTATTTCTGATATTCATTTAAATGAACAATGGCGTGAATTACATTATTTATCACCCCCGGATTTTGATACGGCTGTTGAAGAGTTTAAAGAATTTGAGTCGTGTTTAACAAATGCTGATATCGGATTACGGTTTTTCTCTTATGATTCATCTGTAACAATCGACTCAATATATTGCAGAGATGCGTCCATCGCGACAGATTTTGGAATGATCATTTGTAACATGGGAAAAGAAGAAAGGAAGCATGAACCACGAGCACAAATGCAAGTTTATAAAGACAATGATATTCCGGTTTTAGGCCAAATCAAGGCTCCCGGAACTTTAGAGGGCGGTGATGTGGCCTGGCTCGATCAAAATACGTTAGCTGTTGGATTAACGTATCGTACAAATGAAAATGGGATCGATCAATTAAAACAACTTCTGGAACCAAAAGGCATTGAAATTATTACTGCCGAATTACCACATTATAAAGGTGAAAATGATGTGTTTCACTTAATGTCAATATTGAGTCCAATCGATAAAGATTTGGCTGTTGTCTATTCACCTCTTATGCCCATAAAATTTAGAAAGATGCTTAAGGAAAGAGGATTTGAGTTTATTGAAGTTCCTGATGAAGAATTTGAATCTATGGGTTGTAATGTCCTGGCTATTGCGCCGAGGCAATGTATAATGGTTGCTGGTAACCCTATTACAAAGCGCTTATTAGAAGCAGCTGATTGCAAAGTGCAAACATATCAAGGAAATGAAATTAGCCGTAAAGGCGGTGGTGGCCCAACCTGTCTTACCAGGCCACTACAGCGATTGACCTGATAATGTAATAATTGCCTGATAATACGAAGAAATCTGAATTTATTCTAAGTAGAGATCTATTAATCCTTCAGGTGTGGTAACAGCAATGGTCTTATTATCTCTATCCACTTTCGAAATAAATTCATCATTCATAGGTATCAGTATCTCTGTGCCATTTCTTTCGATTACAAAGAGCGCCTGGGCAGTGGTGTCATTTATGCTCCTGATAGTACCAATTTCCCCGAATGATGCATCAATCACAGTAAATCCAATGACCTCATGGTAGTAAAATTTGTCACCTTCTAATGCAGGTAATAATTCCAGGGGTAAATACAATTCACTTCCAATGAGTCTGTCGGCTTCCTCTCCGGTATTGACATCTTCAAATTTTAACCGGAGCAAATCACTTTTATGTAACTGGGAAGATTCGATAAAAAAAGGAATAAAGTCACGTCGTAATAACACGAATACGGCATCAAGTTTTTCATAGAGTGCAGGCTCATCGGTATCCAGTTTAGCCAATAACTCACCCTTAAAGCTATATTTCTTTACGATTTTACCTAAATAGAAACAATCTTCCTTCTTCATGATATAAAAAAACCTGGCAACTAATTACCAGGTTTAAAAATATGAAATTGTATTAAATCTTATTCTTCTTCGTTAGAGGCTGCAGGTTGAGCGTCTTCCTTTTCTTCTGTCGCTGCTTCTTCAGCTTCTTCAACAGCTACTTCGGCTTCAGGAGCTTCCACGGCTTCAGCTTCTTCAACAGCTACTTCTGTTTTTGGAGCTTCAGTGGCTTCAGCTTCTTCAACAACTGCTTCAGCTTCCGGAGTTTCTGTTGTTTCAGCTGCTGCTTCAGTTTCTTCAACAGCTACTTCCGCTTCAGGAGCTTCTGTTGTTTCAGTGGCAACCTCAGCTTCAGGAGCCTCTGCAGCTTCTTCGATTTCTACAGGAGCAATACGTGCTTCACTCACGGCTTTTTCAGCTTCCAGGGCCTTAGTCTTGGCATCTGCTTTGGCTTTCGCTAAGCCATCGGCTTTCGCCTGTACTTTTGAGGCTTTTTCCTCAAGCCAGGCATTTAATTTCTTTTCGGCTTCTTCCTCAGTTAAAGCGCCTTTTCTAACCCCACCGGCTAGATGCTTCTTAAGCATAGCCCCTTTGTATGAAAGAATGGCTCTTGCTGTATCGGTTGGTTGAGCACCATTCTCTAACCACTTTACAGCACCATCAATATCTAGTTCAATAATTGCTGGATTAACATTGGGATTGTAAGCTCCTAATTTTTCAAGGTATTTACCATCTCTTTTCGAACGTACATCAGCTGCAACAATCCAATAATATGGTTTTCCTTTTTTTCCGTGTCGTTGTAATCTAATCTTAACTGGCATATAAATTAAATTTTAAGGTTCTCGACCTTGGTTATTAATAAGGGCGCAAAGATATTACATTTTTCCGATTTACAATTAATAGATTTACTTTTTATCTTACTTTTGGGTTCCCAATATCTAACATTGAAATACCAAAAATGATTTTCGATATGAAGAAAATATGGATTTACATATTTACAGTATTCTCAGTATTTGCGTGTAAGGATGAGATTCAGTTTAATATGCCGGCACTGCAAGGTATAAAAGACGGAGTCGAATTGTGGCGAGCGACCTATAGTGCAGCAGATATCGATGCCGGAGGCTTGGTTGTTCAGGGGGGTAACAATTCTGAAGTGTTGTCATTGGTCACTACCAGAGATAATGTTGGGACCTATTATTTAGGCGGGAATTACCAGAGTGAAGCGCGGTTTGAGGATGCTCAGGGTAATGTGTTTTCAACTTTAAATCCACCGGATCCCAGTGTATCGATTTACCCGGCAGATGGTGAGATCGTCATTGTTGATTTTGAAAACTCTACAAATACGGTTACGGGCACTTTTAAATTCAATGCCTACACGGCAGATGGTTTACAAACAGTTAATTTCATAGAAGGAGAATTTTACCAGATACGCTTAACAGGAGGACTGCTGGTTCTTGGTGGCGGAACAAGTTGTCAGGATGCGGTGTCGGATGTGGCTGACGCTGAAGCAGCTTTTGCTGCTACGGATAGTTCAATGCCTGAATATGAGGCCGTTTGCAATGCTTATAAAGATGCCTTAACTGTGCAGATATTTTCTTGTGGAGATAGTACTGGAGCCTTACAATCCTTAGTCGATTCACTTGGAGACTGCAATTGATTGTCATTACATCCTCCATGTTCAGGCTTAAATAAAACCAATAAAAAAAGCAATCATTATGATTGCTTTTTTTATTCAATTATTAGTTCCAACAGGAATATAGTGATTCTACTCACTCAGTTTTCTTAAATAATTTATAAGCTGCCATTGGTCTTCCTCGTCGGTTATTTTCTTTTGAAAACTCGGCATATCATCTCTTCCGATAAAGGATTTATAATATAGTGAACCGTCGGTTTGATCTTTAAGGGAACCATCGGTAAAATCACCAACGGGTGTATCTAAATTCGCTGCTTTATTCCCGTCACCTTTTCCCTTGGTGCCATGGCAGGACTTACAATGCTTTGAATACATTATACGACCGATATTATCAGAATCTGCTACCGTAGCATATGGATTTTTCATTTTTTGATATTTCGACGGAACCTCCCAGGTGTCTTGTACGTCAGTTTTTATAACGGTCATTGACAAAAAAGCCAAACTTCCAATAAGAACAGCACCTAGGATTAGAATTTGTTTTTTCATGATAAAGAATTTTATTAAATGTAAGAATATTAATTTAGTTATACATCGGTTTAATTTTGCTGATTTTATAAAGCTTATAAAATATATAACAAATTATGTACCAAACTGATAATATTAATGCACTTACAATAAAAATTAAGCTCATGGGGGCATTTGCAGCCGCCGCCCATAATGATCTTTTTTCATCTTTAGGATCCTCGATTACAATTGGCGTTCCCCAATTTTTTGTTTTTTCGATGGTAAGATCATTATAGATGTCAGATTCAATAATTTTTACGACAATAACAACATCACCATTAACATCACCATTAAGATCGTTCGGAAACTCTACCTCAATGACGCCATCTTCGTTTGTAGCATTAAAGGCATCACCAATGGGCAATAAGCTAAAGGTCCTCTTGACAAAAAAATAAAGCTCCAGATCCTCTATGGGTAATCGGTCTTGATCTTCAGCTGTTGCAATAATCGTTTTCGAGTCATTTTCCTCGGAAAATTCTAGAGATATTATTGCGTCTTGCATTTCTTCCTGACCATAGACAACAGCATTTGAAATACTTATGAAACCAATAATCAAGAGAATTTTCAAAACTTGATTTTCAAAATAATAATGGCTCGTCATCTTGTAAAGAATTAGATTTAACAATAGGTTTAGTTTCAGCTTTTAGAATAGGAATAACCGGAAAAATCTTAATAAGGACAGTTATTATTAATAAGAACCATGCAAAAGATGATAAGGTGATTGCCCACTCTTCCCATGTGGGGATATAATGTAAATACGATTCATCAACACCTTGAATAGGTAGATAAGGATGTTGAAGTGATGGTATAACTATTAAAAATCGCTTAAACCATGCACCAAGAATTACGAAAATAGATATAATAAAGGCAGGTAGAGGTTTACGAAACGGTTTGAAAATTAAAAAAGCAATGGGTAGAATAAGGCCCCCCAATTGAACGAACCAATACATCGGGGCATATTTACCCGTAAATAATTCAGTGATGTGTTCACCTTCAACCCCCACCATTTTAAATGCCGGCCCAAGATATTCGTTTATATTAAAATATAGATAAACAAGTGATAAAAGCACTAAAAGCCTGGTCATTTTTTCAAAATGGTGTTCTGTGATATATTTTTTTAAGTTTAAATGAACTCTTAACAGGTACATGGCAATAATTATCGCTGCTGCACCTGCCATAAAGGCCCCCGAAACAAAATATGGTCCCAGATTGGTGCTGTCCCAACCTGGTCTCCAAGTTGTAGCAAATAACCATGACGTTATCGTATGGATAGCAAATGCAACCGGCAGAACTGTAATGGCAAGGATTCTGGTTATCTTTTTAAGAATTGCAATTTGTTCCGGATGATTGCTCCAATTTATCGCTAATATTTTATACATCTTTTTTTTCCACTTTGGAATCGCCGTAAGACGATCACGACAAAGCGCAATATCAGGAAGTAAGGAAAGGTATAGCAATACAAAACTTATCACCAAATAGGTTGTTATAATTATGACATCCCAGATAATGGGTGACTGAATTCTTAAATGTTTAATAACATAAAAAAATCGGTCGGGTCGACCCATGTCAACGATAATAATTACAGCAGCACAAATAATAGCAGAAACCGCAATAATTTCAGAAATTCTGGTTAAAGGCCTTGACCATTCATTTTTATTCAGTTTTAAAATAGAACTGATCAATGAACCTACCAGGCTAATAGCGACAAAAAAAACAAAATTAGATATGTAAATCCCCCAGGATGTATAATCTCTCATCGCTGTCACAATCAGGCCATACTTTATTTGAAGATAATAGGCATATAATCCTATCACAATAACCAGAAGAAGAAAAGCTACCCATAATTTATACTTTAGGGAAGTATTTACATTATGACCTAATAGTGTTTTCCCTCTTTTAGTTCTATATTTTTGCTGTTTTTGATCTGCCTGTTTCATGATTCACCATTTTCTTCAGAATCCTTTTCAAAAGGGAAAAGTCTGTCTACAGGAGGTAAGTAATAAACACGTGGTTTGGTGCCTAATTCTTCCATATAGCGATAACCTGCCTTATCTTTTAAAAGGGTACTTAAACGTACAGTTTCTTCACCGTTGGTTACTGTATCATCTATTTCATCTCCGAAATATATAACCCCATTGGGGCATGATGTCACACAATGCGGGAGCATATTTTGTCTGAGCATATCCGGGCAGAAGTCACATTTCCCTACTGTTCCTACTGAACTTGGTATGCTTGTTTCGGGTGAATAGGGCGTTGGATCATCCTGATCGGGAGGTGTTCCCCAATTAAAGACCCTGGCTGAATAGGGGCATGCAGCCATACAGAATCGACACCCTATACAACGCTCATTATCAATTAAAACAATTCCATCGGTGCGTTTATAAGTAGCTCCTACGGGACAAACTTTAACACAGGGTGGATTGTCACATTGAAAGCATTTTTTAGGCATCCAATACGGCGATGATTTTTCATTGTCCTTCATTTCAAGGACCTTGATGTATGGTCGGTCTGGTGTAAGGTTATGTGTCTCATCACATACTTCAATACATTTTTTGGCATTTTTACATTTCCCAAGATCAACGACCATCACAAACTTTTTACCAGGAATTCCTTCCCGCGATTCATTCGGGGAAATATGCTGATGTCCCATTGATTCCATCTCTGAATTTGGCACCTGTACGAGTTTCCCATCCGTGGTGAGAACTGTTGTTTTTTCGTTTGAGGGTTGCTTACAGGAGCAAATCGAGCCTATTGCCATACCAGAAGCAGCCAGTATGCCGCCGCTCGACAATTTTTTAAGAAATTTTCTCCTGGAATCGGTTTCGCGATTTTCTGTATTCATGACGCACTTTAATCTTAATTATTAAACACCAGAGAAGAGAGGTAATCGGTAATATTGACCGGATATAAGCCATTTAGATTCAAAACAGCTTCTTTATCCCTCATCTGCTAATTCTGTTGTCTTAAAGTTAACAGGTAATCAAGATAGATTAGCTGATAAAAGTCATATTTAGTCTGAGGACTTTTCATAAAAAAACCGGACTAATCGTCCGGTTTTCCATTTGTTTTTTTAGTTCCTTTATTCCTCGAGGGTTCGAACATAATTAACGATCAGCCATGCATCTTCTGCATCGGGAATTTTTTTCTGGTAATTTGGCATATCTCCAAAGTCTCCAATCCAACTTTTGTAAAAGATGGCACCATCAGATTGTTTTTGAAATTCGGCAGAAGAGAAATCACCAAGATCACCATCCTGATCTGCTGCTTTCGGTCCGTCACCATAGCCTTCTTTTCCGTGACAGGATTTACAATGTTTGTTGTAAAGCGATTTACCGATTGCAAGGTCCTTTTTAGGATTGGTGGGGTTTTCCATCTTTTCGTACTTGGCTGGTACGACCCACTTCTCCTGGTCTTCCATTTTAAATGAAAGAAAAGCAACGGCAACCACAAATAAGGGTATTAAAAATTTAATTGTTTTCATTTTGTCACACTTTTGATTTATAAATTCTATATAGGTTAAATAATAAATACACGATAAATCCCCACATTCCTAAAATTAATAAATTCGGGAATATGAGAAGGAATAATGGTGTTTTATTTCTCGGGGACCACATTGTTCGTTTATCAAATGTTGATTCATCTACGATTTTTTCTCCAATTGGTGCATGAAGCCTGGCTTTTAATGTTCCATAAGTGTCGTTATCTTCTAAAACGACTTCAATTGCCAGGATCCCGCCTACACCAGGTATTCCTTTTTCTACTGGTACAAGTATCGTGCCATTTTCATCGGTCATATTGAATTCTTCTCCTATTTTGAGCGGGAGGAATAATCGATCAATCTGAACGATCAACGACTCATCAGGAATCACACTATCGGTACTTTTATCCATTAAGGTAGCGCTGACATAATTCAAGCTATCTTTTGTTATCAACTCGGCTTTTATTTCGGCATTTTTAAATTCAACACTTCGAGAAGCTTTTCTGAATTTCTCGTTGCCGTTAAAGGAAACCCCAACCATATAGGTTTTTGTCGAATCTGGAATGAGTTCGACTAATGGAGGGAGTGTGAATCTACAATCACCATTTCCATCGGTTTTTGTTTTACCGAGGATAATTTCCTCGCCGTCAACCTCATTATAAACGTCTAATTCAATATTGGGAATAACAATATTTTCTTTATCTATACGTGCAGATGCATTGATATTCAGATATGAAATGCTATCCATAATTTTAATGTAATCAGCTTTCAACCTGATGCGATGTTTTTCTGTATTTTGAGCATTAAGCTGCTGAACAGAAGGCATATACATGAAGACGGCTAACAGACCAATCAGTATCGATAAATGTTTTTTAGGATGCCTCATGATGTTATCTTTTTTTCGGTTTTTAATACGTCGGGTTCATCCAATTCCTTTTCCATTTTCAGTTCATCGATTGATCGCTGAATCGGGATTACCGGAATATATCGTACCATCATGGTAATTATAAGGAGTGACATGGCTAAAGTTGCCACGGTAATGATCCATTCATGTAAACTTGGAAAATAATGATGCCAGGATTCAGGAACACCATCAATTGGTAAGAATGGATGTAATAAGGTAGGCGTTACAATAACAAATCGTTTCCACCAGGATCCAATTACAACCATTAATCCTATAACGAACATGGCTTTTGGTTTACGTCCATTTTTATTTAGCACTAAGATTAGTGGTAGAATCAAGCCTACTATTTGTGAAAACCAAAACAATAAAGCATATTCGCCAAACACTAAAGCATTAAGATGAATTTCTTCTTCAACGGTTGCTGTAAAAATCGGTATTAAATATTCATTAATATTAAAATATAGATATAGCAAACAAGCAAGGCCCAAATATTTACCCAGTCTATCGAAATGATAATCGGTAATATAGGCCTCGAGTTTTCTTACTCGTCGAATAATGTAAACTACTGTAATTAAAGCGCCGACTCCTGCCACAAAAGCTCCGGAAATGAAATAAGCTGCCATATTGGTACTATCCCATCCCACCCTGTAGGTGGTTGAAAACAACCAGGCGTCGATCGTTTGCAGCAATATTCCGACGGGGATGATCATAACGGAAATGATCATAATAGATTTTGATTGAATCGCTTTCTGTGCAGGGGTTCCTTGCCATTTAAGAGCCAGCCTGTTATACCATTTGCTGATCCTGGGTCTTTTTTCCTTGAAAAACTTTTTTAGAAGTGCCAGATCGGGCAGAAGCGGGAAATATAAGAGCAGGAAGGTTAAAACAATTGATGTTGGAATGATAATTACATCCCAGGTAATAGGCGATTGGAGCCTGGCATGAATAAACAGATTTAAAAGTCTGTCAGGCCTCGCCATATCGATAATAATGGTTATCCCGGCCATGACGATAGCCGCCAGGGAAATAATCTCGGCGATACGCACCAAGGGTGTCCGCCAGGAATTATTTGTTAATCGTAAAACGGCCACGGTAGCAGAACCTACAAAGCTTGTTGCAACAAAGAACACAAAATTGGAGATGTAAATTCCCCAAAGGGCATAGTCACGCATATTGGTTACCTCTTGTCCTCTGATTATCTGATCGATATAAGCAATAATCCCGGCAACAATTAATACAATCAAAAAAATAGACCATATATTACCTCTTTTCCCAAATCTTTTCGGAGCTAAATCGTTTATGAGATTTTCATATCCTTTCATGATCATTCAGGTTTTTCAACAGATTGATACTCATTGTAATTTTCCAAACCATCTTCGAATTCAACAAGCCGGTCGGTCGGTGGTAAATAATAAACACTGGGTTCCGTGCCCAGACCTTCCAATAGCCTGTAACCCGCTTTATCTTTCAATAATTTTTTAAAGCGCAGGGTTTCTTCACCGTTGGATACGGTGTCTTCGTATTTGTCACCAAAATAAAAAACACCATTCGGGCAGGCCGTAACACAATGCGGGAGAATGTTCTCTTTTATTGTATGTGGGCAGAAATCACATTTATCCGGGGTTCCTTTTACACTTGGTAATCCGGCAAATTCAGGTGTATAATGACCATGTTCCATGTGCATGGTAATTTCACTTGTCTCACCCTGGGCCGGTTCACTCCAATTAAAAACACGAATTGAATAAGGACATGCTGCCATACAGAATCTGCAGCCAATACATCGCTCATTGTCGATTAAGACCAACCCATCGCGCCTTTTAAACGTGGCATCTACCGGACAAACAGTAACACATGCCGGTTTATCACAATGCATGCATGTCCGGGGCATCCAGTAAGGTGCCGTATCTGCACTCTCCTGCATTTTATGGACTTTAATCCAGGCATTTTCACCCGTGATATAGTGATGTTTATTACAAGCTTCAACACAATTTAACGCATTTTTGCATTTTGCTAAATCGATCACCATTACAAATTTTCGATTGGGAATGCCTTCTCTTATGTTATATTTTTCATCATGAGTTGCAGCATGGGATATTTCCATGGCTTCAGATGCATCGATCTCTATAAGATTACCATCAGTGGTCATGAGTTCAACCTTGTTACCTGAATGGGTCCTGGTTTTAGCGTTAAGCTTAGAGGTGATTTTTGAAATTCCGAAACTTCCAATGGCAGTTGCAAGACCTAATTTTATCCCACGATCAAGAAATTTACGTCTTGATTTTTTTGTGTTTTCTTCCATGATCAATATCGTTTAATGAAGCTATTTTTTTTTGCCCAGCCAGTTGAGTAGTGACTTGTTAGACAATCCTTTCTTAACCACTTTTGATTTTTTTAAAGCGCTGCGCTTAACTTTAACGGTAGTTCCGTCCGGTTTTAATAAGATTTCATAGTCTTCGTCTTCTTTGTCAGGTTCCGTTTCGAGTTCCGATTGTCCAAAACCGAATAAAGGGATCAAAAATGATGTTCCGAGAATTGGCAGGATTGCCCTTCTGGAGATATTGTTCTTGTTTTTATCAGAATTGCTCATCGTTACATAGGTTAAAAAAAATAGGGCAAAATAAATATTGCGTAATTATTATTCTACCCTATGAAATCAATTCAATTAAAAATTATAATTCCTGGTTATATTAAACCCGATTAAATATTGTCCTTTCTCACCTTCCAATCCTGTTGCTTTGCGGTTAAACATGTAATTTTCCTGTGGAACAATTCCCCAGTAATTGGTTACAAAAATCTGAAAGGCGTGAGATGATGTCCCAAATTCTACGCCGAAACTAATTCCAGGATTTGGATTGTCTTGCAAAAATTTGGTCAGAGGTTGACTGTAATCGGCTATTATAGCAGTACCATCACTTATTTTATAACGACCGCCAAAGGCCAGCGCCACCATGTCGTTTCTCATGGTTTTTTCCACAGTGTTATAATGTGAGATACTTGGCGCCACCTGAAATGATAGTTTCGGACTAAAGCGCCTCGCGATTATTAATTGATTAAAAAAGGAATATCGATCTTCTGTATAAAGAAAAAGACCTTGATTTTTACTTCTAGCATCGATAACGAAGTTACCATAATAGGTAACACTTACCGGCATTTTATCAGAACGAGTCTGACGCAATAATGCGACCTTCAAATTAAAATCCTGATAGCGTTTTGATTTGGTAGTTCCGAAACCCACAGTAACCCTGTCATGGACAGCGTATGATACCCCGAGACGGATATTCGAGGCACCCCAAATTCCTCCCAAATCATTGGTATTGCCAAATTCACCGAAACGATGCTGCATTTGGATTTCCAGAGTATTTTTGGAAAATAACACATTGGTGGGGTTATCGATGATATAAGAACTTTCAAATGCAGGCCGTTCTGGTTTCTCTTTTACAATAGTATCGTTCTCTTTTTCCTGAGCTAAGCAAAGGAAAGGAATGAATAAAAAGACGAATAATATTTTTAGTTTTCCCATAGTTCTGTTCCTGGTTATTAATTATTTAAAGCACCTTGATTGATCCAATCACGAACTAAGTTGATCTTCGAATCTGGCCATTGAGCCCCCGGAGGCATTAGTGACACCCCATTGGAACCCAATAGAGATTGATAAAGTATGCTGGCGTCGGCATCTCCGGGCACAACGAAACCATTTAAAAGGGCATCATAGGAAACATCATCTTCTAAATTTGGTGGTTCATTGCCATTATGGCAACCTACACACTGTACCCATAAGGGTATTATATCATTTTGATAGGAAACTTCCTGTGGTTCGCCATTTCCATTTCCTCCTGTATCTATAGGCTCATAAATAGAATCGTAATAACAGGAACTCACCGACAGACTTACCGTTATGAGAATTATTACTTGAAGAATTTTTTTCATGTTAAGCATATTAGAGTTGTGATCAACTGAATTTAAAAGTGCAGATTTTATAATCTGCACTTTTAAGTTGTATGATCAATTTTCGATTTTCATGGTCAGGAAGCTGGATTGACCATGACCAATAGCTGCATTATTAAAAATGGCTAACGCAAATGGTATTTCTTCACCAACTGTAAAAACAGCGTCGGTTGGATCACCGGTGTCTAATTCTCGTTTGATTTCCAACTGCCAGCCTGAGCCGGTATGTACTGCACGCACCTGTGTTTCTGATCTACCATCATCGCCGGCTCCCCCAGGATTAATTATTACACTTGGCATTCGTTTATTACCAAATCCTTGTGAGTAAGCAGGATCGCCATTTGGATCAATGGTTCCACCAGCATAGGTTAATACACCATCTGCTGCAACACCTGTTACAGCCTTGGCCGTACCGTTGTCAATTTCTTCCTGTGCAATCCAATAGTAATTTTCTCTGCCCGGAATAACATATTTCGGTCCTGCCAAATCGGTCA
This sequence comes from Flavobacteriaceae bacterium, assembly GCA_013003555.1. Classification (GTDB taxonomy): domain Bacteria; phylum Bacteroidota; class Bacteroidia; order Flavobacteriales; family Flavobacteriaceae; genus SHLJ01. Next base: position 143,828 of record JABDIV010000022.1, read on the forward strand.
CTGGATCGACAAATTTATTACCGGTGTAAATAGCTAGTCCCTCATCTGCCTTTCTTCCATTGGCTGAGGCAAAACCTTCATCCTCTTCATATTGAACATATCCGTCATCCACAGATAGGGATAAAGCGTTTCTAACCCGCTTCCAGTGCCAGAGGTCAGTTAGTTCGTCAGGATTCATCATATAATGACGTGAGGTTTTTTGTCCCGGTTGAGGATCTTGTAAACTGGTATGACATGTTACTGTGCATGTTCCACCGGCAAAGCCTTCTGGATTTCCAATAGGAAACATCATTCCGAATTTGTCTTCATAAAACTTGTCGTTTTTATGATTGGCATATTTATTTTCTCCTCTCCAGGTACTGGTGATCGGGTTGAAATACCAGGACTGCCTGTCTTGACTATCAGTATCATCCTGCCATTCAAATAATAAGTAAAGGTATTCTCCATCATGCCCACCCCTTAATGAGTATTCATAACTTTCTCCGGTGTACGGATCCATTAGGTCAGTAGGTTCAATACTGGCGTCTCCTTCACTTTCAGGGTTTAGGGCGATCTCACGATCACCGGCTGATAATACGGTAGCCCTGTTAACAAGGGGTCGGGCTTCGCTCCACACATCATCAATCAAACCGTCAAAAACTGGAGGATTGGTAAACCGCTGAACCAACAGTTCATCGGCACTTTCACCAATTCCAGGATCGACAACCGGATTTGGCTCATCATCATGTGTACAATTCATGAATGCAATCAGTGATACTAGTACTAGTCCAATTAAACTATACTTAAATATTTTCATAATTTCTTATAAATAAAATTTCTAATTTTTTGACATGGTGTTTTTCAACCCTTAGTCTTGAAGTGCTTCAATTGTATTATTTAACAAAGCACGTACATAATCCGGGTTATGAATACCTTTACTCTGATCTTCCAATAGAGTTCGATAATTCCATGCAGCCTGTGCAAGTAATACCGAATAGGTGCCTTCGTTGTAATAACCATCTTCATCGAACATGCCTTGGGCGGCAAGTAAACCTTCAAGAATGGCCATATCTTCGGTGAATCCGGTGATTTCCATCGGAGCGCCACTGCCATGACAAGTCGTGCATGCATTTTCGGTTACATTAAAGGTGTGTGATCCATCTGCAACAGATGTGGGTTCTCCCATATGACAACTTGTACATGATGCACCGGTTTTATGAGTTGCAGATCCAACGCCAGGGTATCCTGTGGAACCTGGAATGTTGGCTCCCATTACACCTTGAAGAATTGTGCCTTGTGGACCATGGTGTGGTCCAAAACGCTTGCTGGTAATTTCATAATCTCCTATACCGGCAGGAATTTCATATGAATTTCGAGGTTGGTGACAATTCAAACAGACATTGCTTAATCCGAGAGGATCAGACTCGCTTGTCATATCAACCTGAACGGTCGGATCGATAAATAGATCAACAGGTGTGATAGAACGGACAGCGTAGTCATTGCCGTCATTTTCAAAATCGAACGAACGGTGATTGTCATGGCATCCTGTACAATCCAGTACGTTTCCAACTGAATATCCGGCCGGATTAACGGTGTTGATTCCATCTTCATCAACATAAAGGCCAGATAATACATCGAGGAATCCATCTTTATTGTGGCAACGTGCACAAGATCCGATAGTACCACGTTGTGCCCAGGTATTGCCGCTGGCATGAGCAGACATGGCCCAGGCCGCTTCAATGGGTTCACGATGTGTTGATGCGTGACAATTGATACAAGAAGCGGCTGATCCGTCTTGTCCATCAACGCCATCAATACCATCAACACCGTCGATACCATCTTGTCCGGCAGGACCTTCAATTAAAAGTTCATCGTGAGTACAGCTCGAAAAAAGAGCTCCTACAATAAATAGAATGGAAAAAAGTTTTAAAGTTCTCATAATTACGCATTTATGATTAGTCGACTAAATTCTTTGTTTTATTGGGAATAAAATTATGTAACAATTGTTACATTAAACATGACAATTGTCATAATTGATCGCACTTATTGTTCAATTTTGGGAACGATTTAAGGTTAATTTTTTTTCGATACATTTTTTGTTTAGAACACATCTGAATAAGCAGATTTATGTTCATAACTTTCCGTCATCTGATTGTAGATATTCCGTAATTTTATCTTTCGTTTTTTCTACTTAGACCCTTAATATGTATTTGATTTTTGACACTGAAACCACCGGTCTTCCGAAACGTTGGAATGCACCGATTACCGATACCGATAACTGGCCAAGGGTTGTGCAGATCGCCTGGCAATTACATGATGCCATGGGGGAGTGTCTTGATCATCAGGAGTTCCTTATAAAGCCAGAAGAGTTCAATATTCCATATGACGCTGAGCAGATTCATGGTATTTCCACACAACTGGCTGAAGAAAACGGACATCCATTAATAGAGGTTCTTGAAAAATTTAATACTTGTCTCCTCGAATCGCGCTTTGTGGTGGGCCAGAATGTTGGATTCGATATCAATGTTCTTGGTTGTGAATTCCATCGGTTAGGGATTTCAACAAAACTAACAGATTTACCGTTGTTAGATACCTGTACCGAACATACGGCAAGCATGTGTCAACTCCCGGGAGGACGCGGTGGAAAATATAAGCTGCCCACTTTAAGCGAACTCTACAGTCATCTATTTCAGGATTCATTTGTCGAGGCTCATAATGCAACAGCAGATGTAGAGGCTACAACCCGATGTTTCTTTGAACTCATTCGAAAACGAGAGTTCGATTTAAATGAACTACTAGCCGAACCTGGATATTTCGAAGAATTTCAATCGAACAATCCCGATACGATTCAGCTTCTTGGACTAAAACATACAAACCTGAGAAAAGCATCTGAAGCTTTGAGAGGGCAGCCTGATGACAGCGATGAAACTGGCCCGGAAATTCCAGTCGATTCTGAGTTGCTTACCGATACCGAGTTTGTTCATCTCCACAACCATTCACAGTTCAGTATTTTGCAGTCGACCATGAGCACAAAAGATCTTGTTCAAGCCGCCGCGAAAAATAAAATGGCGGCAGTGGCATTGACCGATCATGCCAATATGATGGGCGCTTTTCATTTTGTAAAAGACGTAAATACCTATAATAATAGTATTCAATCAGCCGATAGCGAATCACCTGATCAAAAGCCATTGAAGGCCATAGTGGGTTGCGAATTCTTCGTTTGTGAGGATCATAAGGATAAAACCAGAAAGGATTATGGTTACCAGGTTGTTTTCCTGGCTAAGAACAAGAACGGATATCATAACCTGGCCAAGATGTCGTCGGTGGCTTATACCGACGGATTCTATTATGTCCCTAGAATTGATAAGGGCATTGTTCAGCAGTTTAAAAATGATCTTATCGTTTTAACGGGAAATCTTTATGGTGAGGTTCCGGGTAAAATTCTGAATGTTGGTGAAAAACAGGCCGAAGATGCCCTCATTTGGTGGCATAGTATTTTCGGCGATGATCTTTATATTGAGATCATGCGACACGGCCAGGAAGATGAACGCCGTGCCAACCAAGTGCTGGTCGAGTTTGCACGCCGCCATAACATTAAAATGGTGGCCACGAATAACACCTATTATGTTGAGAAGAAGGATGCTAATGCTCATGATATATTATTGTGTGTAAAGGATGGTGAAAAGCAAACTACGCCGATAGGACGTGGACGCGGATACCGCTACGGTCTGCCAAATCAAGAGTATTATTTCAAATCGGCCGAAGAGATGAAGGCCTTATTCAAGGATTTGCCGGAGGCCATAATCAATATTCAGGACGTTATTGATAAGGTTGAGACATACAGCCTTGCCCGGGAGGTTTTGCTCCCCAATTTCGCCATTCCCGAAAAGTTCCTCGACCTGCAGGATGCCGACGGTGGAAAACGTGGTGAGAATGCTTATTTACGACACCTCACTTTTGAGGGCGCGAAAAAGCGCTTTCCCGAAATGGATGATATCATTAAACAGCGCCTTGATTTTGAACTGGATGTAATCGCAAAGACCGGTTATCCGGGGTACTTCCTTATCGTCCAGGATTTTATTTCAGAGGCTCGGAAAATGAATGTTTCCGTTGGCCCGGGACGAGGTTCTGCAGCCGGAAGCGCGGTCGCCTATTGCCTGGGGATCACCAATATCGATCCGATTAAATATGACTTGCTTTTTGAGCGCTTTTTAAATCCTGATCGAATCAGCATGCCTGATATCGATATCGACTTCGACGATGAAGGGCGAAGCCGGGTGATGGATTATGTTATTAATAAATATGGTGCTAACCAGGTGGCCCAGATCATCACTTATGGTACCATGGCAGCAAAATCGTCAATACGGGATACGGCTCGTGTACTCGACCTGCCCTTGAATGAAGCCGACCGAATTGCGAAACTGGTTCCCAATATGGCCAAACTCGGGAAGATCTTCGGAATGGAAGAGCGGGAATTGCGCAGCAAATTCAGGGCCGAAGACCTCGAGAAGATCAACCAGTTACTCAATATTTCCGAAGGGGAAGACCTGGAAGCAGAAACCATTAACCAGGCCAGAGTACTTGAGGGATCGGTTAGAAATACCGGAATACATGCCTGTGGCGTTATCATTACACCCGATGATATTACAAACTTTGTCCCCATCGCCACTGCAAAAGACTCCGACCTGTATGTAACTCAATTCGATAATTCGGTTGTTGAAAGTGCCGGATTATTGAAAATGGATTTCCTTGGTCTGAAAACGCTTACCCTTATAAAGGACACCTGTAAGATTGTTAAGGCAAAATATGATGTTGAGCTCGATCCCGATAGTTTTCCCTTAGATGACGAGAAGACCTTCGCGTTATTCCAACGTGGTGAAACCGTTGGTATATTCCAATATGAATCGCCGGGGATGCAGAAGCATCTAAAAGATTTGGAACCTACGGTCTTTGATGATCTCATTGCGATGAACGCCTTGTATCGTCCGGGTCCTATGGAATATATCCCAAGCTTTATCAGAAGAAAGCATGGCGACGAACAGATCGATTATGATCTGCCTGAAATGGAAGAATATCTCAAAGACACCTATGGCATTACCGTATACCAGGAGCAGGTGATGTTGCTTTCTCAGAAGATCGCTGATTTCACAAAAGGCGAAGCCGATGTTCTTCGGAAGGCGATGGGGAAAAAGCAAAAGGCCGTGCTCGATAAGATGAAACCGAAATTCATCAACCAGGCAGCAGCAAAAGGATTGGATGAAGCCAAGCTTGAGAAGATATGGAAAGACTGGGAAGCCTTTGCGAGTTATGCCTTCAATAAATCGCATTCAACTTGTTATGCCTGGATCGCATACCAGACCGCTTATTTAAAAGCGCACTATCCGGCCGAATATATGGCAGCTGTTCTTTCGAACAATATGAACGATATCAAGCAGGTTACCTTCTTTATGGAAGAGTGCAAACGCATGAAACTGAATGTCCTCGGACCGGATGTAAATGAATCATATTACAAGTTTTCGGTGAATAAAGACAACGCCATTCGCTTTGGAATGGGCGCCATTAAAGGTGTGGGATACGGAGCCGTTAAGACGATTGTTGATAAGAGGAAAAAGGACGGACTTTACCGATCGATATTCGATCTGGCGAAGCGCATTGACCTGAGGGCTGCCAATAAGAAAGCATTCGAAAACCTGGCAAATGCGGGAGCATTCGATTGTTTTGCCAAAACCCACAGGGCACAGTATTTTCATGATATGGGCGATGGAATAACATTCCTGGAAAAAACCATGCGCTTTGCCGCGAAGTTTCAGGAGAATGAAAATTCGGCACAGGTGAGTCTTTTTGGTGATGCCAGTGAAGTTCAGATTCCGGAACCTGAGGTTCCACCTTGTGACGAATGGGGCACTATGGAAAAGCTTGCAAGAGAAAAAGAAGTGGTTGGTATTTATATTTCAGGACACCCACTTGATGATTTTAAAATTGAGATGAACACGTTTTGTAACGCCACGATTTCCATGTTCAGGGACCTTGATAATTACCTTAATCGCGAGTTGACCTTCGGCGGGGTGGTTACCGATGTACATCATCGTATCAGTAAGCAAGGCAAGGGCTGGGCAGTTTTTACAATTGAAGATTATGTCGATTCTTTTGAGTTCAGGATATTCGGAGAGGACTATCTGAAGTTCAGGCATTTCCTTTTGAAAAATAATTTCGTCTACGTGAAGGTGCTTGTGCGTGAAGGCTGGGAAAATCGTGAAACCGGAAAAAAAGGTGACCCCAGATTGCAATTCAATAGTTTTCAGTTGTTGCATGACGTCATGGACAACATGGCCAAAAAACTTTCTATTCAAATGAATATTAAAGATCTGAACAAGGACGATATTCAAAAGCTGCAGGATTTACTCAAGATGCATAAGGGCGATCATAACCTGAATTTCGTTATCTATGATCATGAAGAGCAGATCAGGTTGAATATGCCAAGTAGAAAACAAAAGATCAGGATCTCCCAGGAATTGCTCGAAGAACTGGAAAAACAGCAGGTTTTCTATAAATTAAACTAAATTATAACCGCAGTTGATCAATCTATAGGCAAAACAAATAGTTGCGATGTAAGCTTTGGCCAGATTTTTGACTAATTTTGTATAATAATTTCTGCGGAAACGCTCCTAAATTAAATATTATGGCATTAGAAATAACAGATGCAAATTTTGAAGAAATGGTTTTGAAAAGTGATAAACCTGTAATGGTTGACTTTTGGGCTGCCTGGTGCGGACCATGCCGCATGGTTGGGCCGATCATTGAACAAATCAGCCAGGAATACGACGGTAAAGCTGTTGTTGGAAAGGTGGATGTTGATTCAAACCAGGAATATGCAGCCAAATATGGCGTGCGAAATATCCCTACGGTTTTGGTATTCCAAAACGGCGAGGTAGTAGGTCGTCAGGTTGGTGTTGCACCAAAAAACGCCTATTCTGAAGCGTTAGATTCCTTGTTGGCGGAAAGCTAAAACAAGTTTTATTCATAAAATTAGCTTAAAGGTTTGCCGGAATGGCAAACCTTTTTTAGTTTCGGACTGATATGGATCTCAAAAAAGAAGTTCAAAAAACCTCGGGATTTACAAACCTCGAGCTTTTAGCCAAGCAAGTTGTGGAAGGCTTTATTGCGGGGATGCATAAGAGTCCGTTTCACGGTTTTTCTGCTGAATTTGCCGAGCACAAGATCTACAATCAGGGGGAGAGCACCAGGCATATCGATTGGAAGTTATACGCGAAGACCGATAAACTGTTTACCAAGGTTTATGATGAAGAGACAAATTTGCGGTGCCACATCATTGTCGATAACAGCAGCTCCATGCATTATCCCGAGATTGGGGTTCAACATATCAACAGCCTGAATAAAATAGGTTTTTCGGCATTGGCGGCTGCCTGCATGATGCATATTCTGAAAAAGCAACGCGATGCGGTAGGCCTGAGTATTTATAGTGATACATACGACTATTACGCACCGGAAAAGGGCAGTGAACGCCATCACCGTATGCTTTTGGAGCAGTTGGGTAAAATGGTGGAATCAAAGCCACAGCAGCGAACAACGA
>JABDIV010000029.1 GCA_013003555.1 Flavobacteriaceae bacterium
TTAACTTCAGAATCTGAAAAACAAGAAACAACTAACGATTTCACCTCTCACTTCAGATCGGAATTGAATAATTCAGTATCAGATGAAGGAACCGTGATTTTAAATAAGCCATTGCAAATCGATCATGATGATTATGAGATGAAACTTCATAGTTTAAGCAAAGAATTAAAGAGAAATCTGAGCACCTTGAGTTACATACATTACCTGGAGGCGAACTTCAAAAATAAAATTCAAAAAGAAGAACTTAAAGATCTATTCGAAATTAGATCAAAAATGCGAATCAAAACGATTCGTATTTCCAGAAAACTGGCCCAATTTAAAATGGTTCAGGACGAAAACCAAGATGAGTCAGCTGTTGCCTAAACTTCCCTTCAGGACGTCTTCCTGTGGTTGAAATTTAGTTCGTACTTTTGGTGATTTCAACGTGGATTCAATATCTCAAATAGTATTAGGAGCAGCCTGTGGTGAAATAGCCATGGGTAAGAAGATTGGCAATAAGGCCATGATGTTTGGTGCTATTGGAGGTACTATCCCTGATCTTGATGTTTTTGTTGGTCGGTTGCTGTACAATAATGAAATCGACATCAACGCCTTCCACAGAGGCTTTATGCATTCGATCGTATTTGCCATTATGGCTGCCTTTATTCTCGGCTGGATTTTACATAGATTGTATGATAAAGGAAATAAACGGCATGGCACTACAAGCCTTCAAGACTGGAGGTGGTTATTTTTCCTGTCGATTTTTACCCATCCCATCCTGGATAGTTTTACACCTTACGGAACTCAGCTATTCCTGCCATTTACCAATTACAGGGTGGCGTTTAATACCATTTCGGTTGTTGATCCGTTATACACGATTCCTTTTCTTTTATGCCTGATCATCGCCATGTTTTTTCGAAGAAATAACAAATGGCGAAAGACTTTTGTCAGAGCCGGGTGGTTTATAAGTTGTTTCTATTTGGTTTTAACCACGGTGAATAAGATTTATATCGATTCGGTTTTTAAGCAAACCCTAAAGGATAAAGGTATTGTATACACTCGATATCAGTGTCAGCCCTCAATTCTGAATAACATTCTCTGGTATGGTATTGCCGAGTCTGAAGATCGGTATTACACGGCTTATTATTCACTATTTGACCGGGACGAGAAATTCAGTAACTGGCATGAGTTGCCAAAAAACCACGATCTTATTCCTATAAATCACAAGGATATAAAGACCTTAAGATGGTTCAGTAAAGACTTCTATAATGTGGTTCCCAAGGAAAACGGGATGTTTCAATACAACGATTTAAGATACCCGATGCTGAATGCAGACGACCCCAATTCATCGGTGTTCAGTTTCACTATTTACAAGAATGGTGAACGCTGGGATTTGAAACCTTTTGAAGGCAAACCTCCGTCGCGTGAAGACTTCAATATGTTCATCAAACGCATTAAAGGTATCTAAACCACTGCGATATCGTGTGATTCAAGAATCTTCAGTTCAACCATACACTGTCTCATTTTTATATAGGTTTGTTCGATGTCATTATCCAATCCGATTGAGAAACGGATCAAACCATCACTCAGACCCATGCTGGATTGTTCCTCTTCAGGAATCTCAGACGAGGTTGATGTGCCGGGTGCGCTAAATAGGGTTTTGTAAAAACCAAGGCTCACAGCGAGGTAACCCAAATTGCGTTTCTGCATAAGTTCCATAAGATCATTGGCCTTGTCAATGCATCCTACATCGATGGTAAGCATACCTCCAAAACCGTATTGAGGATTCATCATCTGATAGAATAACTTGTACGATGGATGGGAATGCAAACCGGGGTAGACCACCTTAAGTCTGTCTTCTTCGAATCGCTTGGCGAGGAACAGAGCATTATGACTATGTTGTTTCATACGAATATGAAGTGTCCGCAGATTTTTTAGTACCGAGGCCGATCTCAGGCTGTCCATAGTAGGTCCTAATAACATGCATGCCCCCTCATTCACATCGCGAAGTTGATCGATAAATTCGCGACTGCTGCATACAGCACCTGCAACCGTATCACTACTACCATTGATAAACTTGGTCAGACTATGAATCACGATATCGGCTCCGAGTGTTGCCGGTGATATCGACAATGGGGAGAAGGTGTTGTCAACAACCAATTTCAGCTTATATTTTTTAGCTATATCAGCAAGGGCTTCAATATCGGCAACTTCAAGCATAGGATTGCTGACCGATTCACAAAACAAGACTTTTGTATTCTTGTCGATTTTGTCTTCGACCGCCTCAAGGTTGGTTATGTCAACAAAATCGGTTTGGATGTTGAACTTCGGCATGAAGTTTTTCATAAATGCATAGGTGCCGCCATAAATCGTGCGACTACTTAGAATACGATCTCCTGCATTGCAAAGCTGAAGCAGCACAGACGATATGGCTCCCATGCCAGAAGATGTCACACAGGCCGCTTCGGTCCCTTCCATGGCCGCGAGAGCTTGCCCGAGATATAAATTGCTGGGCGAGGAATGCCTGGAATATAAATAACAACCTTCGGCATGACCTTCGAAAGAGTCGCTCATGGTCTTAGCCGTTAAAAAAGTATAAGTGGATGAATCGGAAATCGAAGGATTAACACCTCCGAATTCACCGAAATACTGAAGATCCTGAATTTTTGAAGCCGGTTTAAATGACATGATTTATGTATTTTTAAATATTACTTCAAATTTCAGCAATAAGCGATAATAAATCAATGATAAATGTTATATTTAGAAAATAATTCTGTTTTTACATGTTTTGGTAGAATAAAATAGATATGTAAACTCATATTTTTTTGTAGAATAGATTATTTTTCGAAGATGTCACGTGATCAATTAGATAACAGGTTGCTCAATCTGCTGCAATCAGACAGTAAAATGACCAATAAAGAACTGTCGGTCAAGCTTGGGCTTTCAGTAACGGCTGTTTATGAACGGGTAAAAAAACTTGAGAAAGCCGGGGTGATACGTAAATATGTGGCCGTTCTTGATAAAACGAAAGTCGATAAGTCGTTTGTTGCTTTTTGCCATATTAAGTTAATTCAGCATTCCCAGGATTTTGTTGTTCGATTTGAACGTGAAGTTTCTAAACTTGAGGAAGTAATGGAGTGTTACCATATCAGTGGTGATTACGATTACCTCTTGAAGATCTTGGTTGAAGATATTTCGGCCTACCGGGATTTTATGGTGAAAAAACTAACGACGATCGATCATATCGGGAGTACGCATAGTATGTTTATGATCAATGAAGTTAAGCATAGTACCGCAATTCAATTCTGATATATGAAGTCGGTTAGGTATAAAGCAATCGAGTTGTTTCTCATTTTTGTCCTTGCACCCATAAGTTTTACAATCGCATTTCCTATCTGGATCAAAATTGCCCTTGGCCTGGTTGGATTCGTCTATGTGGTTTATGTGCTTCTTAGGATTGAAAGGCTGCCTATCCGGCCGTCAAAAAATCTGAAATGGAAATCATTCTGGAAACAAACCTTTTTGCACCTGATGCTAATCGCCCTTATTACAATTTCATATGTATGGCTCACAGAAACCGATCAATTATTTCGGATAATGCTCGAGAAATCGAAGCTTTGGATACTAATCCTTTTTGTGTACAGCCTGTTTTCGGTTTATCCGCAGGAACTAATCTATCGAACTTTCTTTTTTCATCGCTATGAAGACCTTATTCACAATAAACGGCTATTTCTATTAGTGAATGCCGCCCTCTTTTCACTCGCCCATATTTTTTTCAGGAATGCTCTGGTAATGGGTCTCACTTTCATCGGGGGATTATTGTTCGCATTGACCTTTCAACGAACACGATCTACTCTTATGGTTTCGATCGAGCACGCCATTTATGGGTGTTGGTTATTTACCGTTGGCATGGGTGAGATGTTGGGATTTCCCTCCTGAGTCTTTATTTAAAGCCTTGTTAAAGTACTGGCCGGGTGTATTTAAAAAGAGTACCTTGATTAAAAATCAATTCAATGAATCGCAAGTACTTTATTAAATCGGTTGGCTTATCGGCCATGATGCTGCCCTTTGCTACTGGTTGGGCTCAGACAACCACTACAACAGATCCACAACTGGATAAAAATCTTGTCAAAGAATTTGTCGGTAAATCACATAGCGACCTCGATCGTGTTAAAATACTGTTGAAGGAGCATCCAACCTTGCTTAACGCTGCGCATGACTGGAAGTTTGGAGATTTTGAGACCGGTTTAGGTGCGGCAAGTCATGTGGGCTATAAAGAGCTGGTCAGGTTTTTCCTTGATCAGGGCGCACAAGCCAATATTTTTACCATGGCCTTATTCGGGAAAATTGATATTCTGAAGCCCATGTTGGAATTTTCACCGGCCTTGCTTCATGCCAAGGGTCCGCATGGCTTTACCCTGTTGCATCATGCCGAGAAGGGTGGAGAGGAAGCATTAGCAGTAAAAGAGTATCTCCAATCCCTCGGTGCTAAACAGACCAGAGTAGCTCTCTATTAAGCTACTGAATTTTATTGCTCAGCCGTAAATTAGTCGTATTTTTGTAGCCGTTAAATTTAATCCGCATACTTAGCATATGAAATCATACGACGTAGCTGTAATAGGATCAGGACCTGGAGGATATGTTGCGGCCATTCGCTGTGCCCAGCTTGGCATGTCAACTGCCATAATTGAAAAGTATAGTACTTTAGGAGGAACATGTCTTAATGTTGGCTGTATTCCCAGCAAAGCCCTTTTAGATTCTTCACATCATTACGAAGATGCAGTTAAACATTTTGAAGAACACGGCATCGATATCCCGGGCGATATCAAGGTTAATTTGAAACAAATGATTGCGAGAAAACAAGCTGTGGTTGATCAAACAACCGCCGGTATTGATTTTCTTATGAAAAAAAATAAGATCGATGTTTACCAGGGATTAGGTAGTTTTAAAGATGCCACTCATATATCGATCTCCGGTGAAGACAAAACCGAAATCGAAGCGAAGCATACCATTATTGCAACGGGTAGTAAACCTTCGAATTTACCTTTTATTAAACTGGATAAGGAACGGGTTATAACTTCGACGGAAGCCTTGAAATTGAAAGAGGTTCCCAAGCATCTGATCGTGATTGGTGGTGGGGTAATTGGCCTGGAATTAGGTCAAGTCTATAAGCGACTGGGAGCAGAAGTCACAGTTGTTGAATACATGGATCGATTGATCCCGACTATGGATTCAGGTCTTTCAAGAGAAATGAATAAGGTTCTTAAGAAACAAAAATTCAAGATTAACGTATCACACCAGGTGAAATCGGTTGAGCGAAAGGGCGATGAGGTTGTTATTATGGCTGAAAATAAAAAGGGTGAAACAGTCGAATTTAATGGTGATTATTGCCTGGTTTCTGTGGGACGAAGGCCTTTTACTGACGGATTAAATGCCGAAGCAGCCGGTGTAAAAATTGATGATCACGGACGTATTGAAGTCAATGATCACCTGCAAACAAGCAGTTCAAATATCTACGCGATTGGCGATGTGGTTAAAGGTGCCATGTTGGCCCATAAGGCCGAAGAAGAAGGTGTTCTTGTTGCCGAAATACTGGCGGGTCAAAAGCCTCATATCGATTACAATCTCATTCCCGGAGTAGTTTATACATGGCCTGAAGTAGCTGCTGTTGGTAAGACCGAAGAGGAACTCAAAGAAGCCGGGATTGAATATAAATCCGGACAATTCCCGATGCGTGCCCTTGGTCGAAGCCGTGCCAGCATGGATTTAGATGGTTTTGTAAAGATTTTAGCTGACGCACATACCGATGAAATATTAGGTGTTCATATGATCGGTGCCCGTGCTGCCGATATGATCGCCGAAGCGGTAGTCGCTATGGAATATCGGGCAAGCGCCGAAGATGTCGCGCGCATGTCACATGCCCACCCAACCTTTACGGAAGCTATAAAAGAGGCAGCATTAGCGGCAACGGATAATCGGGCGCTTCACACATAAATTGCTCATTGATCGAGATCATATTCTTAAAAAGGTGAATTGGTTTAAACAATTTGCTGGTTTGCTATTACTTTATAAAGATTTGGGTTCATTCCAATACACTCATTAATAGTGGCTAACAACTTCCATAATTAAAATTATTTCCTATCTTGAATTTTATTTTAAAATCCCAACATTATTCTATTTTTTCAACATATTAAAGGATAATTAACAAAAACTGTGACTTTAATTGATACGATGTGTCATATAGTAATATAACCCTGACAGTACTTGATTAAAAGTAGGAACCACAACAAAATGTCTGATGAGGATTTGGTGAAAACCATCGTGTCTTCAAACGATACTATGCTTTTTGAAATACTGTATGATAGATATTCCCGAGTGGTTTTTAACAAGTGTTACAGTTTCGCAAAGAATCAACACGAAGCTGAAGATCTTACTCAGGATGTATTTCTAAAATTATTTGTGAAGTTGAGGTCATTTAAAGGAAACTCAAAATTTTCTACCTGGCTATATGCTTTCACATATAATCATTGTGTGAATTATGTAAATAGAAATACAGCCAAGAAAATTGAACGGCAGTCAGTTGATTCTGATGGCCTTGAAGAAAGGTTATATGACCCCCAGGTCGATGATAAGGAAATAAGTCAACTTCGTGTTGAAATGTTGAAAAGTGCATTAGAATCCGTTTCTCCGGATGAGAAGATGATTCTTTTGCTAAAATATCAGGACGGTCTGAGTATAAAAGAACTCAGCGACAATCTAGATTTGGGGGAAAGTGCAGTTAAAATGAGGCTCAAAAGAGCTAAAGAAAAATTATTAACCGTATACAAAGAACGCGAATATGGACAATCCATTTGAATACATTAATACCCCGTTAAGGGAGGTACCGGAAGAGCTCAAGGAGCGCGTCATGAAGGATGTTGCCTATGCCAAACTCCTTTTGGATTTGGCTAGTCTGTTTTCACTTAATGTGAGCAGCGTTATCGAACGTACGATCCGGGATCGTAATTAAAAAAAATATACTAACTGACAATAAAACCATCAAAATAAAGTAACACAATGGAAAAATTAAACGAATATAAAGAGATTGTCTTAGACGGACTTATGACGACAGGAATGACAGTAGCCAAAGCCCTGCTTATTCTTTTATTTGGATGGCTCTTTATAAAGATCGTCCTAGTTGTTTTGAAAAAAGTGCTTCGATTGATTAAAATAGACAAACTCGGAGAGAAAATTAACAATGTTGAATTATTTGAAGGCAAGAAGCTCAATATAAACCTGACGAAGGTTATTTTAAGTTTTGTGAAGTGGTCGTTTCTGCTATTATTGATCATTATTGTTTCAGAAATGCTCGGACTGACCATAATTTCCGAAGAACTTGGTAATTTAATCCATTATCTGCCGCAACTTATCAGTGCGCTTATCATTTTTATGATCGGACTATTTATAGCCAATTTTGCAAAGAATTCAATAGTAGCATTATTCAAATCACTCGATATTTCAGGGTCAAAAATGATTAGTCAATTGGTGTTTATCATCATTCTGATTATCGTTTCCATTACAGCGCTCAACCAGGCCGGTATCGACACCGAAATTATCACGAGTAATCTTACCTTGATATTTGGTGCGTTTCTTGCTGCATTTGCCATTGCCCTGGGGCTTGGAGCACGCGTAGTTGTGGGCGATTTGCTACGAACGTTTTATACAAGACGGACCTTTGAGTTAGGACAAAAAATAAAATTTAATGATGTTGAAGGGGAAATTATCGCCATAGATGATATCTCGATGACATTGAAAACAGCAACCGGTAAATTGGTTGTGCCTGTTAAAGATATAGTAGAAAGTCAAGTCGAAATTCAGGGTTAACTTATGTTGTGGTAATAAGTTATTGTTAGGGAAGACCTGAACTTGATTTTTTACTTACCCTTTTCACGAAAGTGGAAAGGGTTTTTTTGTTTGATTCAAATACTGATTACATTTGTCGACCACTAAACTATGCTGGAATTGAGAACCATAAAAACGCTTGAAATATCAAATATAAAGCTGTTTAAAGATCAGCTCTTGAATTGGGCTCAGGGGTTTGATCAAATTTCCTGGCTCGATTCAAATCATTATGATCACCTCCACCAGAATTATGATGCCGTTCTGGCTGTTGATGCGAATAACATTATTTCAGTTGATTACGACCATGCCTTTCAGAAGCTCACAGATTTCAGATCTAAAACCAATGATTGGATTTTTGGCTATCTGGCTTATGATCTCAAGAATGATATAGAAAATTTGCGTTCAGATAATTATGATGGCCTTCAATTTCCGGATCTATTTTTTTTTCAACCTAAAAAGATTTTCTTCCTGAAGGATCAGACTTTAACCATTAGTTATTTGACTGATTGTTCTTCGGAAATGGATTCGGATATGAAACAAATCCTTGCTGACTCCAATTCGATTTCAGAAGAAAAGCATGATGGGATAAAAATCAGTTTAAGAACACTTAGGGATGATTATTTTAAAAAACTTAATTCTATCCTTGAACACATTCATAGAGGTGATATTTATGAGGTTAATTTTTGCCAGGAATTCTATTCCGAAAACACAAAAATAGAACCCTTGAAAACCTTTAACCATCTGAATGATATTTCGCGTCCGCCCTTCGCCTCCTTTTTACGACATGGTCCTTGCTATGCGATGAGCGCATCACCCGAACGTTATTTGAAGAAGATGGGAACGACTGTGATTTCACAACCCATCAAAGGTACCGCCAAGCGATCCGATTTAATCGCTGAAGATGAAGAGCTCAGGCTAAATCTGGAAAAGGATGAAAAAGAACGGAGTGAGAATATTATGATCGTTGATCTGGTGCGGAACGATTTATCGAGAACGGCGCGAAAGGGAAGTGTTAGTGTTGATGAGCTGTGTGCTGTATTTACATTTGAGCAAGTCCATCAAATGATTTCCACGATAAGATCTGAGGTTGATCCTGGTACCAACCCTGTTGATATTATCAAATCAACCTTTCCGATGGGAAGTATGACCGGGGCTCCGAAGATATCGGCCATGACAATCATTGAAGCTGTTGAAGACAGTAAACGCGGACTGTATTCAGGAGCTATAGGGTATATTGATCCGAAGGGAGATTTCGATTTCAATGTCGTAATAAGAAGTATTTTGTACAATGCTGATCGCTCATATGTGTCCTATTCGGTGGGTGGAGCAATAACCGCTAAAAGCAATCCCGTTTCAGAATATGAAGAATGCCTTTTAAAGGCTAAAGCTATGCGTGTTGTACTCGAGCAATCGGAATAGCACAGACTACAAGTAATCCTGGAATCGTCTTTTTACGGCATCTATGATTCGCTTAATACGTGCCCGCTCTAAATGCCTAATTTCGGCGATCTCTTCAATACTGAGCTTCCCGAAGTTGTGCATATCGACAATGTTGGAGACTGTCATCGGCAGGATCGAATAGATTTTCTTAAATGCCAATTGGGCGTCGTTTAAGGCGATTTCATCAAGACCATTTGATTTCATTGTTTCAATTTCAAGATCGCTGTAGATGTAAACATGATCATCGAGTCTTTGCTTATAAGAAATGTCATCGAGTTCTGTATTCAGAATTAAGTCGAGATCGGCATCCATGGTGAAATCCTCCCTTAACCGGTCGAGTTCTTCTTTCAGAATTTTATTGGTGCTTACCGTTGTTTGATGAAAAGCTTCTTTTTTCAGCAGATCTTCAAGTTCAGCATCCACGATTTTAAAGAGGTCGATCTTAACTTTAAGGACGTCGGCATCAATATTATATCCATTTAGGTAAAGTTTGGCGATACCTTCATCGATGATGTCGACTGACTTATACATGTTTCTCGGTAAAATCCCCTTTGTTTCTCCCAGGAAAATACGGTGCTTTACATAAGGATGTAAATATTGTATAGCCGATAAGACCTTTTTATCAAATGCGGTTTTAGCTGATTTGGACGAAAGATTTTCAAAAGTGCTCATAACGTCATTTTAATGGTGAACTTAAAGCTAAAGGTAATAACATTTAGATAAAATGATTTTTATCATTTTCGAATAAGATTAATAATTTCAAACTGGGCTTTGTTGTATATTTATTGCGTGCAAGAGCGCTTTCTGAAACATATTACCGAAAACCTTCCATTTTTACTCAATAGCAAGTTGCTTATCGCCTTATCTGGTGGCATGGATAGTGTTGTCTTAACCCATTTGTGTCGTGGCGTTCAGCTTGATATCGCCCTTGCACATTGTAATTTTAATCTCAGAGATCAGGAGAGTGATGGCGATGAGACCTTCACCATCTCCCTGTCTGAAATGTTAGACCTTGAGATATTTATTCAGCATTTCGATACAGAACAATACGCCGATGATCACAACCTGTCTATCCAGATGGCGGCAAGAGAATTGCGATACAATTGGTTGAATGAACTGGCCGATCAATTGGGATACGAGTTTATTCTGACCGCTCATCACGCCGACGATAATCTTGAAACATTTTTTATAAACCTGAGTCGTGGAAGCGGTTTGGATGGACTAACGGGAATTCCACAGATCAATGATCGCATTGTCAGACCATTAATTCCGTTTTCAAGAGAAGAAATTGAGGCTTATGCAAAATCACATGACCTGAATTGGCGTGAAGATAGTTCGAATAAGTCGATGAAGTATTTGCGAAACAGTATCAGGCAGGAGCTCATTCCGTCGTTGAAAACTGTTTTCCCCGATATTCTCTCCCAATTGGCTAAGACACAAGGGCATCTTAATGACGCTGCTGCAATCCTTGACCAGGAGAGACAGCGATTATTTACGGAAGCTGTTGAAAAAAAAGAAGACGAATTTTATATCGATCTCAAGGTATTAAATCGCTTGGAGCCTGCCAGTGCGTATTTATTCCTGTTGCTGAAACCATATGGATTTACCCAATGGGATGATATTTACAGCCTTGTAGACGGGCAATCAGGTAAACAGGTCTATTCGTCAAACTGGAGGCTATTGAAAGATCGTGAGCGGTTAATACTGTCGCCGATTAGTCAGGGGCGACAAGCACCTCAATTCATTCCTGAGGAAACACACCAGATAACCACAAGTGTCGGAATTATAGATTTTGAAGAAGTTGACAGATTCGAAGAATGCGATTCCAACACCATTTATGTTGACAAGGACCTTCTTAATTTTCCACTTGTATTGCGGTCATGGGAAGATGGGGATTCATTTTTTCCGATAGGAATGAATGGCAAAAAAAAGATCAGTAAATTTTTTAAGGATGAAAAACTCTCCTTGATCGATAAGGAAAGAAGTCGGTTACTGTGTTCTAACCGGGATATCGTTTGGGTTGTTGGCCATCGGGCCGATGACCGGTTTAAAATAACCCAGGCCACGCGTAACATCTTAAAAATTGAAATCCACTAAATGCATATTCAGGGACAGATAGTTGATATTATTGAGCGAAGGATTTTCCCTGGGGAAGTTTCAATTGAAAACGGTCGCATATCATCCATAACTGAAATTGAAAGCGCTCCCGCTAAATATATTATGCCCGGATTTGTCGATGCGCATATTCACATTGAAAGTTCGATGTTGGTCCCTTCAGAATTCGCGAAGATGGCAGTTAAGCATGGAACGGTGGCGACCGTTTCCGATCCGCATGAAATCGCAAATGTGCTCGGGATTCCCGGTGTCGAATTCATGATTGAAAACGGAAAACAAACACCGCTGAAGTTTAATTTCGGGGCGCCTTCATGTGTTCCGGCAACAGCATTCGAAACGTCAGGGGCTATGATCGATGCTGAAGGTATCAGACAGTTACTTGAAAACCCTGAGATCAAATATCTGGCAGAAATGATGAACTATCCGGGTGTTATACACCGGGACGAAGAGGTTGTGAAAAAAATCGAACATGCCAGACACATGAATAAACCCATTGACGGTCATGCGCCCGGGATAAGAGGGGAAAATCTGACGAAATATATAAATGCCGGTATCACTACCGATCATGAATCCTTTACCTATGATGAAGGTTTGGAAAAACTCGAAAAGGGTATGAAAATTCTCATCAGGGAAGGGAGTGCGGCAAAAAATTTCGAAGCCCTGGTCGATCTGATCCCGGAGCACTACATGGATATGATGTTTTGCAGTGACGATAAACACCCGGACGACCTGATGGTTGGACATATCAACGATTTATGCGCCAGAGCCGTTAGCAAGGGACTTGACCTCTTCCACGTTCTGCAAATGGCTTGCATCAACCCGGTAAAACATTATGATCTGGATGTTGGATTGCTGATTCCGGGAGATGCTGCTGACCTTATTGTGGTTGAAGATTTGATTAATTTCAACGTTTTACAAACCCTGATTAACGGGAAGGAAGTCTATGGTGATGGGACGTTGAGATTTGAGAGCGTTGAATTTGAAATATTGAATAACTTCAATACCCGGGCCAAAGAAATTTCAGATTTCAGGATAGACTCAAAAGCAACGAACCTTCGCGTCATTGAGGCACTGGATGGTGAGCTGATAACCAGGGAAATTATGGCGCCATCAAAATGTGATGGTGGCTGTTTAGTTTCAGATATTGACAACGATATTTTAAAAATGACTGTGGTTAATCGGTACGAGGATAAAAAACCGTCGGTTGCTTTCATAAAGAATTTTGGACTGAAAACAGGAGCCCTTGCCTCCTCTGTAGGGCACGATTCGCACAATATTATTGCTGTAGGCTGTACCGACGAAGAAATCTGCCAGGCCGTAAATGCCTTGATTAAGGAAAAAGGGGGTATATGTGTTATCACAGAGGGAAAGGAAATGGTATTACCGCTTCCTGTTGCCGGGATTATGAGTAATCGGGATGGTGAGACGGTTGGAAAGCGGTATGCCGAATTAGATCGTATGGCCAAAGCGCTTGGCTCGACTTTAAGAGCGCCATTCATGACCTTATCCTTTATGGCACTTTTGGTTATTCCCGCGCTCAAACTGAGCGATCATGGATTATTTGACGGAAATACGTTTTCATTTACTTCTCTCGAAATCGATTAATGCCGGTCATTCAATCATCATACAAAGCCCCTTTATTGGTGAGAAACGGACAATTCGCCACGATTTATTCCGGACTATTTCGAAATGTTAATGGCGTCATACAGCAACGCGAACGCATGGAACTCCCCGATGGGGATTTTTTAGATCTCGATTGGAGTTACGCCGCGAAAAGCACCGATAAGCTAATCATAATCCTTCACGGCCTGGAGGGTAATGCCCAACGACCTTATATGCTGGGTGCAGCCAAATATTTCAATACTAAGGTATATGATACCGTCTGTGTGAATTTTAGAGGCTGCAGCGGTGAACAAAACATGAAATACAGATCGTATCATTCAGGGGTAACTGAAGATCTTGAGGCCATTATCGCGCATGTTTTGAAGATGGAAAAATACAAGGGCTTATACCTGAAGGGATTTAGCCTGGGAGGAAATGTTATTCTGAAATATTTGGGTGAACGAGAGATGTTTCCCAAAGAATTAAAGGCAGGTGTTGCTGTTTCTGTGCCCTGCAGTTTAGGAGGTTCCTGCGTTGAATTACACAAGCTTAAAAATATTCACTATCACGAACGCTTTAAACGTCATTTACTGGGCCGGTTAAGAGAAAAATCGATCCGTTTTCCAGATAGGATTGATAAGAAGAGTATAGAATCGATTAAGACCCTGAAAGATTTTGATGATGTTTACACATCTAAAGCACATGGTTTCAGGGACGCAGATGACTATTATACCCGCTGCAGCAGTTTACAATTTTTGTCGAATATCAGGATACCATCGCTCGTACTTAATGCAAAAAACGATTCGTTTTTGTCTCCGGATTGTTATCCAATTGATATAGCTGTAAAAAATAAGAATCTCTTTCTGGAAATGCCAGAGCATGGCGGTCATGTTGGGTTTATTCAAAACAATGAATTCTATTATAACGAGAAGCGGACTTTGGACTTTTTCGAGGATAGGACATTTATTTAGCCGGTCGTTTGACGTTCTACCAAAAACCGATTCAATAGAAAAGATGAATTGAGATCAGACATTGTTAAGTTAAACTTTATTTAATACATTTATAGAAAATATTCTATATATGCTTAAAAAGGTTTATGGCAGTGCGGTTTTTGGTATAGAGGCTACAACAATTACGGTTGAAGTAAATATAGCGAACGGTATCGGTTATCATTTGGTGGGACTTCCCGACAATGCCATTCGTGAAAGTAACTTCCGCATCGCGGCGGCCTTGCAGAACAACGGCTACAAAATTCCCGGAAAAAAAATCATCATCAACATGTCACCCGCCGATCTGCGCAAGGAAGGGTCAGCCTATGACCTGACCCTTGCCATTGGCATTCTGGCTTGTTCAAGTCAAATCAGGGCCGATGATCTGGGCGATTATGTCATTATGGGCGAGTTATCCCTCGATGGTCAGCTTCAACCTATTAAAGGCGTACTGCCAATAGCTATCAAGGCCTCTGAGGCCGGATTTAAAGGAATAATCCTGCCAGAGCAGAATGCCAATGAGGCCGCCGTGGTTAATGACCTCGATGTTTATGGTGTCACTAATATCAACCAGGTCATCGCATATTTTGATAAGGGTGAACCCATCCCACCAACACAATTGGATATTGAAGCCATTTTCATGAATGAAATCAATCGATCAGAACTCGATTTTTCGGAAGTACGCGGACAAGAGGGAATTAAGCGATGTATGGAAATTGCGGCTGCCGGTGGCCACAATATTATTTTGATCGGTCCACCCGGTGCCGGAAAAACCATGCTGGCAAAACGATTACCGTCGATTTTGCCACCCATGACCATTCATGAAGCCCTGGAAACAACCAAGATACATTCGGTGGTGGGGCAGACTTGCAGTGATAGCGGACTCATGACGCACCGACCATTCCGCTCTCCACATCATACTATTTCAGACGTCGCCCTCGTCGGTGGGGGATCCTATCCGCAACCGGGAGAGATTTCCCTCGCGCATAATGGAGTTCTGTTTCTTGATGAGTTGCCAGAATTTAAGCGAACGGTTCTCGAAGTCATGCGTCAGCCACTCGAAGATCGGGAGGTCACCATTTCAAGGGCAAAATTTACAGTGACATATCCGGCATCCTTTATGCTTGTGGCCAGCATGAATCCGAGTCCGGGTGGTTATTTTAACGATTCAGATTCGCCTTTTAAATCAAGTGTTGCCGAGATGCAGCGCTATCTTTCAAAACTATCGGGCCCGTTGTTAGACCGCATCGATATTCATATAGAAGTAACCCCCGTTCCATTCGAAAAACTCACTGAAATAACACCAACTGAATCCTCTGATGCTATACGAGAACGCGTCATATCGGCCCGACAACTGCAGTCGAATCGTTTTAGTGAGTTCAATTCAGTCCATTATAATGCCCAAATGGGTCCGAAACAGATAAAAGATTTTTGCAGACTTACATCTTCATCCCAAGGCTTGTTAAAGCAGGCTATGAATAAGTTGAATTTATCAGCGCGTGCCTACGATCGTATTTTAAAGGTGTCACGAACGATTGCTGACCTCGACAATTCCGAACTAATTCAGGACGCACATATCGCCGAGGCGATTCAATACAGAAGCCTTGATAGGGAAGGCTGGTTGGGTTAATATTTCTGTATCTTGTGATACTTTTAATCAAAAGATCAATTAACCAACCTGTCATGCGCAATTCTTTAATTTTCCTGGCCCTGATAATATTATATGGCTGTAATTCTTCCGATAGCAAAAAAGAAGAGATTTCATCACCTGTAGAAATAAAAAAGGTCGAAATACCGGTTTTGAATTTAGATGAAGCCAATCGATTAGCACTATTGCCTCTTCACTGCATGGAAACGGAGTATCCGAATAAGTTAAATCAAACCATCGGAAATGCTGATGATCTTCAAACACCCAAACAATTGCACCCCGCTTTTTATGGATGTTTCGATTGGCATTCGGCCGTTCATGGACACTGGAGTCTGGTATCACTGCTAAAACAATTTCCAGATCTGGAAAACCGTGATCTGATAATTGAAAAACTGAAAACGAATTTGTCTAAGGAGAATATTCTGGCTGAAGTCAAATACTTTGATGGCAAGCATAACGCAACTTATGAACGCACATATGGCTGGGCTTGGGTCCTGAAATTAGCAGAGGAATTGCATAATTGGGATGATCCATTAGGGCGTGAATTAGAAAACAACCTGCAGCCACTAACCGATCTATTAGTCTTAAAATATATCGATTTCCTTCCAAAATTAAATTACCCGATTCGGGTAGGTGAACATACCAATACGGCCTTCGGATTGACGTTTGCCTATGATTATGCTCAAACCGTCGGGCATACAGACCTAAAGCAGATCATTGATTCCCGCGCTCGTGATTTTTTCCTGCGCGATGAACAATGCCCGATAGATTGGGAACCAAGTGGATTCGATTTTTTATCACCTTGTCTTGAAGAAGCCGCTATTATGAAACGTATCTTAACTCGAGACGAATTTATTAAATGGCTCGAAGCTTTTATGCCACAGCTTTTCGATTCCAACTTTCAATTGGAAACGGGCAAAGTATCTGATCGGACTGATGGTAAATTAGTGCATCTAGATGGGGTTAATTTCTCAAGAGCCTG
Organism: Flavobacteriaceae bacterium; assembly: GCA_013003555.1. Classification (GTDB taxonomy): domain Bacteria; phylum Bacteroidota; class Bacteroidia; order Flavobacteriales; family Flavobacteriaceae; genus SHLJ01. Next base: position 16,637 of record JABDIV010000029.1, read on the forward strand.
GAGTTTGAATGTCATAGCCGAGGGTATTTCTGAATTAGAACATCTTAAACAGGTTGCGAATTCGCATATAAATTATTCCTTACCCGGAATTGTTGATGACAATTATGAAGGCGGACATTGGTTAGGAAGTTTTGCCATTTATGCGCTTAATTCGATACCAAATGATTAAGAACTGGTTTAAGAATATCGGCCCGGGTCCATTGATTGCAGCCGCTTTCATCGGTCCCGGAACAGTCACGGTTTGTACGCTTGCAGGCGTGCAATTCGGTTATGCCTTGCTCTGGGCAATGGTGTTATCGATTATAGCGACCATTGTTTTGCAGGAAATGGCCTCAAGACTTGGCATTGTAACTCAAAAGGGTCTCTCCCAGGTTATACGCGAGAATTTGCCAAATCCCGTCCTGAGAACAACTGCGATAATTTTAATCCTGTCGGCAATTGTTGTGGGCAATGCGGCTTATGAAGCCGGTAATATAAGTGGTGGTGTTTTGGGAATGGAAGCTGTTTTTGGCATTCATCGCCTCGAATTGGGTTTGATCTCTCTTAATTACTTCAGTTTGATCATCGGATTATTGGCTTTTATCCTTTTGTATATCGGAAAATATAAAGTACTCGAGCGGGTGTTGGTGGGACTCGTAATTTTAATGAGCTTATCTTTTTTGATTACTGTTATTCTCACACGACCCGACTTAACGGAAGTATTCAAAGGCGTTTTTACACCCAAAGTGCCCGATCAAAGTATATTGACAATCATAGCGCTTATCGGTACGACAGTCGTGCCATACAATCTTTTCCTGCATGCCTCTTTGGTAAAAGAAAAATGGCATAATATCAGCGATCTCGAATACGCCAGAAAAGACACCGTTGTTGCGGTTATCCTGGGAGGAATCGTTTCGATGTGCATCATCATAGCAGCAGCTGCAATTCCCGGTGGACAGGTTGAATCGGCAGCAGATTTGGCAAAGGCCATCGAACCTTTGTTTGGCAAGTCAGCAAAATACGTATTGGCAATCGGATTATTTGCTGCAGGCCTTACCAGTGCTGTTACAGCACCTTTGGCAGCTGCATTTGTAGCCAAAGGTTGCCTGGGCTGGTCTGGGGATATGCGATCACCGTCCTTTCGTCGCGTTTGGATTTTTGTACTCATATTGGGGATTCTTTCCTCAACCTCAGGTATCAAATCGATCGAAATAATAAAGTTTGCTCAGGTGGCGAATGGTATTTTACTTCCGGTTATCGCGGGCTTTTTAATTTGGATTGTCAACAAAAGATCTGTTCTAGGTGTTCATAAAAATAGTATTCGATACAATGTTTTGGCATTTATTATTCTCGGAATTACCGTATTTTTAGGAGTGAAGAGTATTTTAAAAGTCTTTCAACTCATTTGAATCAAGTATATGCCATAGATATCAACGCCGATCTGGGAGAGGGTGTTGGCAATGAAGCTAAGATCATGCCTTACCTTTCATCATGTAATATCGCCTGTGGCGGACATGCAGGTGACGATGAAACGATGAATCAGGTTGTAGAGCTGGCGAAGAAAAACAGGGTTAAAATCGGGGCTCACCCATCCTTTCCCGATCCGGAAAATTTTGGGAGAATACCTATGGAAATGCCTTGTGCAGCGCTATATCATACTGTAAAATCTCAAATCACACGTTTGATGAAGGTCCTGAGATCAAATGATGCACAACTGCATCATGTTAAACCACATGGAGCGCTCTATAACCAGGCAGCATCCGATAAAAGAACTGCCATAGTCGTTCTGGAAGCTGTGAAAAGCATTCCGTTTCCACTTCAACTTTATGTTCCATTTGGTTCAGTCATTGCCGACCTGGCTATTGAAGAAGGTGTGCATATTAAATACGAAGTTTTTGCCGACAGGAATTATAACGATGATCTGAGCCTCGTAAGTCGGAAATTATCCAACGCATTGATTACCGATAAGAGCGCCATGAGTGAACATGTTATCAGAATGGTAAGCAGGGGTAGGGTGAAAACCATTACCGGAAAAGAGGTGCCAATAAAAGCGGAGACCATTTGTGTTCATGGCGACAATCCGAAAGCGGTATCACTGGTCAAATATCTTCATAAACAACTGCGAAAAAATCAGGTGGAAATTCAATAGAAACATGGGTCGATTTGAATTGAGTTTTGAGCGCTATGGAAGGCAGGCTATCTTGATAAATTGGCCTCAAATAATTGATGATGACGTGCTCTTTGACATGCTTGACTTCAAAAAATCCATTATTGATCACTATATTGAATTAAAAGTTGAAATAAACTCAGCATATAACTCGATAATAGTTAGTTACATAACTACTATAAGAAATATTTATGATGAAATATTGACCCTAAAGTCCATCTATTCCAAACAAAATAACACGAGGATCATGCAATTTCAGCGCATTCATATTCCGGTATGTTATGATGAAAAATTCGGGATCGATATCAGTCGGATTTCCGATGAAACCAAGCTTTCAAAAAACGATGTTATCCGGTTGCATCAGGACGTCGATTACCGTGTTTTTTTTATCGGCTTTTTACCAGGATTTCTATACCTCGGCGGTATGGATGATCGACTGATTTGTCCGAGATTGTCCACTCCCCGAAAAGAAGTTGCTATGGGTTCCGTAGCTATTGGAGGACATCAAACCGGGATATATCCGATTTCAAGTCCGGGTGGTTGGAATATAATAGGACGATCACCAATCAACTTTTTCGATCCATCTCAAGAGAATCCCTGCATTGCCCAAGCTGGTGACAAGGTTCGATTCGAATCGATCAATTTTTCGGAATATGAGAAAATAAAAGAGGCAGTAAAGCGTGGTAATTATAAGTTGAAAATTGAAAATATTCATGATTGAGGTTTTAAAATCGGGATTGATGACCTCCATCCAGGATCATGGTCGGATGAATGCCTCACGTTTTGGAGTACCAAAATCAGGCGCCATGGATCGCGGCAGTATGGATCTTGCCAATATGTTGCTGAACAATGCTAAAGGCTCGGCTGTCCTTGAGATTACATTCCTTGGACCGGAATTGAAATTTAAAAAGCCCCTATGGATTTGCCTCACCGGGGCTGATCTATCACCGGTGTTAAATGACAATCCTTTATCAATGCAACATCCAATCTTGATTGACACCGATGATGTTTTGCGATTCGGCCCACCGAAATATGGTATTAGAACTTACCTGGCCGTAAAGGGTGGATTTCAATCAGAAGTAGTGATGGGAAGTCAAAGTCAGTACGTTCCGGTAACTGTCTCAAAAGGCATTCAGACAGGTGATTTATTAGTCGTGAACCCCATTACTTCTGAATTAATTTCTTCAGAAGCACATATCAGAATTAACCATGCTAAATTTCAACGTGAAATTCTGGAGGTCTTTCCCGGACCGGAATATGACGGCTTGAACGACAATCAAAAGGCACTTATTCATGATCAATTTTTCACCATTTCGGGACTTAATAATAGAATGGCCTACCAGTTAGAGGAAACCATTCCAAATCGGTTAAACCCCATAATTACCTCCCATGTACTTCCGGGCACCGTGCAATTGACGCCTTCGGGTAAAATGATAATTTTGATGCGTGATGCACAAACAACAGGAGGTTATCCACGGGTACTGCAGCTTACTGAAGACTCAATCGATTGCCTCGCTCAAAAGTTTACTAAACAAAAACTCCGATTTACCGGCCAAGATATTTAAGGTCTATTGCCAATTGAATTTTTAGTGTTTTCAAAGATTTGTCTAATTTAGAAGTTCGTTATTAACCAAAAAAACAAAACACTAATGAAAAAACTAGGTTTAATCCTATTAGGGATTCTAATTGGAATTGCGGCATCGTATTTCTATTTTGGCCAGGATGCAGAGGCTGTTGACAATCAGATAGCAGCAAAAGTCAAGCCTCCAAAAGGATTGATTACTGAAGCTGAGGGGATTGTTCTCGATAAGGCATTTGACAGTCGTCACCAATTGATCAGTGATTCCATCGTTAAACGACCTGATAATCGCTCCTCCTGGTATGCTTTGCAGGACGTTAAGGACTATCTCGATTATGCCGAAAACCAGGCAAGGGGACTCGGATATACTATGGATGGTGTCCGTATTTATTTAGGTGCCCATGCTAACTCTTCTGAAGGGGTTGGTTATACCACCATGTTTATCGTTCCAACCGGAACTAAAGGTACTTCGGAAGGATCTATGTTTAATTTTTCCTTTTATGATAGTGGCGATATTCCCGGAGGAGATGGTTTAAATGATGGCGGCAACGGTTATCCGCCTCCGGCTAATTATCCTAACAATTAGATTATTCTTTGGAGGATTTTTTAAGGGATAATTACACACTTCTTACTAAAACTGTTGAAATAATCGCAGCAATTAGTGGGTTGTTCGTGTATTCAAAGTTCAAGAGTACAAACGTCAAATTTTTTATTTGGATTTTAATCGGTATAGCCATCCTCGAACTAATAGGAGGCTATACCATTTATATTGAGAGGTATGAATTCCTTGAGCCACTGAGGAATAAAATCAAGGGGACTAAAATTGAAACAAATCATTGGATGTATACATTGTTCTGGAAAATTGGAGCAACCATAGCCTTTGTTTATTACTTCCTGCTTTGGATAAAAGGCCCCATATTCAAAAATATTTTGAAAATATTGACCGCTGGCTTTATTATAGTCAGCGCGGTAGTTATCGGTTCGAATTTCAGCATATTTTTCAACACCTCGTTTCGTTCAATCGGCATAACGAGTAGTCTCCTGATTATGATTGCGGTCGTGTTTTACCTTATTCAAATTCTGCAGTCAGAAAGGATTCTGCAATTCTATAAGTCGATTAATTTTATCATTGCAGCTACGCTTTTAATTTGGTACCTCATTACAACCCCGCTTATTTTTTACGACATTTATTTTTCACGGGACGACATGCCCTATGTGGTGTTAAAATCGTCTATTTTGCTATTTTCTAATATCTTTATGTACATTACTTTTTCAATAGCTTTACTATGGTGCAAACCGGAGAACAACTGATCAGTACCGATTCAGAACGGGCTCTTCTTATTTACATGATTGGTGTAATCCTTTTGGTTAGTGCCTTGATTATTATCTTTTTTGTTGTTTTTCAGAAACGAAAAAATAAAATTCTGATTGATAAAATGAAGGAAAAGCAACGCTTTGAAGAGGTGTTGTTGGAATCACAAATTGAAATTCAGGAGCAAACCTTAAAGAACGTAGGTCAGGAATTACACGACAATGTAGGTCAATTGTTGTCTTATGCTAGCATGCAGCTGAATCTGCTAGCTTCGACCTCAACCGACGGCTTAAAAACAAAGATTGAGGATGCAAAAAAAATGATCGGTGAATCGATTGATGAGGTTCGCGCCATGTCAAAATCCCTCAATCAGGATGTCATTGCTAATTTCGGATTGATCTCATCTGTAAATCATGAAATTGAACGGTTGAATAAACTTCAAACAATACAGGCGTCTTTGAGCTTATTGTCTGACAAACTTGTTTTTAATAGCCGTCAGGATGAGCTGATACTGTTTCGAATTATCCAGGAATTTATTTCTAACACCCTGAAATATTCTAATGCAACAAACCTTGATATCAGAATGGAACCGTACTCTGATAATATCTTAATCACGTTGCAGGATAATGGCGACGGTTTCGATGCCGATGATATCAAAGCGGGGTCAGGATTAATCAATATGAAAAGCAGGGCTAATCTCATAAAAACCGACATCGAATACACAACAAATCCGGGAGACGGGGTGCGCTTAAGATTATTCTATCCGACTACTCTTGAAAAGCCTTCCAAACCGGATCGGCAATAGGAGTAGGGGCAACAAGATTTAATTCTTCTTTGCTGACAGGATGAACGAATGTTATCTGCCTTGCGTGAAGATGTATGCCGCCGTCAGGATTGCTGCGATCGAAACCATATTTAAGATCACCTTTAACCGGCCAACCCATACGGCTCAATTGACAACGGATTTGATGATGTCTTCCGGTTTCTAAGTCGATCTCCAACAAATGATATCGATTGATTGATTTATTCAACTTATAGTTTAATATAGAATTTTTAGATCCCTTAATTTCAGAATTATAGGCTTTTGATTTATTCTTTAAAGAATCTTTTTTTAACCAATGAATTAAGCGCCCGTTTTCGGGTTGAGGTCTGTTAGCGACAACGGCCCAATAAGTCTTCCTGATTTTAGATTCGGCAAACATTTTATTTAGTCGACTAAGCGCTTTTGACGTACGTGAAAAAATTACAATCCCGGTGGTCGGTCTGTCTAATCGATGCACAACCCCCAGAAACACATTCCCGGGTTTATTGTATCGTTCCTTTATATAATCCTTAACCACATCACTCAAGGGTTTGTCTCCCGTTTTATCGCCTTGTACGATATCTCCAACACGCTTGTTAACCACAATGATATGATTGTCCTCATATAAGACCTGAAGATTGTCTTTATTTGAAATGATTTTGGCCACGCCTGCCTTAGTATTGCTCCTTATCCGATGGGAATTTTATCGCTTTAACATCACTAACATAGGTGGAAATAGCCTTAGTCATGTCTTCATACAAATTCAAGTAACGTCGGAGAAATCGAGGATTGAACTCGTGGGTCATACCAAGCATGTCGTGCAGAACAAGTACCTGGCCATCGACATGTTTTCCGGCACCGATACCGATAATCGGGATCGACACGCTTTCGGCCACCTCCCTGGCTAGTGATGCAGGGATCTTTTCAAGGACTACCCCGAAGCACCCAATACGCTCCAGCATTTTAGCATCTTCTTTTAATTGTTCAGCTTCTTTCTCTTCTTTGGCCCGTACGGTATAAGTCCCGAATTTATATATCGATTGAGGGGTTAAGCCAAGGTGTCCCATTACCGGAATCCCCGCATTTAAAATACGTTTAATCGATTCCTTGATTTCTTTTCCACCTTCAAGCTTCACAGCATGAGCACCACTCTCCTTCATGATACGTATTGCCGACCGAAGGGCTTCCTTGGGGTCACTTTGATAAGTTCCAAAAGGCAGATCAACCACGACTAAAGACCGCTCGATGGCCTTAACCACCGATGACGCATGGTATATCATTTGGTCCAACGTAATGGGCAAGGTCGTTTCATGGCCGGCCATGACGTTACTGGCAGAATCTCCAACAAGGATAACATCAATACCGGCACCATCAACAATTTTTGCCATTGTATAGTCATAAGCAGTGAGCATGGAAATCTTCTCACCCTGACCTTTCATATCAACCAGCGATTTGGTGGTTACACGTTTATATTCTCTTTTCGAAACCGACATAGTTGTATGGATTATTGGTTTGTAAAAGTACTAAAAATGGTTATTAATCATCATTAATTATCCAACACAATTCTTTGTGTTGGATTTAAAATCTTAACTTCGGTTAAATTCAAAAAAAATGATCAGGATTATCCCGTTGCTTCTGCTTTTTATTACCGGGTACTTGTCGGCCCAGTCCGACGAAGAGCGGCTTGTAAAAAATACTATTGAAACCTTTTTTGACGGTTTTCATAAAGGGGATACGACGGTGATGCGATCGGTGATGCACGACAGACTTGTAATGCAAACCGCATACAAAAATAAAGAGGGAAACGACGTGTTGACCGATCGTCAGGATGCTTTAAAATTGGTTGAAGCTATTGCCAATCGGGCGTCTGATCAAAAATGGGACGAACGTCTTCTCGATTTTTCCATTCTGATTGATGCCAATATGGCCCTGGCATGGACACCCTATGAATTTTGGTTAAATGATGAATTTCTTCACTGCGGCGTAAATTCCTTTCAGCTTTTTAAGAATAGTGGCCAATGGAAAATCATCTATTTGATTGACACGCGTCGTCGCAGTGATTGTCGTAAAACTGACTAATACTACCTGATTTCATTGTAATCCGCTTCAATTTATGACAGCTTGTCATATTTTTTGTCATGGCACAATGATTGTCCTATGACTTGCAATTGATAAAAATAACACGAATCAGACTAAAATAAAGTTATGAGCAAAATAATTGGAATAGACTTAGGTACGACCAACTCCTGCGTTGCCGTAATGGAAGGTAACGAACCGGTTGTTATACCTAATGCTGAAGGAAAACGAACCACACCATCGGTAATTGCATTTGTTGAAGGTGGAGAAATTAAAGTTGGTGATTCCGCCAAACGACAGGCTGTAACCAATCCGGTAAAGACCGTTTACTCCGTTAAACGATTTATGGGAAACAAATACTCAGAGTCTAAAAGAGAAGCTGAGCGCGTTCCTTATAAAGTAGTTAAAGGCGATAATGATACCCCTCGGGTTGATATCGACGGACGACTTTATACACCCCAGGAATTATCGGCCATGGTGCTTCAAAAAATGAAAAAAACAGCCGAGGATTATTTAGGTACTTCGCTTGCTGAAGCGGTAATCACCGTGCCTGCATATTTTAACGATGCACAACGTCAGGCTACTAAGGAAGCGGGAGAGATCGCCGGACTTAAAGTTAGACGAATCATAAATGAACCAACCGCTGCTGCATTAGCATACGGACTTGATAAAAAAGGAAAGGATCAGAAAATTGTGGTTTTTGACTTTGGAGGTGGTACGCATGATGTTTCTATCCTGGAGTTAGGAGATGGTGTTTTTGAAGTATTATCTACCGATGGAGATACACACCTCGGTGGTGATGATGTCGACGAAAAGATCATCAATTGGTTGGCTGAAGAATTTAAAAAGGATGAAGGAATGGATTTGAGAAAAGATCCAATGGCCCTTCAACGTTTGAAAGAAGCATCTGAAAAGGCGAAGATTGAATTATCGTCATCATCTCAAACCGAGATCAATTTACCTTATATCACGGCCACAGCAAGTGGTCCGAAACACCTTGTACGACCATTAAGCCGTGCAAAATTCGAGCAGCTTATCGATGACCTTATCAAACGAACAATTGAACCATGCCAGACAGCATTGAAAGCTGCAGGTTTAAAAACTACAGATATCGATGAGATAATTCTTGTTGGTGGTTCAACCCGGATTCCGGCTGTACAATCATCAGTGGAATCTTTCTTTGGAAAAGCGCCAAGCAAAGGTGTAAATCCTGATGAGGTTGTTGCCGTAGGAGCAGCAATTCAAGGAGGTGTTTTAACAGGTGATGTTAAGGATGTTCTTCTATTGGATGTTACTCCATTGTCTTTAGGAATTGAAACCATGGGTAATGTGATGACCAAGTTGATCGATGCCAATACGACCATTCCGACGAAGAAGTCACAGGTGTTTTCAACTGCTGCTGATAATCAGCCTTCAGTAGAGATCCATGTACTTCAGGGAGAGCGTCCAATGGCCGCTGACAATAAAACGATCGGAAGATTCCATCTTGACGGTATTCCGCCAGCGCCACGGGGCGTACCTCAAATTGAGGTGGCATTCGATATCGATGCTAATGGTATTATTAATGTATCTGCTTCCGATAAGGCTACAGGTAAATCACAAAATATCAGGATTGAAGCGTCATCCGGATTAACAGATGACGAAATCGAACGCATGAAACGCGATGCTGAAGCAAATGCCGAAGCTGATGCTAAGGCCAAAGAAACGGCCGACAAACTAAACAGCGCTGATGCCATGATCTTCCAAACTGAGAAACAGTTGAAAGAGTTTGGAGATAAATTATCGGATGATAAGAAAAAACCGATAGAGGAAGCATTGGAAGAGCTTAAAAAAGCATATGAAACCAAGGATATTGATGTGATCGATCCAGCACTTGAAAAGATCAATGAAGCCTGGAAAGTTGCAAGTGAGGAAATGTATAAAGCCCAGCAGGACGCCCAGGCTAACGGTGCTCCTGGTCCTGATGCCGGACCAACAGACTCAAGTGACGGTAGTGAAGGAAGCGACGTTGAAGATGTCGACTTTGAAGAAGTGAAATAGTTCTCACATAATATTTAATACTTAAAAAGCGTAACCGAATCGATCGGTTACGCTTTTTTTACTAATCTAAATGCGTCTAATTATAGAAACTTACCGTATCCATCTAATTTAACTCTACGTGTTTCATCGCCTTTAGTCAAAATGACTTTGTATTCTCTGGTGCTGTCACCATCGTAATAATTAACGCGATACACGTCTTTTTTAATTGTCCATCCTGGGAATCGTTCAGTTATTGCTAATGAAACCATAGCAGGTAACTTAACATTTTCAAATCGTTCTACAGTTCTGATGACTTTACCCTCTTTATCATAAGCGGCAAGAATTTTACCATTCGGGATAAAGAATCGTACTTCATATAAATCGTACTCATCGATGTAGAAGTCAGCGTTTTTGAGATCAAACTCGGCAACTTTCTTCTCGAGCATTTTCACAGGAACTGGCACTTCTTTTGAATCTACAGCATTCAAATACTTGTAATTGGTAGCTGTAATTTCAATAGCTTCCAGTTCTATTATCTGTGCATTTACTTGGCTGGCAAGACCAAAAATTAATAGACCTAGAATCAGTTTTTTCATAATACTTGTTATTTAGATTATCAGGTTTAAATTAATATTATCTATAATTATAAACAATGATATATATCATAATTGTAATATAAAATGCGATTAAAAGTTATAGATATACATTAATAGTTAAAAAAAGGTTAAAAACAGAAATGTTGATAACTTTATTATTATTGACATGATAATCCAATTATATTTGCGGAGTATTGAAAATGAGGGATTTAGTTTATTTTATCGATGGAAAACAATTAATGTGTAAGAATTAAATTACATTTTTATGCATTTCATCGAAAAATATATACATTTTATAGATGCTTAATTGTAAACTTGTATATTTACCCTCCAATTCTACTATGAACTTATTAATAGAGATTATGAAACGAAAAATACTTTTATTATGGATTAGTGCAGTTTTTATCTGCTCTGCGACTTTTTCTCAGACAACGATCTGGTCTACCAATTTTGAATCATTAGCTGGTATTTCAGCCTTTGATCTGGATGCTGATGGTTACAATTGGTTTCAAAATTCAGATGGAACTCTTATGGGTTTTGCACCTGGAAAATATATGGGATCCTATTCCTTTAATACATCTCCGGATAATGTTATAACATGTCCGGTTTTTAACATACCTGCTGCAGCCAGCAATATGACTTTCAGTTTGCGCGTAGCATCGTCTTCTTCTTCTGACTATGCCGAGTCATTTGCGGTTTACATCCAGGAGGATGGCGTGGGTTCGATGTTTGACAACGAAATTTACAATGGAACCTTAAATTCCGGGGGCCCGGGTACGGCTCAATTGGTCAATGGGTCCATTTCAAATTCTTTCGCCGGTAAGGATGTCCGATTAATAGTTCGTCATTTTAATACGACCAATCAACTGTTATTTATGATTGATGATCTGTTAGTAGAATCAGGCCAGGCATTATCGCTGGAAGATTCTGAATTTAGTTCATTCTCCATTTATCCAAATCCAACAACCGATGAACTTAATTTTAGAACATCTGTTACGGTAAGTGCTGCTCAAATCTATAACCTTCTTGGTCAGAACGTAATGAGCTATGATTCAAATATGCTTTCAGACAATAAAATCGATGTTTCAAACCTACAAACCGGTAATTATCTCATAAGAGTAACAATAAATTCCGATTCACAGATATTCCGTTTTATAAAGAATTAGTCTCAAATAACTATAACATTATTTCTGTGCTAAAAGAGGTCCGATTTTCGGACCTCTTTTTGGTTTGGTATAAATTGATATATTTGTCCAATCTAGAATTCTTCCAATGACCAAATTAACAGATCTCCTCGGCATTCGTCACCCAATAATTCAAGCTCCGATGTTTCTTGTATCGAATACCAACATGGTCATCGAAGCTATGAACTGCGGGATTGCAGGATGTATTCCCGCCCTGAATTACCGAACACTTGATCAGCTTAGAGATGCATTGCAGGAACTTAAAGCTGCAAAACCGGAAGGTGGTGCTTATGGTTTTAACTTAATCGTGAATAAATCGAATGTTAAGTATAAAAGTCAGCTGGAGGTCATTTGTGAAGAAGGTTGTGACTTTATTATTACGTCTCTGGGAAGTCCTGAAGAAACAATAAAAAAGGCGGGTAAAACCGGAATCAAAGTCTTCTGTGATGTGGTTGATTTGAAGTTCGCCCAGAAGGTCGAAAGCCTAGGGGCCGATGCGGTGATCGCGGTGAACAATCAGGCAGGAGGACACCGTGGCGACTTATCTCCTGAAGAATTGATAACCGTCATAAACAAAAACTGTACTATCCCGGTTATTTCAGCAGGCGGTGTCGGTCGTAAAGCCGATGTCGATCGCATGCTTAAATACGGAGCTGTTGGTGTATCGGTTGGAAGTCCGTTTATCGCTTCTGAAGAGGCCAATGTTACCAACGAATACAAACAGGCTTGTGTTGATTACGGCGCGGATGATATTATCATGACCGAAAGAATTTCCGGTACGCCCTGTACGGTGATTAATACACCTTACGTTCAAAAGATAGGCACCAGGGCAACATGGATTGAACGATTGTTGAATAAAAACCGAAAACTGAAAAAATGGGTTAAAATGGTGCGGTTTTCAATAGGTATGAAAGCCACTGAAAAGGCGGCTTTAAAGGCAACCTACAAAACGGTTTGGGTGGCCGGCCCCAGTATCGAATTTACCCATGACATTCTTCCGGTAAAAGACATCATAGCCAAGCTGATCAATGAATAAGGGATTCCAGCTTTAATTTAATTAAAGACCATTCATCTTCTACAATCCCATAACAGCAACTATTTCTTCTATAACCGTCAGACATCACAATATTTCTTCGTAAAATACCTTCGAGTTGGGCCCCGATTTTTTCAATAGCCCGTCTCGATCTTTGGTTCCGCTCATCTATTCTGAATTCGACCTTATAAAACTTAAGTTCTTCGAATGCGTATTTCAACATGAGATATTTCATGTTCACATTTAGCCCGGTTCCTTGAAATTGTCGACCAATCCAGGTCCACCCAATGTTTAAGACCTTATTATTTTGATCGATTTTTCCAAAACGCGTACTGCCGGCATATTTGCCTTTTGATTTATCATATATTATTAGTGGTATGCTAATCCCTTGATAAAATTCGTCAATCGCAGTGGAAATATAGTCGCGCAAAAATTCTTCAGATGCAATTCTTTGTGGTGAATACTGCAATAACTCCGGTTCCTTTGCAATGCCGATTAGCTCCTGCATATGCGTTAAATCAAGCAGAGATAGTTTTACTCTTTTATTTTCAAGTGTATTAAATGCGATCATAGAAAAGCAATAACGGAATTTTATAACCTCGTGTCAACACGTAATTTATTAATTTAATCTTCTTTTATCTTATTTTTCTTACACTTTATCGATATTAATTAAGTTTTGTATTATATAATTGATAGGATAGACTATCTTTAGTATACCCTACATGGTTTAGGAAGCCATATACTTTTTTAAACCATAATTTACTTCCCGAGGATTAATAGCGTATAATCTTGCGAATAGTATTTGCCCTTGTATTCAGGCTCCCTCTCTTCATGTTCTAGACACTCGTCTTGTGTTTGGTTAATATTGTTATTAATCAAATTTTTTAAATAATGAAAAATTTTACAATTCGAATTTTAGATTCGGTAGTAAAAAGCAAACAAATTACCCTGTGGTCTCTTGTTTGCTTTTTTATTTTAGGTACAACGACTCAAGTATTTAGTCAGGCGGTTCCGCTTGAGACTTCAGCTCCTGCTAATTTTGGTGTTGATGCTGATGCCTATTCAGGCATTCTGACTTTCGATACAGATGCCGGAGATCCGGATGATCCGGATTTCGGAACAGACGACTGGCTTGAGGGCCTTTCAGGTCTGGGAGTAATTGATGAGACATCAGCTGCAAACGCTGGTGCACGGGATTCATTGTTTCAAGATTTCAACATCAATGCCGAATTCAGAATGTCCCAGGACTTTGGTTTTCTTGACGTGAACAACAATCGATGGCTTGATGCCGTATTTGCCCGTGATCAAAGAACCAATGGTAACAATACGGACATGAATGTTTTTGGTGCATCTGCTGATAAAAACTTTGATGATCCTGCCACCTGGACAATTAAAGATGGAAGTGTTCCTCAAAAAAATGATATTATTGACGGATATGCTCATATTCG
>JABDIV010000032.1 GCA_013003555.1 Flavobacteriaceae bacterium
TATAAAATAAGAAACCGAGTTCCCTCAAACTCGGTTTCTCTTAATTTGCTTTAATATTACGAAGTTAGATTTAGGGTCTCTAATATCAACAACATAATTGCAAATATTAATTAATTAATCCATTGAACTAAAAACTAAATTTTAGTACAGATCAAATGTAAAAATAAAATCGAGCTAATCGGTAATAAGCATTATTTATTCGTTGAAATGCACTTTTTTTTAACATTTATAGGATTTATTCTATATTTCACGCTGTTTAGGCGACATATTAAGGTCATTTTATTTTAGCTTAACCGATACTAATAGCATGAAAATACAGTTGATGTTGATTATATGATTATAAAATTGGCATTCAATTTGTTTGTGGTCAATCATTAGAACTTATTTTTGATAAAAGTCGAATAGTATGATCAGGAAAATCTTCGTTTTACTCGCCATTGCATGGGGCCAATATATATCAGGCCAAACTGAAATTAAGCAAGCACAAGAGATCGCAGTCTCGTCGCATGTTAATGGAACACTTCTCCTCCCTGGAGAACCGGAAAAGCCAAATCTGGCTATTATTATCGGCAGTTCAGGCCCAACCGACAGAGACGGAAATCAGAATTTTATGCAAAATAATGTTCTGAAAAAACTCGCTGAAGGATTAACCCGCAACGGGATAGCCACCTTTCGATATGATAAACGCATCGTTAAGCAGATACGTCGCGGAAATGTCGATAAATCAATTCTTTTTGATGATTTTGTTCATGATGCCCGAACGGTAGTGGAATACTTCAAGGCAACCGATTCTTATAAAGCCATATTTTTAATTGGGCACGGACAAGGTAGTTTAGTTGGTATGTTGGCAAGTGAAGAAGTAAATGGCTTTATTTCAATTTCCGGAGCAGGAAAATCTCTTGATCAGGTTATTATTGAACAAATCGAAAAAACGGCTCCGATGTTTACCGAGGATACCAAAAAAGCATTGACTTACCTGAAAGCGGGTGAAATCACCTTTGATTACCCGGAGGCTCTTGAATCGATTTTCGATGTCGATCTTCAACCATTCATGAGTAATTGGATGCAGTATGATCCGGCCGAAGTTGTCCGATCATTACAAATGCCGGTTTTAATTATAAATGGCACAAAAGACCTTCAGGTTTCAACAGATGAAGCATTGCTTCTTCATAGGGCAGTTCCGGATTCGCAATTGAAACTCATCGATAAGATGAACCATATCATGGTTACCATCGAAGGTGATGATCTTGAAAATTCAAAATCCTACAATGAGCCGTATCGGAAAATATCAACAGAGTTGGTAAATCACATAAAATCATTCATTCTAAAGGAATGATATAGAGGTTTAGCGAAAAAAATGAACGCTTCATCTCAATTTTTGCTGGAATTAAGGCTTTTCATATAATTTGCATGAATTATCAATCGCCAAATCTAAAACCATGATTTTAAGGTCCTTAATTTCATCCCTCCTATTATTATTATCACTTACATGCGCAGCACAAGAGTATACCTTTGGCGCACGTGGTGGAATAAATACTTTTACTATAGGTGACATCAACTCGAGAGGCGGATCAATTTCTGCCGGACAACCCGATGAGCTTTTTACACCTGATAAAGACATAGGTTATCAATTGGGAGTATTTCTAAACGTTGAGATCGGAAAACTTTATTTCCAGCCTGAATTTAATTATATGTCATCTCAAAACACTTATAATTTTCCTGATAGTCCATCTAAATGGACAACGTCTAAATTCGAATTACCTATTTTAATTGGTTACAAGGTCTTCGACCCTGTTTCAATCTATGTCGGCCCGGTGGTTAACTTTTTTGGGGATACAAAATTAGAGGGTGTCCAGGTTACCAGTTTTAGTGATGGTGGCCCCGATCATGCTAAAAACACCTTCAATGTAAATTTTGGAGTTCGTGTAAAATGGAATCGATTTGCGGCCGATTTAAGATATGAAATGGGACTTTCTGAAACTACCGAAGAATTACTTGATATTATCAATAGCACTTATGGTGTGAATCTTGCCGATTTAAAAGCATATACTCCCAATGTATTAAGCCTGAGTTTAAGCGTTGATATCTTTAGCAGTGATGATGAAGATATTAATGGCTTCTTTTCAGGTCTCTTTAAAGGAAATGGGAAATGTTATTGTCCGTATTAAAAAAAACAATATCATAACATAATAAAAAAAGCATCGGATCATAAAGACCGATGCTTTTTTTCTAACCAACCAAAAAATAATTTGTTTACTGAATAAACTAATTACACAATTGTATATACAACTTCTGTGCCAAAAAATAACTAAGAGACTTGTTTATTTAAAAAATATGTGATATATTTATGATACTATTTTGATATCATTTTAAATCATATATTATGAAACGACAAGAAGAACGCACAATGGTACCTGCAAATGGGTATCTCATGCTTTTGGTATTCCTGACACTGTTTTTAGGGAGTATTTACATGATTATTTTTTTCGGTAACCCCTGGTACGGAATAAGTTTATTCCTTTCCATTCTGATCGCACTGGGATTTATCATGGTGCAGCCGAATAATTCCAGAGTATTATTGCTATTCGGCGAATATATCGGATCGGTAAAACAAAATGGTTTCTATTGGGTAAACCCCTTCTACACCAAGAAGAAAATATCCTTGCGAGCCAGTAATTTTGATAGCGAACGCTTGAAGGTTAACGACAAATTGGGAAATCCCATTATGATCAGTACTATTTTGGTATGGCGCGTTTTAGACACCTATAAGGCAGCGTTTGATGTCGATAACTACGAGAACTTCGTGCGCGTTCAAACGGATGCCGCGGTAAGAAAGCTGGCGAGTATGTATCCTTATGATAATTTTGCCGACGAGGGCCATAAGGAAGATATTACTCTGCGATCGAGCGTTAATGAAGTGAGCGAAGCTCTTGAGAAAGAAATTGAGGAACGCCTAAAAATTGCAGGCATCGAGGTTCTTGAAGCCCGAATTGGTTATCTGGCCTATGCCCAGGAAATCGCAAATGCCATGTTAAAACGTCAGCAGGCCACCGCAATCGTTGCAGCCCGTCATAAAATCGTAGAAGGTGCTGTAAGTATGGTGGAAATGGCTCTTGACGAACTCAATAAAAAAGAATTGCTCGAACTCGACGAGGAGCGCAAAGCTGCTATGGTAAGCAATTTAATGGTCATTTTATGTGGTGATAAGGATGCATCTCCTGTACTTAATACTGGAACCTTAAGTCAATAATACATGAATATAAACCAAATTTATAGTGTAGCCATCGGATCTGCAATAGGAATAAGCATAGGTGTTACTATGGGCGCGGTCATGAAAAACGTGGCAATGGGAATTATTTATGGTTCGATAATCGGCACAAGTATTGGTGCAGTAATTGCTCTGGTATATTTTAAAAAAAATGATAACTAATCCATCATGAAAGAATATAAAGTCATACAACCTAAACTGGGTTTAAGTAAACGTATGGAGAAACTAGAAGATCTTCTTAATCAGTTTGGAAGAGAAGGTTGGATCGTTAAACATGTAGCTCAAAGCGCCTATTTTGTTGTATTTGAGCGCGATAAAAATCGATAAAAGATGAGTAGGCCAAAGATAAAGGTACCGTATGAGCAACTCGACATATTTGTTGAGCTGCTTAATATTACATTGCTCTTACTTATCTGGGGTTATACTTTAACGCATTATTTTGACTTACCAGAGACCATCCCTGTTCATTTTAATGCTGAGGGTGTCGCGGATGATTATGGAAATAAAGCCGTAATCTGGATCCTCCCGGCAATTGCCACTTTTTTATACTTTACCATGTTTCTTCTAAATCGATTTCCTCATATCCATAATTATATGGTTAATATCACCGAAGAAAACGCTTTAAAAAACTACCGTTTAAGCACGCGTGTTTTAAGATACGTGAATCTTTATTGCCTGCTACTTTTTGCTTTGCTGGTCTATGATATGTTCAATATGTCTCAAGGTGGAGAGGCCAAAATACTGAGCCCTGAATTTATACTGGTCTCAATTGCAGCACCAATTGGGCTGGTAGCTTATGCAATCTATCAACAAAAACGCATTAACAGATGAAATCAATACGGTTAAATATATTCATTTCTTTAGCGTGTACATGCCTCGTATTCGCTCAGAACGATATCCATTCAGAAGATATTCTAATTCTCAATGACAGCATTCAGCTTCCGGGTATCCTAACGTATAATCCTGATTCGACACCAACAACTTTGGCCATTTTTATACAGGGATCGGGAAATCCAGATCGCAACGGCAATCAACTTGCCATGAATGTTAAGGCAAACTACATCAAACAACTCGCTGAATCGTTATTTACCAAAAACATCGCCATGTTCAGGTATGATAAACGAAATGTCCCTGTTGCTAATCATAAGTACGTGTTTGTTCATTATAAATTTGAAGATCTCGTTGATGATGTTGAAACCATTATCGAATTTTTTAAAATGGACGCGCGATTTAACAAGATCGTTCTTATCGGTCACAGCCAGGGATCCTTGGTTGGAATGTTAGCGGCAAATTCAGGAGCAGATCGTTTTGTTTCCTTGTCTGGCCTAAGCAAAACAGCCGATGAGGCAATAGTTTGGCAATTGAGCAAACAAAATCAAGGCCTTTCTGAGGTTGCAGCTGCGCATTTCAAAGAATTAAAAGAAACCGGAGAAATTAAGGACCCCAATCCCTTTCTTATTTCAATATTCGCTAAAGCTAACCTTGAATTCCTGCGATCGTATATGATGTATGATCCAACAGAAGTTATCAAATCCCTAAATATTCCGGTACTGATTCTTAACGGTGATAAAGATCTTCAGGTTCCGGTTGATGATGCCGAAGCATTGCACAGTGCTTGCCCGGATGCAACCCTTCAGATAATTCCAAACATGAATCATGTATTGAAGCATCTCGTCGAGGATACCGATAATATGAAATCCTATTTCAGTCCGGATTATCCGGTCTCAGAAGACTTAATCCAATCGCTTGTTTCCTTTATAAAGCAATGATATGGCCAAGAAAAAAGCTTTTGCATTACGCGTAAATGAGGATATGTTAAAGGCCATTGAAAAATGGGCAGCTGACGAATTCAGATCAACCAATGGTCAGATTGAGTGGATGCTTATGCATAGTCTTAAAGCTGCGAAACGCGAGCCTAAAAATTCTAAAAAAAATCCTAAAAATTCTACTTAAAGAAGTAGTTCTCATTTATATCTGTATTTTTGACGATCACTAACCAAAACCGGATTGAAAAAAAGACTGATAATTGTATTGCTCTTTCTGGCCTGCTATAGTCATGCGCAGATCAAATCCTTCACGGTAAAGTATATTTCTGAAACGATTACCCTTGATGGAAAGCTGGATGAAAAGTCCTGGGAGACAGCTGAAATAGCTTCCGATTTCTGGCAATATTTCCCAACCGATTCTCTACCGGCCCAACAGCAGGCCGAAATTAAAATGCTGTATGATGATATCAACCTCTATGTTGGAATAAAGGTAAATTCAGTATCGAACAATTACATTATTCCTTCACTGCGAAGGGATTTCAGGGCCGGAGGTAATGACAACATAACCTTATTATTCGATACATTTAACGACGGAACCAATGCTTTTATATTTGGAACGAATCCCCAGGGTGTAAAACGCGAAATGTTATTGTCAGGTGGTGGCTCTCAATTACGCGGATTTAATATGGCCTGGGACACCAAATGGCGTTGTGAAACGGTAATCCATGATGATCACTACACCGTCGAATTGATTATCCCCTTCTCGGCCTTCAAATATCGGGAAGGTGAAACCAAATGGCGCTTTAACAGCTATCATTTCGACACCGAAGCCAACGAAAACAATACATGGATCCGCATTCCTCAAAACCAGAACATTTTTAGCCTGGCTTATATGGGTGATATGATATTCGAAAAGCCGCTAGGTAAATCGAAATCGCCCATTTCCCTGATTCCTTTTGTAAATGCTTTTGTAGGCAAAGATTATGAAAATGGCGATAATTTATCAGATTTTAAAGCCGGTGGCGATGCCAAATTCACCATTAAAAACAGCTTAAATCTCGATCTTACCTTTAATCCTGATTTTTCTCAGGTGGAGGTCGATCGACAAGTGACAAATCTTACCCGTTTTGAGATTGGTTTGCCCGAACGACGTCAGTTTTTCATAGAAAACAGCGATCTCTTTGCCGACTTTGGAAATAACCGGGATGCTAACCCGTTTTTCTCTCGCCGTATTGGAATCGCCAGGGATTTAGATGATAATACCATTGAAAATGATATCATAGCTGGTGTTCGATTAAGTGGAAAATTGAACAACAATCTGCGAATTGGCGTGCTTAATATGCAAACGGCTGATGACACGGCAAATGAAATCGCGGCAACTAATAATGCGGTATTAACGGCACAGTACAAAATGTTCAGCCGGTCGAATTTGAGTGTCATGTTTATCAATAAACAACCCACTAAAGATTACGATTTTACAGCAGATGAAGACCGATATAACCGGGTAGTCGGACTCGATTACCGTCTTGCCTCGGCCGATAACACCTGGGTGGGAAAATATTTCTTTCACAAGTCGTTTTCGCCGGATTCCGATTCGAAAGACATATCAGCAGGAGCCTCAACAGAATATAATGTTCGAAATTATCAGGTTCGCTTAAGTGGTGTTTTTGTGGGTGATAATTTCAGATCTGACCTCGGCTTTATCCGTCGAACCGGGATTTTTAAAATTAACCCGTCCTTCCAAAGAAATTTTTGGCCGAAATCGGGGAAATTACAGCAGCACAGCTTCGAAGTGACACCGATTTTCATCTGGCAGCCTGAACTGGATTTTGAAAATTCAGACTATACAATTATCAGTAGATGGGACGCTAGATTCACCAATACCTCTTCGTTTCAGGTTGAGATGTTTAATCGGTATACGCGATTGTATGACGAATTTGATCCAACCAGATCGGATGACGGGGTGCCTCTGCCTGCTGATTCTGATTACCACTATACCGATTTCGGCCTGGAATATCGTTCAGACCAGCGTAAAGAACTGTCATACAGAATAGAACCTTCATATGGGAAGTTCTATAACGGTAATAAGTTTTCCTTTCAGGCTTCTTTGAATTACAGATGGCAGCCACATTTTCAAGCCTCAATTGAATTGAGATACGACAATATTACACTTCCTGATCCCTACCCAGACGCATCGATCTGGCTGATCGGTCCACGAATTGATGTGACTTTCAATAAAAAGTTGTTTTGGGCCACTTTTGTTCAATACAGCACCCAGCAGGATAATTTTAGCATCAATTCAAGATTGCAATGGAGATTTGCCCCATTATCAGATTTATTTGTAGTTTACAACGATAATTATTTTGTTGAAAATCGCTTTGCACCAAGGGTTCGTTCGTTTAATGTGAAGCTTACATATTGGCTTAATATCTAATTGATGGAAGGTAACGCACCGCTTTTTACTGACGACACTATTGTATTCGGACTTTTGATGATCGCAATCGGACTCATTTTTTACACTGAATCGCGACCTTCGGGCTTTTGGCATAAATTTTATAAGATAGTACCTGGCTTGTTCATGGCTTACATGGTGCCGGCCTTATTTACGACGGTTGGTCTAATTGCCCCTGAATGGGAAACGGTCAATGAATCGGGGGAAACCATCCAACACAGCACAAACCTCTATTATGTATCGAGTCGTTATCTATTGCCTGCCGCCTTGGTTTTAATGACCCTAAGCATAAATTTAAAGGCTGTTTTTAACCTTGGCTGGAAAGCATTGATCATGTTTTTTACCGGAACCGTGGGTATAGTTATCGGTGGACCCATCGCGATTTTACTCATTTCGGCAGTTTCACCTGAAACTGTTGGTGGTGTTGGTCCTGACGCTGTTTGGCGTGGCCTTGCCACGCTAGCTGGAAGCTGGATTGGCGGAGGCGCCAATCAAACAGCGATGCTCGAGATTTATGGTTATAATCAGAAACTATATGGTGGTATGGTATTCGTAGATATTGTTGTTGCGAATATCTGGATGGCCCTGTTGCTTATCGGGATTGGACGCTCGAATAGCATAGATAAATGGCTGAAAGCCGATAATTCAGCCATTGAGACTCTTAAAGAAAAGGTTAGCGCTTTCGCGAAGAAAGTAAAACGCAATCCGTCTTTAACCGATCTGATGATCATCACGGCACTTGCATTTGGTTCGGTTAGCCTGGCACACCTCCTATCGGGATATTTGGCTCCTGCTTTTGATGGTTTGGTTGCAGGTATTGAATCGGATACCACTCGGAATATTTTCACGTTTTTAGGATCTAAATTCTTTTGGATGATCAGTATAGCCACGCTTATCGCCATCGGGTTGAGCTTTACAAAAGCGCGGAATTATGAAGGCGCCGGCGCAAGTAAATATGGAAGTGTTTTTATTTACATCCTCGTAGCATCTATAGGCATGAAGATGGACCTAATGCTAATTTTTGAAAACGTAGGTTTAATCGCTATCGGCTTTGTTTGGATGACAATCCATGCGGGCTTGTTAATTCTGGTGGCTAAACTCATAAGAGCGCCTTACTTCTTCCTTGCTGTTGGAAGTCAGGCCAATGTTGGTGGAGCAGCCTCTGCTCCCATTGTCGCCTCGGCCTTCCACCCATCGCTGGCCACTGTCGGGGTTTTATTGGCTGTTTTTGGATACGCTATCGGAACAGTAGCGGCAATTGGCTGTACTATATTAATGCAAATCGCTGCAGGAGGTTAATACTATAAACCATGATGAGAATAGGACTCTTTTTACTTATCGGACTTATTGTTTTATCCTGCTCAACAGAAGAGCCGAATCTTGTAGTTAACGGTCAGATACGCGGTTTAAAAAAGGGCACCCTTTATCTTGAACGTCAGCAGGACACATCCTGGATTCCAATTGATTCAATGATCATTAACGGTGAGTCGGAATTTGTCCTTCAGGCAGCATTGACCGAGCCGGAAGTAATGATGCTTCGTTTAGATGTGGCTAATACCAAACCGCAGCGATTACGTTTTTTCGGTGCCCAGGGAATGACTACTGTAAATACGTCATTAAAACGATTTTTCTACGACGCGAAAATCACGGGATCACAGCAGCAAGAGCTGTTAAATGAATTCAATTCGATGATCGGTCAATTCAATGAGAAAAACCTGGAATTGATCAAATCTCAATTGGAATCTGCAAACGATTCGGTAAAAATTCAGTTGATCCAGAAAAACCTTGATCAATTAATGAAAAGAAAATACCTCTATGCTATTAATTTCGCAATTACAAACAAATCAAGTCAGGTAGCACCGTACATCGCCTTAAACGAGGTGTTTGATGCCAATGTAAAGTATCTCGATACCATTTATAATTCTCTGCCAGATTCTATTGCAGGATCGAAGTATGGGACTAAATTAAATAGCTATATCAAGGAATTAAAAAAGCAAGGGAATAACGAATAATTGCTTTGCTAAGTTTAAAGCTTATTTATTTTTTCGATAAGTTTCCGGCCGCGATCTTCTAAAGTTTTATTGACAGCCTTCATTTGGGCAGCACGATCTTCAACACTTCGATCATTTACCTTGGCGATCAGGTCATCAAATACCTCAATAGCTTCATCAATTATCGCTTCACTTTTCTTTGTGTCGGCTTTTGGATTTAATAATTCCCATACATAAACCTCTTCTATTATGTCGCCAAGCACATAGTTAATATCTTTTTTCAGGTCTCTTATATTAGCCATATTGTATTGTTTGGGTTTTAAAATTACACAATTTAAACGTATACTTCCAAGAGTTCCGCTTTCCCGGTTAAAATATTGAAATTTTCGATGCAGGCAGGAATTAGAACAGACTCTCCCCGCTTAAAAGAAATCGCACCATGGCTCGATTCTATCTCAACTTGACCATCGAGACAGATGTAGATCAAAAACGAATCTTCAGTATTGGTTTTGTGATAATTTTCGGTTAGCTGAAGATAATTGGTTTTGAAAAACGGACAATTGACCATTTCATTTATCTTATCCGGGGTGCGTTCATAATCAACCTCTACATTTTCCTTCCCTTCAAAATCTATGGCATCCAGAGCCAGGTCATTATGCAATTCACGTGAATTTCCTTCTGCATCAACCCTATCCCAGTCATAAACCCGGTAGGTAACGTCGCTGGTTTGTTGAATTTCGGCCAACATAATTCCTCCGCCAATGGCATGGATCAATCCGGCTTCAATAAAAAAGGTATCGCCTTTTGATACGGATACTTCATTTAAAATACCCGGTAAAGTTTTGTCCTCCAGATGCTCTAAATATGTTTTGGCATCAACGCCTTTTTTCAATCCGAGAATTAAGCGTGATCCTTTATCAGCGTGCATGACGTGCCACATTTCAGTCTTACCAAAGGAGTCATGTCGCTTTTTCGCGAGTTCATCATCGGGATGCAGTTGAATAGAAAGATCGGTTTTAGCATCGATAAACTTTATTAGAATGGGAAATTTTCCATCAAATCGCTGAAAATTTTGTTTACCTAACAA
Organism: Flavobacteriaceae bacterium; assembly: GCA_013003555.1. Taxonomy (GTDB): domain Bacteria; phylum Bacteroidota; class Bacteroidia; order Flavobacteriales; family Flavobacteriaceae; genus SHLJ01. The sequence continues at coordinate 10,565 of JABDIV010000032.1, forward strand.
ATCAGATTTGTAGGTCTCTATCAATTCCCTGAGGCTCTTTCCTGTTAAAGCTCCTTCCTGAACAATCGATGAATACCCTTTCACATCACTGATCTCCCAGCTTTCTCCAATATTGGGTTTATCAACGGGTTTATTTAATTCTGTTCTGAGTTTTTCACCGCCCCAGATACGTTCTTGCAAAATGGGTGTGAATTTTAATGGGTGTAGGTTTTTTATCATCGTTCTATCCTGAATAGGTTACAAAATTTCTTGGGGTTTCGAATAAGGTTATTTCGAGGTCCATTTCGGTTTTAATCTTAGACCTGAGTTTATCATAGATTACAACTACTATGTTTTCTGCGGTTGGATTTAATTCGGCGAATTCGGGAACTTCAAGGTTGAAATTTTTATGATCGAAGGCATCTTCTATCTCACTCTTGATCAAATCCTTCAAGACTTTCATATCGATAACGTAGCCGGTCTCTGGGTCGATTTCACCTGTGACACTAACTATCAATTCATAATTGTGTCCATGGAAATTCGGATTATTACATTTTCCGAAAATCGCATCATTTTTTTCATGACTCCAATCTTTGCGATATAGCCTGTGAGCTGCATTGAAATGTGCCTTCCTACTAACTGTTACTCGCATCGCTTTCAAGTATTAAATGATCGTAGAACTTTTCAAATATAATCTTAAACCAAGCGGTATAGACTTCTGGATTAGCCTTGATGTCCTTTTGCACATCTTCGAGGTCCATCCATTTCCAACCGGCTACTTCGTCAGGATTAATCTGAGGTTCACCATTGTACTGCCCTACCATAACGTGATCTAATTCATGCTCAGTAAGGCCGTTGTCAAATGGCGCCGTATAAATAAAGGATGTGGTTTCCGTCAAATCGGTAGAAAAACCCATCTCTTCTTTGAGCCGTCTTTTTCCCGCTTCAACATTCGTTTCACCTTCACGCTGGTGACTGCAGCAAGTATTGGTCCATAGTCCCGGCGAATGGTATTTATGTAATGCCCTTTGCTGAAGCATCAACTCATTTTTATCATTAAAGACAAATACCGAAAATGCCCTGTGAAGTAAAGCCTTTTCATGAGCTAAAAGCTTCGGCATCAAACCGATTTGATTGTCATTTTCATCAACCAGAATAACATATTCTTCCATAGGCTCAAAAATACCTCTTAAAAATATGATATTTAATAATGTTATCTTAAAAAAAAACTGCTTCAATTGAAGCAGTTTCTTATTTAACTAATTTATCACATTTGAATTACAATGAAATCACTTCTTCGATTTCTCTGATGCTCATCTTCGGTACAGTTAACACCATCCTGGCATTTATTCGATATGACCGTTTCACCATAGCCTCGGCCGCTGATACGCTTAGGATCTAACCCGCCAATCTCAATAAGGTATTTTATGGTCGCGTTATTTCGTCTTTGCGAAAGTGCCTCATTATAAGCATTGGTCGCCCGGCTGTCGGTGTGCGATTGAACATCGATCCTCATATCAGGATATTGTTTAAGCACTTCAATGACCTTTTGCAATTCAATTTCAGCATCGGCACGTATGTTCCATTTGTCAAAATCAAAATAGATCGGATTCAGGTCAAGTGCTTCTCTAAGATTGGTTCCTTCTCCCACAGCAACTTCATCTTTTGTGATTTCCAGATCAAGGTTTAGTGTTTGCTTGCGGTTATCGGTCGTTGCAATGCGCTGTTCTGCTGTGCTGAATGTTTCTTTTTCTACGCGGATAAGGTATTCCTTTTCGCAATTCAGGTCTTTAAAATCGTATTTGGCGTCATCACCCACAATCATTTCGTCAACCTGTGTGCCGGCTTGATCAAAAATTCTAACCTTGGCACCTGCCAGCAGTTCTTTCGTGTTTTCGTCGTAGATCACACCGGTAATATCCTGCATGCAATCGGGAACATTAAAGAAATAAATATCATCATCGCCCTTACCACCATCGCGGTTGGAGGTAAAGAAGCCTTCCCGCGTACCCAGGTTTTCATAATAGGCAAAGTCGTCTTTCGGACTGTTGATCGGTCGTCCTACATTTTCAACAATTAATTGCTCATGGTTATCCAGTTTCTTCTCAAAATCACGTACCATGAACACATCGAGTCCGCCAAGACCTGTAAGACCGTTTGACGAATAATACAGATCGCCTTTGGCGTTCACATAAGGAAATGATTCCTGGCCTTCGGTATTCAGTGCAGATCCAAGATGAATGGGTTCACCAAGTGTTCCGTCTTCATTGATATCGGCCATAAACAAGTCGGCATAACCCAGGGTTCCTTCCATGTCGGAAGCAAAATAAACCCGGGTTCCATAGGCATTTACCGAAGGATGCGCCACACTATGTCGTTCGCTGTTGAAATGAACCGGTGCGATATCGCCCCAGGATCCATCTTCCTGCAGTTTTGCTCTATATAAGTGTAAGCGGTTAATACCCTGATCATCACGCTCAAGATTTCTTTTGTAGTAATTGTTACGCGTAAAATAAACCACATCATCAGTCGGAAGAAACGATGCTGTTGATTCGTGATATTTGGTATTGATCCGGTCATCAAATTTTTTCACTTCCGAATAACTTCCATCTTCTTGTTTGGCAGCCGAATAAAGCTCAAGAAACGGTTGCTCATTCCAGTTATAGGTCTTTTCCGAAGTATCTCTAGAGGAAGCAAAAATGAACTGGTCCTTATATTGATTTGCACCAAAATCAGACCATTCGGTATTCAGATCTAAGTTAACAACCGGAAAGGTTTCACTCAGTCCTTCAATGCTTTCCAAATAATCACGTTTGGACTTAAAGCCTTTCGCACGGAGTTCATCAGATCGAACATCAGCAAAGCGCTCCATCCAGTTATCTGACTGCTCATATTTTTCGGAATACTTCAGGGCCTGTGCATAACGATAGTAATATTCGGCATCGATCGGCCTGTCAAGGTCCATCAATTTCCCATACCACTTAGCAGCGTCTTCCATCTTATTATTGAAATAAAAAGCATTGCCTAATTTCTGGAACAAATCAGCCGATTCATAACCGTTTTCCGCAACCCTTAAAAGGATGTCTGTTGTTTTGATATAGGAAAATTTATCATAGTCCTTTTCGGCCTTATTGATATTTCCTTTTTGCGCATAGCCATTCCAACTCAGCGTTAGAATGCTAATTAACAATAGATAGGTTCTTAATTTCATAATTCAGTAATTTAAAAGAATCGGGGTGACAACAATCGTCCCAGAGGTTGCAATTCAAAACGAAGCATAATCTCATGGGTACCGCTGTTATAATTATTCAATTCGGTAGCAGTAAGGTCATAAGCATAACCGATAAACATACTGTCACTTATCTGAAAGCCTGCAAGACCACTAAAGGAATCATCCCATCTGTAGGCAAGCCCAAGGGTTAATTTTTCAATAATAAGGGCATTTGCTGACAAGTCAGCGATTATCGGCGCTCCCGGTACAGCTTTAACCAGGAATGCTGGTTTGAGTTTAAGATTCTCTCCGGCTTCAAGCACCAATCCACCGATAAAGTAGTAATGCATGCGTTCCTCTGCAACCGATTCCTGGAAATCATCATAGTGCTTTGTCGTGATGAAATTAGGAACAGCGGCCCCCAGGTACCACTTTTCGGTATGCAAATACAAACCTGCTCCGATTACCGGGGAGAACAAACTCAGATCTTGCTGAAAGGCGGCATCGGGATTTTGAAAGACGCCTTCACTCCAATTGGTTTCCAAAAGATGGAACCCTCCTTTTAATCCGAATGACAATTTCGTATCATAGTCATTCATACGAATGGTATAGGAAAAGTTCGCATCGACATAGGTCTCATTGGCCGGTCCGAGCGCATCGTTTACAACCGACAACCCTAACCCGATCTTCTCATTTCTCAAAGGCGCATGAACAACAAGTGATTGTGTTGTTGGAGCCCCATCAATTCCAACCCATTGCGATCGATGTAATCCTGAGATACTCAAGACTTCTCTCTGACCAGCATATCCGGGGTTAACACTCATGGTGTTATACATATACTGCGTATACTGGGGATCTTGCTGAGCATGGCTATCTGTGCTCATCAACCCGATGAACATCAGGATCAGTCCCGTTATTAATGATGATTTACGTATCATTTTTAGCTGTTTTTATTTAATCTATAGTTTGTTATCTGTTTATATAAATCCATCCAACCTTTGGCTTCATACCATCACCCAGTTCAAGGATATAATAGTATGTACCTACTGGTAATTGTTCACCGACATTAAGTACGGATCTACCATTGGAAATTCCATCGAACTCATTGAAATAACCTCGTTTTTCATAAACGATATTACCCCATCGGTTGTAAACCTCCAGCTTGTTATCCGGGTAATTCTGGATACAATTGATAATAAGTGTATCATTTACACCGTCACCATTTGGTGAGAACTCATTGAATAATAACAGACATCCAAGATCGGTAATGGTAGGATCATCTTCTGAATTACCATCGAAATCATCTCCATTATCACTCACATCATCAACCACTTCGAAGTTCGGTGCAACACCTATTCCAAGAGCACTGTTACTAACACCACCCTGAATAATCGCATCCTGAGATATGATATAAGTCGCACTGTAAGTCGCAATCTCACCCGGTAAAAGGGTGCCTTCCATACTTCCTAGATTCGCACTGTCAAATGACGGTTCAGTCGTAAGGTTTAACGCATTACCATTGATGTCCATAAAGGTGTCTACAAGGCTGATACTCGTTAAGGTTACATTACCTGTATTCTCCACGTAAATGGTATAATAAATGATATCACCCACTTCTGTTCCAAAGGTATCAGCAATCTTGGTGACCTCCATAGCTGCAGTACAATCGGCAGTGGTGGTTACCGGCTCGGTAATACTATTCGGATCATAAGAACATGGATCGAACGGATCGGTTCCGTCTAGAACTTCAGTACTATCCAATACACCATCCTGGTCACAGTCCACGCCCGCGGTAATCGGTTCGGTAATGTCTGCGACATTGTAAGAACACGGATCAAACGGATCGGTTCCATTTCCAACTTCTGTTGCATCCAATACACCATCACCGTCGCAGTCAACGCCTGCTGTAATTGGTTCGGTAACATCAGCTACGTTATAATCACACGCATCGTTGGGATCGGTACCATTGGCAACTTCTGTCGCATCCAGCACACCATCACCATCGCAATCCACTGTTGCCGTAATTGGCTCGGTTATATCACCTACATTATAGTCACAAGGATCGTTTGGATCAGTGCCATTAGCAACCTCAGTTGCATCCAGCACACCATCTCCATCGCAATCGGTTGTGGCTGTAACCGGTTCTGTTATATCTGCTACGTTATAATCACATGGATCAGTTGGGTCAGTGCCTACGGCAACCTCAGTCGCATCGAGCACACCATCACCGTCGCAGTCCACGCCTGCAGTAATCGGCTCAGTAACGTCTGCTACGTTGTAGTCACACGCATCAGTTGGATCTGTACCATTAGCAACCTCCGTCGCGTCAAGCACACCATCACCGTCGCAGTCTGCTCCTGAAGTAATCGGCTCAGTAACATCAGCTACGTTATAATCACACGCATCAGTCGGATCGGTACCATTAGCAACCTCCGTCGCGTCTAGCACACCATCACCGTCGCAGTCCACGCCTGCCGTAATCGGCTCAGTAACATCGGCTACGTTATAATCACAAGGATCTGTCGGATCGGTACCATTAGCAACCTCAGTTGCGTCCAGGACACCATCGCCATCGCAATCCACGCCTGCCGTAATCGGCTCAGTAATATCTGCTAGGTTATAATCACAAGGATCGTTAGGATCTGTACCATTAGCAACCTCTGTTGCATCCAGTACACCATCGCCATCACAATCGACTCCAGCTGTAATAGGCTCAGTGATATCAGCTACATTATAATCACAGGCATCATTCGGATTTGTACCATTGGCAACCTCTGTTACATCAAGTACACCATCACCATCGCAATCCACGCCGGCCGTAATCGGCTCTGTAATATTAGCAACCATGTAATCACACGGATCAAATGGATTGGTTCCGAGTAATATCTCAACAACATCAAGTACACCATCGCCATCGCAATCCACACCCGCTGTATTGGGTTCGGTTATATCGGCTACGTTATAATCACAGGCATCGTTCGGATTTGTACCATTGGCAACTTCTGTCGCGTCAAGCACACCATCGCCATCGCAGTCCACGCCTGCTGTAATAGGTTCTGTTATATCAGCAACGTTATAATCACACGCATCATTAGGATTCGTACCATTGGCAACTTCCGTCACGTCAAGTACACCATCGCCGTCGCAATCAACACCAGCCGTTATTGGTTCTGTTATATCAGCTACATTATAATCACATGCATCTGTCGGATCCGTACTATTTGCTATTTCAGTAGCGTCGATAACACCATCACCATCGCAATCGGTAGTGGCTGTAATAGCCATTGTTATATCAGCTATATTATATGAACATTCATCTGCCGGATCTGTGCCGTTAGCTATTTCTGTTGCATCGATAACACCATCGCCGTCACAATCGGTTGTCGCGGTGATCGGTTCTGTTATATCGGCTACGTTATAATCACAAGGATCACTCGGATCTGTGCCATTAGCGACTTCCGTTATATCGAGTACACCATCGCCATCGCAATCTGCTCCGGAAGTTATAGGTTCCGTGATATCGGCTACATTATAATCGCACGCATCATCAGGATTTGTACCATTAGCAACCTCAGTTATATCAAGAACACCATCACCGTCGCAGTCCAACCCGGCCGTAATCGGCTCGGTAATGTCAGCGACATTATAATCGCAGGCATCGTTCGGATTTGTACCGTTGGCTATCTCTGTGGCGTCGATTACACCATCGCCATCACAATCGGTTGTCGCGGTAATCGCAACTGAAATACTTCCAATTACATACGAGCACTCATCAAACGGATCTGTACCATCGGCATTTTCAACATCATTAGTAACACCATCACCATCACAATCGGCAGTTGAGAAAACCGGCAGTACGATACTTGACACCACAAATGAACAATCATCTAAAGGATCGGTTCCATCTGCAGCTTCATCCGTATTAGTCACACCATCGCCGTCGCAATCAACAAGTGAAGTCACAGGTTCGGTAATATCGGCTGTATTGAAGTCACATGAATTCTTTGGATCGGTACCATTGGCTACCTCTGTTACATCAAGTACACCATCACCATCACAATCCACGCCGGCCGTAATCGGCTCGGTAATATCCACTACGTTATATGAGCATGAATCTGTTGGATCTGTACCATTAGCTATCTCTGTGGCGTCGATTACACCATCGCCGTCGCAATCGGTTGTCGCGGTGATCGCAACTGAAATACTTCCAATTACGTACGAGCACTCATCAAACGGATCTGTACCATCGGCATTTTCAACATCATTAGTAACACCATCACCATCGCAATCGGCAGTTGAGAAAACCGGCAGCACTATACTTGACACTACAAATGAACAATCATCTAAAGGATCGGTTCCATCTGCAGCTTCATCGGTATTGGTTACACCATCACCATCACAATCAACCAGTGAAGTCACAGGTTCTGTAATGTCGGCTGTATTAAAGTCACATGAATTCTTTGGATCGGTACCGTTGGCAATCTCTGTGGCGTCGATAACACCATCGCCATCACAATCCACGCCAGCTGTTATTGGTTCTGTTATATCAGCGACATTATATTCACAGGCATCGTTCGGATTTGTGCCATTGGCAGTTTCTGTTGAATCAAGAACACCATCGCCATCAGTATCTGAACAAGAACCCGGTGCAGTCACTACATTCGAATTCGTTAATGTACAACCAAGATCATCTGAGAATGTCGCAATTAATGAAATTGCTAATCCATTAGCCGGTAAGGTTACACTAGTAAACGTGTGTGAAGTTGCAGTATCTAATGACCCAACCGCCACACTTGCTGTCCCATCATCTGTAAGATCAAGAGTTCCGGTTGCCGGTGGATTGGCAAATGTAATGGTGATATCAGCGGTAAACGTATCATCACTATCATTGGCCGGAGTACCGTTATTATTACATGAAGACAGATTTGACGCACTAATATCAGATATATTACATGCTGCACCTGCTGTTCCTCCATTTCCTGTATTATCTAAATCATTCGCAGCAACCGGATCTGATTCATCGGCACTTACGCTGGCCTGATTATCAAATGCACCAGCGGCATCGATAGTGGCAGTAACGGTAATTGTTACGTCATTTGCCGGGCTACCGGCTGCAATGGCTGGGATTACACACGGGAATGAACCGCAACCACCCCCAACTACGGATGTTATTGTTAAATTAGTTGGTGTGTCACTTACCACTACATTGGTAGCTCCATCTGGTCCTGAATTACTAACAACCAGGGTATATTGAATTGATTGTCCTACGAGAAACGGACCTGCGGTATCTAATGTTTTTGTTATACCAACATCGGCAGACGGTGGTGGAGCAATTGCTGTTCCTCCGTTACCGGTATTGTCATTATCATTTGTATTATT
>JABDIV010000037.1 GCA_013003555.1 Flavobacteriaceae bacterium
AAAAGTAGGCGTAAGTTCCGTTAATCCGCCATTACTGTCAGTAGTCAATTCCTTTTTGCAACACCGGCATTTGTATTCTTTAACGTGATAAGTTACTTTTTTGGTCACTTCATATTTGTGACCGAAGAATGAGCAGTAAAGATTTTTCACTAGGTATTTGCTATTAATTAATTTTAGAAGGAAGCCTAAGATAGTAAATACTTAGTAATGAGGGAGCTAGGTTTTCAATAAATCGACGAAGTGATAGCTTTTTTCTTCGAACGCATCAATCGCACCTCATGAATGCGCTCAAGAACCGAGTTAATTTCTTTAAAAGTAGGCGTAAGTTCCGTTAATCCGCCATTACTGTCAGTAGTCAATTCCTTTTTGCAACACCGGCATTTGTATTCCTTAACGAAGGAAGTAACCTTCCTCGAGATCTCATAACGGTGGCCGAACACATCACAATACAGCCTCTGTACGGAGTTGGATTTAGTAGGTTTGTTCATGTCAGGTAGATTTTAGGGAGCACTAACATAGAAAAAAAAATCAATAAAAGCGTTAAAACGTCATAAATTTTCGATGAAACGCATAAAATAGTAAGATAAATCATTCATTGCCTCCAGATAACTCATATGTCCACCCTCTAATTCAACTACAGTAACCTCGTCAATGGAGTCCAGTTTTTTTAGTCGCTCAATATCAACTACGGAATCTTCACGGCCGAATACAATCAGAGTTGGAAACGAGCCATTTTTAATTAGCTGCACTCTTGAAGGGCGATCCTTCATTCCATTTAAGGCAGCGGTAATGCCCCCTTGCTCCATGAAGATGGCCTTATCTTTTAGAGCTGCAATATTGTCTTTTAACCGAGTTCGGTTCTCCGGAGCAAAAAGTTGCGGGATAGACAGGCTCACAAAATTCTTCAGATTGTATTCGACGGCTTCAACTGCACGCATTCGATTCAATTTCTTCTCTTCGCTATCCGGGTAAGGTGTACTATTTATCAATGCCAGTCCGATTATAAATTCCGGATAGATTTCAGCAAAGGCCAGTGCCACATAGCCACCCATTGAATGTCCGGCTATAATTATTTTCTCCAGTTGAAGTTCATCTAAAACAGCTTTAACAGCCTCCGCCATATCCTCCATGGAATGTACATCGTCAAAACACGAACTCTTCCCATGTCCGGGAAGGTCAATTGTTACAATTTTATATTCAGAAACAAGCCCATTAATCATTTTGTTCCAAATGCTCAGGTCCTCAAGAAAGCCATGTAAAAGGACCAAAGGATCACCCGATCCTGAAACTTGAAATTGAATGAAACCATCTTTGAATGGCACTTTTTCCACTAAGTATTTCTGCATCAAGGGGTTAAATTAATATTTTGTATCTTTAAAGATATACAACCAATTTAATTCAAATTATTATGAAAAATCCAAAAAAAGTTTTCGGACTGATAGTTGCACTTATCTCCCTTGCACTTTTAGGATATTTCATTGCTGGAGGATCTTTTACGCTTTCACCGGAAGACGCTGCAGGATCAACCATTGATGGGGTTGAAAAAGCAGAAAAACATCAAAGTGATCGTTCTGAGGTGAACGTTGATTTTGAAGGTGAAGAGGTTCAGCAAATTCTACAGGATCAGAATTTTCAGCAACTGATGGCAAATGAAAGTTTTACGACCTTGATGAGGTCTCCGGAATTTACAGCCCTGGCTGCAAATCCGCAGTTCTTGGAATTGGCAAAAAATCCTGCCTTTGCAGAGTTGGCGAAAAATCCGTCTCTTGCTGAATTGGCGAGGTCACCAACCTTTATGGAAATGGCCAAATCGCCGCAATTCAAAGAGGTAATGAAATCTGCCAATTTTTATGATTTAGCTAAAAATCCTGCATTGTCAGAATTATCTAAATCACCTCGATTTAGCGAGGTTATGAAGTCATCTGAATTTATGGAATTGGCCAGATCCGGGGTATTTAAAGAATTAGCCAAAAATCCGGCATTAATAGGATCTACCTTTAGCGGATCCTTTATCAATTTCGCTAAGAACCCTGCATTTCAGGAATTGGCCAAGAATCCTTCATTAATGGAAATGGCTAAAAACGCTCAATTTAATGAACTGGCTAAAAACGGACAGTTTAGTGAATTGGCAAAGAATCCTGAATTCCAAAAACTGGCTAAATCAGAAGTATTCAAGGAAATGGCACGAAATCCCGATTTTGTTGGCATGACCATGAGTGGAGGCTTCATCAATATGATGAAAAATCCCGCCTTTACGGAGTTGGCAAAGAATCCTGGTTTTAACGAATTAGCCAAATCATCAGCATTTGTTGAATTGGCTAAGAATCCTGCGTTTCAGGAAATAGCCAAGAATCCTAAATTCGGCGAGTTATTACATTCTCCGGCCTTAATGGAACTCAACAAAATGCCACAGTTCTCAGAAATGATGAAAAGCACACAGTTTGTTGAATTAGCCAAATCCCCGCAGTTTTTAGAAATGGCGAAAAATCCTGTTTTTGCAGAACTCGCTAAAAATTCATCGTTCAGAGAATTGATGAAAAACGGTACATTTAATGAATTGATGCGAGGTTCACAATTTGAAGAACTTCACCGAATGGCTGTCAAATAGGTGTGATAGCTTTCTTTAAAATTTCTAATAAAGTGAGTTAAAGAAATTTAACTCACTTTATTGTTTTCAGTATCATACAGGTTATTTAAAGTTTTTTTTCGAAATTTAAAGAACCAATTCCCTTCTATCCTGATTAAATCGACTTCAACAAGCCGGTATGTCGAGAATATTTAGTGTCGTCCTGATATTGTTTTTTTTCAAGAGTTTTGGACAACTTGATCTTATTGAGACCGATGATATGAAGTTGGTTACTTATGACTTTGGTCATAAATATATATTACCTCACGCGACAAGAAGTTTTCATAAATCCCTTGAGTTCCACAAGCGTCTTTTTAATTACAAACCATCTGAAAAGATAACTGTACTTATTCAGGATTTTGGTGATTATGGAAATGCAGGAGCAACAGCAGTGCCAAAAAACGCGATTAGCATGGGTCTTTCTCCCTTTAGCTATGCATTTGAAACAAACCCGGCCGGAGAACGTGTCTTCTCAATGATGAATCATGAACTGGTTCATGTCATGGCATTGGACAATGCCTCGAAATCTGATCAGTTCTTCAGAAGTATTTTTTTGGGAAAGGTTGATCCTTCTAACGAACATCCAATATCTGCAGTATATAGTTATTTAACCAGCCCAAGAAGATATTCACCCCGATGGTTTCACGAAGGATTAGCTTCCTATGTTGAGACCTGGATGAATGGAGGTATTGGCTTAGCACAGGGAAGCTATGATGAAATGGTATTCAGAACCAAAGTTCTGGAGAATGACAGAATTTACAGCGCTCAGGGACTGGAATCTGAAGGAGTTACATCAGACTTCCAGGGAAGATCAAATTCTTACCTCTATGGAACTCGATTTATGAGCTATGTCGCGTATCAGTATGGTCCTGAAAAAATTATTGAATGGGCCAAACGTGGAAAAGGCTCTAAAAGATCTTTTGCAGGTCAATTTCATCACGTTATTGGTCAGCCCATTGATAAGGTTTGGGATGATTGGATTGAATTTGAGAATGAATGGC
>JABDIV010000060.1 GCA_013003555.1 Flavobacteriaceae bacterium
TGTAAGCACCGAAAATAGTTAGTAATATTGCACCTGCCTGCAGTTAGCGCTCAGTTGTTTACCTGCCTGCCAGCCATGCTGGCAAGCAGTGGTTAAAAAATAAATACAAATTGGTCCCATAGCTCAGTTGGTTAGAGCATCTGACTCATAATCAGAGGGTCCTTGGTTCGAGCCCAAGTGGGACCACATCAAGCAGCAAACCCACGCTAAGCGTGGGTTTTCTTTTTCCTGAAGTATGCAAGCTTGCTTGGTGTAATTCTGAGAAAAAGAAAAACAAAATTCGTTTATTACGAATCGTAGGTTTGCTATTTGCAGAAGAGGGCTTTTTTTGGCCCACGAGCGTAGCGAGCTAGCTCAAGTGCCTGCCCGCCACAACTGCTGATTATGGTGGCAGGCGGGCCCGCCTGCCGTTACCGCCAGGTAGGCAGGTAACCAACTGAGCCCTGCCTGCTTGCCAGCATGGCAGGCAGGTATGGGACCAATTTGTATTTATTTTTTAACCACTGCTTGCCAGCATGGCTGGCAGGCAGGTAAACAACTGAGCGCTAACTGCAGGCAGGTGCAATATTACTAACTATTTTCGGTGCTTACAAGCATTTCAATTACATTAATCTATCTCCTGACACAACTCTATGAGCACCCCATTTGTTGACTTGGGATGCAAAAAGACAACCAATTTATTATCGGCACCCTGTTTTGGTGTAGTATTCAATATGTGAAATCCTTCTTTCTCCAGGCGCTTAACCTCCGCCTTTATATCCTTTACGTCAAAGGCAATATGGTGAATCCCCTCGCCTTTCTTTTCGATGAATTTTGCTATCGGACTATCGCTGCTGGTTGCCTCTAACAACTCTATCTTGGTCTTGCCCATCTTAAAAAAGGAGGTTTTCACACCTTCACTTTCCACAGCCTCGGTCTTATAATGTGCCTTGCCGAATAAGGACTCAAACAAGGCGTTCGATTCATCCATATTCTTTACGGCAATACCTATGTGTTCAATTTTTTTTATCATGAGACAAAATTAACTGAATTCCTGTTAAACTTAAAGTTATGCAAATAATTGTCATATTTTTGTGGAATGGAAACGAATAGGCAGAAAAAAATAGCGGGCGTCATTCAGCAAGATCTTGCCGAGGTCATCCAGCGCCTGATGTCGGATGCCGGACGACTAAATGTCGTGGTGTCGGTGACTAAAGTACGCGTTACAGCCGACCTGTCATTGGCTAAGGCCTATCTGAGTATTTTTCCCACATCCCATGCCAAAGACCTGATGGCCGATATTCATGCCATGTCGTCACTGATCAAACATGAGATCGCCCAACGCACCAAACACCAATTCAGACGCATGCCTAATTTGGAATTCTATACCGATGATTCATTAGAATATATCGACCAGATCGATCGTTCTTTAAAAGGATTGGATAATCCGATCGAACACCCCGAGCTTTTAAAACGTCGAAAAAAGAAATAGTTGAACGTCCCCTTTTACATCGCCAAACGTTATTTGTTCTCGAAGAGCAGTAATAATGCCATCAATTTCATTACCATTATTGCAGCCTTTGGGATTGTGATTGGAGCGGCGTCTTTATTTATCGTACTCTCAGGCTTTGACGGCCTAAAAGATTTTACACTGCAATTTTCCTCCTTTGTTGATCCCGATCTGAAGGTGCTTCCTTCAAAAGGAAAGTCATTTTTTATAACTAACGAACAGGATTCCTTGCTAAAACAAGATCCTGATATTATCAGTTTTTCAAAAATTATTGAGGAGCGTGTTCTTTTGAATTTTGAAGATAAGAACGAAGGGGTTAATCTTAAAGGTGTAGATGTGAATTTTCCACAAAAAACCATAGACTCCATTCTGTCTCGCGGTCAATGGTTCAATGCTGACGAACGTGAAGTGATCGCCGGATGGGGTGTTGCCAATACCCTTGGTTTTGGGATATTCGATTTCGCGAAAACGATCGACATTTATGTTCCTAAACCCGGGAAGGGACAGGTTAGCTCAGTACGCAGTGCTTTCAACTCAGTGCGTGTTGTTAATGTTGGTGTATTTCAGATTAACGAATCCCTCGATCAAACTTATGTGTATACCAGTATTCAACTGGCCCGTCAATTGTTAAATTATGAGCCCGGTCAGATAAGTGCTCTCGAATGTATCATTCGTCCTGATGCCGATTTTGATGCTGTAAGGAAGCGCATACAGGCCATTTTAGAACAGGACTTGATCATTAAAGACAGGGTTCAACTCAATGATGCTTTATACAAAATGCTCAACACCGAGAACCTGGCTGTTTATCTAATTTTTACACTAATCATGATCATCGCCTTGTTTAATGTAATCGGCTCGATCATCATGATGATCCTCGATAAAAAGAAAAATCTTAATACCTTATATAACCTGGGTGTGACCACAAAAGACATACGCAAGATATTTTTCCTTCAAGGTAGTCTTATGACCGTATTGGGTGGTGTAATCGGGGTCATTCTTGGAATCATACTCGTTGTGTTGCAAAGTATTTATGGTCTTGTTATGATCACTCCTTCTTTGTCTTATCCGGTAAGTATGAAATGGATTAATGTTTTGATCGTTTTGGCAACTATTATTATTCTTGGCGCCATTGCATCTAAAATTGCTTCCTCGAGAATATCAAATAGCCTGGTTCGGTTTGATCAGGCAAACTGATGGTCTCCAAATTTTTCAAGGACCTCATTAAACGTGTCGAAAACATCCTTAGCATCATCTGATGTGACCATCTTTAAGCGATATTCCTTAAAATGAGGGATGCCCCTGAAATAATTGGTATAGTGACGGCGGGTTTCAAAAACTCCCAGTTTCTCACCTTTCCATTCAATAGCCATGCTAAGGTGCCGCCTCGCCGCATCAACGCGTTCAGCCATGCTAATAGGTGCAAGATGCTCTCCGGTTTTAAAGAAATGCTTCACTTGTTTGAAAAACCAAGGGTTGCCAATAGATGCCCTTCCAATCATAGCGCCGTCAAGACCGTACCGATCTCGCATTAAGGCTGCTTTCTCTGGAGAGTTCACATCGCCATTTCCGAAAACGGGGATGTGCATGCGGGGATTATTCTTGACGTCAGCAATTGGTTCCCAGTTTGCAATGCCTTTGTACATCTGTGCCCTTGTGCGTCCATGTATTGATATGGCTTTACAGCCAACATCCTGCAAGCGTTCAGCGACTTCAACAATCTTGATAGATTCATGATCCCATCCAAGACGCGTCTTAACGGTTACCGGTAATTTCGTTCGTTTCACGATTTCCCCAGTAAGGGATTCCATGAGGCACACATCCTTAAGGATGCCAGCTCCTGCGCCTTTGCTAACAACCTTTTTAACCGGACATCCAAAATTGATGTCGATAATATCTGGGTTTGATTGTTCTACAATATCGACCGCTTCCAACATGCTATCGAGGTTCGCTCCAAAGATCTGTATACCTACCGGGCGCTCTTTTTCGTAGATGTCTAATTTAATGGTGCTTTTGGCGGCATTCCGAATTAACCCTTCCGAAGAGATAAATTCAGTATAAACCACATCAGCGCCTTGTTCTTTGCAAAGCGCCCTAAACGGCGGATCACTCACGTCCTCCATGGGGGCAAGCAATAAAGGAAAATCAGGAAGCTCTATGCTGTCTATTTTGACCACGGGTCTATTTGAATTCTATGTCGAATTCCATTTCCTCACCGTTTCTTGTTATAACAGCCTTGGTTTTGTCGCCTCCTTCAAAAACGGAAAGCGCTCTCATATAGCTCATCATGTCGACAATGGTGCTGTCTCCTAATTTAATGACTATATCACCTTTTTGAAGTCCGGCGAGTTTAGCCGGTTTGTCTTCACTAACTCCATCGATACGCATGCCTTCACCATCGTACAGATAATCAGGAATAACGCCAAGGCCTACTCTAAATCGTGGTACTTCTTCGCTTTCATTTTTAGTCGTTCTGAAAGCCAGCTCTCCGTTATCGTCCAGGTCGGTAACCAATTCAACGATGTAATTTGAAATGGCTTCCATGCCTTCGTAGTTAATCTTGTCGGCATCGTCACCCGGTTTATGATAATCTTCATGCTGACCGGTAAAAAAGTGCAGTACGGGAATATCGATCAGGTAAAACGATGTGTGGTCTGAAGGCCCCACTCCCGATTCGTTTTCAACTAACTTAAAGCGATCGTTACTTGCATTGAGTACTTGCTTGAACATAGGAGATGTCCCAACGCCATAAACAGCTAGTGTGCTATCTGCTTTTAAACGGCCAACCATATCGAGATTGATCATATAGTTGATCTTTTTTGAGTCGATTGTTGGATTTTTGGCAAAATAGTTCGATCCCAATAATCCCATTTCTTCACCCGAGAAGGCCATGAATAAATAGTTGTTCCCTGTATTTGATTTATTTAACCGTGATGCAAGATTAAGCATGACGGCCACCCCACTTGCATTGTCATCGGCTCCGTTATGAATCGCTTTTTCTTCGCCACGAAATAAAGAACCGTCTCCACCATAACCCAAATGATCATAATGGGCGCCGATAACGATGGTTTGATCGGCCTTATTGTCGATATACCCAATGAGGTTTCTGCCTGTTACCGTGCTGTCGGTAGGATTCATTTCGAATTCTACTTCTTTATGAGGATCGGTTTTTGGCTTGAATGAAAAGTCTTGAAAATAACCATCAGTTCCTTTGGGTTCGAGTCCGATGTCCGTAAAGCGGCTTGCCAGGTATTCCGCAGCTTTCTTTTCTCCTTCAGTACCTGTTTGACGCCCCTCCAACTTATCATCTGCCAAAAAGTTCACGTCTTCTTTCATCTTATTTTCAACCTGGTATTCCTGTTTACAACCCAGTAGCGTTATAAAAATTACCAGTAACGATATTTGTTTCATAATTTAAATATTATTTTAGCGCAAAATTAGCAATAAATACAGTCATGAGATACATTTACGGCCTAATATTTCTAGCGATACTTTCATCCTGCAAAAATGAAAAAACCGAAGTTACACCTGTCGCCGAACAAGAGCCAGAAACTATAGATTCTTTGATATATCCTGAGGAAAAGCATTTTAAGTCGATCAGACAAATCACTTTTGGTGGCGATAATGCGGAAGCATATTGGAGCTTTGATGACAATCAGATCATCTTTCAGTCAAACAATACCAAATGGGGGCTTGAATGCGATCAAATGTTCCTGATGAATGCCGATGAAACCTTTGACGCTAAGATCCCACCCATGATTAGTACCGGAAAGGGGCGAACCACCTGCGCTTATTTTCTGCCAGACAACAAGCACTTTGTTTATGGTTCGACGCATTTGGGGGGTGACAAATGCCCGGCTGCTCCTCTGCGCCGTGAAGGAAAATATGTATGGCCTATTTATGAAAGCTATGATATTTTCGTTGCCGACCTGGAGGGTAATATCGTTGGTCAATTGACTACGGAGCCAGGATATGACGCCGAGGCGACCGTATCTCCTAAAGGCGATCGTATTGTATTTACTTCCATGAGAAGTGGGGATTTAGAGCTTTACACCATGAATATAGATGGCAGTGATGTCAAGCAGGTTACTGATAAATTAGGCTACGACGGCGGCGCGTTTTTCTCACCAGATGGCACAAAATTGATCTTCCGTTCTTCGCGCCCAAAGACAGAAGAAGAGATTAAGGAATACAAAGATTTGCTTGCCGAGGGACTGGTTCAGCCAACCAATATGGAACTTTTCATCTGTAATGCCGACGGTTCAGATCTGCGCCAGCTAACGAATTTAGGAAATGCCAATTGGAGTCCGTTTTTTCACCCAAGCGGTGAGAAAATCTTGTTCTCTTCAAACTTTGAGGCCGAACGCGGTTTTCCGTTTAATCTTTATATGATCGACCTCGATGGGAAGAATCTTGAACGCGTAACTCATGGGGAGACCTTCGATGCCTTTCCGGTTTTCTCGAATGACGGCAAGAAATTGATCTTTTCTTCAAATCGTAATAATGGCGGTGGAAGAGACACCAATTTATTCATTGCCGAATGGCAGGATTAAACTTTTAATCGAGGCGCTCTCGCTCTTCTTTTGAAAGCGATTTTTCAGTAGATGATAATTTCGTATTCCCAAAAGCATAGCGGAAGCCTACCCGGATTAGTCGGTTATCGAGGTTGGAAAAATTAGAGCTGTTCTGATCCAGGAATCTGGTTGTCACCAGGAAGTCGTGATCGTTAAAGAGGTCAACTACGGCTAATGAAAATGTCCCTTTTCCTTTAAAAGCGGTTTTCTTAAGAGACAATTCACTCAATATTCGCGGGTCGACACGTTGGAGTCCCTGGATATTTTCCGATATGTAATTCAACGTTAAGTCAACGACCAGGCTTTTATCTTTTAACAAATAAAGGCTGTTGGTCAATTCTGAATAATTGGCCCAAATATCTTGTTCGGCATTTTGTCCGTTAAACAGTCCTATCTGGTCTTTGGTATAATAAAACGAGCTTAGAAAACTGACCGACCAGTCTTCCATGACTTCAAAATCAACCAAATAATCAAACCCAAGCTCATAGGTGATCTCGAAATTTATAGGTGTATAGGAAACAATATTTTCCTGGTTGTCTTGCAGTGGCAACTCGAAGATATTGCCTTTATATTCTTTGTAATAAACTTCAAATATGTGAGAGCCTACACTCGTTCCTGCAGTGAAATGATCAATAAAGACAGGCTGCAAACCCGGGTTTCCCGTAACAATGGTGTTGTCGTTTAAAAAGAATTTAAAAGGGTTAAGATTTCTGAAATTGGGACGGACGATACTTCGCTTGTAATTGGCGTAGATAGAAACCGCATCACTTGCTTCAAAACCCAAACTTGCTACCGGGAACCACTCCAGATAATCTTGCTCATTGGGTTCTGATATCGAGGCTGAAACACCTTTTACCTCGGTTTGCTCAGCCCGCAGGCCGGCGCTAAAGCTCCATTTTGCCCATTTTTTACTGAAATTGACATATGCGGCATAGACCTGTTCGTCATAATCGAACATATCACTGTTGTCAGGATCGACGACCTCCATAAAGTCAACTATGTTCTTCTGAAGTATGGCGCTTTCAGTATTAACTTTCGAATACTTTACTCCCGTTTCGAATGTAAATGTCTGTCCAATCGGTAATTGATAATCGATTTGCCCGGTATAGATCGAGGTGTTCTGATCGGCTCGGGTTTTGAATACATTACTGAATAACGGGTTGTCATTCACACCAAAATAGGTGCTTCTTACCTCTTGATTTCGCCTGTAATCGTAAAGCGTGCTGTGCGCGTTGAACATCAACTTAGAATTGTTCTTTTTGAAAAGATGTTCATAATCGATATTAAACCCCAGATTATGTTTAAGATCCTTTGACAAATTTGTCGCATTAAAGCCTGCAAAAGAACCGCTTGTTGCCGGGTCGATTTCGGTGCGATTTTGTGTACGATAATTGAAATATGGTAAAAAGAGCATGTTAGATGATATGCTCAGGCGGTTATAATCATCAAAATCTACATCAAAACTAAAGTTTATCGTATGGGTTTCCGACCGGGTGTTCCTGTCGATAAACGAATTCCAGGTGTCGTCGGGATAAATAACCTGTTCTCTATTCTCCCGGTTAATTTTTTGGTCATTATAACTGTAGTTCAGGAAAAAACTTGTTGTTCGATTCTTCAAAAACTGTGACGTTCCAACATTATACTTCGGAAAAACCCCTTGGGTATAATTCGCGAAGACGTTGCCCTGGTAACCGGTAATTAGATTTTTCATCATGACGATATTGATGATGGTTCCGCTATCGGCATCATATCTGGCCGACGGATTGGTAATAACTTCAACCGACTTTATGGTCGAAGCCGCAGTGCCCTGAAGCAGTTGAATAATATCGCTGCTGTTTAAATTTACTTTTCTGTCGTTTATATAGATAACAGGTGAAGAACTTTTTACCGTTATGGCATCGTCTAAAACCAAAACACCGGGTGTGCGCCTAATAACCTCCATCACGTTGCCTTCACTTAAGGAAGTGTTTTGCACATTGAATACCAGGCGATCCGGCTGCCTGGACAGGGTGGGTTTCCTGACGGTGATCGCCACTTCTGAAAGTGTTTCGGCTTCCTCAACAAGAATAATGTCAGGCAGGATTATGTCTTTGTTCAGTTCGAGTTCTTGCTCGGCTTCCCTGAAACCAATAAAACTGATTTTTAATGTATAGTTTCCTCCTGCGATGGCATTTAGTGCGAATTGACCGCCCTCATCGGTTGTTGTTCCGGTGACAATTGTTTCTGTTCCAGACTCCGTGATGATCACATTAGCGTAAGAAACAGCTTCATTCGACGCATTGACAACACGGCCCGATATCGAATAAGTTTGAGCAAAAATAAAAGCCGAGGTGAAGAAGCATCCTATTGTAACAAATATCTTAAGAATGACGTATGCTTTAAGGTTACTTCTGCAAACATAGAACATTTAAGGCATATAGAATTACGGTTTATCCATAATTGAATGCTTTTTTTAATAATCTTCACGCATGAAAATAATGGGAGTTTGTGATGTGATTGTAGATTTCGCACCGATAAAAATGTGTACTTTTGCACTCAATCCAAAGGGATCGAATGGGTTCTATGAAACACATAAGGAATTTTTGCATCATTGCACATATCGATCACGGTAAAAGCACATTAGCCGACAGGCTGCTCGATTTTACCGGGTCAGTAAGCGAACGTGAGCGTCAGGATCAGTTGCTCGACAGCATGGATCTTGAACGTGAACGCGGTATTACTATCAAATCACATGCGGTGCAAATGGAATATACCTACAAAGGCGAGGAATATGTCCTTAATTTAATCGATACCCCGGGTCATGTCGATTTTTCCTATGAGGTATCGCGCTCTATTGCAGCCTGTGAAGGAGCATTGCTTGTAGTAGATGCTGCCCAAAATATTCAGGCTCAAACCATTTCAAACCTGTATTTAGCCCTGGAAAACGATCTTGAGATCATCCCTATTTTGAACAAGGTTGATTTACCAAGCGCCAATCCTGAAGAAGTTACAGATGATATCGTCGATTTGCTGGGTTGTGATTATGAAGACGTTATCCCGGCAAGTGCCAAAACCGGGATCGGGATTGATGCGATATTAGAGGCAATTATCGAACGGATTCCAGCGCCGAAAGGCAATGAAGATGAATCGCTTCAAGCGCTTATTTTCGATTCGGTTTACAATCCTTTTAGAGGAGTTGAAACTTATTTCAGGGTAATAAATGGTTCGATCAAAAAGGGCCAGCATATTAAATTTATCGCTACGGGCAAATCTTATTTTGCCGACGAAGTAGGAACTTTAAAGCTTAGTCAGATTCCTAGAGAAAAAATTTCCGCCGGAGATGTCGGGTATCTGATTACAGGCATCAAAGATGCGCGGGAGGTTAAAGTGGGTGATACCATAACCGATTCAAAAAACCCTACAACCAATGCTATAGCAGGATTCGAGGATGTAAAACCCATGGTTTTTGCCGGAATTTATCCTGTCGATACAGATGACTATGAGGAATTACGCGCCTCAATGGAAAAACTTCAACTCAATGATGCCTCCCTGGTATTTACGCCTGAAAGTTCCGCCGCCTTAGGGTTTGGTTTCCGTTGTGGGTTTTTGGGAATGCTGCATCTGGAGATAATCCAGGAACGGCTTGAGCGTGAATTCGATATGACAGTCATAACTACTGTTCCAAACGTAAGTTACCGGGCTTTTAACAAAAAGGATCCTGACCAGGTTATTGTGGTCAATAATCCATCTGATCTGCCCGATCCATCCGGACTTGATCGTGTTGAAGAGCCTTATATCAAGGCAACAATTATTACCAAATCGGATTTTGTTGGAAACGTCATGTCTCTCTGCATCGACAAGCGTGGCACAATCACCAACCAAACCTATCTAACGCCCGAACGCGTTGAGTTGACCTTTGATATGCCCCTGGCTGAAATCGTTTTTGATTTTTATGATCGCTTGAAAACCGTATCACGTGGATATGCGTCTTTTGACTATCATCCTATCGGAATGCGTCCTTCAAAATTAGTGCGCGTTGATATCTTGTTAAACAGTCAGCCAGTTGACGCATTATCGGCACTGGTTCACGCTGACAATGCATATAGCATTGGAAAGAAAATGTGTGAAAAGCTAAAGGAATTAATTCCGCGACAGCAATTCGACATTCCTATCCAGGCTGCCATCGGCGCGAAGATAATCTCCAGGGAAACCATTAAGGCGTTGCGAAAAGATGTAACAGCAAAATGTTACGGAGGCGATATTTCACGTAAACGCAAACTGCTGGAAAAGCAGAAAAAGGGTAAAAAGCGAATGCGTCAAGTGGGTAATGTTGAAATTCCGCAGCAGGCATTCATGGCGGTTTTAAAACTTAATGACTAGAATCTCTTCTTGTTTTTTAAATGCTACAGGCTTTCTACGTCTATTGGTTTGCCCAGATAAACCAGTTTGCTGTTTTTTTCTACCACGCTGTCCTTATCTTCACTTAGGGAAGAGATAATGTGTAATTCACCAGAATTGTCCTTTAGAAAAAGGGGAACGATTTCCGGGTCATTATGTGTCATTTGAATCAACTTCATGAATTGTTCAGAATCACTAAGATCGATCTCCTGAATCGAAGGGTACTTCCTGGTAACCTTGATCAATGAATTATAGTCGTCGGTGAGACTGAATAATCCTTCTTTGGGTAAATCTTCTTTGTTTTGAATCTCTTCCTGAGATACCAGTCTGAAGGAGCCGTTTTCGCCAAACTGATTCCCAAATTTATTGATCGCGTATTTATTAAGGTCGGTATTACCGGTCAAAGCCATGAGATAACCCATGTCATTAAGTTCAATATTATCAAAAATCGAATCGGAATAAATATTAGTGTTTAAGGCCTCAAGACCTAATTCTTCAGCCATTCTTATATTGTTTTGATTGCTGTCGATTAAAACGACATGACGTCCATTGCTTTCTAAATAATGACCGATTAACCGCGAAACTTTAGATGCGCCTATAATTAGTATTCCTTCTGATTTAGTAAGAAATACGCCAACCACTTTAGCAAACATCCTGGCTGTAGTTGCATTCAATAAGACCGTGCCTAAAACGATCATAAAGACCAACGGCGTAATGTATTCGGCGCCTACGACTCCCTGTTTGATCAATTTTCCTCCAAAGAGCGAAGCGATACCTGCAGCAACAATACCCCGGGGACCTACCCAACTGATAAATATTTTTTCTTTCGTTTTAAGCTTCGAGCCATTCGTGCTAACAAAGACGGCTAATGGTCTTATTATCAACACAACAATTAGAAACAGTACCGCCGTTTTCCATGTGAACAGGAGCAGCATATCCTCGATGTTAATGTTGGCAGACAACAAAATGAATAGGATTGAAATGAGCAGTACGCTCAGGGACTCCTTAAAATAGAGCAGTTCTTTTATGTTTTCGAGCTTGGTGTTTCCCAAAACCATCCCCATTACAACAACTGCCAATAGCCCCGATTCATGAGCAAAAAGCTCAGATTCAACAAATACAAGAAGAACAACAGAAAGAGATACGACATTCAATAAGTAATGCGGAATAAATTTTCTGTTTATAGCAAAAGCCAGGGCATGAGCAAAGGTGAAACCGAAGGTTGTGCCAAACAAAATGATCTTCCCAAACTCTGCCAAAGCCGTTTTTGTAAATCCACTACCTCCTCCAACACTGATGAATTCAAACACAAGAACCGCAACAAGTGCGCCGATAGGATCTATCAATATCCCTTCCCATTTCAGTACTGCCGACACATCTTTCTTTAGTGGAATATTCCTTAAAATCGGAGTGATCACTGTAGGACCGGTAACGATTATTAGACCAGAGAATAGCATTGATAATTCCCAGCTCAAATCAAATAGGTAATACGCAACAATACCTCCACAAATAAAGGTAATGCCAGCGCCTACTGTTATCAACTTTGAAATGGCGGGACCAACATTGCGAATCTCACTTCGCTTCAGGGTAAGTCCGCCCTCAAAAAGTATTATGCTTATCGCTAATGATACAAAATAATAAAGCCCATCCCCCGGAAATAAGCCGCGGCTGCCATTCCATATTGGTTCAATCCATTTTTCACCGCTTTCTGAAAAGAATTCGGCCCAAATTGGTCCAACGAATAGTCCGATAAGAATCAGGGGTAAAATAGCAGGTATTTTAAAGCGCCAAGCGACCCATTGGGAGATAATTCCAAGGATTATAATTCCTGCTAATTCGACCATAATTCATTTTTTTTATGCCGTTAAAGGTAGTAAGAATGCAACAAATATGAGACGTGCAGGTTTTCTTAAAAAATAGTATCTTACCCTGCTTCCATAAAAGTAAACGATAAAAGATGCTTAAACCATTTAACAAGATTGGAATCGGGGTTACATTTTCGCCAAACTTAAAGGCTAACCTGTATGAAGCAGCCCGATTGTCTTTTTTTTTCGATTGTGATTTGGTTCTTATCCACGTTGGAAATAAGGCTGCTGAAAAAGTTGAGGCTTTTGAGGATATTCTTGAACCATTCAAGCAGAAGGGCTTAAAATACGACCTTGTATTCCAGCCGGGAAACCCTGTTGAATCAATTTTAGGAGTTTGCGAAAATAAAAATGTCGATCTTCTTATCCTGGGGGCATTAAAACGAGAATCCTTTTTCAAATATTATGTGGGATCAATTGCCAGAAAAATAACGCGAAAAGCGCGATTTTCCATTCTGCTTTTGATTAATCCCTCTGTTGAGCGCGTACCTTGTCAGCATATTGTGGTTAGCGGCCTTGATGACCCCAGGACACCGAAAACAATTAGTACTGCCTTTTATTTAAGTCAGTGTTTAAAGGCTGATCAAGTAACTATTGTCGAGGAAATTTCAGGTCAGGAAGTAACGATAAAAGTCGATGATGACAAATCACTTCGTCGGACAAACATCGTTAAGGAGCGTATACGATTACGAGAGGCTTCAAGGGTTAAAAAAATAGTAGACGATATCGTGCCGGAATTAAAGAAGGGGGTTCGCGTTAAATCACAACCCATCTTCGGACAGCGCGGTTATTCTATCGGTCATTATGCCCAGGTGGCGCGAGGGGATTTGCTTGTCATGAACAAGCCTTCGAAAATGTCTTTTTTAGATCGGCTCTTCCCACATGATATCGAACATATTCTTACCGAGTTACCAACCGATGTATTGATATCGAAATGAGGCAGAAACCCCACCCCATAAAGCAGCTTATACAGGCCTTGCCCAGAAATATATTTTCTGGTTTTGTGGTTAGCCTTATTGCACTTCCATTAGGCCTGGGATTGGCTATGGCAAGTGATGCCCCTCCAATTGCAGGCATCATTTCAGCAATTGTTGGAGGACTTGTTGTTGCTTTTCTGGGCGGGAGCTATGTGACCATTACCGGACCCGGTAATGGTTTAGTTGGAGTTATTCTGGTTGCGATAACAACCCTGGGATTAGAATCGGCCTATGCTGCAATCATGTGTTCAGGTGGATTGCTTCTTTTACTCGGGGGACTTCGCCTTGGGAAACTAGCGGATTTCTTTCCTTCATCGGCCATTCAGGGTATGCTGGCTGCTATCGGTTTAATCATTCTTGGCAAACAGTTTCATATTATGCTTGGAAACCGGATAAGCAGGGAGAGCAATCTCGATTATCTCACAGACATCCCGGCTACTATCAAAACAGTTTTTAGTTTTACAGACAATGGGCTTATGGTTGCCGCAGTTATCGGAATTTTGAGCCTTATTATTATGGTGGTCTATCCAAGGCTTAGAAATAAGTATCTCCAGCTTATCCCGGCTCCAATGTGGATCGTTTTGCTGTCGATTGGATTTAGTTATTATTTTGAGCTAATTATTCAAAAGCCCAATCCGATTCATCCGGCTTATCTTATTTCAGGCATCCCTAATGTTGAACAGATTGTAAGGGATTTGCCAACTCCGAACTTCGAGAAAATTATAGGGTTTTCTTTTTGGTCAAGTGTACTAGCATTGACTCTTATCGCAAGCATTGAGTCCCTTTTAAGTATAAAGGCTATAGATAAACTAGATCCGGAAAAAAGACGTTCAAACGTTAATAAAGACTTGAAAGCTCTTGGTCTGGCCACTATTGGAAGTGGTTATTTGGGTGGATTAAATGTCGTGACCGTAATAGCCCGAAGTTCGGTAAATGTCAACAATGGCGGCAGTAACAGGTCGGCTAATTTTTTTCATGCTGTTTTTCTGCTGCTTTTTATTGTATTATTTAGTACTCAATTGGCCCGAATACCACTACCTGCCCTTATGGCAATATTGGTTTATACCGGGTATAAATTAGCCTCTCCCGATATCATCAAGCGTATTTTTTCAATTGGAAAAGAGCAATTGGTCATTTTCTTTGTAACTCTCATTGTGACTCTTCAAGTCGGTATTATAACCGGAATTTTAATGGGGGTGATCACCACCTTTATCATCCATCTTATTATCAATAAGGAGATTGCGCTGTTTGCGCGCAATCTATTAAAGCCCAATGTCTTGATGTATAAGGAAGGCGAGGGCGATGGGATTTATTACGTAAGTGTGAAACATTTTTGTAGTTTTTTGAATTATTATAAGCTTAAAGATAAGCTCAACGCAATAAACGAAGACGAGGACGTGGTGGTTGATTTCTCACTTTGTCAATTCGTAGATCATACGGTCATGGAAAACCTGAATAACTATCAGGATCTTTTCAAGAAGCGGGGCGGACATTTTGAGGTCATCGGATTGGATATGCATGGTGCAGACTCAGAACATCCCTTTGCGCTTAGGCGGCTTTTACCCATTCCGAATTTACTGAATAATTTTACCCGGCGACAATCGGCGCTTCAGGATCTGGCTTCTGATTTTGAATTGACCTACAATCCCGATCGGACAACCGAAGTTGAGTTTTTAGCCAACTTCTTGTTCTTCAGAACCAAACAGGTCAATCATATTTTTAATCAGCTTATCGATCAAAATCTGGGTTCTGATGTTTTTGATATCGAGTTTTCGGAAGGAGCATTTATCGCAAAGGAGGTTATTCATACGACAATGATGCATATAAAACTCGATAAATCGATCCCGGAGTTTACCCTGGACCGTGAAGGTTTGTTAGAACGATTTTATTCATTGGCCGGATTCAGGGATATCCCTGTAGATAATCATCCCGACTTCAATAAACGCTTTTACCTTCTTGGAGAAGATGAGACCGCTATCCAGGAGTTCTTTGGTACCGACCTCATTCATTTCTTTGAAAGCAATCCATATTTTCATGTGGAATCAAACGGCAGTTCACTTTTGCTTTTTGGCCGGGAACGTTTGGCGAGCCTGAAAGAGATCAAAGCTTTGCTCGATTTTGGACACCGCTTAAAAAATGTTATTCAAAACAATTAAAAGGGGCCGATTGATTTAACAGGTTTTCTTATTTTGCAGATCAATTTTATGAAGCTTTATCCTATACAGGCCGGAAATTTTAAGCTCGATGGCGGAGCGATGTTTGGAGTTGTTCCCAAATCGCTCTGGCAACGCACCAATCCAGCCGATTCGAACAACATGATAGATCTTGCGGCACGTTGTTTGCTGATCGAAGATGGCAATCGCCTGACATTAATCGATAACGGCATGGGTAATAAACAGAGCGAAAAATTTTTTAGTTATTACTACTTATGGGGAGATGATAATTTAGATTCGTCTTTAAGGAAACACGGGTTTAGCCGCGATGATATCACCGATGTCTTTCTTACCCATCTTCATTTTGATCATTGCGGAGGGAGCATTCAATGGAATAAGGACCGTTCAGGATATGAGCCTGCCTTTAAAAATGCCCGGTTCTGGAGCAACGCCGATCATTGGTCCTGGGCAACCAAGCCCAATAAAAGAGAAAAAGCTTCGTTTCTCAAAGAGAATATTTTACCGATTGAAGAATCCGGGCAATTAAATTTTATAACGCTGCCCGAAACAGATATTTTAACAGGCTGTGCTTTGGGTTTCGATGTCTTCTTTGCTAATGGACATACCGATAAACAAATGATCCCAATGGTGCGTTATCAGGACATGACGATCTGTTTTGTGGCTGACCTCCTGCCGACAGCTGGGCATTTACCGCTCCCATATGTCATGGGGTACGACACAAGGCCGTTGTTGACCATCGACGAAAAAGAACGGTTTCTACAAATGGCTGCCGATAAAAATTTTTATCTGTTCCTCGAACATGATGCGCAAACCGAGATCATTACGGTTAAGCATACCGAAAGAGGAGTTCGCTTAAAAGATCGGTATGCTTGCCATGAACTATTTAATTAAATAAAATTTATTATGAAAAAAATTGAACTGAACGTGTTAACATTAGTATTAGGCCTGGTCTTGTTAGGTTGTGGCGGAACTGCCGATATCCTATCAACTCCGGTTGAGAACATTGACAACACCCCGCTTAAGGTAACAGATCTTACCGAAGATGAGATGAAAACCTGGGGGCACCTTGATCTTGTCGCCGATACAATTCCCGGAATGAGCGTAAATAAAGCCTATGATGAATTGTTAAAGGGGAAGAAAGGAGTCACAACGATTGTCGCTATAATCGATTCTGGAATCGATATCGATCATGAAGATTTAGACGACGTGATTTGGCGTAATAAAGATGAAGTGCCAAATAATGGAAAAGATGACGACAAAAACGGCTTTATCGATGATGTTCACGGATGGAATTTCCTGGGAGACACCTATGACGAACAGATGGAATATGTTCGTCTTTTAGCAAGCGGAAACACGGCGCATCCTAGATATCTTGAAGCTAAGGCTGAATTGGAAAAGGAATACAATGAAGCAATGGGCAACAAAACCCGCTATGAACAAATACTCCAACAAATAAAACAATCTGACGTCGCAGTGGCTGCTCATCTGAAGAAAAAGGACTACACCAGAGAGGAGGTGAATGCCATTAAAACAGAAGATCAAACCCTTTTACAACATGTTAGTGTTATCAAGCAGACCTATGGCTTCGGAATTGGAACTATTGCCGAGACCATCACAGAGCTTAATGATGCTATAGAATATTTTACAGAGCGATTGAACTATCACTTCAACAAGGATTTTAAGGGCAGGAAGAATGGTGATGACCCGAATGATTTCAGCTCGATATTCTATGGAAATAACAATGTTAAACCCATAAAGAAAAGTGAAAGCCATGGCACACATGTTGCCGGAATTGTTGCAGCGGAACGCGATAACGGAAAAGGTGTTAACGGTGTAGCAAGTAATGTTAAAATTATGCCGGTTCGTGCGGTGCCCAATGGAGATGAATACGACAAAGACGTTGCCCTGGCGATTCGCTATGCAGTCGACAATGGAGCCCGAATAATCAATACGAGTTTTGGCAAGTACTATTCGCCACACAGCGATAAGGTAAGAGACGCTATTCGGTATGCAGCACAAAAGGACGTGCTCATAGTTAATGCCGCCGGGAACGAAGGGATTGATGTCGATACGAAAGATGTTTTTCCAAATGACACCGAAGGTGGTAAAGAGATTTCTGATAATTTTATAACTGTCGGAGCCCTTGTGCCAAAATACGGTTCAGGAATGGTTGCGAGTTATTCGAACTATGGCAAAAACAACGTTGATGTGTTTGCTCCCGGATCATCGATTTATTCGACCATCCCAGAGAACGAATATAAGAGTCAGCCGGGTACTTCAATGGCAGCGCCTGCCGTTGCCGGAATAGCTGCCTTAATTCGTTCACATTATCCAAAACTAAGTGCTTCCCAGGTCAAACAAATACTAATAGAATCGGGACTGGCCATAAAATCAAAGGTTGTTGTAGGTGGCAATTCGCAGGACGTAAGGCCCTTTGAGGGTCTTTCAAAGTCAGGTAAGATCGTAAATGCATATAACGCCATTATTATGGCTGCAAAAATGTCTAAAG
Source organism: Flavobacteriaceae bacterium (assembly GCA_013003555.1). Lineage (GTDB taxonomy): Bacteria > Bacteroidota > Bacteroidia > Flavobacteriales > Flavobacteriaceae > SHLJ01. The sequence continues at coordinate 17,963 of JABDIV010000060.1, forward strand.
TTAATTGATCGCTTCATGAGAAAGTATATTGCCTATTGGTTTTTGATTTTTATCGTATTGTCATGTAAAAGCGCTCAATATCCCCAATTGGTCGATGGCAATAATCATAGGGCGGCATCTTTTGATAATCCTTATTACTGGCAACAACATGTCGATTACACAATGGACATTGATGTGGATGTCAATAATTATCAGTACAACGGCAAGCAAACTTTAATTTATACCAATAATTCACCCGATACACTGACCCATGTTTTTTATCATTTGCATTTTAACGCTTTTCAGCCCGGTAGTGAAATGGATGTTCGATCAAGGACAATTTCCGATCCAGACAGACGCGTGAGGGACAGGATTTTTAATCTGGATCCTGATGAAATCGGATATATTATTGTCAATACCCTGAGTCAGGATGGTCGGCCGGTAAAATTCAAAACGGCCGGAACCATTCTTGAGGTCGAATTGAACACGCCGATAAGGCCGGGTAATCAAACAACATTTAAGATGGATTTTGATGCTCAGATCCCTGTTCAAATCAGGAGGTCAGGACGAAACAACAATGAGGGGGTGGCCTTATCAATGACGCAGTGGTACCCGAAATTAGCAGAATATGATTTTGAAGGCTGGCATGCCGATCCTTATATAGGACGTGAGTTTCATGGCGTCTGGGGGAATTATGATGTTACTCTTCATATCGATAAGAATTACGTTGTGGCGGGTACCGGTTATTTACAAAACCCTAACGAAATAGGGCACGGCTATGAAACCGGCATTGTTAAACGGCCTGATAGTGACAAACTTACCTGGCATTTTAAAGCGCCTGATGTGCACGATTTCACCTGGGCGGCTGACCCTGATTATATCCATGATAAATTGCAAGTCCCTGGCGGACCAATGTTGCATTTTTTCTATCAGAATAACGAGGAAATCATTGAAAATTGGCAAATACTTCAACCAAAAACAGCTGAGTTAATGGAGTACTTCAGCGCGAATATCGGTCTATATCCTTATGAGCAATATTCGGTGATCCAAGGTGGAGATGGCGGTATGGAGTACGCCATGTGCACTCTTATTACAGGCGGACGAAATTTAGGCAGTCTGATAGGGGTGACTGCGCATGAAATGGCTCATTCCTGGTTTCAATTTTTGCTGGCCACAAACGAATCTAAACACGAATGGATGGACGAAGGGTTTACCAGCTATATTTCTGCCCATGCCATGAATACGGTAATGGATAGGAATAGAAAAAACCCTAATTCCGGTTCTTATCGGGGATATTTTTCGTTGGTCAATTCCGGAAGGGAACAGCCACAAAGTACACATGCTGATCGCTATGCATTTAATTCGGCTTATGGAGCAGCAGCCTACAGCAAAGGCGCCGTCTTTTTGGCTCAGCTTGGTTATGTTATCGGTGAAGAGCATTTAAGAAATACGCTGAAGCGTTATTTTAAGGAATGGTCGTTTAAACATCCCACCCCAAACGACTTTATTCGTGTTGCTGAAAAGATTTCGGGCCTGGAATTAGACTGGTATCTGACCGATTGGACAAGAACAACAAACACAATTGACTATGGTGTTCTTTCTGTTCAAGGTGTTGGAGGGAATGGAAGTAAAGTAACCCTGGAGCGTATCGGTTTAATGCCTATGCCAATAGATCTCCTGGTAGAATATACCGATGGATCGGAGGAGTATTTATATATACCCCTTCAAATGATGCGCGGAGAAAAGCCTGCGAGTGGAAATCAAAAGCGGGTTGTGCTTGACGACTGGGCCTGGGCTTATCCAACGTACGACCTCAATTTGACTAAACCCGTCGAAGAAATTAAAAGTATTAAAATAGACCCGGCCAATTTAATGGCCGACATCAATAAGGAAAATAACACCTATAAACCCTAATGGTTTAATTGGCTTTGTTTTTCGCTGAGGACTTTGAGTACCAGGGAAGGTCCTGATACATTTCGATCTTCGTAACGCGCTCCCTGTTATTTAATTTGAGGTGCGTTGCATCGGTTTTTTTACTTCGGAAACCTAATAAATGAAAAATCTGCTTGGCAAGAAATCGGGCGATCTTTAAGTTAACTTTCAGGGTGCCATTCGATTTATCCTGCCATGACACACCCGGAAGCACGACCAGAAGTCCGTCTGCTTTCCGCTTGCGCAATATTTCAGACAGTTTAAGAAAGAATGGGTGAATTTTACGAATAATAAAATAGCCTTCTTTCCCTTTCTTTTGGTACAGGGGCATAAAAATTCTGGCGCTGTAAGTTGCCTTTAATATTTCGCCATTGGCCTCAGCCAACAAGGTGCCTTTTTTGATGTTTTGAAAACTTTCAAAATCCGGATACATTTTAAAGCTGTCTCCATTTTGAAGGCGGTGAAGGTGAATTATTTCGAACACGTCGTTTAATTTCCGAGCATAGCGCTTGAGCTGTTCGTAATGGGTGTCGATTTCCGGAAATTCGTCCTTGTTAATCGATGCAGTCAGGCCAAGGGTGAGGTAAACAAATGCCAGCGCGTTGCTTATGGCGTTCTCATTATCGTGCTGTCCCGACTCAAACCCTACTGAAACATAGCCCTTTCCGTTTATATAGCTTAACAAAGGACCATCTAAATGCTCCTCGATCCCCAGCACTATAGGAACCGGGTATTGATCTGCAAATTTTCTATTGATCAAGGCATCATTAATCGTAATAAAAGGCAGAGTTTCGCTTGATGTTGTATGTAAATCAATAAAATAATAAGGCGGACTGTTTTTGTTTAGTATGGTTTTTAAAATCTCATACAATTCAAATTGTTCGTGTTCTTCATCGCTGAGAACCGTTTTGTTTTCTAACGCTTTCAGGTTCTCTTCAGACCAGATTCTATTCAAGTCTTGTTTTATAAAACGCTGGCTTTTTCGCAAGGCGGAAAGATTTCCAGAGATTGCATAAATAGAGCCGTTCACCTGGTTTGGAGAAATAGTATCAAACGCCTGTTTCAATGCAAAAATACCGGCTGGTTCGTTGCCGTGTATCCCGGCATAGAATACAACGGTAGGACCTGTTTGGTTCTCGATTTTGCCGATAAACCGGCTTATGTTTACGGTGGTTTTTAATGCTTTGCTGTGTACTTCAACCATTTAATTAAGATCTTTTGAAGTAATAATTCCCATCAACTGATCATCGCGTAAAACCGGAAGGCAGGTTGTTTGGTGCTTTTCCATAAGGCCAATGGCGTATTCAACGGTATCACCTTGTCGTACTGCTACAAAATCCCTTTGCATTACATCACCAACAGCGCTTTTCAATTTCTCAAAATCGTCTTTAATCCCTTCAACGTCTATCCATTTAAGCAATCCAACAACTCGTTTATCCTGATTTATAACAGGCATGTGATGAATATTTTTCCATTGCATAATCTTCATAACCAGCTCAACACTGTCCTTTTCATAAACTGTAAATATATCTGTGCTCATGATGTGCTCAACTTTTTTTTCTGCCTTGACAACCGATTCGGTTCGTGCAGAAATAAGGCGCCACGAAGATACTGGATAATTCTTTTCCTGTTTATCATAAATTTTAGCGGTCAGAGTTTGTGCCGCTTCAAAAGGTTTCATGCTTTTTAGCAGGTTTCGGTAGCTTGAAGTCATCCACTCAGAGCCTGTATATCCTTTAATCCGATTTTCAATTATTGTAAGATAGTGTTCAGCATCCTTTGGAGAAACACCCACACTATATAGCCCTTTGTAGGCCATTGGCAGGAATACATCTAATAGCAATTCGTGGCTAGGTATTGGTTTATTATTCCAGATAAACTGAGTTGACATCCCGTATCTCGCGGCATTAAAGAAATTCGATTTCGCATCTTTGAAATCCATTTTTGATGAAACAGGTCCAAAATTCTTGGGTTTCCCTTTCATAACTCCAACCCAGAACATCATGTTGGCGATTTCATCTGCAATTGTTGGGCCTGACGGAATATAGCGGTTTTCTATTCGAAGATGCGGTTTTCCATTTCCAACGCCATAACATGGTCTGTTCCATCTGTAAACCGTTCCGTTATGGAGGTTCAGTGCTTTAAGTTTCGGGATTTCACCATTGTTTAACATCTCTACACTGTCTTTAAAATACTCGGCAGTTACCAGGCTTCTAAAGCGGGAAATATTGTCTTTGAAAATATCAGTTGCGGTTCCAGATGTCCATTCGCTTCCAAAACTTACCCTGGATTGCTTCTCATTCAGCATAAAGGAGTTTGCCCGCGTATCAACACTTTGTGTAAAAAGGGCAATCCGGGTTTCACTCCAAAGTTCCTTTCCGAATAATAGAGGGGAATTTGTACAAACACTCAAAATGGGTCCTGAAATCGCCTGAGCCCAGTTGTAACTATCAATAAACTCATCAGGGTTTATTTGAAGGTGTATCTGAAAGCTCGTGTTACACCCTTCAAGAAGGACCGAGTCATGCAAAAGGTTTAATTCATCAACACCTTTTATATGAATTTCAAAATTATCTTTTCTTGATTCCCGTATAGCCTCGTTTAAAACAAAGTAACGCTGTACATCCGTCATGTTTTCAAGCTTGATATGTCTCAAGGATAAGGTGGGTAAAATGCCTGTAAGTAAAATTTTTGTGTCATGATCCCGAACAACTTTTTTCGCTTTTTTGAGCAGCGTTTTCAACTGATTAGCGATTTGACTGAAACAATCGTCTTTTAATTCATGTGGGTCGAGATTTAATTCGAGGTTAAAACTTCCTATTTCAGTAGTAAAATGTTCATCATCTATATCGTCAAGGATATCAAGTGATTTCGTGCTAGGATTGAAGTATTGGTCTACAAGACAAAACTCTTGCTCAGCGCCTACACGTATGGGAGCCTTCTCGACAAGGCCCTCATTTATCATTTTATCGAGAGCCTCAATATCCCTGACAAGCTGATGGATATAATTAGCTTTGTCTTTTTTTGAAGTTAGCTTGATTACCTTGAGATCTCCCATAAAAGTTGGTTAGTCATAAAATAAATTTCAATATACAGTGGTGCAGCGTACTAAAATATGATATTTATCATTACGGATGCGGGGTAATTTCTATTTTTGTTAATCGATGAAATTCAATTACGGAAAGAAAGAAAAGCTGAAGAGCCGGAAACTGATAGATCAATTATTCGCCGAGGGTCGTTCTCTATCTGTTTATCCGCTAAAACTGGTTTATATCCCAGCCCGTTTTCAGGATGATTCGCGACTTAAGGCGGGTGTTTCCGTGTCAAAACGAAATTTCAAAAATGCTGTTACGAGAAACCGTGTCAAACGCTTAATAAGGGAGTCATATCGCTTAAACAAAAGCGTTCTTTTTAACAACATGACAACACAATATGCGTTGATGATTTTGTACATTGGCAAAACAGAGCCTTCTTTTGCTGAAGTAAATACTGCTATGAGAGCCCTATTAAAAAAGTTCGGGCAGACCGAATTGTCCTAAAAAATAAACCCATGAAAAAAAAGATATTCATTCCTGTTGCGGCTGTTTGTATTCTATTTACCGGAACAGCCTTTCAAAATGATTTTTTTGAAATCGCGAAACAAATCGAAATTTTTACAACCATGTTCAAAGAGGTGAACATGAATTATGTCGATGAGACCAATCCCGGAGATCTCATGAATACAGCCATAAAAAACATGCTTAATGAGCTTGACCCATATACGGTTTTCATGAATGAACAAGACATTGAGGAGGCCAGGATAAATAATACCGGAGACTATACTGGTATTGGAGCGACCGTTAAAACCTTAAAAGACAAACTGGTGGTTATTGAACCTTTTAAAGGTTATCCCGCAGATAAAGCGGGACTCAAGGCGGGTGATGAAATCGTTAAAGTTGGGGAAGTCGTCGTTGCTGATTTTAAAGACAACGCCGGAGATCTTTTGAGGGGAGCAGCCGGGAGCACGGTTAACATAACCTACTTAAGGCAGGGACAAACATTTAAGGCAAGTATTGTAAGACAAGATATGGAGGCTAAAGCTGTGCCATTATATCGTATGGTAAATGATAAAACCGGTTATATTGCTTTATCTAAATTTACGAATACAGCCTCCTATGAAGTTTCAAATGCTCTGCGCTTGCTCAAAACTGATGGTGCCGAGCAACTAATTCTTGATTTAAGGGGTAATCCGGGCGGCTTATTGAAGGAGGCGATTTTGATCGTAAACCTTTTTGTTCCGAAGAACGAACTGGTAGTAACAACGAAATCTAAAGTTGAGAAATATAACCAAACCTATTATACGCAACGAGAGCCTGTTGATACCCAAATTCCTATTGTTGTTCTTGTTGACGGCGGTAGCGCTTCGGCTAGTGAAATCGTTTCAGGATCATTGCAGGACCTTGATCGTGCAGTTATAATCGGAAGCCGTAGTTTTGGAAAAGGTTTGGTTCAGCGACCAAAACAGCTAACCTTTGGCACCCAGCTTAAGGTTACCATTTCCCGTTATTATACACCTTCTGGCCGATGTATTCAGGCATTGGATTACTGGAACAGGGACGGTGAAGGAAAAGCTGTACGCGTTAAACGCGAAAGTTATAATGAATTTAAAACCCGTAATGGCCGTTCAGTCTACGATGGTGGCGGGGTTGAACCCGATATCGAGATTTCCGGTTCAAAACAATCCTCGATTGTTAAAGCTATTGTCGCCGATGATTACGTTTTTGACTATGCCACGAAATATTACTATGATAACGCCAAGCCTAATTTGACGAGCTTTCAAATGACGGACGCTGACTTTGTAAACTTTAAATCCTATTTACAATCTCGCAATTTTGCTTTTGAGACGAAAACGGAAAAAGCGCTTGATAAAGTGCTTCAAACCGCCGGAGAAGAGGGGCTTGATACGGCTATAACTTCTGGCTACCAGTCTTTGTTAAACCAGCTCAATGCATATAAAGATCAGGCAATAGACAATAATAAAGGCCAATTGCTTAACCTTCTTGAAAATGAAATCATCAAGCGTCACTTCTACAGGGAGGGTTTGCATGAGTATTATTTAGCTAATAATGAGGAGGTCGTAAAAGCATCTGAAATCTTGAGCAGTCCCGCGAAATATAAGTCTTACCTACGCCCATAAAAGTCCGGTTTTGAGTATTTTGAAAAATAACCGGTATCTTTAATCAAGTGAATAGCATGTTGATATGTTGCGCCTTCTTTACTTACTGCCCCTGATCTCAACGTTTTCTTTTTCTCAAGAGTTGGCGCATAATGTCTATTTTGAAACTGACGAATATGTCGTTAAACCTGCAGAAGAAAAGAAATTCCAAGTCTTTTTAGAGCGTTTAGACACTCTGGATGTTCATAAAATCACAATTTATGGATTCTGTGATGATCGCGGTACGGACGACTATAATCTCTGGCTTTCCAAGAAACGGGCTAATGCCGTGAAATGGTATTTTAAGGATAATGAATTTTCCGATGATTTGATCACAATTCTGGATGGTAAAGGTGAGATTGCTCTTGACCCGTTACGTGTTGGAAATTTGAATAATATAAGGCAGTCGAATCGACGCGTTGAAGTCCTTCTGGAAGCTGGAAAACAAAGTAAATTAGATGATTCACTTGAAATTCCAACCGCGCAGGAAATTTTAAAAGGCGAGTTAAAAGTTGGTGATAAAGTAAGGTTGAAGAACATTTATTTCAAAACAGGATACAGTACCGTGGTTCCAGAATCTATTCCAACCCTAAAGGAGGTTGCTGAAATTTTATTGGACCGCAAGGATATTTACTTCACCATTCAAGGACATGTGTGTTGTACGCATGATACCTACGATGCTGTTGACCGCAAAACAAACAAGCGAAATTTATCTATTTCACGGGCAAAATTCATTTATACTTATCTGCTCAACAGAGGCATCGATAAAAAACGAATGAAATATATGGGATTAAGACGTAAGTTTCCACTTGGAGGGAAGGCGAAATTCGATAGGCGTGTTGAAATAGAGATCACCTATGTCGCTAATGATCACTAAGTCTGGTCATCCGAATATGTGGTATGTCATCTTCCATGTATTCTTCACCTTGTTCAATAAAACCAAGTTCATTATAAAACTTTCTTAGATAGGTTTGCGCAGAGACGGTTATTTTCTGAGAATTTATTTTTGTTTCAACCGCTTTGATTGAAGCCTTCATAATGTCGTAGCCATACCCTTTCGATCGCATTTTCTTTTTTACAACAACACGTCCTATTGTAGTTTCCTCATAATAATCGCCGGGTTTAAAAATGCGTAAATAAGCCACAAGCTTATCATCTTCAAACCCTAATACATGTATTGCTTTTTCATCCTTTCCGTCCATATCTAAATAAACACAATGCTGTTCAACAACAAACACCTCGCTCCGGAGCTGTAAAAGATCATATAATTCCTGACAGCTAAGCTCGCTAAAGTTTTTAATTACTGTTCTTAACATGCTTAATCTTGAATTATAACATCTTTCGAGTCAGGTTTATCATATTCAGGTTGGATGTTGACATGGTTGATGTTGAATTTATCAAATAAAGTTTTTTCAATATCAGCCAACACAAGGTTGAATTCTGAAATCGCTATGTTGCTGTCCAGATCAACATGGGCTTCGAGGTGAATTTCTTCTTCATTAAGCTGCCAGACATGGATATGGTGAATATTCTTCACCCTGTCTAATTTCTGGACTTCTTTTACGATGTTTTGTATGGCGATATGGTTAGGAGTAAATAACATGAGAACCTTAAAAGATTCTTTGAGAAGATCATAACCAACAAAGATCAGGTAAACCGCTATGGCTAATGTCAATAAACTATCTACCCAAAACAGTTCATAAAACTTCATAAGCAACCCACCAATAAGCACTGCGATGCTGGCTAACATATCGGTGAATAAATGAAGATATGCGCTACGCATGTTCATATTCTTCTTCGATTCGTCCCTTAGCAACAAGACACTTAAACCATTCACTACAATACCAAGTAATGACAGCCATATTACGATATCAGATTCGATCTCAACCGGTGATCGGAATCGTTCAATAGCTTCAATAATAAGAAAGATAGCTATAACAACTAGAGCTGCTGCATTAACAAAAGCTGCCAGGATCTCAGCTCGTTTAAAACCAAATGTACGGTTAAGAGAGGCGCTCCTCCTGGATAAGCGTGCCGCGATATAACTAACCACTAAAGAAACAACATCAGATAAATTATGCAGGGCGTCACTTAATAGGGAAATACTCCCGGAAACAAAACCACCTATAACCTGTGCAATGGTAATAACCAGGTTTAATACGATAGAAATTAAGAGATTCTTTCCTTTAAATTGATGTTGGTGAAGATGATTATGATTATGCGCGTGACCCATTTAACAACTCATCGGTATTTTTTCCACGCGACGTTCGTGCCGGCCGCCTTCAAAAGGAGTGTTTAGAAATGTGTCAACCATTTCAATCGCTTGTGGTAAGGCTGTAAATCGCGCTGGAATACTTAAGATGTTAGCATTGTTATGCTGGCGTGCCAGGGCTACAATTTCCTTATTCCAACATAAAGCCGAGCGAACCGACTGATGTTTGTTGGCAGTCATATTTGCACCATTCCCACTTCCGCAGATAATAATACCAAAGTCTGAAGATTTATTTGTAACGTCCTCTGCAACAGGATGAATGAAATCAGGATAATCAACACTTGAATCGGAATCGGTTCCGTGATTATTCACTTGATGACCTAAACCTTTAAGGTATTTTATAATTGCAAATTTATAAGATGTCCCAGCATGGTCGTTACCTATCGATATATTCATAATGTGTTATTTATTTAGTCGCATATAAAATTACAAAATAAGATGGTAGAGCATAAGCTATTGTTTATGAGTTTTTCATTACCCGGTTAATAACTTTTAAATACTATTAATAATTAAATTTTCATATGTAAGAAATTAATTCAGATGGGAAACATAGTTTAAATAACCTAATTAATTTAGCTTTTTTAATTCAATAAAAACGAACATCAAATCTCTGTTTATTCACAACAATAAATAAAATATTTATTAATAAAGCTCCTTGTTTTTTAGTTCTTAACAGCTGTTAATTAAATATATTATTATCTCTAAATCAGAGAGATATAAAATTATTATCTGTTGATGAATTGTTACGAACCAAAGGGTATTAAGAAAAACAAGTAAGTTCAAATTAATTTTTAAGACATATGAACAAGCCATCATTATAATAAGGAGTTTTTTAAAAATTAAAGAAAATGTATATAATGATGTGATTGTTTAAAAAAGATATTTTTCGATCGGTTATCAATTCGGATATTAAGCCTTAGTTTTGTTGTTCAGAATTATATTCCATGGCTAAAAGGAAAAAGAAGAATCGATCTACCAAAATCAATAACCTCACCCAAAGCATACTTTCCATTCTAAAAAACGATCGTAATAAGTCTTTAAACTATAGACAAATCGCGGCTAAAATAGGCGTCAACGATGCAAGTAGTCGAAACCAAATTATAAAAACCCTTCAACGACTAAAAGCAAAGAATGAAGTTGAGGAAGTTGAGAGGGGTAAATTTAAAATCAAACATACCACTGTTTATCATACGGGATTTATTGAAATTAATTCTAAAGGATCGGGTTATGTAACTTGTGATGATTTTGAAGAAGACGTTTACATCGCCTCAAATAATCTTAATAAAGCATTAGATGATGATGAGGTCGAGCTCTATATTTTTAAAAGGCGTAAACGCGGGCGGCTTGAAGGCGAGATAACCAGGATTATTAAACGCGCCCGGACAGAATATGTAGGCGTAATTCATATCAGTAAGAATTTCGCTTTTGTTGTTTCTGATTCAAGAAAAATGTACGTGGATATATTCGTTCCGATAAATAAAACCAAGCGTGCTGAAGATGGTGATAAAGTTGTTGTTCAATTAGAAGAATGGCCTGAGAAAGCCGATTCACCAATCGGTAAGGTAAAACAAGTACTTGGAAAACCAGGTGAGCACGATACAGAGATCCATGGTATCCTGGCTGAGTACGGACTTCCTTATGAGTTTCCACAAGCTGTAGAACGATATGCTGATAAATTAGACACGTCGATTACGAAGGAAGAGATATCAAAACGTCGCGATATGCGTGATATTTTAACCTTTACGATCGATCCGAAAGATGCTAAAGATTTCGATGACGCTTTATCCTTTAGGATTCTTAAAAATGGTAATTATGAAATAGGTATTCATATAGCCGATGTCAGCCACTATCTTAAAGAAGGAACGATTTTAGATGATGAAGCTTTTGAAAGAGGTACTTCGGTTTACCTGGTAGATAGGGTTGTTCCCATGCTCCCGGAAGTCCTTTCAAATAATGCTTGTTCACTTAGACCGAATGAAGAAAAATACACTTTTTCTACTGTTTTTGAAATTAACGACCAGGCCCAGGTTAAAAATCAATGGTTCGGGAGAACGGTGACATACAGTGATGCGCGCTTCGCTTATGAAGAGGCCCAGGATATCATCGAATCAAAATCAAATCATATTTCTAAAGAAAATTCTTTAAACGGTAGAGCTTACAAAACAAAACAAGAGTTAGCCGATGCTATTATTAAATTGGATGAGCTGGCAAAAATTATGCGGAAAAAACGCATGCAAGCAGGTGCTATTTCATTTGATAAGGTTGAAGTTAAATTTCATTTAGATGAAAACAACGAGCCTACTGGAGTCTACTTTAAAGTATCAAAAGATGCTAACCATCTTATCGAGGAATTTATGTTGCTTGCTAATAAAAAAGTAGCTGAGTTTGTCGGAAAACAAAAACAAAAGAAGACCTTTATTTATAGAATTCATGACGAGCCAAATGATGAAAAACTCGCGGATTTACAAACGTTTATTTCCAGATTTGGATACAAAGTGAATTTTCAGGACAGACAGAGTATTACCCAATCATTAAACAAATTACTCAGTGATGTTGTTGGAAAGAAAGAGCAACATTTAATCGACACCCTCACTATAAGAAGTATGAGTAAAGCCGAGTATTCGGTGCATAACATTGGGCATTATGGTTTAGCTTTTCCGTTTTACAGTCATTTCACCTCTCCAATAAGACGTTATCCGGATGTTATGGCGCATCGGTTGTTACAGCTTTATTTGGATGGCGGGAAATCGGTTAATGAAGACTTATACGAAGAACGTTGTATTCATTCATCTAAGATGGAATACCTGGCTACTAAGGCTGAACGGGATTCAGTAAAATACATGCAGGTAAAATTTATGCAAGACCATAAGGACGAGGAATTCAAAGGTGTTATTTCGGGAGTTACCGATTGGGGTATCTATGTTGAAATCATTTCAAATGGTTGTGAAGGAATGGTGCGCATCAGGGATATTAAAGATGATTATTATACCTTCGATCAGCAACATTATGCTCTTGTGGGTGAGAAGACTAAAAATATGTATCAATTAGGTGAAGAAGTGGTGGTAAAGGTTAAAAAAGCAGATTTGGTTCAAAAACACCTTGATTTTCGTCTGATAGGAAAGGTTGAGCATTAAACTGTAACAAAATCGAGTAACTCCAATCTATTTTAAAAGTTAAGCCGTGTCTAAAGTAAGACGATACGATATCGACTGGATCAGGGTGCTGGTCTTTGATGTTCTCATTATATACCATGTTGGGATGTTCTTTGTTCCATGGGGTTGGCATATAAAAAACGATATAGAAGTAGAATGGATGCGCTATCCTATGGTTTTTGTGAACCAATGGCGATTACCCATTCTTTTTGTTGTTTCCGGGATGGGAACATGCTATGCCATGTCTTTTAGAACTGGAAAAGTTTATATAAAAGAACGGTTCAAACGTCTGTTCATTCCACTTCTTACTGGCATTCTTATCATGATCCCCCCACAAGTTTATATAGAGCGCTTGGTTTATGGTGATACAGATTTAAGTTTTTTCAATTGGTTCCCCGAATTTTTTAAAGGAATTTATCCTACAGGAAATTTTAGCTGGCATCATTTATGGTTTTTACCCTACCTACTTCTTATGTCACTTCTGGCGACGCCACTGTTCTTAAAATGGAGAAGACCTGAAAATGTATTTATATCCAAAATCCGGAAAACACTTAATAAATCACCTTTCTACCTGTATTTATTTACCATTCCATTCTTTTTTATCGAAGCATTTTTAGAACCGATTTTTCCGGTAAATCATGCCCTTGTCGGTGATTGGTATGCATTGACTGCTTATGGACTTCTTTTTTTATGTGGATTTGTACTTATAGCTGTCGGGGAGACGTTCTGGGAAAATGTGAATAAGATTAAAGTAGTCGCGCTATTTATTGGCGTAATTAGCTTTCCGTCCTTGTTTTGGTTTTGGATAAATAAAGATCCATCCGTATTTATACCGATATTAAAAGTGGTGAATGTCTGGAGTTGGATGCTGGTTATTTTTGGGTATAGTGCGAAATACCTGAACAAAGAAAGCCGAATTATAAAATATCGGAACAAGGCGGTATATCCGTTTTACATCCTTCATCAAACCATAACAATTATAATTGGTTTTTATCTGATGAGCATGCCGATTCATTATGGCTTGAAATTTGTTGTTATGCTTGTCGGAACTTTTGGCTTCTCCTGGCTAATCTATGAATTTATCATAAGGCGATGGCAGATCCTATGGCCGCTATTCGGACTAAAAAAACCATCTAAACAAAACAATAAACAAAAGTATTAATCATTATAAATCAAACCCTCAAAACCATTTAACAATGAAACATATTATAGTATGCGCGGCTTTTATTTTAAGCGGGATTGCATTTTCTCAAAATCCCATTTCTAAAACAGTCGGTGAATTTGACACCTTAAAAGCCTACGATCTGATTAACATCGAACTAATCTCATCCGATGACAACCGGGTTGAGATAAGCGGCAAAAATGCATCGGATGTGGTGGTTGTAAACAGCAACGGCAAATTAAAGATTCGCATGAATATTGACGAGATCTTTGACGGAGACGATACGTTTATCAAGCTCTACTACACCAGCTTCGACGTGATTGACGCAAACGAAGGCGCATATGTCTACTCCAAAGAAACCATTGAACAATATGAGGTTGAGCTTAAAACTCAGGAAGGCGGCAAGATCAAACTGCCGTTGAATGTTAAAACTGCCGATTTTAAAGCTGTAACCGGCGGCATACTTGAATTGAGAGGATCGGTAAACAACCAGGACGTGAGCATTAGTACCGGTGGAATTTTCAAAGGAGAAGAGCTGCAATCGGTCACAACTCAAATAGCCATTCGAGCTGGTGGTCAGGCCTGGATCCAGGCAACCGAATTAGCTGATATTAAAATAAGGGCTGGGGGCGATGTTTTTGTTTATGGAAACCCAACCAAAATTAACGAAGATCGTGCCTTAGGTGGTAGAATAAAGCGGATGCAGTAAGAAAGAATCGCCTTTCTTTTGCTAATTTTGCTGAAACCCCATCCACAACATGATCGATGATGTTTTAGCGGCGATTCCCTTTGGAATTATTTTGGCTTTTACTATTGGGCCTGTATTTTTCGTTTTGCTGGAAACGAGTGCAACCAAAGGTTTTAAGAGCGCCTTGATCTTTGATCTCGGGGTAATATTGGCTGACATTGTCTTTATAGTTGTTGCTTTTTTCAGCACAAACCGAATCCTTCAAAAAGTTAAAGACGACCCAAACTTCCTGATTTTTGGCGGTGTATTACTGTTGGCTTACGGGATAATTGCGTTTGTAAAGACGTCACGATCATTCAGAGCAATTGTAAAAGAATATCACAGGGTTGAAATCAAGAAAAATTTCGGAAAACTTTTCATAAAAGGCTTTCTTTTGAATTTTATCAATATCGGAGTGCTTCTCGGTTGGTTGGGTTTTATAGTGATAGGTACGTCCTTAACCACATCTGAAAACGGTCTTATTGTTTTCATAAGCACTATGCTGATCGTGTATTTTCTTGTTGACTTACTTAAAATTGCGGCAGCCAAACGACTACGAAACCGGTTAACACCACGGCTCATCTTCAAAACTAAAAAGATCATAGCCCTTGTAATACTAGGTTTTGGTGTGCTCTTGCTCGTGCAGGGATTTTTTCCGAAGGAGAAGGCACTAATAAAAGATAAGATCGAGCAAATCAATCCCATGAAAGATAAACCGGAAACAAAAAAAGACACCGTCTAAATCATAGCAGTGCCTCTAATTTCTGGAGGCGTCTAGCGGATTCGAACCGCTGTAAAAGGTTTTGCAGACCTCTGCCTAGCCACTCGGCCAAGACGCCAATCAAGGACAGCAAATGTAAAAAAAAATAGAGTGAATCCCCATTTACACTGCCTTTTTTCGTTTTTCAGTCATTTTAATGGTTACCTTCTCAACATCACCGCCAATTGGCGGGTTTAATTTACTCACCCAAACAGTTGCTTTGACAACACGAGCCTCTTCATTTAAAATGCGTTCGAGAATGCGCTTTGCAACAGTCTCCAGCAAATGAGTTGGCTTTAACATTTCTTCTTTGATGATCCTGTTGAGCAATACATAATCTATCGTATCACGCAACCTATCAGATTCGGCCGATGGCCTCAGATTGGCTTTTACCTCTAGATCTACGCTGTAATCACTTCCTATCTTTTTTTCTTCACTTAGGCAACCATGATAGGCAAACACCCGGATGTTCTCTACTTTAACAATTCCCATTAGTTGGTAAACAAATCAAAAACGTTTGACATTGCGCTGGTTTTGGTTTTGTAAAATTCCGTATAGCTGCAACGCTCACACGTTACAGAGGTGAATTTTTGGGTCTGTACATCGAATATCTTTGACCATGTTCCTCCGGTTGCCCGCATTTGACCCACAACATAGGTTCGATTTCGGCATTTCGGACAAGTATAATTAGGATGACTCATCAGTTTATATTTTTTCTAAAAATACGGAATCTGACAAAAGTTTTATCATGCCATGATGGTATATTTACGTAATTTTGCACTTTAATATTTTTTTAAAAACATGTCTAAGACAGAAGAATATACCCCTTTGAATTTTCTTGAGCAGATCATAGAGCAAGATCTCGCAAATGGAATGCCGAAGGAAAACTTGAGATTTCGCTTCCCTCCAGAGCCCAATGGCTATTTACACATTGGACACACCAAAGCTATAGGAATTAGTTTTGGGCTTGGTGAAAAGTATAACGCCCCGGTCAATTTAAGATTTGACGACACAAACCCCATTAAGGAGGAAGCGGAATATGTTGATGCTATAAAGAAAGACATCGCCTGGCTGGGTTATACCTGGGATAAAGAACTTTATGCCTCCGATTATTTTCAACAACTGTATGACTGGGCAATTCAATTGATTAAAGACGGGTACGCCTATGTCGACAGCCAAACATCGTCAGCCATTGCCGATCAAAAAGGCACACCGACACAGGCCGGTACAAATAGTCCGTTCAGGGATCGCAGCGTTGAAGAAAACATGGACTTGTTTAAACGCATGAAAGCGGGCGAATTTGAAGCCGGCACCCATGTGCTTCGAGCGAAAATAGACATGGCCGACCCTAATATGCTTATGCGGGACCCGATCATGTATAGAATATTGTATGCCCACCATCACCGTACCGGGGATAAATGGTGCATCTACCCCATGTACGACTGGACTCATGGTGAGAGTGATTATATAGAACAAATTTCACATTCGCTTTGCTCACTGGAATTTAAACCACACCGAAAATTATATAACTGGTTCAGGGATCATGTTTTTAATTACAGCAAGTCAGAGCTCCCGATCCCACCGAAGCAGCGCGAGTTTGCCAGGTTGAATTTGAGCTATACCATCATGAGTAAACGCAAGCTCTTAAAGCTGGTTGAGGATGATGTTGTGGCCGGATGGGACGACCCAAGAATGCCCACCATATCAGGCTTAAGAAGAAGAGGCTATACCCCTAAAGCTATCCGAAAATTCGTAGAAACCGCTGGTGTGGCTAAACGGGACAATGTTATAGATGTTTCCTTGCTGGAGTTCTGCATAAGAGAAGATCTTAATAAAACAACAAACAGGGTAATGGCTGTATTAAACCCGGTGAAACTTATCATAGACAATTACCCGGAAGGTGAAGAAGAATGGCTAGAAGCAGAAAATAATCCGGAGGACGAATCGGCAGGATCAAGATCAATTCCGTTCAGCAAGGAGCTTTTTATTGAGCGAGAAGATTTTAAGGAAGAGGCGAACCGAAAATTTTTCAGACTTACCCTTAACAAAGAGGTCCGTCTTAAAAATGCCTATATCATTAAAGGTGAATCGATCGTAAAGGACGAAAAAGGGAATATTATTGAGATTCATTGTACCTACGACCCGAAAAGTAAGTCGGGAAGTGGCTCAGAAGAAAGTCAACGGAAGGTTAAAGGAACCCTTCACTGGGTTTCAATAAAGCACGCTGTTGCCGCCGAGGTTCGCGTTTACGACCGTCTGTTTAGCGATGAGGCGCCTGACGGGCATAAAGACAAAGACTTTATGGAGTTTATAAATCCAGATTCGCTTGACGTAGTTGAAGCATATGTTGAACCCAGCCTTAGATCGTCTAAGCCCGGTGACAGAGTCCAGTTTCAGAGGCTTGGATATTTCTGTGTTGATGAAGAATCCAATTCTGAAAACCTGGTCTTTAATAAAACGGTGGGCTTAAGAGATACCTGGAGCAAAAGGAATAAGACATAAAAAAACCCCTTTTTAACGGGGTTTTTTGTAATCAATCTGAATACTATTCCGGCTATTTCTCGCCGGAATTTTTTTCATTCTGTCTTTTCATCGCCTCACCGATCTGGTTACTTGCCGAGAAACTGGCTACCATGTTGTTCAGCATATCACTTCCCGCCTGTGGAGAGTTAGGCAACAAGATCAGGTTGCTGTTCGTCTCCTCACCGATGGCTTGCAAGGTATCGTAATGCTGGGTGACCACAATTAGGGCCGACGCCTCCTGCGAATTAATACCCACCTTATTAAGTACCTCAACAGACTCTTCCAGACCTCTTGCTATTTCACGCCGCTGGTCGGCAATACCCTGCCCCTGAAGTCTTTTGCTTTCAGCTTCGGCCTTTGCCTTTTCAACTATGAGTATCCTGGCGGCATCACCTTCGTATTGAGCAGCTATCTTTTCGCGTTCGGCAGCATTAATCCGGTTCATGGCAGCTTTAACCTGTGAATCGGGATCGATATCGGTTACAAGGGTTTTAATAATGTCATATCCATAATCAGACATAGCGTCATTCAGTTCAGATTTTACCGCTATGGCGATATCATCCTTTTTTACGAAAACATCATCGAGCTTCATCTTGGGAACCTCGGCCCGAACAACATCAAACACATAACTTGTAATCTGATCGTGCGGATAATCAAGCTTATAAAAGGCGTCATAAACCTTTTCCCTTATAACCTTGTATTGAACTGAAACTTTTAGCCTGACAAATACATCATCAAGGGTTTTGGTTTCAACAATAACATCAAGTTGCTGAATTTTCAGACTTAGCTTACCTGCGATGCGATCGACTAATGGAATCTTAAGGTGCAATCCGGAATGACGTATACTGTGAAACTTTCCGAATCGTTCAACTATCGCCCCTGTTTGCTGTTTTACTGTAAAAAAAGCACTAATCAAGATGATTAAAGCGACAAAAAATACGGGGATAAAATAAATGGTCATATTCTAAAAATAAAAGGTTAGAAAAATAAATCGTACTAAATTAAGTTATATTTACGGCAAACACATCAATCAAGCAACCAAATGCGCACCTCTTTTCTATTAGTACTCCTAACCTTGGGATTTGTTACACTTCTTCATGCTCAACCCAAGAATTATATGATCAAGAATAACTTTATGCTCGGTGGTGGAATAACCTATTTCGACATGATCAGCGATAACTTTGAAACGAAGAAAGGAAATGGTTGGTTGATCTCAACCGGGATAGGGGCTTATTTACCACACAAATGGTATGATATAAGCTATAACATTCAACTGATGCAGAACAAATTTGAGGTTTCAGGCCGTGTTTCAGATGACGTAACCGGAAACGAGATGGTCGAGTATAAAATGTTTGCAGCACAAGCCGGACTGGTTTTTCACATCAATATTATTGGAGCCAACCTTTCGCTTGATTTAGGCCCTCAGTTGCATTATAATGGTGAACTTGAAATAACCGACGGGGTTAAGGAGAATTATTTCATCAATGGCTACGAAAGTCTGATGGCCAGTGAAATAACCGACATCAATAAATTCAATATAAATGGTATGGCAGGTGTTACTGCCGGCTTTGGAAGGTTTAAAGTCAGGGCCCAATACATTTACGGCCTCCTTAATTCGCTTGACAAATTGAACAAGAAGGCCATTGAAGGCGCAGGCGAATTTAAGGGCAACCCCATCATGTTCACAGCAGCTGCATTCATTTCATTTTAGGGAGTTTGTTTTTGTTAGAACAACCATAACTAAAGGGCATAGATAGGTTATTGGAATTAATAATCTCTAAATCGGCGAGATTTTATAACCATACTCAAAATGAAACCCGAGCCCATTACTAATAGCCATTCCACCAATTATAGACATCTCTTAAGTAACGATAAAAAACTGAACGATCCGCCTTAGATTCGATTTTTACATAAGGCACCCTCTTATTTGCAGTTTCCTTGAAAAGACGTTTTAGTTCTTTCTTTTTCGGAATGGATATACTATCATGGTCATCCTTGATTGCAACAAGACCAAAATCGATTTTTCTGACCACATTGAAGAAATGATTTCGACATACCCGATTAAGAGGATATGGAATCAGGTTAAAAATTCTCATATAGTGGCATCTGTGAAAAACCTTTTTAAACAAAATGGGATTTTTTTCAACAGCAGAGCCTTTTAGCGCATCAAAAAAATGGAATGAATGCTCGTTGAAATTATGAAGATGGTATGGATTGACCAGGTTATATTTTGTCAAGCTAACATAGGGCACACCAACAAGAAGTATTCCACCCGGCCTAAGAACACGATGAATTTCTGATAAGGCAAATAAATAATTAGGGATATGCTCTAAGGTATGATAGGTAAAAACCAAATCTACAGAGCTGGTTTCAAAGGGTAATTTATCAACGCTTAAATCTATTGTTATATCCGCCTTTTCATCTATATCGATATTTATAAATCCAGGTATATATG
Organism: Flavobacteriaceae bacterium; assembly: GCA_013003555.1. Taxonomy (GTDB): domain Bacteria; phylum Bacteroidota; class Bacteroidia; order Flavobacteriales; family Flavobacteriaceae; genus SHLJ01. The sequence goes on from JABDIV010000060.1 coordinate 38,119, forward strand.
TCTGACCGGCTCCAATATTTATATTTTTCATATGGTAAACAAACAGTTATAAATTGCCGTAAAAATAATCATTCAGAGAATAGTTTCTCCTTTTCCAGCCAGAAACATTTTTATGTAGACCTATTAAGAGTTTTAATAGCTGTTTCTATCCTGCGAACACTTTCATTTTTGCCAATAAGGAACATAATTTCAAAAACATCAGGACCTTGCAATGATCCCACAAGCGCGAGACGTAAAGGCATCATGACCCGGCCAAACCCAATTTCTTTCTCAGTTATCCAACCTTTTATTTTTTCATTTAGAACAGCTGTGTTATACGGCTCAATCTCAGAGAGTATGGTGCATATTTCAGTTAGAATGTCTGATGTGCCTTCTTTTACCGCCTTCTTCAAGCCTTTCTCATCAAAAGAACCAGGCGACACAAACATGAAGTGGCTCAGCTGCCAGAAGTCTGAAACAAAGGTTGCTCGCTCCTTGATCAACGCTACTACTAATTCGATATAAGAAAGATCTACCTCATTAAGTTCAGGCCGATTGGCTTTGAATTCTATGGCCAATTCCCGGTCGTTTTGTTCCTGCATGTAATGGTGATTAAACCATTTTGTTTTGTCAGGATCGAAACGAGCCCCTCCTTTTTGAACACGCTCAAGGTTAAAGGCAGAAACGAGCTCTTCTCGGGAAAATATCTCCTGTTCTGACCCTGGATTCCAACCCAGAAAAGCAAGGAAATTAATAACGGCTTCAGAGAAATAACCATCTTCACGGTAGCCATGATAGCGCTCCTGACCAGAGGGGTCTCTCCATTCTAAGGGAAACACCGGAAACCCCAGCTTATCACCATCGCGCTTACTGAGTTTTCCCTTTCCTGTTGGCTTAAGGATTAGTGGCAAATGTGCAAATTGAGGAGCTTTCCACCCGAAAGCATCATAAAGCAATTGATGAAGCGCCAATGACGGTAACCATTCTTCCCCTCTTATTACATGGCTGATCTGCATGAGATGATCATCCACGATATTGGCCAGATGATAGGTTGGCATACCATCGCTTTTAAAAAGTATTTTATCGTCTAACAGGCTGGTGTCGATCTCGATCTTTCCACGAATCAGATCGTTTAAAATCAGTTGGCCCTTGGCCGGAGATTTGAACCGAACAACATGCTCTATACCGTCTTTGATTTTTGCTTCGACCTGATCGGAAGACAAAGCGAGCGAATTGTTCAGCGTTTCACGGTTATGCCAATTGTAGATAAAAGTTTCGCCTTTTGCCTCATAAGATTGGCGCATGGCCTGAAGCTCTTCGGAAGTGTCAAAAGCATAGTATGCCTTTCCTTTTGCAACGAGTTCATCAGCATAGGCCTTGTAAATATGTTGGCGCTCACTTTGCCTGTATGGCCCGTATCCGCCATCCTTTCCGGGCCCTTCATCAAAAGGAATACCACACCAATTGAGCGAATCAATAATATATTGTTCGGCGCCTTCAACATATCTATTTTGATCGGTGTCTTCAATTCTAAGAATGAAGGACCCACTATGCTTTTTTGCAAACAAATAATTGAACAAGGCCGTTCTCACACCTCCAATATGTAACGGACCCGTAGGGCTTGGCGCGAAACGAACACGTACCTGTTGAGACATAGAATTTATTTTTGGCAAAGATAGTCCTTATTGCGAATTTGAAACCGAAGGCGTTAAAATCATTTCCTTGGGGACGCGCTTGTTCATCACCCGAAACCAAAGGGGAGGAATTAATGACAACACCATGGAAGTGGGATATCCAAATGGCATTTGCGGACTGTCCTCATGACACGCCAGAACCTGGTATTTCTTTGATGATTTATAGTGATGATCACTGTGACGTGTAAGTTCGTAAAGCACGATTCGCCCGATGACATGGTTCGAATTCCAAGAATGACGCTCTTGTACCCGTTCGTATCTTCCCGATTTGGTTTTTAGGCGCAGTAAGCCATAATGCTCGATATAATTGACGGTTTCAAGCAGCAAGAAGCCGGTAATGGCAATTCCGATAGCAGCCAACAACCCGGCAAAACCGAAAAACAAATAAATCACCGCGAGATAAATCAACTGAATAATAATATACCAGAGCATATCATTTCGAAACGATAAAGTTGACAAATTATAATTGGATAATAAACGTTTTTGAATTTTCCAGGCACTGCGGTATTGCCTTAAAGTACTGCTAATCCAGAAGGAATAAACGGTTTGATTGTATTTGGCGGTGGCCGGATCTTCTGGTGTTGCGGCATGTAAATGATGTCCGAAGTTATGCTCAATGTAAAAATGCATGTATAGAGCAGGCAATAACAAAGCCTTTCCAAGAAACCGTTCTTTACTCGCCTGCCTATGCCCGAGTTCATGACCCACATTAATTCCGTTTACACCAACTACAATACCGGCCGATAGGATCACACCAACCGCCTCGAAAGGCCTTAAAGGGAAAGCAGATATCGAGAACAATGCAAAAATAAGAATACCATATACCATTGGCAGATTGAGGTAAAGCATCCAGTCGAACAGCTTTTTCCTGTTAAGGCTTGTAAATTCATCATCATTCAAATTATAAGCATCAACAGGCAATAAAAGCTCTAAAAACGGAAGAAAAACAAAAGCATAAACAGGCGTTGCATAAGCTAACAACCCTTTAAAATAAATCCCAAAAAGCGCCACCACAGGGATTGAATAAGCAGCAATATATTTTAAATCTCTCATTACAAGTGTATTGACGACTTGTCGAATATGATATATCCTTCCTCGAGTTTAACAGAATCTTACCAAATTTAGTGATTTGACTAATAAAATAAAATTGTAGTTTAGTTGTTAGTATATAAACCCCTCAAATTGAATAACTTCAAGACCATACAGAATAAACTCGAAGAGTTTATCAGGCGCTATTATACCAATGAACTGATTAAAGGCAGTCTCTTATTTATAGGTATCGGGCTACTGTATCTTATTTTCACTCTTTTTATTGAATACCTGCTTTGGCTGAGTTCAGGATGGCGTACTGTGCTGTTTTGGTTGTTTGTGCTTGTTGAGGCAACATTATTCATAAAATTTATAGCTCTTCCTCTTGCAAGATTATTTAAGCTTAGATCGGGCATTGACCACGAAGCTGCCTCAAAAATAATCGGGAGTCACTTTCCGGAGGTTAGTGATAAGTTGCTGAATGTACTGCAACTCAAAAGTAACAATTCAGAAACTGAGCTTTTATTGGCTAGTATTGAGCAGAAATCGACCGAATTGAAGCCGATACCCTTTAAATTAGCTATCAATTTCAGGTCGAATATTAAATACATACGATATGCCGCCATTCCGCTCATAATAATTGCCCTCTCCTATGTTTCAGGAAAATTTGATTGGTTTAGCGACAGTTATGAGCGGGTAGTTAATTATCAAACCGCATACGAGCCCCCTGCTCCCTTTCAGTTTTTTCTATTGAACGACGATTTACAGGCTGTTGAAAACAAAGATTTTACCCTTGTTGTGAATACAGAAGGAGACGTAATCCCGGAGGCGGTTCAAATCATTTACAATAATGAAACCTATTATTTGAAACAGATTGGCCCCGGACAATTTGAGTATCTTTTTAACCAACCCAAAACAAATACAGAATTTAAATTACAGGCAAACGGCGTTAGTTCGAAGCCCTATATTCTCGAAGTTATGGAAGTGCCGACACTCCTCAGCTTCGATATGATTCTCGATTACCCCGCTCACACCAGGAAAAAAGATGAAACCTTAAAAAGTAACGGGAATGCCACTGTACCCCAAGGCACAAGAGTAACATGGAAACTAAAAACCAAAGCAACGGAAGAAGTGAGCATGAATACGGCCGACACCACCCTGTTTTTTAATCCTGAGGAACGTTATTTTTCTCTTAGCAGGCGTTTGATACGTTCTATGGAATATGAAATTCAAACGAGCAATACGAATTTAAAGAATTACGAAAGCTTGTCATTTGCCATCGATGTGGTGCGTGACGAGTATCCCGAACTAAATGTTCAGATGCAACAGGATTCCATCGACAATGAGACCTTGTATTTTTATGGCCAGGTAAGCGACGACTATGGACTTAGAGGGCTCCAAATCGTTTATTATCCTGCAAATGAGGAAAAAAATAAAAAGACCCAGGCACTTCAGATATCAAATAGCACCTTCGATGAATTCATCAACATTTTCCCTGACCAGCTAACTGTTCAGGAAGGAATTCCATATCAATTGTATTTTGAAGTTTTCGATAACGATGCGGTTAACGGGTACAAAAGAACGAAGAGCAACACCTTCAATTTTAGAAAATTGACCCAGGATGAAAAAGAACTAAATCAACTGAAAGAACAAAACGAGACCATAGATGACTTAAACGACGCCCTGGAGAAATTTGAAGAACAGGATGAACGACTGAAAGAGTTATCTAAAACTCAAAAAGAGAAATCGGAACTTAACTTTAACGATAAGAAAAAACTAGAGAATTTCTTGCAGCGGCAGAAAGAGCAGGAGGAACTCATGCAAAACTTCAACAAAAAACTAAAGCAGAACCTTGATGATTTTCAAAATGAAAATGAAAAAGACGCCTTCAAGGAGAGCTTAAAGGAGCGCCTTGATGAAAATCAAAAACAACTTGAACAGGATGAAGAACTGCTAAAGGAACTTCAAAAGATAGCCGACAAGATCAACAAAGAAGAACTCAGTCAGAAATTGGAAGAATTGGCGAAGCAGAATAAAAACCAAAAGCGCAGCCTTGAACAGTTACTTGAGTTGACTAAACGATATTATGTTGCTCAAAAGACGGAAAAACTCAAAAATGAACTTGAGCAATTAGCCAAAGAACAGGAGAAATTAGCCGATGAAGAATCGGATAAAAACACCAAAGAAGAGCAGGACAAACTCAATGAAAAGTTTGAAGACTTCCAAAAGGAATTAGAGGAACTGAGAAAGGATAATGAGGGATTGAGAGAACCCATGCAAGTACCAAACGATAAAAAAACTGAAGAAGACATTAAACAGGAGCAGCAAGAGGCCAGTGATAATCTTGAAAAGAAAGAACAATCCCAGGATGAGCAGCAACAGAATGAGAATCAAAATAACGCTAAGAAAAATCAAAAGAAGGCGGCTCAAAAAATGATGCAGATGGCTCAGCAAATGGCTCAGCAGATGAATGGTAGTTCGGGGGATCAGTTATCGGAAGACGTGGATATGCTTCGTCAGATATTAGACAATCTCGTTTTGTTCTCGTTCGATCAGGAGGATTTGATGGAACGGTTCAGGAGCATACAGGTTAACCACAATGAATATCCGAAAAACCTCAGAAAACAAAAAAGTTTAAGGGAGCACTTTGAGCATATAGACGATAGCCTGTTCGCGCTTTCCCTTCGACAACCTATGATTTCCGAGAAGATTAATAAGGAAATAACGGAAGTCTTTTTTAACATTGACAAATCACTGGGTCAATTCTCAGAAAACAGGCTGTATCAAGGCGTTGCGGCTCAGCAATATGCGGTAACTTCGGCAAACAGTCTGGCAAGCTTCCTGAGCGATGTACTGGATAATTTGGAAATGCAAATGAACCCGTCACCAGGACAGGGACAAGGAGATATGCAACTGCCGGATATTATTATGAGCCAACAGCAGCTGAGTGAAATGATGAAAGAAGGAATGAAGAAAAAAGGCGAGCAGGAAGGTGAAAAGGATGGTGAAAAAAACAAAGGCGATGAGGGCGATCCCAAAGAAGGTGATCCCAAAGAAGGAAAAGAAGGGCAGCAGGAAGGCGAAGGAGAGAACAACAATGAAGAATTAAACGGTGAGCTTTTTGAAATATATAAACGTCAGCAGGAATTAAGGAATGCACTGGAAGACAAACTAGGAAAGTCGGGTGAATCTGGAGAAGGCAAAGACTTGCTTAGGAAAATGGAAGAAGTGGAATTAGACCTGCTCAACAAGGGTTTCACGAACAGAACCCTTCAAAAAATGATGGAACTTCAACATCAATTATTAAAACTTGAAAACGCGACCTTTATGCAGGGAGAGGATCAAAAAAGGCAATCAAAAACCAATAAGGAGATATTCAATAATACGGTAAATGATCGCACCCCGGATGCCAAAGAGTATTTCAATACCACCGAGATATTAAATCGACAAGCCCTGCCTCTTCAACAGTCCTACAAAAAGAAAGTTCAGGAATACTTCAAGAAAAAAAATGATCAGTTTTAATTTCGAAAAAGTTGCCGAACTAGACAACCAGAAACTTGAAACCCTTAAAGTATGGCTTGAAAAATCGGTCATTGAAGAAGGCTTCAAAGTCGATTCGATTAATTTTATTTTTTGTAAGGATGATTTCCTGCTGGAGCTTAATCAGAAATACCTTAACCACGATACCCTGACAGATGTCATTGGATTTGATTATTCTGTAGGAAAAAAACTACAAGGTGATATTTATATATCGCTTGATCGGGTAAGGGAAAACGCTAAAATATTCGAAGTTGAATTCGATAAGGAATTGTCTCGTGTTATGATTCACGGACTATTACACTTTTGCGGATGGACCGATGATTCACCAGACGAAAAAGAAAGCATGAGACGACAGGAAAATATCTACCTCGAGGCTCGACTACACAATTAACAGAATCGACGTATATTTGCAGGCGCTAACGGAACATGTAGAAAGTGTTCCACGTGGAACAATAGATGAGCTTATTTCTTGATACATATGATGTAATTGTTGTTGGAGGCGGTCATGCTGGCAGTGAGGCCGCAGCTGCAGCAGCAAACATGGGAAGCCGAACCTTATTGGTAACCATGAATCTTCAGAACATTGCCCAAATGTCCTGCAACCCGGCCATGGGCGGTATTGCCAAAGGGCAAATTGTGAGGGAGATCGATGCACTGGGCGGTTACAGCGGTATTGTTAGCGACACTTCGGCCATTCAGTTTAAGATGCTGAACAAATCGAAAGGGCCGGCTATGTGGAGTCCAAGGGTACAGAGTGATCGCATGCGTTTTGCCGAAGACTGGCGAAATCTCCTTGAACAAACCCCCAATCTCGACTTCTATCAGGAAATGGTTAACGGGATTTTAATTGAAGGAGAACGCGTGGTTGGCGTGACAACGTCTTTGGGATTGCAGATAAAAGGCAAATCGGTTGTGCTGACAAATGGCACCTTCCTGAATGGTTTAATTCATATAGGCGAAAAGAATTTTGGAGGAGGTAGGGCCGGCGAAAGAGCAGCTACCGGGATTACCGAGCAATTGGTAGAGCTCGGCTTTGATTATGGCCGAATGAAAACAGGAACTCCTCCCCGAGTTGACGGACGATCACTCGATTATTCTAAAATGATCGAACAACCCGGCGACACCAAGCCGGAAAAGTTTTCCTATTCAAACATAACGAAGCCCTTAACGAATCAACGATCGTGTCATATGACATATACGAGTCCGGAAGTTCATGATTTGTTGAGGGAAGGATTCGACAGGTCACCAATGTTCAACGGAAGAATAAAAAGTATTGGTCCGCGGTACTGTCCGTCGATTGAAGATAAGATCCATCGTTTTTCTGAAAAGGAAAGGCATCAAATTTTTGTTGAGCCGGAGGGATGGAACACCGTTGAGGTATATGTGAACGGCTTTTCAACCTCACTGCCTGAGGATGTTCAGTTTAAGGCATTGCGATCGGTTCCCGGCTTTGAAAAGGTTAAATTCTTCAGAGCGGGTTATGCCATAGAATATGACTATTTCCCGCCAACTCAGTTGAAACACACACTGGAGACAAAACTTATAAAAGGACTTTATTTTGCGGGCCAGATTAACGGGACCACGGGATATGAGGAAGCCGCCTCTCAAGGTTTAATGGCCGGCATAAATGCAAGCCTTGAAACCCAGGACAAAGAGCCGTTTTTCTTAAAGAGAAATGAAGCTTATATAGGGGTGCTTATAGATGATCTTATAACTAAAGGAACAGAAGAACCTTACAGGATGTTTACCTCGAGGGCAGAATATCGAACCTTGTTACGTCAGGATAATGCTGATATCAGGCTAACGCCGAAGGGACATAAAATATGCCTGGCAAAAGACGAGCGTATGTGGCGCATGGAAGAAAAGAATAAAAAAACGGAAGAGTTTATAGACTTTTTTAAAAAAACCAGCATAAAACCTGAAAATATAAATCCGATTTTAGAACGCCATGGATCATCGCCGATGAAACAATCCGACAAAATGTTTAAGGTGTTCTCAAGACCTCGGGTGTCAATGGATGATATGCGTGATCTCGATACGGTGAAAGAATTCATCAACAAGCATGAATTGGATGAGGAGATTATTGAGCAGACTGAAATTCAAGTTAAATATTCAGGGTATATCCAAAAGGAAAAAAACAACGCAGACCGACTCAATAGGCTGGAAGGCTTAAAGATTCCGTCTAATTTTGACTTTACCAAAATTAAATCTATGAGTTTTGAGGCTCGTGAAAAGCTTGCTGAGATTCAACCGACAACGGTTTCACAGGCATCCAGAATTAGCGGTGTATCTCCCAATGATATTTCGGTTCTTTTGGTATATATGGGAAGATAATTTTGAGTGTTCCACGTGGAACAATTCGCAACTATGAACTCAACTAAAAAATTTCTCAAAGTAAAGGATCACGCAGTAAGCGGGGAGTCTTTCAACCTGGTATATGATGAAGCCATGGGGTGGTTAGAAACTTCGCCGCGCCCGGATAAGATAGAACGCTATTACGAGAGTCAGGACTATATTTCACACACAGACGCTAAGCGTAACTGGTTTGAACGGATTTACCAACTCGTGCGATCAAAAGCGATTAAACAAAAGCTGAAATTGATTGATAAGCAAGCACCTGATAAAGGCAATTTGCTGGATTTTGGATGCGGTACCGGAGACTTTCTTAATAAAGCACAGGATGCAGGCTGGAACATTACAGGAATCGAACCGAATGATAAGGCACGAGTTATCGCAAATGAGAAAACTAACAATGCTGTTTTCCCCTTTGATAAAATCAAAGATCTCGACGATAAAAATTATGACGTAATCACGTTGTGGCATGTATTGGAACATTTAGACCAGCCTGATAAATGGCTTCTTCAATTCAAACAACTGCTTAAAAAAAATGGCACTTTGATCCTGGCAGTTCCAAACTATGAGAGTTTCGACGCCTCTTATTACGGTTCGTTTTGGGCGGCCTATGATGTGCCGAGACATTTATGGCATTTTTCTAAAAGCGCCATGCATCGTCTGGCATCAAAAAATGACATGAAAGTTGACGCCGTTTTTCCTATGATTTTCGATGCCTACTATGTGAGTTTATTGTCAGAGAAATATAAGTCAGGCTGGATGAACATCTTTAATGCGCTTTTCGTTGCTACGCGTTCAAATATAAAAGCAGCCCGGAACGGAGAGTACTCGTCTTTGATATATGTGTTGAAACATCAATAAAGGCATTTAGAAGCCGTTAGATGAGCCTTAAACGCACAAACCTTAAGTGTGGTTATTAAATTAGAAAAAGCCGCTTAGAGAGCAAAATTGAGCTGCATTATCCATAGGTAAAATCAATCGACACAGCGTTAATCGATAATAATTCTTTATTGAACCAATTCGGACTTAAAAGGGCTCAATTATGGCAGACTTTTATATTTTTGCCGAAATATTAATTAAATACAATATGAAGAATATTTTGATCATTGGGTTTTTGGCTTTGATCTTGAGTGGATGCCAGGAACAGCAGAAAATCGCATTTATAGATAACGGAAAGATCATCAATGACTATCAGGAGAAAAAAGACATTGAAGAAAAATATAAGGCTAAAGACGAGGTCTTTACAAAACGCACCGACAGTATAAGCCAGGCTTTTCAACTAGAAGCCCAGGATTTCCAGCTCAAATCTAAAAGCATGTCTCAGAAGCAGGCTCAGGCGAAATATGATGAACTCGGACAAAAGCAGCAACTGCTTCAGCAACAACTTCAATTTGAACAACAACAGATCCAGCAGGCTTTTAATGCCGAGATAGATTCTGTAATTCTGAAAGTAAAAGACTATGTTAAGGGTTACGGTGAACGCAAGGGATATACCTATATCCTCGGCACAACGGAAGCGTCGAGCAGTGTTATGTACGGGAAGGACGAAAACGACCTTACTCAAATTATCCTCGATTCGCTCAATTCGATGTATAAAAAGAATTAAAAGGGATAACGATTTCGGAGGATGCCGGTTATTACCGGCATTTTTTATACATAAAAACGAATCGCTTTTGAAATAATTGAAACGCGGAAACTCCCCTGCCCCACGAGTTCTCCATCAGCTTCTATGAGCGGGCTGTAGCCATCTGGCACCTCGATTTGTACTGTTTTAACCTTGGCCGTTGTAACCCATTTCGAATCGGTTATTCGACCGTTAAACAGCGATGGAATCAGACCGATGACTTGCCCGGAAGACAGGTTGCCGGCAACACTCATATCGATATATCCATCATGAGGATCTGGATTTTCTGTTAGCTGCATTCCGCCACCGGAAAATTTTCCAATGCCAAAAACTGCCATAAGAACTGTTGCCTTCATATTTTGATCTTCCCAACTCAGGTGTATCGGAAAATTTTTATGGGTTAATATGCCTACGATCGCCCCAAGTAAATAGGCCATGGCGCCTAAATATTTGTATTTATGAACTTTTTTGACAACATGACCATCAAAGCCTATTCCGCATAAGTTATTAAAGAATATACTTTTTTGTGGATCCGATAAAAATTGAATTTCACCTATATCCTGTCTTACCGGACGCCCCGATCGTATGCGCTGAACAGCTAAGTCAATCTGTTTTGGAATATCATATTGCCTGGCCCAGTCATTTCCGGTGCCAATGGGGATCAGACCGACACTGATTTGGTTCCGTTCGATTTGATTTTGAGCCATCAGGGCATTGATCACTTCATGTAATGTTCCGTCTCCACCAACACAAATATACTTACTGAACCCACGTTTTGCAGCTTTATTGATCAATTCAATTCCGTGACCTGAAGATTGGGTTATTTCATATTCAAATTGAAATCCGTTGGCTCGAAGACTGGTTTTAATTCGCGGCCATTTTCGCTTCCCTGCCCCGCCTCCAGAGGTTGGATTTACGATCACAAACCATGATTTGATTTCACTCATGATCAGCTCGCCTTTCTATGCAAAAGGCGTGTGAGTTTAATTGATAAATCTGTTAGAACGATCTTAGAGTTACCGTTTCTTTCGATATGATATATAGCGTTTTGAAGCTCGTCGCTGATTTCAAGAATATTATTTTCGTGAATGAAAGGCGCAAATTTATCAAGCTCAAATCCATTTACCTGGGTTTCTGAATAAACGAGTGAAGGAACCTGGTAATTAAGAAGCATTGCCTGACGGCACATATTGAGACAATATCCGAGAAATTGTTTTTGCGTCTCACGCCCTGTTCTTGCTACTTCTTCACTCCAGGAAATCAAATCATGAATAGCCGATTTACTCCCTTTGGCTTTAAATGCACTTCTAATCCAGAAGACAAACCACTCTTCAAACTGAAGGTCTTCACTATCGGAATAAATACGATCGGTCGCCTTGTTGAAATTTCCATTGGCCTGATGGGCAAATTTTAGTGCAACAGCTTCATCAAGCCCATAGATCTTGATGAGCGCTTGCTTAATAACGTCCTCTGGCAATGGCGGAAAATGCAATATTTGGCAACGTGAGCGAATGGTAGTAATCACCTTCTCTTCGTCTTCTGCAATTAAAATAAATACAGTTTTAGCAGGCGGCTCTTCGAGAAGCTTTAATAACTTATTAGCACAGGAGGTATTCATTTTCTCAGCCATCCAAATAATCATAACCTTATAACCGCCTTCGTATGATTTAAGGGATAATGATTTAACGATGTCATGGGCTTCATCAACACCGATTTGCCCCTGTTTGTTATCGATTCCTAATTTGGTATACCAATCGTAAAGATTACAATATGGCTGTTCGTTCAACAGGCTGCGCCATTCCTCCAGGAAATGTGAAGAAACGGGATGGCTCTTTATGCGGTCATTGGCCGCAACGGGAAATGCAAAATGTAAGTCGGGATGGGATAGATGTTTAAACTTCAAATTACAAGCCTCGTTCCCATTTAAATTCTCACCCCCTGAATTCATGCAAAGAATATATTGAGCATATGAAATTGCCATGGGAAGTGTTCCTGAGCCCTCAGGACCAACAAACAATTGTGCATGTGGAATCCGGCCCACATCAGCACCATGAGTAAGGTGTTTCTTTAAGTGTTCTTGCCCTAATATGTCAGAGAATAGCATTGAGCAAAGATAAATAAATCAAAATGGCACCGTGAGAATTAAAATTTATATTTTAACGGCGAAAATTTAAATCATGACACTAAAATTAAAGCTATATGGTATTTTAATGTGTTGCGCTTTCACGACTGTTCATGCCCAGATCGAAAATCAATTTTACAAAGTTGATTCCTTTTATATTAACGGAGATGCTATAATAACCGGGAATAATATTTTAAGCGAAGACGATACAAAAGAGCTTAATGACTTTTCACTTCTCAACGATCAGATCAGAATGAAATATGTGGACATAGACGCTAGTTCAAAAACATTCTCATCGAGTTCGGCGACGGTGGCCATTCAAGACAGTTCAGCAACACTGGTTAAGGCAACACTTTATTGGGCGGGGATATTTCCATTCTTAAAAGGCACAAAAAAGGAGAAACCCAATGAAATCTTTTATTACGGAAGCGGTGATCGGAAAGGCCCTATAGAAAGCGTATTATTAAAAACACCGAGCAACAATGAATACCAAACTGTTAACGGAACGATTTTGTTTGACGGCTTAGACAAAGAAGGATATGAAGACAGCGCCCCATATTTTTGCTTCGCTGATGTAACCGAATTGCTCAAGAAATCTCAACACCTGAACGGTGAATACACCGTGGCAAATATTAAAGCAACTCAAGGCTTTGTTTCGGGAGGTGGAGCCGCGGGCTGGTTCTTGTTTATAATTTATGAAGCAGCTGGGGCCAGGCCAAAATATATAAGTTCATTCAACGGTTATGCACCGGTAAATGACAATGTGGTTGATATTGAACTGACCGATTTCAAAACTCGGGAAGAGGGCAATATCAAGGCGTCTATTTATGCTGCAGCTCTTGAGGGAGATGCCAAGCTTTATCAGGATCAACTTGCGATCATGAAAAGCGGCGACAGCAGCTTTGTAGCTTTGAAAAATAAACTTAGGCCCGGGAAAAACTTTTTCAGTGGGAAAATAAGTCTGAATGATGATTATATCATGAACAGAAAACCGGCAAGCCTGAATTCATTAGGGTTTGATGTTTTGAAAGCAGATGTACCTGACGATGTTTTCTCAAACAGCCAAACATCAACAACCTTGAGATTTTCAACAAAAGCAGATAGGTTTTATGCTTTTTTTAGCGCGGTTAGCATCGAAATAAGTGAAATATTTCAGTTAAACAAGGAAGCTCTGACAGGAGATGTGATTTTGGCAGAAACGAATAATGAAACTGCACAGGAGGACAACGAAGTTAGCGCAGAATCGCAAATGGTTGAAGAGAAAGCATTGATTTCAGAACCAGAATCCCCTGAGCCCGCTAAACCCCGATCAGTCCGAGAAACGGAAAAACGGATGCGAACCGTAAATATGACGATTCCAGATCAGGAACCGGGATATTATATAATAACCAACGTATTCTCAAAACCCAGCTATGCCAAACGGTGGGAAGATTTCCTCAAGGAGAAGGGTCATGAGCCAGGAAACTTTGTAAATCCTAAAAATAATTGGCGATATGTTTATGTGAATGAGAACATCGATTTAGAGCTGATTTATAAAAGCTATTTGAAATTAGTTAAACTAGATTATTTTAATGAGATTTGGGTTTTTAAAGTAAACATGAATTAAATTGAATGACAAATTGATGACTTTGAACGACATAGATTTTAAGGACAAAAAAGCCCTGATTCGCGTTGATTTTAATGTTCCTCTGAATGAAACGTTTGAGGTTACGGACGACACACGTATTAGGGCGGCTAAACCAACGGTAGTTAAAATTCTCGAGGATGGCGGCTGCTGTATATTAATGTCGCACCTCGGCAGACCGAAAGGTGTTCAGGACGAATTCTCACTGCGTCATATTGTAGATGTTGTTGAGGATATTTTTGGCGTACAGGTTCTATTCGCTGGAAACTGCATTGGCCCTGAGGCACAAAACGCGGCAGAAGAATTAGAGCCCGGTCAAATCCTAATTTTGGAAAACTTGAGGTTTCACGATGAGGAAAAACAGGGAGACGCTGAATTTGCGCGGCAATTAGCCGTCTTGGGCGATGTTTATGTCAATGATGCTTTTGGAACTGCTCATCGTGCCCACGCATCAACGGCAACTATTGCCAGGTTCTTCCCAGAGAACAAATGTTTTGGGCTGCTGATGGCTAAGGAAATCGAGAGTATAAAACGCGTTATGGAAACAGGAGAGAAACCCGTAACGGCAATTCTGGGAGGTGCAAAAGTGTCTTCGAAAATTACTATAATAAATAACATATTAGATAAAATAGACCATCTGATAGTTGGAGGCGGAATGACGTTTACCTTTATAAAGGCCCAGGGGGGGTCGATTGGGAACTCCCTCGTTGAAGAGGATAAACTAGACCTGGCTTTGGAAATTCTTAAGACCGCAGAAAAGAAAGGTGTAGATGTGCACCTGCCTGGTGACGCTATTGTTGCTGACGCCTTTAAAAATGATGCAAACACCAATACAGCCCCTATTAATGAAATTCCAAATGGCTGGATGGGACTGGATGTCGGACCAAGAACCATCGATGAATTTAAGGATGTTATTATGCGTTCGAAGACAATATTATGGAACGGTCCCATGGGTGTATTTGAAATGGATGCCTTTGCCAAAGGCACGATTGCCCTTGGCCATGCCATAGCAGAAGCCACTAAAAATGGCAGTTTCTCATTGGTTGGAGGAGGAGATTCGGTGGCTGCTGTTAAACAGTTCGGACTGGCAGATAAGGTTAGCTATGTAAGCACCGGAGGAGGAGCGATGCTTGAAAGCCTGGAAGGAAAGATCCTCCCAGGAATAGCCGCAATTCTGGAATAGGAGGTTGTTAAAAATTTTCATAAGACATTAAAAAATACGATTTTAGCCTGTTTTCCGTTTATAATAACCGGGATAATATGATGAAAAAATTGTTATACATAGTTTTATGCTTCACATGTTTTGGGTTTGCACAAACAAACGATTCGCTTGTGGCCAAGACCAAAACGATTATAGACCAAGGGTTTGATCAACAATCGCTGGAAGTTAAACCGGTCTCTCCTGTCGATTCTCTGGATAACAAATCACTTGAAGATCTTCCGTTAGCCATGGAATTAGATCAGAAATGGCTCGATGAATTATACAGTTCGTCATTATTCGACACCATTTATAAGTCGGTAGCAGAATTGGATTATGAAAATATCGATTATCCTGAATTGCAAACAGACACGCTAAAAAAGCGTCTAAATGAATTGAATAGCCGAACGCCCTTCAATATCGAATACAACTCCTCCCTTGAAAGCGTAATAAAAAATTTTCTAAAAAACAGGCGTCAGTCCCTTCAACGGCTCATGTCGTTGAGTGCTTACTATTTTCCGATGTTTGAAAAAGAACTCGACAATTATAATATTCCATTGGAGATTAAGTATTTGGCTATTGTAGAATCGGCATTAAAACCACGTGCTAAATCGCGGGTTGGAGCCACAGGTCTCTGGCAATTCATGTTTGCGACCGGCAAGCAATTTGGATTAGACGTGAGCAGCTATGTCGATGAGCGCAGCGATCCGATAAAATCAACGGAAGCGGCTTGTAAATATCTGTCGAGCCTATATCGTATTTTTGGTGATTGGGATCTTGCTCTTGCGGCCTACAATTCGGGCCCGGGAAATGTTACCAAGGCCATTAGGCGATCTGGCGGATATGAGAATTATTGGAACATCAGACGATATCTCCCGCGTGAAACCGCTGGCTATCTCCCGGTGTTTCTCGCAACGATGTATATATTTGAATTTGCCGACGAACATGGGTTTAACCCTCCACCTCCCGCAGTGAATTATTTTAAAACAGACACCATTCAAGTCAAGCAAATGATTAGTCTCGATCAGGTTTCTGAACTGACCGGGATTAAGATCGAAGAACTTCAATTCCTTAACCCTTCGTATAAACTTGATATCATTCCTGTTGTAAAAGGTGAAAATTATGCACTTCGTTTACCACTTGAACATGTCGGGACCTTTGTAAACAACGAAGACGAGATCTATGCTAATGCAAAAAAAGATTTCAATAAACGCGAAAAACCTCTCCCACAATTCTTTAATGCCGACCAAAAAATCAGGTATAGAGTGCGATCGGGGGATTATTTGGGCAAGATAGCTCGTATTTATGGGGTTCGGGTCAGCCAGATAAAACAGTGGAATGGCTTGCGATCAAATAATCTAAGGATTGGCCAGCGTCTAACTATTTACCCCAGAAAACCAATTGCCAAGCCAATTGTTTCCACAAAAGCGAAAGAAAAAAAAGTTACAAATCAAAATGCCAATACCTATGAAGTCAAGAAAGGTGACTCCCTATGGAGCATATCTCAAAAGTTTCCAGGTGTTTCTATCGAGAATATTCGAGAATGGAATGATATTAGCGGTAGTAAACTAAAACCGGGAATGGTATTGATCGTGTCCCAATAACAATAAGCCGTTAATTTTGACCATATGAAACACAGCTTTTTTATCCTAGCCTTCAGCATTGTTTTTTGTTTAACAACGTCTTGTGATTCCAGCGGGAAAGGGATGCGTATAGTTCCTGAATCATCCGGAAACATAAACAGTCTTTCTGTCGTGGTATCCAATGAACATTGGGAAGGAAGCATTGGCGATACCATTCGAAATATTTTAGCTGAACCTGTTTATGGTTTGCCTCAGGAAGAGCCATTATTTTCTATGCGCCAGATGCCACCACAGGTTTTCACCGATTTTGCCACTCGTAACCGGACTGTATTAAAAATTGAAAAGGGCCGGGAAGCTGATGTTAAATTTTTAAAGGATGCCTTTGCCAGGCCTCAAAAGCTTGTCTTAATAACCGGGCAAACGAATCAGGAGATAATTGAACAACTTGAACAGAATGCCGAACGCATCATTACCGCTTTTAAAAATGAAGAAATAAAGGAAAATCAAAGACGGATAAAAAAATCGCTAAACAAAAACAATAATATAGAGGAATCTCTCGGCTTAACCTTAGAATTTCCTTCCGCTTATCGAATTGCCAAGGAAGAGAACGGGTTTTTCTGGATAAGGAAAGAATTGAAAACAGGAAGTATGAATCTCATGTTATATGAAATACCGTTAGACGCGATTTCCGATAGCGATGAGGCTATAAATGACATTATAAAAATGAGAGATTCAATGGGCAAGGCTCATATTCCGGGTCCGATAGAAGGATCATACATGATAACAGAAGCTTCTTATACACCGTTTTTCGCTTCAACCATAATCGATAACAAACCCACACGGGTTACCCGAAGCACCTGGGAAGTCAAAAATGCCTTTATGGCCGGACCATTTATCAATTATATCATTGAAGATAAGGTGAATGACAGGTTGGTTGTTGCTGAAGGATTTACTTTCGCACCATCGATTGAAAAGCGAAATCACATGTTCGAGCTCGAAGCGATCATACGTTCGTTAAAAATCAAATGATATAAAAAAACCAACGCCTTTTAGGCGCTGGTTTATATGTCCACTGGAGAATTTAACTATTCCTCAGTTGCTTCATCGTCGGTATCCTCTTTACTGGCATCTTTAAATTCTTTGATCCCACTGCCAAGGCCGCGCATCAATTCCGGTATTTTTTTGCCTCCGAATAAAAGGAGAACAACCACTACGATCAGTACGATCTGCCATGGCCCTAATGCAAGAAATATATTAGAAAATAACATATAATGACTATTTAAGGAACAAAGTTAATAATTAAACTTTAATAAAATCATTTAACAGAAAAGTTTAGCAATTCAAAACAATCGTTAGGAAATTAATTAATTTTGTTCGCTGCGATGGCAACAAAAACTAAAAATAAAAAGCGATTAGCCAGAAAATTGCTTCATAAGTATAGGCTCGTAATACTTAACGAGGATACTTTTGAAGAGCGCTTTGCCTTGAAATTGACCAGGCTGAATGTTTTTGTTATAGTGTCCCTGTCCGCTATCCTCCTTGTTTTTGGCACCATTGTACTTATTGCCTTTACTCCTTTAAAGGAATATATTCCGGGCTATTCTTCAACAGCACTTAAAAAACAGGCAACCGAACTTAATTTTAAAACCGACTCGCTTCAAATGGTAATTGCGATGAATGAGCGTTATTACGAATCGATAAGAAAGGTGTTGACAGGCGATGTAAGCACAGTCGATTTTAATAAAGACTCAATAATCAATGCTGCAGAACTGGATGCAGATGGATTTATCCTTGACCCATCGAAGGAAGATTCTTTGTTACGTGAACGTGTTGACAAAGAAGACAAATACAGCCTTTTTGAATCGGCCACGACGAAAGTTAATTTTGTGCTTTTCCCACCAGTAACGGGCACGATCAGCGAACGTTATGATCCAGGTAAAAAGCATTATGCAGTTGATGTTGTTGTTGCAAAGGACACACCTATTAAAGCCGTTGCTGACGGCACGGTTATTTTTTCGGGTTGGACTTCAGAAACGGGATATGTCATACTTCTTGAACACAGCGAAGGGTTACTATCTGTATACAAGCATAATTCAGCCTTGACCCAGGAACAGGGAGACCTGGTAAAAGCAGGTGAGGTAATAGCTATTTCGGGTAATACAGGTGAATTGACCACAGGACCGCATCTTCATTTCGAGCTATGGAGTAACGGGTATCCGGTTGACCCAGTGACTTTTATTGATTTTGAATAGACGACACCCTCATTATGACATCGCTTAAATCAATTGCCGCAAAACCATTCTCAAAGTATATCCAAAGAAAGATTCATCGATGGGCTAACGATCCAAATACAAGCCAGCAAAAGGTTTTTCAAGAGCTTATAAGCAAAGGCAAGATTACCCGTTTTGGTTCCGACCATGAATTCGAAAAAATAAAATCATATAATGATTTTAAATCAAAGGTTCCAATTCGGGATTATGAAGCCTTGAAAATATATGTAGAGATGGTAGTGGCCGGCGAACCAGACATACTTTGGCCAGGGTTGCCCCTATATTTTGCAAAGACCTCGGGAACCACTTCAGGATCTAAATATATTCCGATAACCAAAGAAAGTATTTCATATCAAGTCGAGGCCGCAAGAAATGCAATCCTGATGTATATCGCTGAAACCGGAAAGACAAAATTTATCGATGGGAAAATGATTTTTCTCCAGGGCAGTCCTTTGTTAAAGAAGGTAAACGGGATAAATACTGGTCGATTATCAGGGATAGTAGCCCATTTTGTTCCACCATACCTTCAAAAAAATAGAATGCCTAGTTGGGAAACAAATTGCATTGACGATTGGGAGGAGAAGGTCGATGCGATTGTTGATGAGACTTTCGAAGAAAATATGACGGTGATAAGCGGAATCCCGTCTTGGGTTCAAATGTATTTTGAAAAACTTATCGATCGCAGTGGTAAAACAGTTGGCGAACTGTTCAAAGGATTTGAATTATTTATTTATGGCGGAGTTAATTATGAGCCATACAGGGCAAAATTCGAATCTCTTATCGGCCGAACTGTTGACAGTATCGAGTTATATCCGGCAAGTGAAGGTTTCTTTGCCTTTCAGGACAAACAAAACGATAAGGGAATGCTCTTGCTCCTAGACTCAGGGATATTTTATGAATTCGTTAAGGCAGATGAGTTTTTCGACGAAAACCCGAAAAGACTTGGAATCAGCGAAGTAGAATTGGGGGTTAATTATGTAATGATCATTTCAACCAATGCCGGGTTGTGGGCATACAATCTTGGTGATACTGTGGAGTTTACGAATTTGAGTCCACATCGAATTATTGTAACAGGGCGCATAAAGCACTTTATTTCAGCCTTTGGCGAGCATGTTATTGGAAAAGAGGTTGAACAAGCCCTTAATGAAGGCCTTTCGCAAGTAGGCGCATCGATAACCGAATTTACGGTTGCCCCACAAATTAATACCGAGAACGAGCTGCCATATCATGAATGGTTAATTGAATTTGAGCTGGAACCCGAGTCCATGCAGGCATTAGCCAACAGAATTGATCAGTCGTTGCAAAAGCAAAACAGCTACTATTTTGACTTGATTTCCGGAGGAATTCTACAACCATTGAAGATCACAAGGATAAGGCGTAATGGGTTTCAGATGTTTATGCGTTCGAAAGGTAAATTAGGCGGACAAAACAAAGTTCCCAGACTTGCAAATGACAGGCAAATCGCCGACGATATGCATCGGACAAATTTGGTGATTTAGTTTATCTTTGCCGTTAAATCGAAAGGATGAATAAGAAGCTTCTCGGCAGAAATCGAGCGCAAGAAAGCACTAACGCCATTGAACGCATGTATATTACCATGCGTCATCTTTTTAATCGAGGTTTTTATAAACCTATGGGCGTATCAGGTGAGACACTTCGAGAGGGCCTACTTCTGCTCCGCCCGGAGATTTATGGGTCAATTGCTGAAGAAAAGGCCGAAATTAACGGACTTCTTTATGTTATTGATCGTTTACCACGCGGGATTGAGGAATGCCGCTTCATTAACCTGACAAGTGATGAAGGCTACGGAAGCTCGCACTTTAAGCCAATTATACCGCTAAAACGACGCAGGAATTGCTATCGAATCGACGATGAGCAAATGAACATAGAGATTACTAGGGGGCGATCAGAGATTTATGATATCCTGACACACCTGACCTTTATGTTTATCGAATCGCATAAGATAGCTAAGGGCGTTTTGATAAATGATCGTGGAGGAACCACCAGGGACTGGGAAAAACTCGAAAAAGCAGTTCTTTCAACAAAAAAGCTAACCCAAAATGAAAAAGAAATTGCCCTAACTCACACCGGCAATATTTTAGGGCGAACTTTTGAAGAATTGATGAAAATCCATCCGCGTTTTGGCACTAAGGATCAACCCGATCGCTTTCTTCATATTATCTATTGGTTAGGAAAATTAGCAATCGAAGAACTTATAAATAACACCAAGCGAACGGTTACCTTCAGCGCGGTTTTAAGAGAACGACTGGGCCATCACATTCATGGTGAAGCCTGGGCCGATAATATAAAGCGGGAATTGGAAAACAAAAACCTATTGGATCGGCCAATTCATATCATAAGTGCCAATTTGCACAGTGTTATGAATACACTTTATGCACCTAAGGCTTTAGCGAAGGAAATGTTGAAAAAAGACATTTTCAGAATATACGAGGAATTGAGCAATGACTCAAATGATGCGCTTCGAAATAAAACCACTGCCCTTGCGTTAAAAGAGGGCATGATTTACCTGAAAGATAAGTCGGGAACTAACATTGATGTGCAGATTTTCGATTGTGGAAAAATCGATTTTAATCAAACTGATTTAAACATTTCAAAAAACAGAAAAGATTCGGAAAATCCTATTATATTCGTGATGGATTATGCTTTTGGTGAGCAGGCCTATGAGACGATTGATGAGTTACTCAAACCGTTCGGAAATAACTCAAACCAAGTCCATTTGAATATAGCCTCCATCTCAATCATGGGGAAGGCAGGCATTTTAGAAGGGGGAAAGGGAGATATTATGATTCCTTCGGCCCATATCTTTGAAGGAACAGCTGATAATTACCCTTTTGAAAACATGTTGACAGAGAAAGACTTTAAGGGCCATGGTGTTGATGTTTACGAAGGATCAATGATCACTGTTTTGGGAACCTCGCTTCAAAATAAAGAGCTATTGAGGTTTTTTCATGAATCAACATGGAATGTCATCGGTCTTGAGATGGAAGGCGCCCATTATCAGAAAGCGATTCAGGCAGCCTCCAAAGTGAGAAAAAGCATAAATCCCAACATAAAGGTTCGCTATGCCTATTATGCCAGTGATAACCCGCTTGAAACAGGCGGTACCTTGGCCTCTGGCGGACTGGGAACTAGCGGTGTAAAACCAACATATTTGATAACTAGAAAAATATTAGAACAAATATTTAAAAA
Organism: Flavobacteriaceae bacterium; assembly: GCA_013003555.1. Lineage (GTDB taxonomy): Bacteria > Bacteroidota > Bacteroidia > Flavobacteriales > Flavobacteriaceae > SHLJ01. Next base: position 60,344 of record JABDIV010000060.1, read on the forward strand.
TTCATAATGGCGAAAGAACCCATACAAAACAATCAATTTTCAGACGAGACAGATGTCTTGGCCTTATTAAAATATTTTGAGCGCGGAATAAATAAAATTTTCAATTTTTTTGCTTCAATCCTGAAGTTCTTTTACTCTGCATTTATTTACACCCTGAAGGCTGTTTTATTAAATTTAAAAATAATTGCCTTAGTAATTGTCCTCTCTTCTATTGCAGGATATGCCCTTGAATCCTTCACACCTAAGAAATATGAGGCTACTATGCTTGTGCGAACATATTTCGATTCGCAATATCAATTAGCGACAAACATTGATTATTACAACGCATTGCTTTCTGACAAAGACTTTGACGCCCTTCAATCTATTTTCAATATCGAGGAACAATTGTTAGAGGATATTCTTGAATTTAAAATTGAATCCGGCCCGGAGACAGAAAATGAAAGGTTTTTGCGATATGATAATTTCATCAGAAAAATAGATAGTGTGAGAGCGCAAGACATCAGTTTTGATGATTATATCGAAGGCAGCGAAATACTTGAAAGAAATTTTTTCAAAATTTCCGTTATTTCAAAAAGCAAAGATATTTTTCCAAACCTTCATGAGGGCATTGATAAGTCGTTCAGGAACTTGTATTCTATAAGAAAAATGGAAAAGAGAGACTCCTTGATTGCCGTACAAAAGATAAATCTGAGAGAAGCAATTGCTGAAATAGATTCCTTACAGATTGTCTATATAAATGTACTTGAGGAGGAGTCGGCGGCTACCAAGGCATCTATAAATTTAGGGCAAGGTTTTCCTCTAACCCAGGAAAAGTCAGAAACAAAAGAATTCCAACTTTTGAATAAAGAGATTGAGCTTAGAGAACGACTGCGAAAATTGGATGAGCAAATGATTGAAGAAAACGTATATTTTGATGTTATTTCCAGTTTTCAAGATGTTGGTAATGAATATCAGGAGTGGAGCAACAGATTTATGATTATTTTTCCTATTCTGGGATTTTTACTCCTTTGCTTCTTTTATCTGTTTAAAAAATTAACGACATACGTAAAGAATTATGAAGGATAACGCGCCGATTTTAATTACAGGAGGAGCTGGTTTTATCGGCTGTCATGTAGTAAAACATTTTGTAAACAAATTTCCTGATTATAATATTATAAATCTGGACGCATTAACCTATGCGGGTAATTTAGAAAACCTTTCTGAAATCGAAAATCACCCTAATTATCAATTTATTAAAGGCGATATCAATGATGTGGATTTTATCGATGAACTTTTTAACACCCATAGATTTGAAGGTGTAATACACTTGGCAGCAGAATCGCATGTTGACCGCTCTATTACTGACCCTCTTGCATTTGTTCGCACCAATGTTTTGGGAACACTCAACCTTTTAAATGCCTTTAAGCGCATCTGGGATGATGATTTCAGCAACAAATTGTTCTATCATATCAGTACAGATGAGGTCTACGGGACCTTAGGAAAAACGGGGCTTTTTACCGAACAGACCTCTTATAAACCCAACTCTCCTTATTCTGCCTCAAAGGCCAGTTCAGATCATTTTGTAAGGGCATATGGGGAGACTTATAACATGCCATTTGTGATATCTAATTGCTCAAATAACTATGGGCCAAATCAGTTTCCTGAGAAATTGATACCTCTTTTTATTAATAATATTATTCACAAAAAACCTTTACCGGTTTATGGAGATGGAAATTATACCAGAGACTGGCTTTATGTAATTGATCATGCCGGAGCAATTGATCTGATTTTTCATGAAGGAAAAGATGGAGAAACTTATAATATTGGAGGACTCAATGAATGGAAGAATATCGACCTGGTTAAACTGCTTTGTCAACAAATGGATGATAAATTAGGCCGTGAACGAGGAGAGTCTGAGAAACTTATCACCTTTGTTAAGGACAGACCTGGACATGATTTAAGATATGCGATTGATGCTTCAAAAATCAATAAAGAACTGGGATGGAAACCGTCGGTTACCTTCGAACAAGGATTGAAGCTTACAATTGATTGGTACCTGGGTAATCGAGAATGGTTAGACCACGTAACAAGCGGCGACTATCAAAACTATTATCAAAAACAATATAGTTAATACCCAGATCTGAAAATGAAAGGGATAATATTAGCAGGCGGATCGGGCACAAGGTTGCATCCGATTACACGTACAATCAGCAAGCAACTCATGCCGGTTTATGACAAGCCCATGATCTATTACCCATTGTCAACCTTGATTTATTCGGGAATAAATGAAATCTTGATTATATCAACGCCAAAGGATTTACCATTGTTTAAAGACTTATTGGGCGATGGATCAGATTATGGTTGCACCTTCGAATATGCTGCGCAAGAAAATCCAAATGGCCTTGCCGAAGCATTTATAATAGGAGAATCATTTATAGGCGATGATAAGGTGGCATTGATTTTGGGTGATAATATTTTTTATGGCTCAGGACTTGCGAAACTCCTGCAAAGCAATAATGATCCAGACGGAGGAATTATTTATGCCTACTGGGTACATGATCCGGAACGATATGGCGTTGTTGAATTTGATGATAATGGAAATGCTATATCTATTGAAGAAAAACCCCTAAAGCCTAAATCTCATTTTGCGGTTCCGGGAATTTACTTTTATGACAATGATGTTGTCCAAATTGCCAAAAACATTGAACCCAGCCATAGAGGAGAGCTTGAAATTACCGACGTCAATAAGGCGTATTTGAAACAAGGAAAGCTTAAAGTCAGCATACTCGATCGTGGAACTGCCTGGTTAGATACCGGAACTTTTCAATCATTGATGCAGGCAGCGCAGTTTGTTGAAGTTATTGAGGAGCGACAAGGCCTTAAAATAGGCTCTATTGAGACAGCTGCTTATGAAATGGGCTTTATTTCCAGAAAACAGTTTATAAAGTTGGCAGAACCACTTATTAAAAGTGGTTATGGTAAGAACTTACTCGGACTTCTTAATGATTATGAAGGCAATTGAAACCGGTTTAGACGGATGTATGATTCTAGAACCTCAAGTTTTTGAGGACCAAAGAGGTTATTTCATTGAAAGCTACAATAAAGAAACCATCGAACAATTATTGGGGGATAAAGTGAATTTTGTCCAGGATAATGAATCCAGCTCCAAGTATGGGGTTTTGCGAGGCTTGCATTATCAAAGAGGTGAATTTGCTCAGGCTAAATTGGTCAGGGTTGTTCAAGGAATAGTGCTGGATGTCGCAGTGGATATAAGACCTGATTCAAAAACTTTTGGTCAATATGTCGCTTGTGAGCTTTCCGGTGAGAACAAAAAACAGTTGTTTGTACCAAGGGGATTTGCTCACGGATTTATCGTTATGAGCGAAAACGCTATCTTTTCTTACAAATGCGATAATTTTTATAATAAAGAAGCCGAGGGTGGAATTATTTTTAATGACCCTAAACTAAATATTGATTGGATCCTATCCGAATCAGAATTTATTATTTCTGAAAAAGACCTACTTTTGCCAAAACTTGTGAACGCTAAATTATGACGAATGTTTTGGTTACGGGAGCGGATGGCCAACTTTCGAGCTGTTTTGAAGACTTGTCACACTCTTGTCCCGATCTTAATTTTGTATATAAGACCATCGACCAACTCGATATAACCAATACCGATGAGATCGAGAATGTGTTTTCAGAAATCTCCTATTCGTTTTGCGTAAATTGTGCAGCTTATACGGCTGTAGATCTTGCAGAATCCAATGAAGAGTTAGCGATGAGTGTAAACGCTGATGGAGCAGCTAATCTTGCCAGACAGTGCAAAAAAACAGGCACGATCCTTATTCATATTTCAACCGATTTTGTTTTTGACGGCAACCAGCATCAACCCTACACTGAACATGATCAACCCAATCCGGTGGGTGTCTATGGTGCCAGTAAATTAAAAGGCGAATACGAAGTTCAAGATATTCTTGATGAACATTACATCATCAGAACCTCTTGGTTGTATTCTGAACATGGTAATAATTTTATGAAGACTATGCTTAGGTTAGGAGTGGAAAGGGATGAATTGAGCATAGTAAATGACCAAATCGGCATACCTACTTACGCAAGAGATCTGGCCGAAGCGATAATCAAAATCATTCTGTCCGGGAAAAATGCATTCGGACTTTATAATTTCAGCAATTCAGGAGAAACAACATGGTTTGATTTTGCCAGGGCTATTTTCGATAAATCGGATACGGATATTGCGCTGAAACCAATCTCCTCACGTGAGTATATTACAGCGGCAAAACGGCCATCATTCAGTGTTCTGAATAATGATAAAATCAAACAAACATTCCCGGGAATTAAAATTAAACCCTGGCAAGAAAGCCTGAATCAAGCACTAATCAATATAAATATGAATACACTTCTTCAAACAGCTGTGACGGCATCTATCGAAGCCGGAAAGGCCATCATGGAGGTATATGATGGCGAGTTTGCAGTTGAATATAAAGATGACAAATCTCCGCTCACTCTTGCCGACAAAAACGCCAATACTATAATTAACCGGCATCTTGTCACTACCGACATTCCGATTATAAGTGAAGAGAACAAACAGATAGATTACAGCACCAGAAAATTATGGGATATATGTTGGGTTGTTGACCCTGTTGATGGAACAAAAGAATTCATAAAACGAAATGGCGAGTTTACCGTAAATATTGCACTGGTAAAAAATGGAAAACCTCAATTGGGCGTGATCTATGTTCCTGCAACCATGGAATTGTATTACGCCAACACCAGAGAACAGAAAGCATTTAAGGTAAAGCTCCATGATCATCAGGTAGAGATAGATTATATTTTGAAGCATGGCAAACCTCTAAATCCGAAAGATAAAAACCAGTTAACACAAGTGGTGGGCAGCAGGTCACATATGAATGAAGAAACCCAGCAATTTATTAAAGAACTTGAATCAAAGGGTGATAAGGTAGAAATAGTAAGTAAAGGTAGTTCGTTGAAATTTTGCCTTGTTGCCGAAGGGAAAGCCGATGTTTACCCAAGGTTTGCCCCAACCATGGAATGGGATACTGCAGCTGGCCAGGCTATTTGTAATGCCGTAGGCATCGATGTTATTAACCAGGAAACCAATAGCCCGTTAGAGTACAATAAGGAAAATTTGCTCAATCCCTGGTTTCTGGTAACAAAGCAATAGCATCATTGGCCCAATATAAAACCGAATCTCATTTTAGAAGCCTTGCCAAGGGGATATCCTGGCGAATTATCGCGACAGCAGATACAATTCTTGTCGTTCTTTTCGTCACTTGCCTTAGTGGTGGATGTAGTTTGGAAAACGCCATTAAAATCGGCCTTTTTGAATTCTTGATTAAATTGGGGATATATTATGTTCATGAGAGGATCTGGCAAAGAGCCTATACCGATGGGGTGGTAACAAAACGAGAATCTCTATATAAATCATTGACCTGGCGTCTTGTGGCAACCACCACCACCTTTATAATATCGGGAGCAGTGCTGGAGCGATTTGATGAAATTGCACTCTATATTGCCCTTACCGAATTATTCACGAAATTTGTTTTATTCTATTTTCATGAGCGCTTATGGCTCAGGATTCCATTAGGAAAAATTAGAAGGCTATTCATTAAAAAGCAGCTTTAATGTCAAAAAACATTCGACCACATAATTATAAGATATCTGTAGAAGACAGACGAAATCTAAATAACCATAATTCATTTTTGCTTTGGTTTACCGGCTTATCAGGATCAGGCAAGTCAACCATCGCCAATAGGGTTGAGGAAGAGTTGAACCGGGAAAATGTACACACCTACTCACTTGATGGTGACAATATCAGGGAGGGAATTAATAATGATCTTGGTTTTTCTCCTGAAGATCGCACCGAAAATATCAGGCGCATTGCTGAGGTCGCAAATCTTATGGTAGATGCCGGTTTAGTTGTTTTAGCCGCCTTTGTTTCTCCTTATAAAAAAGATCGGGATAACATTCGACATATCGTTAAAGATGTTAACTTTGTCGAAATATACGTCAATACCAGCCTGGAAGAGTGTGAACGACGCGATGTTAAAGGGCTTTATAGAAAAGCTCGAGCCGGTGAGATCAAAAATATGACAGGAATTTCAGCTCCTTATGAAGAACCTGGAAATCCCGATATAGAGATTAAAACCGAAATTGAAAGCATTGAACAGGCTGTTGCAAAGATTTTAGCGCGTATAAAACCCAAATTGCATCATAAAAATGAGTAAGTATTATTTAAATTACCTGGATGAGCTTGAAAGTGAAGCTATCTATGTTCTTCGTGAAGTATGGGCTCAATTTCAGAATCCTGTAATTCTGTTTTCAGGAGGAAAGGACAGCATTGTCGTAACCCATTTAGCCAGAAAAGCCTTTGCTCCTTCGAAAATTCCATTTTCACTTATGCATGTCGATACCGGCCATAATTTTCCGGAGACGATTAAATTCAGGGATGATTTGGTTAAGGAACTTGGCGTGAACCTGATTGTTGGTCATGTTCAGGATTCTATTGATGAAGGAAGAGTTGCCGAAGAGAAAGGTAAAAGCGCCACAAGAAATACTCTTCAAATCACCACTTTGCTGGACGCCATTGAAAATCATAATATTGATTGCGCAATTGGTGGAGGAAGGCGAGATGAAGAAAAAGCAAGAGCAAAAGAGCGATTCTTTTCGCATCGCGATGATTTTGGTCAATGGGACCCGAAGAACCAACGCCCGGAGCTTTGGAATCTTTTTAACGGTAAACATTTTGAAGGAGAGCATTTCAGAGCTTTTCCAATCAGTAATTGGACTGAAATGGATGTTTGGACCTATATCCATAGGGAAGGGATTGAGATACCGTCCTTATATTATGCTCACGAGCGTGATGTCGTATGGCGCAATGACTCATGGATTCCATATTCTGAATTCCTGATTCTTGATGAAAGCGAGGAGATTGTAAAACGAAAAATACGTTTCAGGACATTAGGAGACATTACCATTACAGGAGGTATCGAATCGGATGCCGATACAGTAGAAAAAATAGCCCTTGAGGTATCTGCAATGAGAAAAACCGAACGAGGCAACAGATCTGATGACAAACGTTCGGAAACTGCAATGGAAGACAGGAAACGACAAGGTTACTTTTAGAAGGCCAAAACTTAACTTAAATCATGTTTGATAATAATCAATTACTTCGTTTTACTACTGCAGGAAGTGTAGATGACGGTAAAAGCACCCTCATCGGTAGGCTGCTTTATGATTCTAAATCTATATTTGAGGATCAACTGCTTGCAGTGGAAAACACCAGCAAGAAAAAAGGCCATAACGGTGTGGATCTGGCCTTGTTTACCGATGGATTAAGAGATGAGCGCGAACAAGGTATCACAATTGATGTTGCCTATAGATATTTCACTACACCGAAACGAAAGTTCATAATAGCCGATACTCCTGGCCATATTCAGTACACGAGAAACATGGTAACCGGCGCTTCTACTGCCAACGCAGCAATTATCCTTGTAGATTCAAGGGCTGGTGTGATCGAACAAACCAGGCGCCATGCTTTTATTGCATCACTTCTTCAGATCCCGCATATTATAGTCTGCATAAATAAAATGGATCTGGTTGATTTCAGTCAGGACGCTTATTTAAATGTTATAGAACAGTTTGAAGAATTCTCTTCAAAACTATTAGTGCGTGACATACGTTTCATCCCTATTAGTGCGCTAGAAGGAGATAATGTCGTAAACCGCTCTGTAAAAATGGATTGGTATAAAGGAGCACCATTGCTGGACACATTGGAAACCATGCATATCAGTAGTGATATCAATAAGATTGACGGAAGATTTCCGGTTCAGACCGTATTGAGGCCGCAAAATGATTCTCATCGCGATTATAGGGGTTATGCAGGTAGAATTGCCAGTGGAATATTCAGGGTTGGTGACGAAGTTACAGCGATGCCTTCAGGCTTTACCTCCAGGATAAAATCTATCGATACCTTTGATGAAAGCCTAAGTGAAGCATATGCACCTATGTCGATTTCCATGACCTTGAAAGATAACATCGATGTTGGCAGAGGCGATATGATTGTGCGTTCAAATAATAAGCCTGAAGCCACACAAGATCTTGAAATGATGATGTGTTGGTTAAATGACAAACCCGCAAAGCCACGGGGGAAGTATATCATTCGTCATACATCCAATGAACAAACTGCAATGATTAAGCAGGTCATATATAAATTCAATATTAATACCTTTCAACGCGATACTGAAGATAAGGAATTGCGAATGAACGATATTTGTAAGGTGAGATTAAGAACCACCCAGCCCCTGATGATCGATTCATACAGAGACAATCGGGCTACAGGCAGCGTTGTATTAATTGATCAGGACACTAACGAAACTGTGGCAGCAGGGATGATAGTATGATCTAAAATTTAACAAAATGAAAAAATTATTATTTTTTAGCCTTTTTTTAAGCGTTATTATTTATTCATGTAAGAATGGTTCAAAATCTGAAGCGAGCGAAACAGATCAAATTACTGAAGAGGGCCAGACAACCCAATCAAATGAAGAAGACACCTCCAGTTTTTTCACCTTGACTATCAATGCTCTTGTAGAATTAGATGACGAATTTATTCTATACTATTTGGAAGAAGGCCAGAAGGATATTAAAAAAGAAAACTCAGTAGCAGTTAAGCTATCTGGCTCCCCTTCAATTCAGCAGCTTGAATTTAAATTGAAAGATGATACTCTTCCAACAAATCTGATTCTCAGGTTTGCCCAAGAGACCCCAGAACAAAAGGTTACTTTTATGAATTCGGTGATTACTTATGGATCCAGCGAATTTATCATTGACGCACCGCGTTTCTTCCAGTTTTTTAATCCTAATGAGTGTATCAATTTTAACAAGGAGGAGAATTCTGCTACAGTGAAGGAGGTAAACGGACGATTAAATCCATCTTTTAATTCCAGAGAAGTTCTAAATCAAAGATTGGACCTTTTATTATGATATTGATGTAATGTCTTTATACGGAAGAAATAAAAGGATCAACCTTAGTCCATTATTTAAGAAAAGCGGCTCTGTATTTATTCTGAGAATAACGGGAATGGTTCTGACCTATGTAGGCATTCTTTTTATCACCAATGTCTATGGTGCAGAAGTATATGGACGATTCTCCCTTGTTCAGACTCTTTTACAGTTAATAATCTTATTATTTTCAATGGGCCTTGGTACAGCAATTATCAAGCTAACCTCAGATCAGAATTTCTTTTCAGGTACACGACCCATTAACACCTATCTAAAAAATGCCATTGGACTAATTCTGATTTCATCCATGGTTTGCTCGGCCTTGCTGGTGGTCTTAAAATCGGTATTAGCGGTGAAAATATTTAATGACCCGGGATTAATTCCCTATCTAAAATATTTGTCGTATTTCGTTTTCTTCGGAATTTATCATGCTTTTATAATGGGATTCATTCAGGCAAAGGGAAAATTTGTCAAGTTTGGATTAAACATGTACGTCACCCCATATCTTTTATTCTTAGGTGCCCTTATAGCCGGAACTTTTTTTAAACATTCAGAAGAGTTGATCATATTTTTTTTTATCCTCTCTTTTACAGTTGTCAGCTTATTTATGACAACTGAGATTCCATGGAGATCTTTAAATGTCAGAAAAAAAATCCCCCTAAAAAACCTTTTGGATCTTTCAATTCCAATGATGTTTAGTGCCGCATTCATTTTTATTGCGAATTGGACAGATGTTTTCATGTTAGGCGCCATGGTAAACAAGACCGATCTTGGTGTTTATAATGCCGCGTACAAACTCGCAATTATTGCCGTTGTAGTGATTAATGCTGTCAATACTGTATTGGGGCCAAAAATTTCCCAATTATATGGTCAAAACAACATAGATCAAATTAAGGTTGAAGTGAAACAGGCAACAAAATTAATCACTTATCTAACCATCCCGATCGTTTTGGTTTTAATTCTTTATAGAAAACCGCTGCTCGGGTTTTTTGGGCCAGAATTTATAGCTGCTGAGTCAGCTTTGGTCATTATATCAATGGGGTTATTATTTAATGCACTGTCAGGAAGTGTGGGACAAGTCCTTAATATGACGAACCATCAGAAGGCACTGAGAAATATTACGATTATCGGAGCTTCAAGTAACGTTTTACTCAATTATGTGCTCATTAAAAAAATGGGAATTGAAGGTGCAGCCATTGCCAGTTTGATAACCAATGTTCTTATAAATATCATTTGCTTGATCTATATTAAGATTAAATTCAATTTTTTTGCTTTCTTTAATCCATGAACGTGTTTTTGCTCCTGTTTAGAATTAGAAAAAGGCTCAGAAGATTATGGGCCTCTTGGTGGTTTAAAACCATAAACAAATACTTTGTTAAAACCGGTCGCTCTGTAAATATCGGAAACCGAGTTTCTGTTGTTCCAATTTTGAGCGATAATTTCAGCCTTAACATCTTTCTTGATGACAATAGTTACGTAAGAGACGACGTAGTCTTTCAGGGTGCTGGTAAGGTCTATTTGGGAAAACGGTCCTACATTGGATCTTTTTCGGTCATAGGCGCTAATGAATCTGTCCATATTGGATGTGATGTTATGATAGCAGATGGAGTTTCAATTAGGGATACGGATCATGAATTTGCTAATCTTGAGGAACCTATGATTACTCAAGGCATTACAACGGCGCCCGTTCGCATTGAAGATAATGTATGGATCGGATATGGGGCTGTAATTACCAAAGGAGTGACTATTGGCTCTGGATCAATAATCGCGGCCAATGCCGTAGTGACAAAAAGTTTTGGCCCCAATTCAATCGTTGGTGGTGTTCCTGCTAAGTTAATTCGAAATCGACATGACTAAAAAGGTTGGATTTATCTGTGTTGGTGTCCAAAAGGCTGGAACATCTACCCTCCATGACATTCTTAAACAACATCCTGACATAAATCTCCCTGACCTTAAAGAGACCCATTTTTTTCGTGATGAGGACAAATTTAAGCTGGGTCTGGATCATTACTTTAAATTTTATTTCACGGATTTTACTGGTACGGTTTCAGGCGAGATCGATCCCGAATATTCATTTTTTGAATCCTGTGCAAGCCGACTCAAAGAGAGTTTTAGTGAACTCAAGGTTATATTTATTTTAAGGAATCCGGTGGACAGGGCTTATTCCCATTATATGATGACCCGGAGACGCGGACTGGAAGATCTCACTTTTAATGAGGCAGTGAAAAAGGAATCAAAACGATTGATCGATAATTATTCGAAAATACATTTCAGCTATATAGCCAGAGGACAATATCTTCAACAGATCGAACGATTCGAAGAATTATTTGGCAAGAAAAACATGAGAATATATCTTTTTGAGGACCTGGTAAACGAAACCGATAAAACAATTCAGGATCTAACTGAATTTATTGGCCTTTGTAAATACAAATATGACTTCGACATTCAAAGCAATCCAGCTTCCGAAGTAAGAAGTAAGATATTAAGGGATTTCATTTATCGTCCGAACCGCTTGAAGAAATCAGTTGGAAGTATCATACCCTCGAAAAAGTTAAAGGATAAGATTATGATCTATCTCGATCAAAAAAATCTTAAGCAAGAGCAGACACCTCCTCTTGAATCCTCTACCAAAGCAGAAGTTTACACCCGATTTTTTAAAGGGATGATTCCAAAATTAGAACAGAAATTAGATCGTGATCTATCATCCTGGAAATACAAAGCCGAAGATTCCTAAATAAAAAAAGCAAATGAACAAATATTGTAAGGTATTAATAGTGGTATGTTGGCATAAATAGGTATTTCTTTATTAATTTTACCATACTTTTTGTTATGGAGAAAGGCCTTAGAGATACTATGCGACAACCACGTGTGAACATTGTTATTGTTAATTATAACAGTTATTCTTATACAGCAGCTTGCCTCTCAAGTCTTTTTAAATCCACTTATGATAATTACAGGATTTTAATTGTTGATAACCATTCCTCTGATAACAGTATTGAAGAATTGAGTGCATGGCTGGATGAACAAAATCTAAATTATGGGATCTGTAAGCCTGAAGAACATGAAGTAACCAAACAAATTGAGAAGCCAGAGGTTAGGGTCATTCTAATACGAAACAATAGAAATTCAGGATTCGGCGCTGGCAATAATCGAGCTTTAAAACCATTAATAAAATCCAGTTCAGAAGATTACATTTGGCTACTTAACCCGGATACAGAGGTTGAACCCGAGGTGATGAATGATCTCGTATTGGCCACAGGGAATGGAGAGAAAATCATTACGGGAAACTCCATCTATGAGTTTATAAATCGCGATAAAATTATTTATTGTGGGGGATTTAAAGTGCATAAGAATTATCATGGCATGACCGACATTGTTGATCCAAAGGCGATTGGCCATATAGATGCTATAGCAGGAGCGTCATTATTTACACCTGCAACTACATTTATTGATTTGGGATTATTTCCAGAGCATTATTTTATGTATTGGGAGGAGACCGATTTTTGTACCCTCGCAAAAAAAAAGGGATATACCTTTAAAATTAATCATAGATCCAAAATATACGATCACGTAGGTGCCACAGCAAAGGGAAATTTTCTTAGGGAATATTTATATCTTTTAAACGGTTTGCGGTATCATAAAAAATACAACTACTGGCGCATACCGTTTATTCTACTTTCAACTTCAATCAAATTATTGAAAGCCATGCTTATTGAGGACAAAATTAAACGCAAAGCACTATATTATGCACATGTCGATTTTTTCAAGCTAATTTGGAATGGAAATATAAATATTAAAAACAGGTTGAATCAAAATCGAATAGATGCGAACTAAACGGCAAACGGTCTTTAAGCTGCTAAAAAAGACCCCAATGAAGTATCCCTTCAAGCCATTTTTCGGGGGAATTGGCAGCATCCTCTTCATGCATAAAGTAGTAGAAGATAAGACAGATGAACCGAGGATTGAACTGATGAAGGCGAATGAAATAAGTGTTAGATTTTTAGAGGAAATGATCCTTAGCTTGAAAAATCAGTATGATCTGATTTCTCTCGACCAAGTGGAGGCGCGTTTAAAAAATCCGGAAGCACATCAGAAAAAATTCATCGTTTTTACATTTGATGATGGCTACAGGGATAATTTAGCATTGGCCTATCCTATTTTCAAAAAGCATCAGGTTCCGTTTACTATTTATATAACTAATTGCTTCCCAAATAAAACCGCAAAACTTTGGTGGTACATGTTGGAAGATATTATTCTGGAAAATCCTTCACTAATAATTAATCAGTCAAAGGCAACGATGAAATTTAAGATTAAGACCTTCATCGAAAAAGAGCGGGCCTTTATGTCGGTGAGGACATTGTTAATACAAAAATCACTTGCAGAAAGAAATGAAATTCTTTTCCAATTGCAGGAACAATATGATAAAAATCTGAGTGACTATATTGAAAATGAGACCCTGAGCTGGGATGATATTAAGGAATTATCTCATGACGAACTGGTGACCATTGGTTGTCATAGCATGAATCATTTAGCTTTAAACACCTTGTCCGTTGAAGAAATTAAAAAAGAGGTGCTTCAATCTAAAGAACAGCTTGAAAAAAATATCGGAAAGCCCGTAATTCATTTTGCATATCCATATGGAACAAAACATGAAGTAGCCGAACGAGAGATCAATTTGTTTGAGTCGATGAATTGGTTTAATACAGCCACCACAAGCCGTCTGGGTAATATTCAACCCGGTCATCATTCCGCATTAAATCATCTTCCAAGAATTCAGATTTTAGGCGATGAACAGGATTTAGAAATATTAGACCTTTATCTTTACGGGATGATACCAGCAATGAAAAACGGATTTAAACCAGTTGTCAAGATTTGAAAGTTCTCTATGAATCACCCTAATTTTTTTGTAATTGGAACGCCTAAAGGTGGAACAACTTCACTTTTCCATTATTTAGAAGAACATCCTGAAATTTTCATTCCAAAGATCAAAGAACCTCACTATTTTACGCATCAGGAGGTAGCCAAATCTTATTATCGCCCAAGAATTATAACAAGTCAGAACGAATATTTAGATCTTTATAAAGACGTTACCAATGAAACTGCGATAGGTGATTTGAGTAGTTCATATCTCTATCATTTCAAGAGCGCCAACAGGATTAAAAATTATAACTCCGAAAGTCGAATTATTGTAGTTTTACGCAACCCTGTTGATCGTGCAATATCTCATTATATGATGGATATTTCTTTGGGTTTTGTTAAGGCGTCATTAATGGATATTATAGATAAAAAGGAGAATTTTTCACAACACTACAATCAATATGTTGAAGTTGGGCAATACAGTGAGGGACTAGCAGCTTATTACGAGGTGTTCAATGAAAATCGGATTAAAATAATTTTAAGCGATGACCTTTTTCTAAATACAACAGAAACCATGAATGAATTATTTGATTTTCTTGAAGTGAAGGATTTACAAAACTTGAAATTTGAAAGGAAGTTTAACCAGTATAAGGAACCCAGATATGATTTCGTCAAACGCTTGCACAGGAATAAAATAATGGAAAAATTAAAGGATTTAATTTCGCCGGAAATCAAAGATAAATTGAAGGGATTTTTGTTCAGGACTACGGCGATAAAACCAGAATTTATAGAAGAAAGAGCTGCATTGTTTAACCTTTTGAAAGAAGATATTATTTTTACAGAAAAACTAATAGGAAGAGATCTGTCTGGTTGGAAATCAAAACTTTAAATTATTTCGAGTGAAGATTATAATGATTGGCAGGGCAACCCTTTTCACCCATCCAGGTGGAGACACGATGCAATTGGTTAAAACTGCAGAATATCTTAATAAACTTGATGATATAGAAGTAGAGGTGTCTTCTGCAGACCAGGAGATTGATTTCAACTCCTATGATTTACTTCATTTATTCAATATTTCAAGGCCCTCTGATCATCTTGGATTTATCAAGAGATGTCCAAAGCCTTATGTAATTTCTACGGTCTTTGTTGATTTTTCCGAAGCTGAAAAAAATCACTTTCAGTTTAAGCGACGATTGCTTTATCAATGTTTGAGTGCGAACCAACTTGAATACATCAAAGCGCTTGGGCGGATAATTAAAGGACAAGACAAAATGACTGATTTCAGGTATTTATTAAAGGGACACCGACGTTCAATTCGCTTTATTCTAAAAAAGGCGGATATGCTTCTACCTAATTCAAAGAATGAATACCATAGATTGGTTAAAGCCTATGGTATTAAACAGCGCTATGCTGTTATCCCTAACGCCATCGATCTGAATACGTTTCAAATAAATGAAGGGCAAGTTCCGAACGAATATGAGAAATTCAACAATGCTGTAATTTCGGTAGGCCAAATAACTCCGGTTAAAAATCAACTCGGGCTGATTAAAGCACTGTCGGGGTCGGAATTCAAAGTTTTCATAATAGGATCACCTTCTTCAAATGCACTGGCTTATTTTGAAAGATGCAGAGCTGTGGCTGGAGATAATATTAATTTTGTTTCCCACCTGACACAAGAGGAACTAGCATTTGTTTATTTCAAGGCAAAAGTGCATGCTCTAGCAAGCTGGTTTGAAACAACCGGATTAGTATCACTTGAAGCAGCATTCCTGGGTTGTAATATTGTGATTTCCAATCGAGGAGATCAGAAGGAATACTTCCGTAATGATGCTTATTATTGCGATCCCGACCATGAAACTACTATCCTGGATGCCGTAAGAGCCGCCTTTGCTGCGGAATTCAATCAGGCCTTTAAAGCAAGGATAAAAAACGAACATAGCTGGGAAGTTACGGCTCAAAAAACGTATTTTGCGTATAAGCAAATAATCGATTAATCTCATCTAATCCAGTGAAATTAAGGGCGGATTTTATATACAAATTGATGCTAACCGTTTTGTTATTCATTCCGGTAGCAATGGGAGCCCCCGAACTGATTATTCTATATGCTCTTTTTATATCGATTTTCGCCTTCTTTGATGTTGGTTTAAAATTATCAGGAAAGGCTTTAAATGCCATTTTTCCATTGGTCATCATCTTCTTTGAAGGCCTTATAATCAGTTTGTTTTATAAGAACTCCATGTATGATTTTGCCAAGGACTTATTCTTTTTCCTCAAACCGATACTATTTATATTCCTCGGATATTATCTGGTTACCAGAATAAAGGACAAAGATTTCATTTTCAAACTGATAATAAATTTAGCGTTGCTTTTCGCACTTTGGCATATACTCACCATTCTGACCTATGTTTGGGATAATCCATTCAATATAAACAAGATAAGATTTTTTGGTGGTAAGGCTAACTATATCGAATTAATGGCATTGATTCTCCTATTGATCAGGAACCGACAAATATTAACTGGAATCACCATTAAAAGAGTCCGTCTAGTGAAGATGATCATACTTATCTCTTGTATTCTTTATTTTTCAAGAACTATGATAATCGGCTTTATCCTATTGTATTTCTCATATATAGGATATTTTAAGATCTCTAAAAAGGGAGTTTCATATATTTTTAGCTTCATCACCCTTGTTGGCATGCTCTATCTCGTATTGAGCTTTATAGACATTGATCGTGATAGTACAGGAATTATCGGATTCCTTTATAAGATTAAGATTGCACCTTCGGAAATTTTCACCACAGATATTGACCTAGACACTCACTCTTTTCTCTGGGACCATTGGCGTGGTTATGAAGCCGCAAAGGCTTTTGAACAATTGGGCGACACGCCCTATAATGTTGGATTTGTATTCGGAAAGGGATTTGGCGCCCTTGTGGATCTTGGGTTTTTAGCACCATTAAGTGAAACAGGCGAACAATTTATTCCGACACTTCATAATGGTTATGCTTATATTATATTCAAAACAGGTTTTTTTGGCCTATTTTTCTTTCTGCTGTTTTTAATTTATGTCTATTTCCAGGCCTACTCGAAAAGCGGAGTGTTAAGAGTTAGAGCAATATCAAATTTAATTGGTGGGATAGCTTTATTTTATGCATTCACGGCGCTAATTATCGGTGGTATTTATAATCATGGTGACATTATTACAGTACTATTGGGCGCTATGTTTGCCCTGAAACATTTTTTCGTCTTTAAACTGTATAAATCAACATGAAAATCGGAATATTGGGCACTAGAGGAATTCCGAATCACCATGGAGGATTCGAACAATTTGCAGAATTTTTTGCAGTTTATCTTGTCGAAAAAGGGCATAAAGTGGCAGTTTATAATTCGAGCTGTCATCCCTTTCAAGAAAGTAGTTTTCAAGGAGTAGAGATTATCCATTGTTATGATCCGGAGGATCGAATCGGGACGGCAGGTCAATTCATTTATGATTTTAACTGCATTATGAACTCCAGAAAGCGCAAATTCGACATCTTACTTCAACTAGGCTATACCAGTAGTTCTGTTTGGAGCAATCTTCTGCCAAAGGGTTCATTGATACTTACCAATATGGATGGACTGGAATGGAAGCGCTCTAAATATTCAAAACCAGTTCGGCGATTTTTAAAATATGCTGAACGACAAGCAGTTAAAAAAAGCGATTTTCTTATTGCTGATTCATTAGGTATTCAAGATTACCTATTGTCAACTTATAATGCCCCATCTGAATATATTGCATATGGTGCAACCTTGTTTGATTCTGCTGATCCTTCAATTATAGCTGATTATGGAGTAGAGAAAGGTAATTATAATATGCTTATAGCTAGGCTTGAGCCAGAAAACAATATCGAAGTTATACTCGATGGAGCATTGGCTTCAGAAAACCAAACCCCGTTCCTTGTAGTCGGTAAAAATGATGTCAATTCTTTCGGGAAATATCTTACCAACAAGTATAAGAAGACTCACATTAGGTTTTGCGGTGGAATTTATAATCTGAAACATTTGAATAACCTTCGATATTTTTCCAACCTATATTTCCATGGGCATTCAGTTGGAGGGACTAATCCTTCACTATTAGAGGCTATGGCGTCCAACGCGCTAATTGTAGCTCATGAAAACCCGTTTAATCAATCGGTACTGAAGGATGGCGCATTTTATTTCCAAACCCCAGAACAGATCGGATTCTTTATCGATAATGTAAATAAAGAGGACCACATGGAAAAACTCAAAAGAAGTAAACATATAATAGCCAATCATTTTAACTGGAATTTAATCAATAACAAGTATCTCGAATTCTTTAATGAGTGTATTACAGAACATAGATAAACTGATAAGTAATTCATGGTTTTTCCCATCGGGAATAGCTGTGGTCTTATCTACCCTTTACATTGGATATGCGCCTACCAGCATTGGACTTGGAGCCTTGGGATTCTTCATATTGTGGTATAGGCTCAGACTTGATAAAAACATAAATTTTCATTTTGCCTTAGTTTTACCATTTTTGATATATGGACTAATGCTAATCAGTTATTTCTGGAGTATTGATCAGCCGCTTTCATTAAAAGGTTTAGGGCGACTATCAAATTTTGTCATTATTCCTGCTATGTTTATCCTAATGCCCAGATTTGATGTTAAAGCCACTAACAGGGTATTGATGTTATTCACCTACTCCAATTGTGCCTTCGCTGTTGTTTTTCTAATAATTGCTGTTTTACGGTTCATAAAATCAAATGACACTGCGGTCTTTGCGTATCATGAATTGGTAAGTGGATTAGAACTCAATGCCATTTATGTGTCTATCTTTTTTCTTAGCAGCTATTTTTATTTGCTTAACAAAAAGGGAAAATCCATTCTAGATAAAGTTGCTGTTCCATTTTTAGCTGTGGTAATCATTCTATTGTCTTCCAAAATGGCACTAATAATATTGACCTTGGGCACACTCATTTATTTCTTTGGTTTCAAGGGATGGGGCTTCCTTAGGAATTTGAAAATCTTAATTTTAGTGCTGGCGAGCCTTGTGGCCGTTGTTTTTATATCAAGGCAAATGACTAATCGCTTTTTAGAGGAGAAAAGATCCAATATTGAGGAGATCTTGAAGAAAAAGCAATTCGGAAGGATTTATCTCTGGACGGGGACAACAATTAGAGTATTTCACCTCAGGCTACTTAAGGAACAAATGGAAGATGATAAAATCTTTTGGAATGGATATGGGGTTTTTGCTTCTCGGATAGATCTTAAAGAACGACACAAAAAGTATGATACCTACAAAGGGTTTCATGATTACAATTACCATAATCAATATGCACAAATAATGGCTGAACTCGGGATAGCCGGCCTCCTATTTTTAATCGGGATGTTGATTCTGATGGCTCGATCCGGTATTGCTAGGAGCGATTATTTTACCCTGGTTTTTGCTTTGATGATGATTTTTATTTTTACTTCGGAGTCCTTTCTTTGGGTACAAAGAGGCCTTGTATTTTTCATGATCTTCTATGGGCTGCTTGCAAGATTAGACATAGCGCCAAAAAAGACGACCTTCAAGGCTAAGAATCTGCTAAAATCTTAATATGTTTACCCTTTGAAACAGAGTGTTACAATTCGAACCGAATGTATCATACTTTAATCTTTTTGATATGAAAATAACCGTAGTTGGTACAGGATATGTCGGCCTTGTGACAGGCACTTGTTTGGCAGAGACAGGTAATGATGTTCTTTGCATTGATATCGATCAGGAAAAGGTTAACATTATGAAGTTGGGAGAAGTCCCGATTTATGAACCTCATCTTGATATCCTGTTCGAAAGGAACATAAAAGCAAACCGTCTTAACTTTTCTACATCTTTAAAGGATGGGCTCGATCATGGCTCAATTGTATTCTTGGCCTTACCAACTCCGGAAGATGAAGATGGCTCAGCCGATTTATCCTATGTGCTTGGGGTGGCAAATGATATTGGTGAAATGCTTTCTGACTACAAAGTTATAGTAGATAAAAGTACTGTGCCGGTTGGGACAGCTGAAAAGGTTAGTGAGGCAATTGCCTCGAAAACGGATGTGGAATTCGATGTTGTATCTAATCCCGAATTTTTGAGGGAAGGCTTTGCTGTTGATGATTTTCTGAAGCCAGAACGCATTATTGTTGGGTCGACCTCTAAAAGGGCAATCGAACTCATGAAAAAACTTTACAGGCCATTTGTTCGATCGGGAAATCCAATTATAATTATGGACGAACGTTCAGCAGAATTGACAAAATATGCCGCCAACGCCTTCCTGGCTACAAAGATTACCTTCATGAATGAAATTGCCAATTACTGTGAAAAGGTGGGTGCTGATGTTGATAAGGTGCGCGCGGGCATGGGAACGGATTCGAGAATTGGCAAGCGGTTTTTGTTTCCCGGAATTGGTTATGGAGGATCTTGTTTCCCAAAAGATGTGAAAGCGCTTCATAAATCGGGAAAAGATGTTGGCTATCATTTCAACATCCTCGATTCGGTAATCGATGTGAATAATAATCAAAAGCGAATTCTAATTCCCAGAATAAAAGACTATTTTAAAAACGATTTAAACGGGAAAACCATCGCGGTTTGGGGCCTAGCCTTTAAACCTGAGACCGATGATATTAGAGAAGCACCAGCCTTGTATATGATTCAAGATCTTATTGAATTAGGCGCCAATATTAAGGTTTTCGATCCTGAAGCCATGGATAATGTCAGATATAAATTTGGAGATACTCTCGAATACTCCTCATCGATGTATAAGGTAGCAGAAGGAGCTGATTCTCTGATAATTTGTACCGAATGGAGTATATTCAGAACACCTGATTTTCAAAAATTGAAATCATGTTTAAAATCGGCTGTTATTTTTGACGGTAGAAACCTATATGATTTAGAGGAAATGGAAAAGGAAGGATTTTATTACAGTTCAATAGGCCGAAAACTAATTAAATAAAATGGCTAAACGAATTCTTATTACAGGAGCAGCAGGATTCTTAGGATCCCACCTTTGTGATCGATTTGTAAACGAAGGTTTTCATGTTATTGGGATGGATAATTTCATAACCGGAGACGAGATAAATATTGAACATCTTGTGGGTTTACCAAACTTCGAATTTATTAAACATGATGTTACCGAATTCGTTAAGATAGAGGGCGACCTTCATTACATTCTTCATTTTGCCTCACCGGCAAGTCCAATTGACTATCTTAAAATCCCGATTCAAACATTAAAGGTTGGCTCACTGGGGACTCATAATCTTCTCGGACTGGCTAAAGCAAAAGATGCACGCATTTTAATCGCGTCGACCTCCGAGGTTTATGGGGATCCATTAGTGCACCCACAAACGGAGGATTATTATGGAAATGTAAATACCATTGGACCAAGAGGGGTTTACGATGAAGCAAAGCGCTTTCAGGAATCTATCACTATGGCATATCACAGGTTCCACGGACTGGAAACAAGAATTGCACGAATTTTCAATACCTATGGACCAAGAATGAGGTTAAATGATGGTAGAGTAATTCCGGCCTTTATGGGTCAGGCATTGCGCGGTGAAAATTTGACAGTTTTTGGAGATGGAAGCCAAACAAGATCTTTTTGTTATGTTGATGATGAGGTTGAAGGTATATACAGATTGCTATTCAGCGATTATGTTTACCCGGTAAATATTGGCAATCCGGATGAGATTTCTATCCTAGATTTCGCGAAGGAGATCATAAGTATGACAAATACAGATCAGAAGATCATATTTAAAGACTTACCAGTTAACGACCCGATTCAAAGACAGCCTGACATTACTTTAGCCAAAAAATTATTAGATTGGGAACCAAAGATTGGTCGAACTGAAGGCATGAGAATTACATTTAATTATTTTAAATCCCTTCCAAGGGAAAGGTTATATAAAAAAGAACATAAAGATTTTTCAACGCATATAAAGCGCTAGTGAGTTTATTTAAACATGGACGATATTCAGGGTATCTGAGACCCATTTCATACTTGATTGATTTGGGTATTGTAAATGGACTGGCAATCTTATACTTTTTTGAGAATATCAATCCTATAGTTTACGTAATCTTTATGTCGGTGTCCTGGATCATGATGTCGGTCGTCTCTAAATTTTATGAGGTCTACAGGTATACAAGAGAGGTGACTATTTTGGCTCTTATTTTAAGGCAACTCGTCTTATTCACCCTCTTAATTTTTGCTTTTAATGGGTATTATCATGAATTGAACATCAGACCGAATGCAATAATTAAATATGTGTTGTCGGTCTTTTTATTGATCAGCATTTTCAAATTCACGATATATTATTTACTTCAGAAATACCGGTCCGAATTTGGCGGGAATTATCGAACCACGGTTATCCTGGGGCGAAACAAAAACACCAGGGCATTAGAGTCATTCTTTAAAAAGAATCCTGAGTACGGCTACATGCATAAAAAAAGCTTTGATTTTAAAAGTCAATCAAAGCATTCCCTCGAAGAGTGCTTTAAATATATAAATCAGGAAAATATCGATGAGATCTATTGTTCGATTTCAGAACTGTCATCTGATGAAATATCAGAGGTGGTTGACTTTGCCGATAACAACTTAAAACTAGTGAAGTTTCTTCCCGATAATAAAGAGATTTATGCGAAGAAATTAAAGTATGAATATTACGAATATATTCCCATTCTCTCTTTGAGAAACATCCCATTACAGGATAACATCAATCAAGTGATAAAGAGAGGATTCGACATCCTCTTTGCGTCAGGGGTCATTATTTTTATATTGTCATGGTTAACACCATTGGTTGCGATTATGATCAAGCTGGAGTCCAGGGGTCCGGTATTTTTTAAACAATCGAGAAACGGTTTTAATTATAAAGAATTCGACTGCTATAAATTCAGATCGATGACACCCAATATAAATGCGCACCTCTACCAGGCGACACGTGACGATAACCGAGTGACGAAAGTGGGTCGTTTTATACGGAAAACAAGTATCGATGAACTACCACAATTTTTTAATGTGCTCTTTGGCGATATGTCGGTTGTTGGACCAAGACCCCATATGGTTAGCCATACAAATATGTACGCCAAAAAGATCGATAAGTTTATGGTTCGTCATTTCGTAAAACCTGGTATAACAGGGCTTGCTCAGGTGAGCGGATACAGGGGTGAGGTCGAATCAGATAAAGACATTATTGGGCGGGTAAAATATGACATTTTTTATATTGAAAATTGGTCGATCTTACTGGACATAAAGATCATTTCCCAAACTTTCCTCAATGCGGTAAAAGGCGAGGAAAAAGCATATTAATCAGTTTTCAAGAAACTTGATGAGTTTATCCAATTGCTGGTTAAAATCAAAATTTACATCAGCAGTTGCTCTTATAGTTTTACGCCTGGCACTGCTAAGTTCATCAGGTGATATTTGATTCAAAACCTTGTTCAGATCTTCATAATCGCCGGCTTTTGCAACCCAACCCAATTCATGCCTATTCACAATACCCTCACCTTCCCCTCCTCCGAAATAAAGTATCGGTAGGCCCAGCTTTGCCAATTCAAAGATCTTCGAGGGTACCGAACCATAAATTCGGTTGAGTAAAGGAATGATAGCCACGTCAAAGCTTACTAATTCTTTATGTAAAATCGATCGCTCAAGTTCACCGTGATAGTATAATGGAAGTTCTGGATTTGAGGTGATAAACTTTTCGATTTCATTTTTTTCGGCACCCTGACCGTATATATGAAACTCGTAACCCTTGTAATTTAATCGCTCACAGAGATTAAAGATCCCTTGAGCGACACCAAGTAAACCGGCATAAACCAATTTAATTTTTTCAGAAGGATCATGTTCGATATTTAAATTGAATTTTATATCTGGATAGTTTCTATATAACATCACTTTTTTATCCGGGCAGGTTAAGCGCACATGCTCTAGAATTTCTTCACTTTGACCCATAATTAAGTCGGCTTTTTTATAATTAGCACGCTCAATTCGCTCAAGTGCAGAATACATAAATCCATGTTTAAATGCGCCGAGTTTTAAACCGGCGAGAGGCCAGAGATCACTAACATTCAAAACCATTTTACGCGATTTTGATTTTAAAAACCATAGAGCTGTATGGGCGACCAATAAAGGCGGAGATTGAATGATAACGGTTTCAGGTATTTTATTAAAAAGAAAGTACCAGCATAAACTGAAGCTGAAGGACAACATTGCGACCAGTCTGATGATTTTATTTTTCGAGTTGCTGGCTAATACCCATAGCCTGTGAATCTTTATGCCGTCTTCGTTTCGGCTCACCCTGAAATGACCTCTATAATCCTCAAATATTTTTCCGCGTGGATAATTTGGAAGCGGAGCCAGAACCGTTAGGCTAAATCCTCTGGAATGTAATCCATGGGCAAGATGATAAATTCGGTTTGAAGCAGCTCCGGTTTCAGGGGGATAATAATTGGTAATGACAAGGATTTCCCCCATTGTTAATTATATATTTTGATTAGATGACGCACAATTCTTTCGGCAGCATGACCATCCCACAGTTCAGGAATTTCACCATTCGGCCATGACCCGTTAAAAAGTGCTTCAAGGGCGGCGGTGAGTTGATTCGCGTCTTGACCAACCAGTCGATTGGTACCGATCTCACAGGTTTCAGGCCGTTCTGTATTTTCGCGTAGTGTTATACAGGGAACATGCATAACCGTTGTTTCTTCGGTTATGCCTCCTGAATCTGTAAGAACACCTAAGGCATGTTCAACCAAATAGTTAAATTCTAAATAACCAAGCGGGTCAACATAATGTAAGTTCGAATGTTGAATATCTAGTTTTTCCAGCACTTTCCTGGTTCTCGGATGAACGGGAAATATTATTGGATAATTTCTACTGTTTGAAACAATTACTGAAATTAAGGCTTTTAGTTTTGTTTCTTCGTCAACGTTGCTTGGACGATGAAGGGTCATGACCAGGTAAGACTTACTTTGCAGGTCAAGCTCTGACCAAATAGTCGGGGGAGTGAATCGATGCTTGTGCTTTAAAAGGGTATCGATCATCACATTACCCACAAAGAAGATTTTACTTAAATCATTGCCCAATGCCTCCAAATTTTTATTGGCATGATGCGAAGTAGTAAAGAAATAATCGGTGAGACTGTCGGTTACAATACGGTTGATTTCTTCAGGCATATCCATATCTCCTGAACGTATTCCTGCTTCAACATGTGCAACGTCAACCCCTGCCTTTTTAGCAACTATTGTACAGGCCAATGTCGAGGTGACATCGCCCACCACCATGACGAGATCGGTTTGATGAATGCAAAGATCTTTCTCAAACCCAATCATAATTGCTGCTGTTTGTTCGGCCTGCGTACCGCTTTTTACATCCAGGTTGATATGGGGCATCGGAATGCCAAGGTCTTTAAAAAAAGCGTCACTCAAATTGGCATCGTAATGTTGCCCCGTATGTACCAGTCGATAGTTGATGTCATGGCCCTGGTCTCTCTTGGCGTGCAATGCAGCAATAATAGGAGCGATTTTCATGAAATTTGGCCGAGCACCAGCTACGATGGTTATTTTCATACCGACTGATTTATATAGGAAATGAACTGTTTTAGTTTACCGCTTTTGGTCCGTTTGAGATTTGATAATCGCTCAAATTCAATTCGAATCCCGTCTTCGAGGTAATTTACCATTTCTTTAGAAATTTTATCTTCTTTTTTCTGAGATAAGGGCTCTTCACTCACATAACTCACTTTAAAAAAATCTGGTTCGAATTGTTCAATGATGAATTCCTTTACATTACCATCGTCCTCAATGATGCTTTTTGTGATATAGTAAAAAGTTAGCCCTGCGGCCCGTTTTCCACTGGGAAGTATTGCCATATCATTTGTTCGACCGATTAACTTCTTTAAGATGGGTGTTTTTATGGTGCCTGCCCCCGATAATACTCCAACATCGCCGATGTCATAACGAATGAAAGGGTGAGCTGTATTATAAAGCGATGTAATAACAACACGACCTTCCTGGCCTGTAGACACTGGAATTCCCTCATCATTTACTAATTCAACAAATAATGTTTCGCTGTTAAGCTGCCATTGATCATCGGGGTTTTGAAAAGCGATCAAATCGAGCTCTGACGCCCCATACTCATTTACTACGGGTATCCCAAACACCCGCTCCATCAGGGCTTTATCATCATCAAACAACATTTCTGAGGTCACCATACAAACTTTCAGGCTATTGCATACCGTTTTGAGATTAACACCCTTGCGATCGAGAAACTTGGCAAACTGGACGATCGGACTCGTATATCCGTTGATATAATCGAATGGCCTCTTAGAAAATTGTTTTAAGCAAAAATCCATAGCAGCATCACTCAAATCGAAAACAGTAAACCGATATCGATGACTAAAATAGTCTTTTATCCGCTCCTTATAATACCCGAAATGATCAAGAGGAATACCATAGAAACGGGCTTGCCATGAATGATTAAAATCGATATCATACCATGAAAATCTGTTCATAATAACAGCCCATGTTAAAGCGTGACTCCATTTATCTTTTGCAAAAACGAATGGATCCCCCGATGAACCTGAGGTTTTATTTACATAAACATCTTTGGGTTTCAATCCTTGGGATAATCGATTTTTAAGCGGTTGCTGAAGATCACGTTTGGTCATTATGGGGACATTCTCCCATTTTGAGTAACTATCCTGAAGACCAATAGACCTGTAAAATGAATTATTCTTAAGATGATAGCTGACTATGGCCCTTCGTTTTTCATCTATATAGGCAGAATAATCATCTTTTTTAATCTTCTGAATTTGAGTCAGTGCTTGCTTGGCTTTATCGATTGGATAGCCATTTAAGCGTAAGGAAAAATCGAATAATTTCAATTGTTCAGGAGATATAAAGGTTTCTGTAAATTAATTATTTTTTGAACGTAAAAGCAATTATTTTTGAGCATTAAAATTTGGGAGAAATGAATGTTTTAATACTGGGATCTGGTGGAAGAGAGCACACATTTGCTTGGAAAATAGCGCAGAGCCCGCTTTGCAACACACTATATGTGGCGCCGGGGAATTCCGGAACCCAGGCAATTGCAACGAATATCCCTTTGAAATTAAATGATTTTGAAGCCATAAAAAAGACGATTCTCGACCGCGGTATCGACATGTTGGTGGTTGGGCCTGAGGATCCCCTTGTAAATGGCATCCATGATTTTGTAAAAAATGATCCTCAACTGAAAAGCGTGGCGGTAATCGGCCCACGGAAAAAAGCGGCACAGTTAGAAGGCAGTAAGGAGTTTGCAAAAGCCTTTATGATGCGCCATAATATTCCGACGGCAGCGTATGAAAGTTTCACGGCTAATGATTTGGAAAAAGGTTTTGCGTTCCTTGAAACACTCAAACCTCCATATGTATTAAAAGCTGATGGACTTGCAGCGGGTAAGGGCGTGTTGATACTTGAAAACCTCGCAACGGCAAAAGATGAACTCAAGCAAATGCTGGTCGGTTCAAAATTTGGTGAAGCCAGTCGAAAGGTGGTCATCGAAGAATTTTTAGATGGTATAGAATTAAGCTGTTTTGTTCTTACCGATGGCACGGATTATAAAATATTGCCATATGCAAAGGATTACAAGCGGATTGGTGAAGGTGATACCGGATTAAATACTGGCGGCATGGGTGCTGTTTCGCCTGTTCCCTTCGCAGATGATACTTTTCTTACCAAAGTGGAAAACCAAATTGTTAAACCAACAGTTGCGGGATTACAAAAAGACAACCTTCCGTATAAAGGCTTCATTTTTATAGGCTTGATCAGGGTGGAGGATGAACCCTTGGTTATCGAATATAATGTTAGAATGGGTGACCCGGAAACTGAAGTGGTTTTGCCCCGATTAAAAAACGATTTAATCGAATTGTTCAAGGCTGTCGAAGATGGAACCCTGAACGAAATTGATATTGAAATAGATGAACGAGCAGTCACAACCGTTATGTTGGTTTCTGGTGGATATCCTGAATCCTACGAAAAAGGAAAAGAAATAAAAGGACTGGACCAGGTTAAGGATTCGATCGTTTTTCATGCAGGAGCTTTGGTAAAAAACAATGTTGTATGCACTTCAGGTGGGCGCGTATTGGCGATTAGTTCTTATGGGGAATCTCATATTGAGGCATTAAAAAAATCGTATCATAGCATTGCATCGATACGATTTGATAATATGTATTATAGAACGGATATCGGTTTTGACCTATAGATAAGAATGGGCGGTAACCGATTTATCTTCCTCATTATTATCGTTGGCTGCTTTTAATTGCCCCATCCAATACATAAAAGCAACTATGCCGGTAATTAAGAATAACCAGGACAGGATGTTAGCTCCCCACCAATTATCGAGTTCAAGCGCCCGAAGGGCGTCAAAAGGAGCAAATAAAACATTTACAAATAAGTCCTGGATGGCATAAAAGAAATCTTTCATGGTATAATCTTATATTTATGATGCGAATATACGAACTCTTTAGATGATTACAAGATTTTTTAGTACTTCAAGACCCATTCATCTTGTGCTAATCACCCTGGCGGTCTTATTGCTTTTCGTAGTCGCGAGAACGGTAGGATTGAATAACGAAATCGATCTTGGGTATTTACTTTTCGAATCAGGTGTTTTTTTAGTCTTGTTTGCGTCGATAGTCGTATTTTCTTTTTTTGTATCTAAAAACACCCTCACCTTAGATAACGGTTATAAACTCCTCTTTTTTGCTTTATTTCTTGCGATCGTTCCCCAAACATTAATGAACAGCAATACACTCTTAGCCAATTTATTTATCATTCTTGCGCTTAGACGATTATTTAGCCTGAAGAACAATCTTAGGGTAAAGAAAAAGTTGTTTGATGCGGGATTCTGGGTTGCTTTGGCGACATACTTTTATTTTGGAGCTGTACTGTTTTTTTTACTAATTTTTGTGGCTCTTCTGGTTTTTTCAATTTCCAGGATCAATAATTTGATCGTCCCTGTGCTTGGCTTTTTAACCGTATTGATCATATTGACCAGTTATTCCATAATTACAACCGGAAACTACGGTTCGTTTCTGGAGATCGCTCAGCTCCCCAGCTACGATTATTCGGTTTATAATGATATCGGCCTGGTAATCGGCTTAACCATTTTGATTTCTTTCGGAATTTGGGCGAGCTTTTTCTATATAAAAAGCTTTAAAGAAAAACTAAAAACCGCAAAATCAGTACACTATCTGGTTATTTTGAATGTGATGATCGCCATGATTCTTGTCGTAACGACTCCTAAAAAGGATGGTAGTGAGTTTATTTTTTTATTCACTCCCCTGGCAATAATTATGAGCAATTATCTGGAAGGTGTTTCAGAGCGATGGTTTGCCGAAGTTTTTATCTGGCTGCTTATCTTAACACCGGTTGCAAAGCTAATGCTGTAATTTAATTCCGAAGGAAAGATCTCCAGCATCTCCTAATCCCGGTACGATGTATCCGTAATCGTTAAGTTCGGGGTCGAGATCGGCCAGCCACAGATGTGTTTCTTCAGGTACTTTATTCTCCAAATAGTCCAGACCTTGCTTAGAAGCAATTACGCTCAATATGTGAAGCTGTTTTGGTTTTCCATATTTTAAGAGAGCCTCATACGCCAGCCAGCAAGATTGACCGCTTGCAAGCATCGGATCCGCCAGAATTAAAGTCTTATTGTTTAAATTCGGACAGGCGAGATATTCGATAATGATCTCAAATTTAGAGGCATCATGAATATCGTGCTTTCTGTATGCTGAAATGAATGCGTTATCAGCCTGATCGAAGCAATTCAAAATCGTTTGATGCATGGTCAGCCCGGCTCTAAGAATGGAGCATACAACAATATCCTGATCTGGAACTTCCGTTTTTTTTATTCCCAGTCCGGTTTGGATTTCAACCGGGTGATATTGCAGCCTCTGGCTCATTTCGTAGCAAAGAAATTGCGTTATCCTGCTGATATTCGTTCTGAAGCGAAGGCGGTCCTTTTGGATGATTTCACTACGTATTTCCTCCAAATAGGTGTTGAGTATTGATTTCTTTTTTGAAAGGATATGGATTTCCATGGCCGAAGGTTGTCGAAGTAGTAAAGTTAATGAAATAGAAGTATCTTTGTATTCAAAATGTACAATGACTATGTTTTCAGATAAGGCAAATACCATTTTTAAGGAAGCCATAAACACTTATAAAGTACTCAACTCGGTCGATCAACACTTTGAAAATAAATACAACAAAGAAGATGACCTTATCGCGCATTTATTATATAGAAAATGCTGGATCGATACGGTTCAATGGGCCTATGAAGATATCATAAGAGATCCGCAGATCGATCCGGTATCTGCTCTGGAATTAAAGCGAAAAATTGACGCATCTAACCAGGATCGCACAGATACGGTTGAGTATATAGACAGCTATTTTCTGGATAAATATAAAGACGTTCAAATTCAGCCGGGTGCCAAAATTAATTCTGAAAGTCCGGCATGGGCCATAGACCGCCTATCGATATTGGCGCTAAAGGTGTATCACATGCGTTTAGAGACCGTGCGTGAAGATGCGAACGCAACACATAAGGCCGCCTGCCAGAAAAAACTGGATGTATTACTCGAACAGCGAAAAGATCTCTCTACAGCTATTGACGACCTTCTCAATGATATAAAATCCGGACGCAAATACATGAAGGTTTATAAGCAGATGAAAATGTATAACGATGATGAGCTGAATCCGGTCTTACGCGGTCAAAAATAGCCCAACACTTAACATGGCCTGGATCAGATGAATAAGCCCGTCAAGCACATCTTAGTCATTCGATTATCTGCTTTGGGTGATGTGGCCATGCTGATCCCGGTTTTAAGGAGCGCGATTAATGCGCATCCACATCTACGATTTACGGTCCTTACCCGCCCTTTTTACCAACCTTTGTTTGAAGGATTGAACAATGTTTCAGTATATCCGACTGATCTTAAAGGCAGACACCAGGGACTATTAGGGCTTTGGAGGCTCACACGCGAAATTAAAAAAATAAATCCCGACGCCATTGCCGACTGCCATAACGTTTTGCGGACCAATATAATCAAGTTATTCAGTAGCATTCAGGTTTTTACCCAGATCGATAAAGGACGATCAGATAAAAGAGACCTGGTCAGTGGGAAGCGTTTTGAACAACTAAAAACCACCCACCAGCGCTATGCTGATGTTTTCCGTTCTTTAGGAATTAAAGTGAATTTAGAAAATGCTGAAACCCATCCAAAACCACAATTAACGGCATCGCTTAAATCACTTTTAGGTGATTATAGGTCACTCGTTGGCATTGCACCTTATGCAGCACATCAGGCAAAATGTTATCCACTGATTAATATTGAAGAAATCATTAAAGTCCTGACTGCAGACCATACGATTATTCTTTTTGGCGGTGGACAGGAAGAGACTAAAGCCCTTCAAAAATTAGCTGACCGATATGATCGTGTGATAAACATGGCCGGAAAAGTAAGTTTTAAAGAAGAGCTGGATGTCATTGGCAACCTGGATCTAATGATCGCGATGGACTCAGGGAATGGCCATTTGGCGGCAGCTTATGGCGTGCAAACAATTTCCGTTTGGGGTGTTACACATCCATATGCAGGATTTGCTCCATTTAATCAAGATCCTGAAAATGCTATTCTTCCGGACAGAACCAAATTTCCGTTAATTCCGACATCGATTTACGGCAACAAGGTTCCGAAAGGGTATGAAGATGCCATTGCCTCAATAAAGCCGGAAGAAATCATCTCACGGGCAGTAAAAGTACTTCGTGATCAAACATCGTCATAGTCAACGACGATTTTTGAGCTTCGCGGCTCGGCCTGGCACGTGAGGATGAATCCATCTTCAATTTCCGAATCGGTTAAAATATTATTAACACGCATTTTGACCTGACCTTCCTTGATCCGGGCGAGACAGCTGCTGCAGATACCACCTTGGCAAGAATAGGGTGCATCGATATCATGCTCAAGAGCGACTTCCAAAATAGTCTTGTCGCCAGGCATATTAAAGGAGAAGGTTTCATCATCTACAATGACCGTAACATCGGAGTTTTTATCATCGTGATTCTGTTCAGATTTTCCCTCTATTTCGGCAGTCGTAAATAGCTCGAATTTAAT
The DNA here is from genome assembly GCA_013003555.1 of Flavobacteriaceae bacterium. Classification (GTDB taxonomy): domain Bacteria; phylum Bacteroidota; class Bacteroidia; order Flavobacteriales; family Flavobacteriaceae; genus SHLJ01. The sequence goes on from JABDIV010000060.1 coordinate 92,396, forward strand.
AGCTGATTTGTCAATTCCAATTTCAGTTAATGACTCAATGGCTGTATCGATCATCGGCTTTGGTCCGCATACAAAGTATTGATCTACTTCTTTATGCCCACCAATTTTATTCAGGGCGTATCGAATGATTGATCGGTCAATTCGTCCAAAAAGCTCATCCTTGACATGGGTCTGGCTATAAATGGAGATGAGGTTGAAACGATCAGGATATTTCACGTTCACCTGATCAAGAGCTTGCTTAAAAATGGTGTCTTCAGGCGACTTATTTCCATAAAGTAAGACGAACCGGCTTTTGGGTTCATTCTCCAAAACCGAAATCAATATACTCATGATTGGGGTAATTCCACTTCCGGCCGCGATCGCCATAATAGTTCGCTCGGTATTCGGCTTTGGCATTAAGGTAAATCGACCCAGTGGCTGCCCCACTTCTATAATATCACCTTCCTGCAATTCAGTATTGGCATAAGAGGAAAAACGCCCATTTTCAACGACTTTTACGACTACTTTCAGCTCTCCATTTTCAGGATTGGTACAAAGGGAATAATCACGTCGGAGTTCTTCCCCTTTTAACTTTAGTTTTAGAGTGATATATTGCCCTGCTTCAAAGCGGTATTCTGACTTTAGAGTTTCGGGGACTTCAAAGGAAATACTAACAGCTTGCGGTGTTTCTTTGGTTATTGATTTTATGCTAAGGGGATTAAATTGCATACCAGAAATTTTTGGCAAAAATAGTGAAGCCTTCGTCCAAAAAGGAATTTGTTTGTAACAAATTAACACTTAAGTTTACTAATGCTATACATTTGCTAAATGATGGTCAAACATTTTCTGAATCTTGAACGGAAACAGTATTTCCGATCTTCTTATTGGCAAAAGAGCCTGTTGATGAACATATTTCTGGTGTTCATTGCCCTTTACTTTATGGCAACTTTTTTAATACTCGGGGTTGCTATGTATCCATTATTGAAAAAGCTTTATCCAGACAGCGATCCATTTTTGGTGTTTAATGGCTTTTTGTTTTACTGGTTTATCGTCGATCTGCTCATGCGATTCTTCTTTCAAAAATTACCGGTTATGAGTGTTAAACCATTACTCGTCCTACCGGTTAAGCGGAAAACTGTCGTTAATTTTGTTTTGGGAAAATCGGCCTTATCCTTTTTTAATTTCTTGCCTCTTTTTGCGTATGTCCCATTTAGCATAATGCTTATTGGAAATGATTATCCACCCGGGCAAATAATGGTTTGGCTTTTTGCCCTCGTCGTAATCATTCTGATCATTAACTTTCTGAATTTTATTATTGAAAGCGTCTCTTCTGAGATCGAATTACCGTTTCTTCCTGTAATTCTGATTGCCGGCGGCCTGTTTGGCTTAAATTATTTTGAGATCATATCATTTAATTCCCTGATATCAAATGGACTGGTCTCTATTTCAACTAACCCGATTTATTTGATAATTCCGGCTCTAATCCTGTGTGTGATTTACTGGTTGAATTTTAAAGCACTTAAAAAGAAACTCTATATAGATAACTCGCTACAAGGGAAGAAAAAAGAAGTAAAAACCACCAATCTCGATTGGACAAAGAAATTTGGAGATATCGCCCCTTTTATGCAACTTGATATACGATTGATCCTGAGAAACAAACGTTCGAAATCTTCTGTATGGATGCTGCTGATCGGCTTGCTGTATGGCCTCTTCTTTTACCCGAACCCTATCTACCAGGATATGGAATGGTTTTTTGTTTTTATAGGGATTTTCGTAACGGGGATATTCCTGATCAACTTTGGTCAATTTATTCCGGCATGGGACAGTAGCTATTACAAGCTTTTAATGAGCCAAAACATAAAATATGAACGCTACCTGAAATCGAAATACTCCCTGATGATTATGAGTGTGGTGGTAATGTTTATTCTGAGTATACCATATGTGTATTTTGGGTGGAAGATATTGATCGCGCATTTCGCCGCGGCCGTTTATAATATTGGGGTCAATGCCTATGTCATTCTTTGGGGTGGCTCCTATAATAGGAAAAAGATAAATTTAGATCAGCGTGCAGCCTTTAACTTTCAGGGCACCGGAGCTGTTCAATGGCTAATCGGTATTCCACTGATGTTAATCCCCATGGGTATTTTTGCGCTGTTCTATTTCATTCTAGGATTTGAAGTTGGTATAGGCGTTATTCTCGGCATGGGACTTATAGGAATTATGTTCCATCAAAAGATAATGCGTTTTATCAAAAGCAGATATCAGGGTTCAAAATATAATATGATCGAGGCGTTTGCCCAGGACACTTAAAATTATAATCAATGATTGTAACCGAAAATCTTTCAAAAGCATATGGCGGCGTTACCGTATTAAACTTGCCAGAACTTACAATTCCAAAAGGACAATCATTTGGGTTGGTAGGAAATAACGGCGCTGGAAAAACGACTTTCTTCAGTTTATTGCTTGACCTGATTCAACCAACCACTGGCCATCTCACCTTAAAGAATATACGGGTTAACGAAAGCGAGGACTGGAAACCGTTTACTTCGGCCTTTATCGATGAGAGTTTTTTGATCGGGTATTTAACGCCAGAGGAATACTTCTATTTTATCGGAGACCTGAGAGGACAGAACAAGGCTGATGTCGATTCCTTTTTATCGCAATTTGAAGAACTATTTCACGGTGAAATACTTGGCAAGAAAAAATACCTGCGCGATTTAAGTAAAGGAAATCAGAAAAAAGCCGGACTTGTCGCGTCGCTAATCGGCAAGCCTGAGGTTATAATTTTAGATGAACCATTTGCCAATATCGACCCAACGACTCAAATTCGATTAAAGCAACTTTTGAAATCCCTGACCGAAGATAGAGACATCACCGTTTTGATTTCAAGTCATGACCTCATGCATGTCACAGAAGTGTGCGAACGCATTGTAGTCTTAGAACAGGGTGAAGCAGTAAAAGACATCGTGACCAGTGAGGCGACTTTACGTGAATTGGAGCAGTATTTCGCTGGTTAGCGTTTCGTCTAAAATTAGGGGCAATTATTCGTTTTGTGCGAAAAGATGATTATTTTTACGACTTAGCATAATATTGTGCTGGACGTGCAGTTATTAGTTGTACCAAACACGCCAACATTGAAAAGTCACATCTCATATATCATCGGGGTTCTTGCCATTGCTCTTTTTCTATCGGGCTGTTCGAGGAAGAAAGATAGTTTCATTAACCGGAACTGGCATGCGATTGGCACCGAATATAACGTGCTTTATAATGGCAATCTGGCACTTGAAAGCGGACGACAATCTCTGAATGACGGTTATACCGATAATTACTGGGCGATCCTACCGATAGAACGAATGCAGGTTACCGAAGAAATATCGCTTCCGGGTCAGGCCAAAAATGCCGACTTTGAGCGAGCTGAAGAAAAAGCGGTAAAGGCTATTCAGAAGCACTCCATGAATATTCAGGGCAAGGAGAAGAATCCACAAATAGATGAGGCATACCTGTTATTGGGGAAGGCAAGGTATTTTGACCAGCGCTTTGTACCCGCACTTGAGGCTTTTAACTACATCTTGTTTAAGTACCCGGCGAGCGACAAAATAAATCAGGCAAAGATATGGCGTGAAAAAACCAACCTGCGACTTGAAAATGATGAGCTTGCCATACAAAACCTCGAACGCCTGCTGCGCCAGGAAAATATTAAAAAACAGGATCTGGCCGATGCGGCTTCTACCTTAGCACAGGCCTATATTAACTTGAAGGCCTTAGATACCGCAATCGTTAATTTAGACATGGCCGCGATCGCTACGAAAAATAATGATGAACGCGGGCGTTACCGTTTTATTCAAGGACAGCTATACAATGCTTTAGGTAAAAAAGACAGTGCCAATATGGCTTTTGATAAAGTCATTGAATTACACAGGAAAACGCCCCGCATATATTACATAAGTGCATTCATTGAAAAAGCGAAGATCTTCGATTACGAGAATCAGGATAAGTTGGGTTTTTTAGAACTGCTCACCTCCCTGGAAGAAGATCGTGAGAACCGTCCGTATTTAGATAAGATCTATCATCAGATTGCAGAATATCATCTGAAAAATACTTCAGATAGTCTGGCTACCACCTATTACAACAAATCATTACGCACAAATTCAAATGATAACTTCTTAAATGCGAGAAATTATCAGATACTCGGAGATATGAATTTCGATCGTGCCGAATATCGTAATGCTGGCGCATATTATGACAGTACCTTGCTGAACCTGGATAAGAATACTAAAATATTCCGAAGCATAAAACGCAAACGAGATAACCTTGACGATGTCATTTTCTATGAAGATGTTGCAATAAGGAACGATAGTATACTTGAACTGGTTAACATGAGTGAGGAAGAACGCCTTGCATACTTTACCACTTATACCGACAAACTCAAGCAGGAAGCCGAAGATGAGAAGGCGCGCTTAGAGGCGGAAGAAAAACGCAGGGAAGGAATCGCTAAAGTGGGCGATTCGAAGAACACCTTTCAAAATACTGGCAGAACCGAACCTCCGGGATCAAGCTTTTATTTTTATAACCCGTCAACAGTTGCTTTTGGAAAAAACGAATTTATTCAAAATTGGGGTGAACGGCAGTTAGAAGATAACTGGCGCTGGTCTAATAAGAGCCGATCTTTAAGTAGTCAGGCTGAAATAGACCCGGCCATTGCTAGCGCCACGGAAGATGAATTATTCGACCCTGAGTTTTATACTAAATTAGTTCCGATAGAAGAATCGGCGATTGATAGTTTGATCAGGGATCGGAATTTTGCCTATTATCAATTAGGGCTTATCTATAAGGATAAATTTAACGAATACTCTTTATCGAAGGACAAGCTTAGAGATTTGCTTGAATTTGGTCCGGAGGAACGTTTAATCCTTCCGGCGAAGTACAACTTGTATAAGGTCTATGAGTTGCTCGATATGGCGGGCGAAGCTGAGATCATGAAAAATGACATCATCAACAATCATCCGGATTCAAGATATGCGACTATATTGCTAAATCCGAACACAATTTTAGAGGAAGATTCAAACAGTCCGGAAAATATTTATGAATCGCTTTACAGGCAATTTGAAAAACAAGAATATGCCGATGTGATCAAAGGCTGTGATAAGTATATTAATGCATTCGATGGTGAGGCAATTGTACCCAAATTCGAATTTTTAAAAGCGGTTTCTAAGGCGAGAATTTATGGGTTTGAATCCTACAAGGAATCGATCAATTATATCGCTCTTAATTACCCGAATAGCCCTGAAGGGAAAAAAGCAGAAAACACCATACAAAGCACACTGCCCCTTCTGGAGCGTTCCGAATTTCATGATGATAACAGCTCCCGCAGTTTTAAGGTAATCTATCAATTTAAAACCCCGACTGAAGAAACCCTTGTTGAATTCAAAGAAGAACTGGATGAAGCGGTTTCCCGAGTGCGACATCTCGAATTGACTACTTCTGTTGACCGGTATGATCTTGAAACCATTTTCATCGTGGTACATAACCTAAAGAGTTATCAGGGTGCAATGGGATTTGGTGAGATCATCAACGAATATGAAGAAATTGATATTAATAGAGAATACTTCGCGATCTCATCACCGAATTATCAGATCGTTCAGGTTCATAAAAACTTGGAAGCTTATATAAAATCTCAATAACGATTAAAACACGATTGATATATGTTTTCAGAATCAAAAAAAGGAAAAATGGCACAGGAATCCTCCACACAGCAAAATGTTATAGCTCAGGACACTAAAATAGTGGGAGATATAATCAGTAAAGGCGCATTTAGAATTGACGGTCAGGTTGAAGGCAATATCAGAACTCAGGGGAAGGTGGTTGTCGGAAAATCAGGATTTGTAAATGGCACAATAGAAGGCACGAATGCCGATTTCGAAGGCAGCTTTTCTGGTAAATTAAAATTATCAGGCACCTTATCTCTTAAATCTACAGCGTTCATTCAAGGCGAAGTTGAGGTTGGTAAGCTTGCTGTAGAACCTGGAGCGACATTTAATGCCGTTTGCAGCATGAAAGGCGCCGTTAAAGAACTCAACAAGGGTGAACACCAGCAAAAACCAACAGAAGAAAAAGGGAAAACCGCTTAAACAAGTAGCTCTTCTCTCGGGCCTTGCCTTCCAAATGGCAATTATAACCGGCCTGGGAGCATACATCGGATTTAAGATTGATGAGCACTACCAAATGGAAGAACCTATTTCGACCATAATCGGGACCTTTATCGGTTTTGCAATTGCGATGTACGGGGTGGTTAAACAAGCCAATAAACTATCGAATTAAAATGCCTGAATTCATAAAAAGCATTTCAGCATTTCTTATCAAAGCTCTGCTGTTTGCATTGCTTCTATTCCTGATTCACAGTTACTTGATTTTTCAGTTTTTTAATGGAAAACTTTTAATTCCTGTATGGGCCATTCATTGTTTTAACATTGTTCTGGTTATTTTGGTGTATAGTGTCATGTTCCTTCAAACCAAAAAAGGCGAAAAAAAAATACTCTACCATTTCTTTGCCTTAACCATACTTAAAATGATCCTCGCGGTACTCTTTTTAACACCGCTCTTCTTTAAAGAATCAAGCCATTTGAGGCTCGAAATAATCAACTTTTTTATACCGTATTTTCTTTACCTAGGCCTTGAAATCAATGGGGTTTATAAATTCCTTATAAAAATTTAAACATTGATTGTTTTAGTTTGTTAATTAATATAATGTGTGTACATTTGCACCGAATTTTGAACGAGGTATTTTTAATACGATAATCCGATGCAGATCAAGACGTTTAAGCTACTTTTTTTAGGCCTTTTTTTATCTTTCTCCTTGTTAGGATTTGCTAATGAAACTAAAAACAGTGAAAACGGTGACGAAGAACTTGATATCACCGAGATGATCCTGCATCACGTCAGTGATAATCATAGCTTTCATATATTAGACTGGGATGGCCATCCCGTTTCGATTCCTCTGCCTGTAATTTTATGGACTGAAGAAGGTCTTGTTACATTTATGTCATCTGAATTCGATCATGATGAGGAAGGTAAAGTTGTTGTTGAGCGTAAGGGACAACGCGTTACCTATTTCCACGGAAAGGTCTATTATGCCAATGCCGAAGCCGATGCCGAGGGGAAATACGTCACTCTCGATGAAGAGGATCATCCTGTAAACGAACGGATGCTCGACTTTTCGATTACCAAGAACGTATTTACCTTGTTTTTTTCGATGGCAGTATTGATGCTTATCTTTATTTTTTCGGCAAGGGCTTACAGGAAGTCTGAAGATAACGTTCCCACAGGTATCGCTAAGTTCACCGAACCCCTCATTTTATTTGTTAAAAATGATATCGCCATTCCGAATATCGGCGAAAAAAAATATAAGAAGTTCCTGCCATACTTATTGACCATTTTCTTTTTTATATGGATTAATAATATTTTTGGTTTGATTCCTTTCTTCCCATTTAGTGCGAACCTAAGTGGAAACATAGCATTTACATTTGCACTTGCCACGCTGACCTTTATTATTACGAATTTGAATGGCAACAAGGATTATTGGAAACATATCTTCTGGATGCCTGGTGTGCCGATTCCGATGAAATTGTTTCTGGCACCTATAGAACTGATCGGTGTATTTACCAAGCCTGTTTCGCTGTTTATTCGTTTGTTTGCGAATATAACCGCGGGACACATTGTGATACTCGCCCTTATAAGCCTAATATTTTTCTTTAAGAACGCCTATGGTGATGTGGCAGGTTATGTTGTTGCCCCGGTTTCAGTGGCATTTGTTGTATTTATCAGTTTAATTGAAATTTTAGTTGTGGCCATTCAGGCTTATATATTTACGATTTTATCGGCACTGTATTTTGGAATGGCAACCGCCGATCATGACGATCATTAATTACGAACCTTTTAATTTAATTATTTATATATGGAATCATTAGTAACTATTGCAGCAGTTGGTGCTGGTCTTGCAGCCATCGGAGCCGGTATTGGTATCGGACGAATTGGTGGATCAGCTATGGATGCTGTTGCGAGACAACCTGAAATGTACGGGAAGATTCAAGCGCTTGCCTTGATTATGGCAGCGTTCGTTGAGGCGATTGCACTTTTCGCAATCGTAATCGCGTTTACAAAAGGTTAAAAACCATTCAGTCAAGGTGTAACGGTTGGTTGCACCTTGATTGGTATTAAATTTAAAAATTATGTTAACACCTGAAATAGGATTAATTTTTTGGACCACATTGGCCTTCGGGGTCTTATTCTTTGTGCTTTCAAAATATGCGTGGAAACCGATTTTAAATTCGGTCAACGAACGGGAGAATTCAATAAAGAATGCCCTTGATGAGGCTGACAAAGCGCGGCAGGAAATGGAAAATCTTCAGGCTGACAATGAGCGCATTTTAAAGGAGGCAAGAGCCGAGCGCGAATCAATGCTGAAGGAAGCCCGTGAATTGAAAAGCAAAATGATTTCCGATGCCAAGGAAGAAGCCCAGAAAGAAGCAAGTAAGATGATCAGTCAGGCACAGGCCGCGATTGAAAGTGAAAAGAAAGCCGCAATGGCCGAATTGAAAAGTCATGTAGCCGGACTTGCAGTTGATATCGCTGAAAAGGTTGTGCGGGACGAATTGACAAATAAAGACAAACAAATGCAGTTAGTTGAGTCCATGTTGGGTGATGCTAAATTAAACTAGTGATCGATGGCAGGTAGAGCAGCGATACGTTATGCAAAAGCAGTTTTAGGACTGGCCACTGAGAAAAACCTCAGCGAGGTGATAAGTGGTGATATGGTTCATATTGTAAATACAATTGCCGAACATGACGAATTGAACGAAATGCTTAAAAGTGCAGTGATCAAATCAGATATCAAGCATAAAGTATTGAGTGAGTTGTTTGGTGATGTAAACGGACTGACCAAAGGGTTATTCGATGTTCTGATCACCAACAAGCGCATTGATATCTTGGCTGATGTGGCTTTCAAATATGGTGAGCTTTATGATGCTCAGATTGGAAAGGAAAAAGCCACTGTCACAACAGCGGTGCCCATGACCAGCGAAATGGAAATGAAGGTGCTTTCCAAAATAAAAGAATTAACCGATAAAGCCGTCGAATTAGAAAATGTTGTAGACGAAGGTATTTTAGGTGGATTTATTTTACGAGTTGGTGATAAACAGTATAATGCGAGTATCGCTAATCAATTGAACAGATTAAAACGAGAATTTACCCTGAATTAAGTTAAGGATAGCTTATAAAAACAAAAACAATGTCAGAAGTAAAACCAGCTGAAGTATCAGCGATTTTAAAACAGCAACTTTCAGGATTTGAAGCGAGTGCTTCATTGGATGAAGTAGGAACCGTATTGAACGTGGGAGATGGTATAGCCCGGATTTATGGATTGTCTAATGCGCAGTATGGCGAATTGGTGGAGTTTGAGAACGGACTTGAAGGAATCGTACTAAACCTGGAAGAAGATAATGTTGGTGTTGTATTATTAGGGCCCTCAAAAGAAATCAAAGAGGGTGCAACGGTAAAACGAACAGAGCGCATTGCTTCAATCAAGGTTGGAGAAAAAATGCTTGGTCGTGTTGTTGATACCTTAGGAAACCCTATCGATGGTAAAGGACCCATCGGAGGTGATTTGTATGAAATGCCATTGGAACGTAAAGCTCCAGGAGTAATTTTCCGTCAGCCGGTTAACGAACCGCTTCAAACGGGTATTAAATCGGTAGATGCGATGATACCGATAGGCCGTGGACAACGGGAGCTCGTTATCGGTGACCGCCAAACGGGAAAAACAACAGTTTGTATCGATACCATTATTAACCAAAAGGAATTTTATGATGCAGGCGAACCGGTTTTCTGTATCTATGTTGCTATTGGACAGAAAGCATCGACCGTAGCGGGAATTGCTAAGACATTAGAAGAAAAAGGCGCTTTAGATTATACGATCATTGTTGCAGCAAATGCTTCAGACCCAGCGCCAATGCAGGTATATGCACCTTTTGCAGGAGCTGCAATTGGAGAATACTTCCGCGACACAGGCCGTCCGGCATTGATCATCTATGATGACCTTTCAAAACAAGCGGTTGCCTATCGTGAGGTTTCCCTTTTGCTTCGACGCCCACCGGGACGTGAGGCTTATCCTGGAGACGTTTTCTACCTTCATTCAAGGTTATTAGAGCGTGCGGCTAAGGTTATCGATGATGATAATATCGCCAAAAACATGAACGATTTACCAGAGCCGTTAAAACCTGTCGTTAAAGGTGGTGGGTCCTTAACAGCTTTACCGATTATCGAAACACAAGCGGGTGACGTTTCGGCCTATATTCCAACAAACGTTATTTCGATTACCGATGGTCAGATCTTCCTCGAAAGTGACCTGTTCAACTCAGGAGTTCGTCCGGCGATTAATGTTGGTATCTCGGTTTCTCGTGTTGGTGGATCTGCTCAGATCAAATCGATGAAGAAGGTAGCAGGTACATTAAAATTAGACCAGGCCCAATATAGAGAACTTGAAGCTTTCGCAAAATTTGGATCTGATCTTGACGCGGCAACGCAGAATGTTATCGAAAAAGGTAAACGAAATGTTGAGATCCTGAAACAAGCGCAGAACGATCCGTTTAAAGTTGAAGATCAGGTGGCTATCATATTTGCAGGCTCAAGAAATCTTCTTAGAAATGTACCAGTGAATAAGATTAAGGAATTTGAGCGTGATTTCATCGAATTTCTAAATGCAAAACACCGCGATATACTCGATGTTATCAAGTCCGGTAAGTTGACCGACAAGGTCACAAATACCCTGACGCAAGTTTGCAAAGAGATGTCTTCTAAATACGTTTAAACCACTAAGGGAGTATGGCAAATCTTAAAGAAATACGAAATAGGATCAGCTCGGTTAAATCAACCATGCAGATTACCAGTGCCATGAAAATGGTGTCGGCTGCAAAGTTGAAAAAAGCCCAGGATGCAATTACTGCTATGCGGCCCTATGCCAATAAGCTTACAGAATTACTCCAAAGTTTAAGCGCCACTCTTGATGGAGACAGTGGCAACAATTTTGCGACTCAGCGTGATGTAAATAAGGTAATGATTGTTGCAATCACCTCAAATCGCGGACTCTGCGGGGCGTTTAATTCCAATATCGTCAAGGAAAGTATTCGACTGACAAACGAGGATTTCAATGATGCCAATAATGTTCTGGTAACCATTGGTAAAAAAGGACATGATATACTAGCAAAATCACAGGAAATTGCACTCAATGACAATAGTGTTTTTGATGAACTCACCTTTGAAAATGTTTCGAAAATCGCCGAATATTTGATGGAACGATTTGAAAATGCTGAATGCGACAAGATCATTTTGGTTTATAATAAGTTCAAAAATGCCGGAACACAGCTAGTTCAGACAGAACAGTTTTTACCAATTGTTCCGGTTGAGACCGATACAACGGTAAACCTTGATTATATTTTTGAGCCCTCTAAAGCTGAAATCGTTGAGGAGCTAATTCCGAAGTCATTAAAAACGCAACTATTCAAAGCCGTTAGAGATTCATTTGCCAGCGAACATGGCGCTAGAATGACAGCAATGCACAAGGCAACCGATAATGCCACCGAATTGCGCGACCAGTTGACCTTATCATACAATAAGGCACGTCAGGCTGCCATTACCGGTGAAATACTGGAAATTGTTGGAGGTGCTGAGGCATTGAATAATTAATAAGCCAAATTCCAATACCTTTTTGGTAAAAGGTCCTTTGCAATACATTTTCGTTAACAGAATATGATTTCTTAACCCTTGTCGGGTATCGAATATCATCATATCGTATCCTAAGAGGGCCACCTCCATTGCAACCCTTCACAGTTATAGTTCAAATTTTAATAGAACATTGTAGTTGAAGGTGCTACCCAAACGCCTTTGCTAAAAAATTTTAGGAACGATTATTGATTTTGTATCTTTATTGAATCCAGAAATCAACATATGATACCATTAAAACAGATCTTAGTATCCGTATTAACCTTGATTGTTATGAGTAGCTTTTCACAGTGTTCCGACAAAAAGAAACTTGAAAAACAAGCTCCGGTAACTATCGATCAGCCCTATTTCCAACGATGGATAGCAGGCGTTGAGGGCGGGGGATCAGGAATGAACATTCATATTCCGGTTTCGGATGTAAATATTGTTTTAGACAGTGTTTACTTCAGGGGTCGGGTAGCTCCACTGGAATTAAAAAAGGAGGCTGGTCAATATGTAGGACGCTTTTCTTCCGATTTTAACAAGAAGAAAGATATGATAATGAATGAGGACCCAAAAGAGGAGTACGGAAACACCATGCCCGAAAAACTCAAGCCCATTCCATTTGAACTTAAGGATAACGAATGTGTAATCAGTTACCGCGACGGTAAAACCGTTAAATATTTCATGCTTTCAAATGTAGTTGAGAAGCCCTTAATAGCGTATCCAAGCGCTCCTCCTATCAAGCAATAACTATACTTTGGTTAACGTTTGCTAATAACGTATTTTTAGCAGCATAAACCACAACACATTGAGCGCATTTAAAACCCTATTCAAACAAACGTTTTTTTATGGACTAGCCACGGTATTACCGAGAATGTTGAGTTTCTTGCTCGTGCCGCTTTACACCTCTCCTGGAGTTTTACCATCGGTTTCAGAATATGGTAATGTTTCTTTAATTTTTGCCTGGTTTGTCTTATTTAACGTAGTTCTGGCTTATGGAATGGAGACAGCCTTTTTCAGGTTTTTTAATAAGGAAAACCAAAAGGATGCTGTTGTAGGGACTTCGACATTGTCACTCATAGGATCTTCCGTCATATTTTTTGGATTAGCTTATTCATTTAGGGATAACCTTGCACATTTTACCAATATCAGGGTAGATTACATCGTTCTGGTTATTTGGATACTGCTCCTGGATGCCCTGGTCGTAATTCCATTTGCATGGTTGAGGGCTATGGAACGCCCCAAGACCTACACCGTTATAAAATTGGCAAATGTATTTGTCAACATACTGTTGAATCTTTTCTTTTTATTGTGGTTAAAGCAGTTATCTGGACAAGCGGATTTGTTTGAATGGATGTGGAAGCCCAATTTTGAGATCAATTATATTTTTATCGCCAATCTTGTTGCCAGTGCTGCAACACTTATTATAATGATTCCCTACTATACGAAGGTCAGGTATAAGTTTGATGCTGTTTTATGGAAGAAGATGATGCGTTATGCACTGCCTGTTCTTATCGCCGGGATTGCATTTTCGATCAATGAAACCTTCGATCGTATTTTACTTGATCGCATGCTTGATGTTGAGGATCCCAAACATGTGATAGGAATGTATTCGGCTTGTTATAAACTGGCCCTTTTCATGACCCTCTTTGCAGCAGCATACAGGCTTGGGATTGAGCCTTATTTCTTCAAACACGCCAACACAAGTAATCCTCAAAAAAACTATGCCAAAATCCTTGAGTTTTTTGTCATTTTTGGCTCGGTAATATTATTAATAGTGGTAGTCCTTGCCGATTTGATCAAGCCAATAATCATTCGTGATGAACCTTATTGGGAGGCCATGTGGATTGTGCCGGTTTTATTGATCGCATATTTATTTCTGGGTATCTATCACAATTTATCGGTGTGGTATAAAATAACCGATCGCACAAAATTTGGAGCTTATATATCAGTTATCGGGGCATTGATTACCCTGGTTTTAAACCTTCTTTTAATCCCGATAATCAGCTACAAAGGTTCGGCCTTAGCTACCCTGGCCGCCTATGCTGTGATGGCGTTGCTATCCTTTTATTTCGGAAGAAAATATTATCCGGTACCGTATAACCTGAAAAAGATCGGTTTATACTTGATGGGTTCAATTCTTTTCTCGCTGATTTATTTTTATATGTTCCGGGAAAATTACTGGGTCGGAAGCACAATGATCCTTTTATTTTTAGGATTGATCTGGACCCTTGAAAAGAATGAAATCAAACTAATTCTAAAATCTTAACATGACAATTAAAATTAGAAATACATCGAATAATCCAGTCCCGAATTACGAGACCATTCTTTCGGCAGGCATGGATTTAAAATCTGCTTTGGATGAAGATGTTATTTTAGAACCACTGGAGCGCACATTGATTAAAACCGGTTTATTTATTGAATTGCCTGCGGGATTTGAAGCCCAGATCAGGCCAAGAAGCGGATTGGCTCTAAAAAAAGGAATAACTGTACTGAATAGCCCGGGAACCATAGATGCTGATTACAGAGGTGAAATTGGCGTAATTCTTGTAAATCTATCGAATGAACCGGTCCGCATTAAAGCGGGCGAGCGTGTTGCTCAAATGGTTGTGGCTCGATACGAACAGGCACACTGGAAAGAAGTCGAAGTACTGACTGAAACCTCTAGAGGGGAAGGCGGATTTGGAAGCACAGGAAATGAATAACACGTTAAAATTAGATTAATTTGATCAGGAACGTCCCTAATTTTGCTAATTTAGGCTTGACTTGACTTATGAAGAAGATGGTTAAAATAGCGATTAATTGTATCGCACTGATTTGGTGTAGTGGATTTCTTTGGGCTCAAATTGATTTCAATCAAACCCCGGAAGACGACCTGGGCAATTTCGAGGATAAGTTTCAGGAATTCTTCTTTGAAGCACTTAAACAAAAAGGCATTGAAAATTATAATCGATCGATCATAGCTTTGCAAAAGTGCCTGAACCTTGACGAATCTCAATCGGTTGTATATTATGAGATCGGGAAAAACTATATCCAGTTAAAAAATTATTCGGCGGCAGAAGATGCCTTAAAAAAGGCTGTTGCTATGGAGCCTGATAACGAATGGTACCTCGACGAACTTTATGGGGTTTATATTGACACCAATGATTTTGAACGCGCTATAGCTACGGTTAAACAATTGGTGCGTTTTCATCCTGATTATAAAGAGGATCTGGCCAATCTGTATTTCAGAAATCAAAAGTATAAAGAGGCACTCGAATTATTAGATGAACTGGATGACGCGCTCGGAGTTTCTAAATCGCGAGAGCAGCTGCGCAACGAAATATATAGCGCCACCGGGTCAGATCAGGAACGGATTGATTACCTGGAAAAACGCCTTGTAAATAATCCGGATAATGAACAACAATACCTGCATCTGATATATCGTTATAGTGAAATCGGGAATAAGGACAAGGCCTTTAAAACGGCTGAGAAACTACTCACAAGACGACCTGAATCTCAACTGGTTCATCTTGCTCTCTATAAGTTTTATCTTGACGACAATCAGGCTTCAAAGGCAATAGAGTCTATGAAGATTGTTTTAAAAAGCGGTACAATCAAACCGGATGCCAAGGCCAAAGTGTTGAATGACTTTGTAAAATTCGTTCAATTAAATCCGCAGTACGAAACCGAGCTGCTTGAAGTTACAACTGAAGTTGTCGATGATGATTCAGGAAAATCAGACGCTGAATTAGCGCACTATTATCTTAATAACAACGATAAGGAGAAAGCCCTTCAGTATTTTATTAAAGCTCACGATAAGGACCCTTCAAATTTCAATCTTTTGAAAGACACGCTGCTTCTTTATCTTGAGTTGAAGCAATTTGAAAAGGCTGCCAGCCAGAGTGAAACAGCCCTTGAAAATTACCCGTCTCAACCAATATTATACCTGATAAATGGGGTGGCACTGAACAACTTAGGCCGGCAAAAAGCTGCAATTTCCATTCTGGAAATCGGCGTTGATTATATTATTGATGATACAACCATGGAAGCTGATTTTTATAAACAGCTGAGTCTGGCATATAAATTGAACAATAATATTGAACGCGCTGAAGCGTTTGATAAAAAGGCCAGGGCCTTATTGAACAATAATGATTAGGATATTCAAAATACTGATTCTTGCAATCGCGATTGCGTTTGCTGGATGCAAATCCGGTAAAAGTGTTGCTGGTTCTGGGGAGCTCAATAACCGAATTTCATCAGGGCAACTGATCAATGAACACAAGAAAAAAGAAGTTAACTTTAAGACACTTCAGTCAAGGTTAAAGGTTGAATATATTCAAGGGGATAAGTCTCAAACCCATTCGATTAATCTGCGAATGCAAAAAGACAGGGTTATTTGGTTAAGTTCAACTCTGGGCATTGTTCGGGCAAAAATTACACCCGAGAAAGTGAGTTATTATAATAAATTAGATAACACCTATTTCGACGGTGATTTTAGTTTGATCAGTGATTTTCTGGGAACAGATTTGAATTTTGACAATGTTCAGAATTTGCTGTTAGGGGAGGCGTTATTTAAACTCGATGATGGACGATATGATGCTGATATTCACGAATCATCATATGTGCTTTTTCCGAAAGAACAAAACAGCCTGTACGAGATTTTCTTTTTACTGAATCCGTCACATTATAAAATGGACTCACAGCAATTGTCTCAACCGCTTGAACGGAGAATGCTCCAAATAGATTATACCAACTATCAGAAGGTAAAACGACAAACTCTGCCTGAGATGATCAGGGTTATTGCACTTGAAGATGACGAGGAAACCATTTTGAATATGGAATTCAGATCGGTATCACTTAATAATGAATTACGATTTCCATTCCGCATTCCTTCCGGCTTTGAGGAAATAGAGATAAGATGAAAATAACTCGCCGCCAACCATACTACATTCTTATCTGCCTGTTCCTGGGTATGTGCACACTCGTTCACGCCCAGAGCAAAAAACAACAAGAACTTGAAGAACGACGACAAGAACTTCGTAAGGAGATCAATCAGATCAATAAACTCATGTTTAAAGATAAAAAGGAACAGAAATCTGCTATCACCGTTGTTGAGGACCTGAGTTACAAGATGTCTGTCCGACAAAATCTGATTAATGTTACCAACCAGCAGGCAAACCTGTTAACCAGGGAGATCAATGAGAATCAGAAAACCATAACACACTATCGCGATCGTTTAAAGTTACTGAAAGATGAATATGCCAAAATGATTCAACGATCGTATAAAAGTCGATCCGATCAGAGCAAGGTGATGTTTCTGTTGTCATCAACCGATTTTCAACAAGCCTATAAGCGATTGCAATATATACGGCAATATGCCAATTATCAGAGAAAACAAAGTGAGGAGATAAAACTACAAACCGAAAGACTTCAGGAATTAAATAGATTATTGCTGGTTAAAAAAGACGATAAGGAGAAACTTATTGGAGATAATCGTGTTGCTAAAGTTGAATTGGAAAAGGAATTAGACGAACAACGTGATTTGATCGCTTCCATAAAACGAAATTTGAGTAATTATTCCTCACAAATCAGGAAGAAAGAACGGGAAGCGGCTCAATTGGATAAGGAGATCGAAAAAATCATCAGGGAAGCAATGGCCAGTTCAAATCGCAAAGCTGGAAAATCGACCACGTCAAGAACGTTTTCCCTTACCCCTGAAGATAAGGTTCTGGCCGCTAATTTTACATCGAATAAAGGAAAATTGCCCTGGCCTGTGGAAGAGGGCGTGATCAAGATGCGTTATGGTAAACACCCGTCACCAATTGACCGTAACATTTCAATAAATAGCAACGGGGTACGTATTGCTACCAACAAAGGAGAAAAAGTTAGAACGGTTTATGAAGGTGAGGTTAACTCGGTCATCGTTCCAAAAAATGGCAATATTACCATAATGATAAAGCATGGTAATTATTTTACAGTCTACAAAAACCTTTCAAAGATATATGTCAAGAAGGGAGATAAAGTTTCAACCAAGCAGGTTATCGGGGAAGTACTTACTAACAAAGCTTCGGGTGAATCTATTTTAAGCTTCCTGGTATTCAAAGAACTGCAAACCCAGAATCCGGCTCACTGGATTTACAAAATGTAACATCTAGACTTTAACGATAACAAAGCCCCTGGTCGTTTTCTTGTAATGTCTTCCGTTCCAAAAGTAGTAGCGTTTCCCTTTCACAATAACAATCTTATGATTTTTGGGTGCTACCTTCACCACTTTTACCTGACCGGGTCGTATGGCAACATGTGTTGCGCAGGAGGTTAAACCGAATGTAAATACTAATCCGAAAATTAATAGTCCTGTTCTCATAGTTTTGGAGTTTACTATAAGACTATCGGGATAGGAAATGGTTTAACCGGGTAATCAGTCGATCTCGAATATGGCTTTGAGCTCTGTAGCATCGGTAGGTTTCATTTTGCCGGCCAATACCAGGCTCAACTGCTTTCTCCGAAGCGCCCCTTCAAAACGCAGTTTTTCGATTTCGGTCTCCGGTTTTAGTTCAGGAATTTTTACGGGTCTTCCGGCATCATCAACAGCAACAAAGGTATAAATAGCTTCATTGGCTTTAGTGCGATTCCCAGATTCGCGATCGTCTATCCATACATCGAGGAATACTTCCATGGATGTCCGAAAGGCCCGAGACACCTTGGCTTCAACGGTGACGACGCTTCCTAATGGAACCGCATGTTTGAATGCAACATGGTTGACTGATGCTGTAACCACAATTCGCCGAGAGTGTCGCCGGGCAGCAATACTCGCAGCCCGATCCATTCTTGCCAGTAATTCACCTCCAAATAGATTATTTAATGGATTTGTTTCACTTGGAAGGACCAGATCGGTCATTATCGTTTTAGAATCATTAGGACATTTTGGGCTCATGGTAATTTAAATGTGTGGAAAAATCAAACCGATATATGGTCTGATTCAAATAATTAATCAAGTTCCTGAATCAGTAACCAGGCATCTTTATTGTGCGCTCTTCTTATTTTATATAGCTCGCGTTGGGCCTCTCGACGGCTATCATAGCTTCCGTATACGACCTGGTGCAAACCGTATTTGTTGATTCCGATACGATGCGCCTTATATCCAAGATCTTTTAGTTCCTGAAGTTTGCTGTTACAATTAGATTCAATTCTGAAGGCGCCGGCAACAACATGGTAATTTCCACTTTGCTTATCAACCTCAAGCGATATGGTGGGCAACGGATTTTCGATTACAAAAGTCGCCTCCTGAATTCGTGATTCCAATTCTTTTTGTGCCTCTTCAGCTGCTAATTCATTATGACGTTCTATTTGATTCAAATAATAATTAGAGCTGATCAGCCCGCCTAATGATAATGCTATTACCGCAACAGCAGCATATTTCAGATAGTTTCGCGTATGTCGCTTTTCGGAAGTCAATGCAATAGGAACAGCTTCCTCGATTTCTTCAACAACAACCTTGTAGTCTTCCCTGGTTATATGAGGTGAAACAAAGGCATGTAATCCGAATGACTGCGTCAGGTAATTCAAGTCGTTCGTCGGCTCAAAACGAATACGCCCATTTGCAGCCAATTGCACTTCACCGATATGTTTGAATGATAGGGTTTCACCTTGAGCTAAATAAGATTTCAGAGATTTTGTTTTTCTAAGAACTTTCTTCAAAGCCAATTCATAAGGGACCTTTTCAACGCTTGCAACATAATTGGCCAGCAGTCCGTCATTATTCTTTAACTGCTCATTGAAAGAAACAATTTTAGAAGGCGGGTAAAACGTATGCGTCGACTCATCGATATGAGCCGGGACAGAGCGCGTTAAAAAAGCGCCGAAGTCAGGAATGATAACACATTCATAGCGATAAAGAAGATCGCTTATATAGCTGTCAAACTGCATAGAACAAAGTTAAAAATTTTTGACTTGCTTCGCCAGCTTCCAAAAGGAGTTATTAACAGGATTTATTCGATCAAATAGAGAAAATATTCTATATTTGAACATCATAAATAAGCGATGACTGAATCGAATTTGTTAGCGACACTTGCCCTCTTGCGATCACCCAATATCGGCGATATTCTTGCCAGGCGACTGATTCGTCATTTTGGTTCTGCAGAGGCGATTTTCAAGAGTAAAAAACGATCGATTGGTAAAATCGATGGAATCGGGGGTCAACTGCTCAACGATTTATTCAATCCGTTGAATTTCACCGATGCCGAGCAGGAATTGAGATTTATGGAGGATCAAAATATAAGTTGCAGTTATTTCCTTGAAGAATCCTATCCTGAACGACTAAAACATTGTGTTGACGGGCCGGTTTTACTATTTCAAAGAGGACGGATTAACCTGGGTGATAAGCCTATCATCAGTATTGTTGGAACACGACAAATAACTTCTTTAGGGCGTGCGTTTTGCCGCAATTTGGTAGAAAGTCTATCGGTTTATAACCCGGTTATTATATCGGGATTTGCCTACGGAACCGATATAATCGCTCAAAGGGCGGCGGTAGATAGCAACTTACAGACCATTGGCTGCTTGGCCCATGGATTTGAACAAATTTACCCAAAATCTCATGAGCCTTATATGAAAAGGATTATGGAGCACGGTGGATTCTTTACCGATTTTTGGAGTATCGATACATTCGAACGCACAAATTTTATTAAACGCAATCGAATAATTGCGGGATTGAGTGAAGCAACCGTAGTCATTGAATCGGCTGAAAAGGGGGGAAGCCTGATAACCGCCGATTTAGCTCGATCATATGATCGCGAGGTTTTTGCGGTCCCGGGGCGACCTTCAAATCCTTATAGTGTCGGGTGTAACAACCTTATCAAATACCAGCAAGCTCATATGTTAACCCAGCCGGAAGACATTCCGTATATATTGAATTGGCGTTCTCCTGAAGCCATACTCCCCGCTGAAGTAAAACTTGTGCCTGAGTTAAATTCAAATGAAAAGCTTATTTATGATCATTTGCTCATACATGACAGATCTTCCTTAGACAGCATAAGTCGGAATACCGGCTTGCCAACGAATGAAGTAGCGAGCATATTATTAAAACTAGAATTAAGGAACCTGATCAGGCCCTTACCTGGAAAAGCCTATGAAATTCACACTTAATAACCCACTTTATGACGAACACGTGACAGGACCTTATCAGCAACTCGTGCTGCTTTAACGGCCCCCTGAGATAGCACGTCATCAATACGATCGAGATTATTCATGTAGTCGTTATATAGGCTTCTTTCTTCGGAAAATTGCTTGACGATAAGCTCGTAAAGTTCCTGTTTCGCATGGCCATAACCGTAACCGCCGCCTTCATAATTCGATTTCATGGCTTTGATCTGTTCTTGAGTTGCAAGCAGGGTGTATATTGCGAACAAATTACAGCTTTTCCAATCCTTGGGAGCTTCCAAAGGGGTGCTGTCCGTCTGGATACTCATTAACTGTTTTCGCAACTGCTTATCAGGAAGGAAAATATTTATAATATTATTCTTGCTTTTACTCATTTTCTCACCATCAGTTCCCGGAACGTACATGGTCTCGTCTTTAAGATCGGCCTCTGGCATGACAAAAGTTTCACCCAATTGGGCATGAAACCGATTGGCAACATTCCGTGTCATTTCAATATGCTGGAGCTGATCTTTACCCACCGGAATGATATCGGCATCATAAAGCAAAATATCGGCGGCCATGAGCATGGGATAGTTAAAAAGACCGGCGTTTACATCTTCCAGGTGGTCGGCTTTATCTTTAAAACTATGCGCTAATGTGAGGCGTTGATAAGGAAAAAAGCAGCTAAGATACCAAGCCAATTCGGTAACCTGTGGCACATCGCTTTGACGGTAAAAGACGGTTTTATCGGTGTCTAGTCCGCATGCAAGCCAGGTTGCAGCGGTGGAGTATGTATTATGTCGCAATTGATTTGCATCCTTTATCTGCGTTAGGGAATGCATATCTGCAATGAATAAGAATGAATCATTAGATGGTTCATTGCTCATTTGAATAGCGGGAATAATTGCGCCAAGCAAATTCCCCAGGTGCGGGGTGCCTGTGCTCTGAACTCCGGTTAATATTCTAGCCATTTGTTTTTTACTTATTGCGGCAAAGTTAATTTATTTGAAAGAATAGCTCAACTGTCCCGAAATAATAAAACCGAAAAATTTATGTACGTTTGAAAGGCATGAAATTTATCAAATATCCATTTTGGATTTTTTACCGCATTTGGTTCTACATTTTGGTGGCATTACCAATTGTCGTTCTGCTTCCAATTCTGCTTGTGTCAATTTCACGTGAAAAATGGTATCCTTTCTTCTTTCGCCTTGCGAGATTCTGGGCTAAATTTATTTTAATAGGGATGGGTTTTCGATGGCGAATTATAAAGGAACAGCAGTTGATAAAAGGGAAAAGTTATATGCTTATCGCCAATCATACATCCATGATCGATATTATGCTCATGTTAGTGAGTATTTCCAATCATCCTTTTGTTTTTGTTGGTAAAAAGGAACTCGGCAGGATACCATTATTTGGATTCTTTTACAGGAAAACATGCATTCTCGTTGATCGCCGGGATGTCAAAAGTCGTCAGGCCGTATTCAAGCAAGCACAAAAACGACTAAATTTAGGATTGAGTATCTGCATTTTTCCGGAAGGCAAAGTTCCTGAGGAATTCGTTATTTTAGATGAATTCAAGGACGGTGCATTTCGATTGGCGATCAACCACAAGATTCCGATTGTTCCGATCACCTTTTACGACAATAAAAAGCGATTCTCCTATTCAATCTTCACTGGAGGTCCTGGCAAAATGCGTGTTCGAATTCACCCCTTTATAGAAACGCACGGGCTTGAAATAAAAGACTCGTCTAAAATAAAAGAACAAGCCAGAGCACTGATATTGGACTCTCTTGAAGCTGACATGGCCACAACAAATGAAAAAGCTGCTCAGGGCAATTAGAGCAGCTTTTCTTCATCATTGCTCTCCTTTTGAAGTAATTGGAGATCAATAACCAATCTAACCAACTAAAATCTTAAAATTTGAAACTAAACCCTGTGTAAACCCCGATAGTGTAGGGTTTAAAATTACCTGAAGTATCCTTAAAGGTATTCAACTGATACTTAAATACAGGTTCCAGATTCAAATTAATACGTTTGGAAACTTTATATTTCATTCCCATCCCAAGATTAGCGCTAAAGCTCGTTGAGTTTATATTAGACGCCTCACCCAGTTCGTTTCGCACGCCCTGGAGGGATGAATAAACTTTATTTTCATTTAAAATAAGTGTGCTCATACCACCAATCACACTTAATCCTAATTTCTTATCGGTTATTTTATATTCCATTTCAAGAGGGATCTCGATAAAACCGAGTTGCTGATCGATTGAGGATTCGATATTGGCAGCTACTACACCAGGAACCTGTGCCACATTGAGACCATTAACGCTTAGGAAAGCTAAATCCATATTTGCTGCATTCAGGTTCACATTTCTCAATGGCTTATCATCGATCGTTGGCTGGATATTATTGTAAACAATAACGTCGTTGGTTCGATATCCTAATTTCATCTGATTGATTCCGGCTCTTAAAGTAAATTTATCGTCGAGATCATAACTCGCCGCTATACCATAATTCATATTGATTTCGCCTGACCGGGAATTGTTAACAAATTGCTCATCAATAGCCGAACCATTGCCGAACGAATTGAAATAAACGGGAGCAACATGAGGAGCTACACCCCATCTGTTCTTTCTGGCTTCCTCCTCTTCTTCGATTATCTCCTCCTCCTCAATTTGGGCAGCCACGGCTTCTTTAATATCATCCTTGGCCTCATCAACAGCAGCAGGATTTTCCTCGGTATTGATCAGGGGTTCTTCTTGAGATGTTTCGTCCATTTGGGCGACACGTGAATCCTTTATCTGGCCCTGTTCTTTCAACAGTTCATTGGCCTTTTGCTCTGCCTGATTAGATAACGGGTCATCTACAATATCAGACTGTTCATTTTGATCTACGGCAACGGCGTCTTGCACAGTACCAGTCGTGTCGTTTTTCAGAAGATCATCTTTTCGATTCTGAATTACTGCTTTAACAGCATCTGAATCCTGATTTAATGTCCTTTTATTAGAACCTGACTCGTCAGTTATAACGGTATTTTGGAGATCAGACTCATTGTCTAGAGAGGTTTTATCACCCTCAGCAACAATGGTGTCATCGCGATCGGTCTTATCAAGATCAACAGGAGAAACCGGTTGATTTTGAACATTACCTGGCCTATCACTTTCACCTGAATTATCAGGTGAGACCGGATCAAGGCCTGAATCTTGATCAACAACTTCCGGAACCGGTTGAGTTTCGGCATCAGAATTAATAAATATGGAGCCAATAGACACCAATATAAGAATACCGGCAGCTATTCCTGCAATTTTCCACCAGATAGGGATGGCTTTGCGCGGCTGTACGTCTTGATTAAGCTGTGTTGAAATCGAATCCCAGACCGACGCATCGGGGGAGGCTTCAAATCCCTTGAGATTTTCTTTAAACAGCTTATCGATATTATTTTTATTACTCATCACAACGATTGCAAGTTTACTTGCGATTTATAGGTTTCAATTTTGTTTTTTAAAATCATTCGGGCTCTGGCTAGATTCGATTTTGTCGTTCCGGTTGAAATTTCCAGCATATTTGCTATCTCCTTATGGGAGTAGCCATCGAGAGCATATAGATTAAAAACCAGCCTGTATCTGTCTGGTAATTCCTGAATACAATTAAGCAGGAAATCAATGCTCAAATCTTCTGTTTCAGCCTCTATGACTAAATCTTCAATTTGTCCTTCATCAACGATATTCAAGACACCCTGGCCTCGGTATCGTTGAAGAGCGGTATTTATGGTTATTCGTTTGAGCCAGCCTTCAAATGATCCTTTAAAGTTATACTGCTCGATCTTTTTGAAAATTGTAATAAAGGAATCCTGCAAGACGTCTTCAGCCTCTGCACGATTCCTCGAATACTTCAGGCAAAGGGCGAACATTTTACGGGAAAACATTTTGTAAAGTTCACTTTGCGCTTTCGTATCATTTTGTTTGCAATTTTCTATGAGTAATTCTAAACTCAAACGAATAGCGGTTATTCATTAAACTATTTTTCAATTATTGTATTGGTACTTCATAGACCAAATACTGATCAACTCCATTCTCATTTATACCTTGCCAAAATTTAAAGATATAAGTACCCGCATTATTCAGCACATGAAAGGTAAATGTACCCTGAATTTCTTCTTCCGGCAGTGATTCACAAATGATGGTCTCTGTTTCATTGATCACCTGACTGATTACTGCAACTGTCCTTACCTCTCCTTCAGTGAGATAATACAAATCGTTAAACGAATGACAGGTTGTTGGTAAAACGTAGGTGTAGTGAATGGTATAAACATCATTGAAATTAACCGTTTCAGGCATATCAATAACCGATCGAATGGGTAAGATTTCAAAAGAAATCTGATTAATCGGAGCATCATCAGTAGTGCAATTCCAAG
Source organism: Flavobacteriaceae bacterium (assembly GCA_013003555.1). Taxonomy (GTDB): domain Bacteria; phylum Bacteroidota; class Bacteroidia; order Flavobacteriales; family Flavobacteriaceae; genus SHLJ01. Next base: position 117,660 of record JABDIV010000060.1, read on the forward strand.
TCACCAAAATAACGAACAATAGGATTAACTTTTTCATATGTTCAAAAATTTGAGTCTGTCTTTGTACCTTATAAGATGCTTAAGGTATTAAAAGGTTGCGTTAAAAAAGAAAAAATCCCGATTTTTCGGGATTTCTTGATCAATTTTCGGCGTTGATTAATTCTCGAATTTTGTGTTCGAGTTCATCCATCAATTCTGGATTATCCTTTATAAGAGATTTTACAGCATCACGACCTTGTCCTAATTTTGTGTCGTCATAACTAAACCAGGAGCCACTTTTCTTGATAATGTCATGTTCAACAGCAATATCCAGGATTTCTCCAACCTTTGAAATGCCTTCGCCATACATTATGTCGAATTCGGCTGTTTTAAAAGGAGGAGCCACCTTGTTTTTGACCACTTTTACCCGGGTTTTATTCCCCAAAACATTATTAGAACTGTCTTTTATTTGAGTGGAACGTCTTATGTCTAATCTTACCGAAGCGTAGAATTTTAGCGCATTTCCTCCGGTTGTGGTTTCAGGATTTCCAAACATCACTCCAATCTTTTCCCGGAGCTGATTAATAAACATTACGGTACAATTGGTCTTGCTTATCGAAGCGGTCAATTTCCGTAAAGCCTGCGACATCAATCTAGCGTGCAATCCCATTTTAGAATCCCCCATTTCGCCTTCGATTTCGCTCTTGGGGGTTAAAGCGGCGACAGAATCAATCACGACGATGTCAATCGCACCAGATCGGATTAGATTATCAGTGATTTCCAAGGCTTGTTCCCCATGGTCGGGCTGAGAGATAATTAGATTGTCGATATCAATCCCAAGTTTTTCGGCATAAAATCGATCAAAAGCATGCTCTGCGTCGATAAACGCTGCAATTCCACCCGCCTTTTGTGCTTCAGCGATCGCATGAAGCGTAAGGGTTGTTTTACCCGATGATTCTGGTCCGTATATTTCAATGACTCGCCCTCTCGGATAACCGCCTACTCCAAGAGCAATATCCAATCCGATAGATCCTGATGAAATGGCATCGATGTCTTCCAGGGCAGCATCACTCATCTTCATCACTGTCCCTTTTCCGTATGCTTTGTCTAACTTATCTAAAGTCAGTTTTAATGCTTTTAATTTCGCTTCTTGCTCCGTGCTCATATATTCAAATTTTCGGTTCTACATTTACGCTAAAATAATATTTCTTTTAGCGTCATACAATTTTATCACGCAACCTTTTTGGTCTTTTTGCATCTATTCCTAATAACAGGGAAATATTTGCTATGAACAGGACCCTTTCAGGTTCATTTTTTGAATTGTGAATGACATTTTTTAAACGAACTTTGATAAATTGAAGTCGAACAGCATCTGCGATAAGTTTTTATGGCAGATGCATATTGAACGATGACTGGCTCACCTTTTAATTCTATCGGATATTATATCTAATAAAATAAAGGAATAACGAGTTAATCTGAAAAAGCACCTTTAGCACATAAAGGTGCTTTTTTTATTATCGATTCGGAAGAAATACTAACTTTGCATGAATTAATTTCTTTAACCTTAATGATAGTATAGCATGCAACTGTACAACAAATTAAGCGCTAAAGAACGGGAGGAACTTATCAAAAAGGCGGGGAAAGATCGCCTTACCTTATCGTTTTATAAATATGCGCACATCCAGGACACAAAATCGTTTCGAGATCAATTATTCATGGCTTGGGATAACATGCAGGTCCTTGGTCGAATCTATGTAGCCAATGAAGGCATTAACGCGCAATTATCTCTGCCGGCAGATCGATTTAACGATTTTAAATCGCATCTCGACAGCATCCCGTTCTTAAAGAATGTCCGTTTAAATATCGCCATTGAACAGGATAATTTTTCCTTTCTGAAATTAAAGATCAAGGTTCGGCATAAAATTGTGGCAGACGGACTTAAGGACAGCTCATTTGATGTTACCGATAAGGGTATTCATGTGAATGCAGCAGAATTCAATACCCTATTGGAGAATGAGAACACCATTTGTGTAGATATGCGCAATCATTATGAGAGTGAGATTGGTCATTTCGAAAATGCAATAACGCCTGATGTAGATACCTTTAGAGATTCGTTGCCCATAATCGAGGAGGATCTCAGCGAATTCAAAGAATATAAAAACCTGTTGATGTACTGTACCGGAGGTATTAGATGTGAAAAGGCTAGTGCATATTTTAAACATAAAGGCTTTAAAAATGTGTACCAGTTAGAAGGCGGTATTATAGAATATACAAGGCAGGTTGAGTCTAAGAACTTAGAAAATAAATTCATCGGTAAGAATTTCGTTTTTGACGACCGGCGAGCAGAGCGCATCAGCGATGATATTATTGCACAATGCCATCAGTGCGGGAATTCTTGTGACACCCATACCAATTGTGCTAATGACGCCTGCCATTTGCTCTTCATCCAATGTGATGCGTGCAAGGCCGAAATGGACAATTGCTGTTCAACGAATTGCAAGGAGATCCATAATTTACCTTATGAGGAGCAGAAGGCGTTGAGAAAAGGACAAGGGAATAGCAACGATATCTTTAAGAAAGGACGGGCCGATTACCTGCCGTATAAACAGGATTTAAGAAATATTTTTGAGGTTTTTCAAAAAAACAAGTAAATGAACGTTTACAAGCTATTACGGCTAAATCGATTTATCAAGAATCACCGCTTGAAATTCCTGGTGTTGTATTGCTTGCATAAGATGAATATGCGCTATTTGGCAGTAAACCTTGATCCTATAATGGCTTGCAACCTAAGATGCACCATGTGTTACTTTACAGATAAGGAGTATGTGAAGAAAATGAAAGGTCAGCTCAAAATAGCGGAGGTAGAGCGTATCGCAAAAGTGTTGTTTAAAAGGGCTTTAAAACTGCAGATTGGATGTGGAACCGAACCTACACTTTACAAGCAATTACCGCAAATAGTTGCGTTAGGCAAACGTTATAAAGTCCCCTATATTTCTCTTACGACCAATGCCAATTTATTAACCCGAGAATCAATCATTGAACTGTTAGATGCCGGACTAGATGAATTCACCATATCTCTTCATGGAGTTAGGAAAGAAACATATCAGACATTTATGCAAAAAGGCCAATACGAGGTTCTGATGAATGTGTTCAAAACTTTTGCAGATTTGAAAAGATTGCGTTCGTTCAAAGTTAGAATAAACTACACCTTTAATAAAGATAACTTCCATGAACTGATGGAATTCTTTAATTACTTTGATGGCAAAAGCTTCGATATTCTTCAGATAAGGCCTATCCGAAAACTTGGGAATACGACTTACAATGACTTCAATTTGATGCCTCTAGCAAAAGACTACCCAAAAGTTATGGATATTATACGCCGGGCCAGCTATGAAAACAGAATTATTCTTATGGCGCCTTCAGGCTTAGAGGATGGCGCTAAAGCTAACGACTCAAGCTTGATCTTTGATTATACCTTTTGCTATGTATCTCCAGACCAGGTTTGGAAACCTGAATTTAACTGGCGCCATCAATCTTTTGAAGAGTTCAGTAAGGAAATTGGCTGGAGCAGGACATTATTCAAAAATATTTTTAAGTCAAAATCACAACTAAAAAACAGAACGAACAGGCTCAATTACGAGATAGAGTTTAATTAGATTGGTTTTTGTAGCGCCATTATTAATAGTATATTTACCTAATTAAACTAAGTATAAACTTCAATTCGCAATACGATCGTGTTGACGGATTCTATATATAATTTGCTTTCATGGCTTGTAACAGTTGTTCGACCGGAGAAAACGGTCAGCCAAGGGGATGTAGGAATAATGGAACGTGTGGATCGGATGGGTGCAACAAGCTTACCGTATTTGACTGGCTTTCAAATATGTCATTGCCCGACGGACAGGATCCCTTTAACTGTGTAGAGGTACGTTTTAAAAATGGAAGAAAGCACTATTATAAAAATCCTGATAAAATAACGTTAAGCATCGGTGATGTTGTAGCTACACAGGCCCAATTTGGCCACGATATAGGCATGGTGACTTTAACCGGTGAATTGGTGCGTATACAGATGAAACGGAAAAAGGTCGAAGAATCTGACGAAGATGCTGTAAAAAAGATTTACAGAAAGGCCTCCGAAAAAGATATTAGAATTTGGAAAGAGGTTCGCGAAAAAGAAGAACCCATGAAGGTTCGAGCCAGGCAATTTGCCATTGACCTCCATCTTCAAATGAAGATCTCCGATATCGAATTTCAGGGAGATGGCAGCAAGGCAACTTTCTTTTATACCGCTGAAGAACGCGTTGATTTTCGTGAATTGATAAAAGTTTATGCCCGCGAATTCAGGACGCGTATTGAAATGAGGCAAGTTGGGTTCCGTCAGGAGGCAGCGCGACTGGGTGGTATAGGATCTTGTGGACGAGAACTTTGTTGCTCGACCTGGTTAACCGATTTCAGATCGGTGAGCACCTCTTCTGCTCGCTACCAGCAACTGTCTTTAAACCCACTGAAACTGGCCGGTCAATGTGGCAAACTTAAATGTTGTTTAAACTACGAGTTAGATTCCTACCTGGAGGCTCTGGAAAGCTTTCCGAAGACCGATATCAAATTGTATACTGAAAAGGGAACAGCCGTTTGTCAGAAAACCGACATTTTTAAAGGTTTTATGTGGTATGCATATGAAGGGGAGTGGATGAACTGGCATAAATTAACAACCGACCAGGCCAACGAAATTATCGAATTGAATAAGCGCAAGAAGAAGGTAGCAAGCCTTGAAGAATATGCGTCGGAGCTTATCGAAGACACTAAAATAGAGTATGAAAACGTTGTAGGTCAGGACAGTTTAACACGATTTGATCGTCCGAAACGCCGTCGTAAACGTAATAATAATAGGAACCGAAGGAAAAACAACCGTAAAAAATCGTCAAATGCGAGGTAGCAGGTCTGTATTGATCGGGTTGTGTTTGATAATAATTGGATGTGATTCCAGTCAGGTTTATGACGAGTATCAAAGCTTAAATTCGAGCTGGGATAAAGACGAACTAGTTGAATTTAAGATCACGCCGCCCGACACAACCGGCGCTTATGATTTATTTGTCAATTTGAGAAATACGAGTGACTATAAATACAGCAATATATTTATCATTGTTGAGATGAATCATCCAAATGGAAAGGTTCTGAAAGATACTCTCGAATACAGGATGACTACGGCGGAAGGAGAATTCCTCGGCTCTGGTTTTTCAGATATAAAAGAAAATAAACTCTGGTATAAAGAAGGATATGTTTTCAAAGAATCAGGAGAATATATTGTTAAGATAAGCCAGGCCATGAGAGAAAACAGGAGTGTGAATGGCGTTGAAAAACTCGATGGGATTATCGATGTAGGATTTAGAATAGAAAGACCAAAAGTGTCGAATTAAAAATGGCAGTAAAGAAGAAAACAACACAAGTATTAGATTTTACTAAATATGTAAGGTGGTTCTGGAAGGTATTTCTTTTGGGTGTCGCCGGAATGATGCTCCTTTTTCTGCTTGCATCATGGGGGGTATTTGGAGAAATGCCCGACCATACCATACTTGAGAATCCTCGGACAAATCTGGCTAGTGAGATAATCTCCTCCGACGGTGTTACCCTGGGAAAATTTTATTTTAAAGATAACCGTACTCCTGTCGATTATAATGAGTTACCCCCGCATTTAATTGATGCTTTGATCGCGACTGAAGATGCCCGATACCATAAGCATGCCGGCATAGATGCCCGTGGAACTTTACGAGCACTTGTAAAAGCCGGTCGTGGCGGTGGAGCGAGTACGATCTCTCAGCAGTTGGCCAAACAATTGTTTCATGGGGAAGGTTCAAAAAACACCCTGGGGCGAATAACCCAGAAGATCAAGGAGTGGATAATTGCTATACGCCTTGAACGTCAATATACAAAAGAGGAGATCATAGCCATGTATTTCAACATCTATGATTTTGGAAATAATGCTGATGGTATTCGATCGGCCTCCCGAATTTATTTTGGTAAGGAGCCTGCAAAACTTGAGTTGCATGAATCAACCATGTTAGTAGGCATGTTCAAAAACTCGTCACTATACAACCCTAGACCTCATCGAAATCCGGAGGGAACCATGAATCGTAGAAATGTGGTTCTTGCCCAGATGGCTAAATATGGTTTTATAACTGAAGCCGTAAAAGATTCGATTCAAAAAATGCCCTTGAATTTACGCTATTCACCGGAATCTCACCGAGAAGGTATGGCGACCTATTTCAGAGAATATTTGCGCGGTTTTATGAAAGAATGGTGTGATGACAAAGCAAATCGGAAACCTGATGGCTCAAAATATAACATTAACAGCGATGGCCTAAAGATCTATACGACTATCGATTCTCGCATGCAAGCCTATGCCGAAGAAGCGGTTGAGCAGCATATGCCACGTCTTCAGTCCGAGTTTGATAACCAAAACACACCAAAAAGAAATCCCACTGCGCCTTTTCTAGAACTTGACCAGGAAGAAATAGACGATCTTTTGAACAAAGGGATGCGCCGATCTGAACGCTGGCGAAAAATGAAATATGATCTGAAAAAATCAGATAAGGAGATCATTAGGTCGTTTGACGAACCGATCAAAATGACAATATTTTCATGGGATGACGAAGGAAATGAGATCGATACGGTTATGACACCAATGGATTCCATGCGATATTATAAGTCATTTTTACTACCGGCCATGATGTCGATGGAACCGCAAACCGGGCATGTTAAGGCCTGGGTCGGAGGAATGGATTATAAGCATTTTCAATATGATATGGTTAAACAAGGAAAGCGACAAATCGGTTCAACCTTCAAGCCTTTTGTTTATGCCACAGCGATAGATCAACTTCATCTTTCTCCTTGTGATACCCTGCCAGATACACCTTTCTGTATTGAAAAAGATAAATATGGTAATCCTGAAGAGTGGTGTCCTAAAAATTCTGGAGGAAAATACGGTGGAACAAGAACTTTAAAAAATGCCTTGGGCAATTCGGTAAACACCATAACTGCCAGATTGATGGATAAGGTCGGCCCGCAACCGGTAATCGATTTAGCCAATAAACTGGGGATAGAACAGGACATTTTACCGGTGCCCTCAATTGCGTTAGGCACGCCAGATCTGAGCGTTTATGAAATGGTAGCAGCCTATTCGACTTTTGCCAATAAAGGGGTTTATAATAAACCCGTAATGATCACACGGATTGAAGATAAGAACGGGACTATATTATACCAGTTTAGCCCGGAAACAAAAGATGTACTCAGCGCTGAAACAGCTTATGTAACCGTAAAGTTACTTGAGGGTGTTACCGAATCCGGTTCAGGCCAGAGATTACGCCACAGTTGGGCCAAAAATGTTCCGGTTTATAAAGAAGTTATAACAGGCTACCCCTATGAATTCACTAACCCAATAGCCGGGAAAACCGGAACGACGCAAAATCAAAGCGACGGCTGGTTTATGGGAATGGTTCCCAATTTGGTTACCGGTGTCTGGGTGGGCGCTGAAGATCGGGCAGCACATTTCAAAACAATTACCTATGGGCAGGGAGCTACAATGGCTCTTCCTATTTGGGCATTGTATATGAAAAGTTGTTATGAGAATTCAGAGCTGAATATTTCCACAGTTCAATTCGATAAACCTACAAACCTTTCAATAGAAGTCGATTGTCTGAAATTCAAAGAAGATAAGGATCGCGATAAAATGGAAGATTTCGAGGAACCTGAAATCGATTTCTAAAAAGTAACTATTACTTTTTGTCGATTTTGGATGCGAATTCAATAAAGAAATCGACCGACTCAGGATTGCGCATAGAATCAACGTTTATCGAACGATCTACCGCTAACCCCATCAGAATTTTTTTTATCGGTGTTTCCATTTTTTTTCCACTTATGGTATACGGGATATCATTCACCTGAATGATTTCATCTGGCACGTGCCTAGGGGAGTTATCCTTCCTTAATTGGGTATTAATAGCTTTTTTTAAATCGTCGGTCAGCACTGCAGAACTCTTTAATTTGACGAATAAAGGCATATAGTGATTCCCTTCGTCCATTTCCAAATTGATGATAAGAGCGTCATCAATCGCATCTATTTTCCCAACTGAACGATAAATTTCACTGGTGCCTATGCGTATGCCATGCCGATTTAAAGTAGCATCAGATCGTCCGTAAATGACTAAACCTTTTGTTTTCGAATTGATCTTAATGAAATCACCATGACGCCATTTACCCGGATAATAATCGAAATAACTCTTCAGGTATTTTTTCTGACCAGGATCGTTCCAAAAATATATTGGCATCGATGGTAAAGGTTTATCGATTACCATTTCGCCAAGTTCATCTTCTACTGCTTCACCCTTATCATTGTAGGCATATAAAGAAACACCAAGGGCCCTACATTGTATTTCTCCGGCATGAACAGGATAATATGGCGTTCCACCAACAAAAGCAGTACAGACATCGGTTCCTCCTGCCATTGAGCACAACCATACATCTGAACTGATATTATCATAAACGTATTCGAAAGCTTCCTCAGGCAATGGTGCTCCCGTTGAACTAAGTGAACGCATGGTACTCAAATCGAAATCGGACTTAGGCCGGTTCTTGTTTTTCATATTATGAACCAGGAATGGGGCACTGGTTCCGAAATGATGGATCTTAAGTTCTTCGGCAAATTTCCAAAGAGCATTGATATCAGGATAGGTGGGACTGCCATCATACAATACAATGGTTGATCCCATCAATAAAGCGGCCTGTACAAAATTCCACATCATCCAACCCGTGGTTGTAAACCAGAAAAACAGTTCGCCGGCATGAACATCATTGTGAAAGGCCATATACTTTAGATGCTCTAAAAGGATTCCACCATGTGAATGAACGATGGCTTTGGGCAAACCGGTCGTTCCAGAGGAATATAACACCCACATCGGGTGGTCAAAATCAACCGCTTCAAATGAGAAATCTGACGAAGGTTTGTCAAGTAGATTATAGAAATTGAGGTAATCATCCGGGAAATCTTGCATGGAAGTCTCACTCATATAGGGCAAGACCACAACTGCTTCCAGCGATGGTAAGGCCTTAACAATACCTTTAACAACATCCACTTTGCCATATGGTTTACCATTATATCGGTAACCATCAACAGCGATCAGAACCTTAGGTTTAATCTGGGCAAATCTATCAACAACACTTTCAGCCCCGAAATCGGGAGAGGTGCTTGACCATATGGCACCTATTGCATTTACAGCAAGGAACGAAATTGTGGCCTCGGGCACATTGGGTAAAAAGGCGACAACACGATCTCCCTTTTTAACGCCAATTGATCTTAGATAGTTGGATAAAGAATTTACTTGAGACAATAATTCTGTCCAGCTTATTTCTTTACGAACACCGGACTCATTTCCAAAAACTATGGCATTTTGGTTAGCCCGGGCATTTCTGAACAGATGTTCTGCATAATTTAATTTAGATCCGTCAAACCATTTACATTCTGGCATGTCTTCTGAAGATAAAACTTGGGTATACGAGGCTTTTGACTGGACTTCAAAAAATTGCCAAATACTTTCCCAGAAGTCCTCGACATGAGATACCGACCATGTCCACAATTCATGGTAACCCTTAAATCCCAGTTTTTTATGAGTGTTTAACCAGTCTATGTATCTTTTTAAATGGCTGTTTTCCTTAAATTGGCTGCTGCCTTCCCAAAGTTTTTTTCCACTCATTTATTACGTGATTTGATCCTTATCAAAAGTAAGGAATAATGGCCTAAAGTCCATTTATTGATCGGCCAATTATATCATTTCGCTAGGTGATTCCAAAGAAGAAAAACCCATTATGATATTCAAGGATAATTCCTCAAATATCACAGGTATTATATTTCAAATGTTAAAAAAAAATGTATTTCATCGAATAATATTACATTTAAACGTGTTTATTTAAAAAAATTTACATCTTAGCCATCGCAAATCAATAATGACTTTGTCACCTATTTGCTCAAAATCTACCATGAACTTGACTTATGAATGCAAACACAAATCTACCAGAACCTACTTTTAGATTGCAAAGAATGTTTGCGGGTTTTCAAAACACCTTACGGCTGTTAAAAAACCTGGTCTTTCTTACC
>JABDIV010000098.1 GCA_013003555.1 Flavobacteriaceae bacterium
TTCTTGCAGCCCAATACGGACAGTCAAGACAAGCCACTGCTGATGACCTTATTGTTTTGCTTGCTTCAACAGCAATTGCAACGCTTAATCAGGACTATTTCAATCAACTTGTCTTTTTGGGGGTCCCACCTGCTACTGCCGGTCAACTAGCAGTTAATGGTGTGACATATCCTATGGAAGATAAGTGGGTACTGCTACCTTCTGAGCAATTAGAAGTGAAATCAGCGACAGAAGGATTTAATGCGGTTATCGCTTCGGCTGCTCAAGGTGCCGGACTAGCCTTGGTAGATGCCAATTCATTCTTGAATGAATTAGCCGGCTCCGGAGTGAGCTTTGGTGATTTTACGTTGACCTCCGATCTTGTTTTAGGTGGTGCATTTTCCTTGGATGGTGTTCATCCGAATTCCAGAGGATACTCAGTTGGAGCGAATGCTTTTTTAAGAGCTATCGATGCAACTTACGGATCTAATTTCGAGGCATCCGGCAACTTTTATAATCCGGGAGATTTTCCAACTAATTATCCTGAATCCTTGCAATAAAAAAATACCAACTTTGAATAAAAAAACCGGAATAATATTCCGGTTTTTTTGTTTATGATCTCTTTTCGCAACTAAGACATTTACAGAATAGAAATCTCAGGATTTTTTAAATGAAATTGTCTTTTTGTTTGTACTAAAAAAATATATCTTTGCAGCGCGAAAAACGATGTGTTTTTCGAACACGAATAGCAAATAATTAAAGAAAGCACTGATGTCAAAAGTTACAGGTAAAGTTGCACAAATTGTTGGAGCGGTAATCGATGTTGAATTTAGTTCTGAAAGCGAACTTCCTAAGATATACGATTCACTTGAAATAAATCGTCCTGATGGATCGATATTAGTACTTGAAGTTCAATCTCATATCGGTGAAGATACCGTTAGAACCATCGCGATGGATTCTTCTGACGGATTGAGTCGCGGTGTTGAGGTCATAGCAACAGGTGCTCCTATCCAAATGCCTATCGGTGAAGATGTTTACGGCCGTTTGTTCAATGTGATCGGTGATTCGATCGACGGACTTGGAGATTTGCCAAAAGCTGGTGAAAACGGTCTTCCGATTCACCGCCAGGCACCGCCATTTGATGAGCTTTCAACGACTGCAGAAGTATTGTTCACGGGTATAAAGGTCATTGACCTGATAGAGCCTTATGCAAAAGGTGGTAAGATTGGTTTATTCGGTGGAGCCGGTGTTGGTAAGACTGTTCTTCTTATGGAACTGATCAATAACATCGCAAAAGCGCACGGTGGACTTTCGGTGTTTGCAGGTGTTGGAGAACGAACACGTGAAGGAAATGATTTGCTTCGGGAAATGCTTGAATCAGGAATTATAAAATACGGAGACGACTTCATGCACTCTATGGAAGAAGGTGGATGGGATCTCGAAAAAGTCGATAAGAAAATGCTGAAGAAATCGAAGGCAGCTTTCGTGTTCGGTCAGATGAATGAGCCTCCGGGAGCACGTGCACGTGTGGCGTTATCGGGATTGACCGTTGCTGAATATTTCCGTGATGGTGCTGGTGACGGACAAGGGAAAGACGTTCTTTTCTTCGTTGACAATATCTTCCGATTTACCCAGGCTGGTTCTGAGGTATCTGCACTCTTGGGGCGTATGCCTTCAGCGGTAGGATATCAACCAACTCTGGCGACAGAAATGGGAGCGATGCAGGAACGAATTACCTCAACTAAAAAAGGGTCGATAACATCTGTACAGGCGGTTTATGTACCTGCTGATGACTTAACTGACCCGGCGCCGGCAACAACATTTGCCCACCTCGATGCTACAACGGTATTATCTCGTAAAATTGCCGAGCTCGGTATTTACCCGGCTGTTGATCCGCTAGATTCAACCTCAAGGATTTTAACGGCAGAAGTTTTAGGAAATGATCACTATGATTGTGCCCAGCGTGTGAAGGAGTTACTTCAACATTACAAAGAATTACAGGATATCATTGCGATCCTCGGTATGGAGGAACTTTCAGAGGAAGATAAGTTGGCGGTTGGACGTGCTAGACGTGTTCAGCGTTTCCTTTCTCAACCATTCCATGTTGCTGAACAATTTACTGGTATGGCTGGTGTTCTGGTTGATATTAAAGACACCATTAAAGGTTTTAATATGATTATGGATGGAGAGTTAGATCACCTTCCTGAAGCAGCCTTCAACCTTAAAGGAACAATCGAAGAAGTCGTTGAAGCAGGAGAAAAAATGCTTGCTGAAGCTTAATTCAATAAAATAAGATGTATTTAGAAATAGTCACTCCGGAAGCGACCCTTTTTAAAGGTGAGGTAACAAGCGTTGCCGTACCCGGCGTATTGGGAGAATTCGAAATGCTGCAGGATCACGCGCCAATAGTTTCATTGTTAGGTGAAGGGCACGTCAAAATCTATGGAGACATCGAATTGGATGAAGAAGTCGAAGATCGCTTTACAAAAGCTGATCGCGGAATCTGGTTACCGATCAATTCAGGCACTATTGAACTAAAAGATAATAAGATTATTGTTCTGGCCGATTGACGACTGGAATTACTAGAAAAAATAAGGACGCGAAGCTATGCTTCGCGTTTTTTGTTTAAAGAATTGTCGCTTTAATTTTTTTCCATAGCCGCACCAAAATAAAAGCTGAGATTAGAGCCAGAACAGAAAGTAAAGTGGCATCACTATATTGGCCATAAATCCAATTTCCAGTAGCGAACATTAGGCTGTAAATAAGAATACAACCCACGATAAGTGCCAGTATTCCCGATGGGACACTCCAACCTTCATCAGAGTCCACCAATTCGATTTTATCAGCCCGAGACCGATTGATTAAATCGGTCCAACCAGGTCCGCCCGGTTGCGTTTTTTTATAGAATCGTTGCAGCACTTTATCGGTTTCCGGTCTGGTTAAAAATGTGACCATTAGCCAAATGATGGTGGTGATCAAAACAATCATTGGAAATCTGGACCACATCGGTAGTAACCCTTCATCCCCAAAAAAGTATGGCCCCAGGTCGGTAAAATGAATTAAAACCGATATAATTCCCGATACAAACATGGCCGTGATTTCACTCCAGGCATTTATACGCCACCAAAACCATCTTAAAATAAAAATTAAACCGGTTCCCGCCCCGAACATGAGAATTATATCAAATAATTGCAGGGCATTGGTTAATACCAGTGCTAATAATGCGCTTAAAACCATCAAAACAACCGTTGACACCCTACCGACTAATACCAATTCCTTTTCGGAAGCTTCAGGATTGACCTGCTGCCTGTAAAAATCATTAACGACATAGGATGATCCCCAATTCAAATGGGTAGATATCGTTGACATATAGGCCGCCACCAATGATGCCAGCACCAGGCCCAATAATCCGTTAGGCAACTTGGTAAGCATGGCGGAATAGGCAAGATCATGTCCTAATTTATCGTCTGTAACATTCGGAAAAGTTTCCTGAATACTGGCCAAGTCCGGGAAGACCACCAAAGATGCTAGTGCTACTATAATCCAGGGCCAGGGCCTTAATGCATAATGCATGATATTGAAAAAAAATGTGGCCCCTATGGCATGATTCTCATTTTTAGCCGCCAACATTCGTTGGGCAATATAGCCACCACCTCCCGGTTCGGCTCCCGGGTACCATGAACTCCACCACTGCACCGCCAGAGGAATGATAAGCAGGGTAATCATAGCCTCCTTATCATTGAAATCAGGAAGAAGTGATAGTTTACTGGCAACCGCTTCATTTTGCAGCAATGCCCCAAGTCCGCCCACTTCAGGCAAACCCACCAAATAATAGGCCGCGCCAATAGCACCTGCCATGGCCGTAAAAAATAAAATAAAATCGGTATATACAACACCTTTAAATCCACCTAAGGCACTAAAAACAACAGTAATAAGACCGGCATAAATTACGGTTTCCCAAGGTTGAAGACCCAGCATAACACTTCCGATCTTGATAGCTGCCAGGGTCACAGCCGACATGGCTAAGATGTTGAAGATAATCCCAAGATACACGGCGCGAAATCCGCGTAAGAATCGCGCCGGAGCGCCACCATAACGCAATTCATAAAACTCGATATCTGTATTGACCTTTGATTTACGCCAGAGTTTAGCATATACGAAAACGGTTAATAGTCCGGTAATCAAAAAGGCCCACCACACCCAATTTCCCGATACACCATTGGTTCTCACTATATCGGTAACAAGATTTGGGGTATCGGTTGAAAAAGTCGTTGCCACCATGGAAACACCCAGTAACCACCAGGGCATGTTTCGCCCTGATAAGAAATATTCGGATGCGCTTTTCCCTGATTGTTTCGAAACATAAATCCCAATAAATAAGGTAAGGGTGAAAAAAAAGATAATTATGGTGAGATCGAAGGTCGACAGGTCAATCATCAGGATATTGGTTAACAATTTGGCCCAAGTTAATTTATTTTATCAACAATCGCAGATTTTTTAGAAGGACAAAATTAAAGTATGTCTATCTTTAAATGGCCGATTTAATTATCG
>JABDIV010000056.1 GCA_013003555.1 Flavobacteriaceae bacterium
AGATAACGGCTTTATTCCGTGAAGCAATCCATCCGATACGCGCGCCGCACATGCTGTATCGTTTGGAAACCGAATCGATCATTATGGCGTGGTTCTCGAGTCCGTTGACCTGCATGATTGAATAATGTTCAAGGCCGTCATATGCGAATTCACGGTAAACTTCATCAGCTACCAGAAAAAGATCATGTTTCTTTACAATTTTGGCAAGTTTTTCTATTTCTTCCCTGCTATAGAGATAGCCTGTGGGATTTCCCGGATTGCATATTAAAATGGCTTTGGTCTTCGGTGTAATGAGTTTTTCAAACTCTTCAATGGGCGGTAGCGCAAAGTTGTTCTCGATTTTTGATATGACCGGTACGACTTTAACCCCTGAGGCAATAGAAAATCCATTATAATTCGCATAAAAGGGTTCGGGAATTATAACTTCATCTCCTGCATCCATAATACTTCCAAAGGTAAATAGTAAGGCTTCACTACCTCCGGTTGTGACAAGGATATCCTCTTTCGATAATTCTATGTTGTTTTTAGCGTAATAGGCAGCTATTTTTTCTCTATAGGTGTCGGAGCCTTCAGATCGGCTATACGCCAGGATTTCAATGTCATTATTTCGAACCGCATCGAGAGCAACCTGAGGGGTTTTAATATCGGGCTGCCCAATATTCAGGTGGATGACCTCAATCCCTCTTTTTTTAGCATCTTCAGCATAAGGAACAAGCTTTCTAATCGGTGATTGGGGCATATTATTCCCTTTTGTTGATATACTTGGCATATTCATGGATTTTGTATGGTGCAAAGTTGCGAAATTAATCTTAAAGTTTTTTTAAAAAACACCCTGAATCCGATTAATTATTTAAAAGATTTGTAAATTGATATTGACCCATTTTTATGATCAAAAAACGTATTTTCATTTTACTTTTCACCTTGTTATCCCTGGGCATGTCTGCACAGGGAAAATTCGTTTTGCAAGATGTGAAAAGTCAAAAGATCAAGTTTAAATTAATCAATAACCTGATTGTATTCCCGGTGGAAATAAACGGGGTGGAACTTTCTTTTTTACTGGATACCGGGGTTAGCAAACCTATAATTTTTAATTTTCTAAATATTAATGAAGCCCTGCAAATCAATCAGGCTGAGCGCATATATTTAAGAGGTCTGGGTGAAGGAGAGGCGGTGGAAGCGCTTAAATCAAGCAAGAATATTTTTCGAATCGGAAATGCTATAAATATTAACCAGGATCTGTATGCCATCTTTGATCCGGCCCTAAATTTCGCACCACGTCTGGGTGTACCCATTCATGGTATTATCGGTTATGATTTTTTAAAAGATTTTGTTGTAGAAATAAATTACTCCGCCAGGTATATAAAGCTTAATAATCCAGCGACCTATAAACGTAAATTCTGTAAAAAATGTGTTGAATTCGATCTGGATTTTTTCAATAATAAACCTTATATCGATGGAACGGTAAATTTGGGAGAAGAGGATATTCCGGTAAAATTACTCATCGATTCTGGCGGAAGTGATGCTGTATGGTTATTTGAAGACGAAGAGCGGGCCATTGAAATACCCGATAAGAATTTTGAAGACTTCCTCGGCAGGGGTTTAAGCGGTCGTGTTTATGGTAAACGAGCAAAGATCGAATTATTAAAAATAGGCAAGTTTGAAATGAAGCGCGTTAATGTTGCTTTTCCGGATTCGCTATCCATTTCCTTTGCAAGAAAGTTTAAGGAGCGCAGCGGTACTGTAGCCGGTAATGTTCTTAAGCGATTTAACATAATATTGGATTACAGAAATGGCAAAATTTCATTAAAACGGAATAGAAATTTCGGATCGCCTTTTTACTATAATAAGAGCGGTATGGAATTGGAACATGATGGCGTACGCGTTGTTCGCGAGGTCGATAAGAATGTGGAGCTGAACCCCTATGGAACAGATAATGAATCGGTTGCCCAACAAAGCATGATTTTTACCGGTACATATAAATATATTTTGGCTCCATCTTTTACCATCGTAGAGATTCGCAAAGACTCGCCGGCTGAAAAGTCTGGATTAATGATTGGCGATGTAATTCTGAATATCAATAACAGGCACGCACATAATTATTCCATGCAGCAGATCATTCAGATGTTTTATGGTGAAACCGGGAAGCGCATTAAACTTATTGTGGACCGCAAGGGGGCGCAGATGAAATTTGAATTCAAACTAGTAAGCTTATTATAATAAAAAAGCGCCTTGATAAAGGCGCTTAAAATTTATTTTTTTTCTTGTTATTGTTGCTCAATAACACTCTTATTTTTTTTGTCGAGTACCCCTGTTTTACCAGGATCTATCACATTACCCTTAATTTTTAACGCCACAGTGGGACGATCAGCATTTGAGGTAACTGTTATGGTCTTACGTATCGGCATTACACGATTTGTATCATATTTAACTTCGATCTCGCCGGTATCACCTGGCATGATCGGTCCTTCAGGTTTTTTAGGAACGGTACAACCACAACTTGACTTGACTTTTGAAATGATCAACGGAGCATCTCCCGTGTTCTTAAATTTGAATACACGAACACCGTTGGCGCCTTTCTCGATTGTGCCATAATCAATAGTTTCAGATTCAAACTCAATTTTGGCTACTTTATCTTGTGCATTTACAGCAAAGCTAATTAGTCCAATAAATAGCAACGTAAATAATTTTTTCATCACTTATGTTTTAAATTCAACGTAAACTTACTCACTTTTTAAACATTCTGCAAAAATATTAGATGTAATGCATCTGTCCGATTCGGTGGTTTTGCGATTTCATACACCTTATAATTTCTCAGAAAACAAATAATAAGTACTTTTGCACATTAATGTTCAAAAACTATTCCAAAGTATGTCCATCCCGTCACAATATGATGCTAAGCTCGTAGAGGATAAGTGGTATGAATACTGGATGAAACACAATTATTTTCATTCTGTTCCTGATGCCAGAACGCCCTATACCATTGTGATCCCGCCACCTAACGTAACTGGAGTTCTGCATATGGGTCATATGTTGAATAACACCATTCAGGATGTATTAATTAGGCGTGCCAGATTAAAAGGATTTAACGCTTGTTGGGTCCCTGGAACAGATCATGCCTCAATAGCGACAGAGGCAAAAGTTGTGGCCAAATTGAGAGATGAAGGCATTGAAAAGGCGGATATTAGCCGCGAAGCGTTTTTAGAACACGCGTGGGAATGGACGCACAAACACGGTGGTATTATTCTTGAACAGCTAAAAAAACTCGGTGCTTCTTGTGATTGGAAACGCACAAAATTTACCATGGATGAAGATCTTTCTGAGTCGGTTAATGCGACTTTTATCGATCTTTTTGAAAAGGGTTTAATCTATAGGGGATACCGTATGGTAAATTGGGATCCTGAAGCACAAACAACCTTATCAGATGAGGAGGTAGTTCATATTGAACGCACCGATAAATTGTACTATGTGCGTTACCAGATTGAAGGGGAGGATGCCTTCGTTACTATAGCAACCACAAGACCTGAAACCATTCTTGGAGATACGGCGGTTTGTGTTAATCCGAATGATGATCGCTTTAAAAACCTTAAGGGAAAACGGGTAATAGTCCCCGTTTGTAACCGCATCGTGCCGATAATATTTGATGATTATGTCGATATGGAATTTGGTACCGGGTGCCTGAAAATCACTCCAGCCCATGATGCCAATGACAAGGAGATAGGGGAGAAACATGATTTGGAAATCATAGATATCTTAAACGATGATGGCACACTCAATAAATATGGCCTGCATTACGAAGGGCAAGATAGAGAGGAAGCACGAGATGCAATAGCTGAAGAATTGGAAGAATTGGGATTCCTCGTCAAAACCGAGGATTATTTCCATAAGGTTGGTACTAGCGAGCGAACCAAAGCCATAATTGAGCCTAAACTCTCTGTTCAGTGGTTTTTAAAAATGAAGGATCTGGCCAAACCTGCATTAGATCATGTTATAGATGATACCATAAGGTTCCATCCTTCAAAATTCAAAAATTCCTATCGAAACTGGATGGAAAACGTCCGGGACTGGAATATTTCACGTCAGTTGTTCTGGGGTCATCGTATACCTGCTTATTTCTATGGAGATGGAGTTAATGATTTTGTCGTGGCTAAAACGGCTGATGAAGCCCTTGAGAAGGCTCGTGAAATAACTAAAGATCCGGCTTTGAAGTTGAGTAATCTCTCCCAGGATCCCGATGTTTTGGATACCTGGTTTTCGTCCTGGCTTTGGCCTATAAGCGTTTTCGATGGGATTCGACACCCCGATAACGACGATATTAATTACTATTATCCAACCGATGATTTGGTTACTGCTCCTGAGATCATGTTCTTCTGGGTGGCCCGGATGATCATAGCCGGGTATGAATACAGAAAAGAACCGCCCTTCCGAAATGTTTATTATACCGGCATTGTTCGTGACAAGCAGGGGCGTAAAATGTCGAAATCGTTAGGGAATTCACCTGATCCGCTTGAATTGATCGAAACTTATGGTGCAGACGGCGTGCGTGTAGGTATGCTCATGTGTTCTCCGGCTGGAAACGATTTGCCGTTTGATGTCTCTCTTTGCGGCCAGGGGAAGTCTTTTGCTAATAAGATTTGGAATGCCTTCCGTCTGATTCAAGGTTGGACTGTTGAGCAAAAAGAGCAACCTGAATATGCAAAGATCAGCCTTGAATGGTATCAAAACCGATTTAATAAAACACTTGACAACATAGAGGATCATTTTGAAAAGTTCAGAATAAGTGATGCGCTGATGGAGACCTATAAACTTATCTGGAATGATTTCTGCTCCTGGCTACTGGAAATGATTAAACCCGCCTATGGTGAAGGCATCGACCAACAGTCTTATAATTCGGTTATCACCATCCTTGAGGATAATTTAAAAATATTGCATCCCTTTATGCCCTTTCTGACAGAAGAAATTTGGCAATACATTAAGAAGCGCAGTCCGGAAGAGGCTCTGATAATTTCTGCCTGGCCTGAAGTCGTTGAGATTGACGTTAACATCATTAAGGAATTTGAATTTGCTTCGGAAGTTATTTCGGGTATTCGCACCATACGCAAGCAAAAAAATATCGCTTATAAAGATGGGATCGATGTTTTTATACTAAACAAAGAAAACCGTTCGACATCCTTTGATTCGGTTATACAGAAATTAGGAAATATCGATAAATTGGAATATACCCAAACCAAGGTAGAGAGTGCACTGACCTTTCGAGTTGGGTCTAATGAATATTTCATCCCGGTTCAGGGGAATTTAGACGTTGAGGCGGAAATAAAAAAGCTAACAGAAGAACTTGAGTATACTGAAGGTTTCCTAAGGTCGGTTCAGAAAAAACTGTCGAACGATCGATTCGTAAATAACGCACCAGAGCAGGTTGTTTCCAGTGAGCGAAAAAAAGAAGCTGATGCTTTGGCAAAGATCGAAACCATAAAAGCCAGTTTAAACAATCTTCAATAAGGGTACTAGTTGCGATACAGAAAGTAATTGTTTACCAATTCGATATATTTCTTTTTCGCTTCATCCTGGGAAATATCCTTAGCCTGAAACAAAGCATTCGTTTTAAATGCATTGATCAAAGGCTTACGGCTGCTTGGTCTGCCATAATCATTGGTAGCCTTTTTATAATAGGCGTAGAGTTTAAGCAACACATCTGCCGGAAAAGGATCGGTATGATTATTTATCCTTTCAACGGCATTTAAAAACTTATCGTTTAATTTTTCCCCGCTCATTACTTTTCGGCAATCACCGTTTCACCGCCTCTTACTTTTTCGTTCAATTCGACCTTAATAGTACAGTCTAAAGGTAAAAATAAATCCACCCTCGATCCAAACTTAATAAAACCTGAATCCGTACCCTGCCCGACAATGTTATCCTGTTTGGCGTAATTAACAATTCGTTTGGCTAATGCCCCGGCAATTTGCCGGTAAAGAACCTTTCCAAATGTATTGTTTTCAACAACAACCGTCGTTCGTTCGTTCTCTTCACTAGCTTTAGGATGCCAGGCTACAAGGTATTTACCGGGATGATATTTGCTGAAGGAAATCTTACCTCCAATGGGGTAACGGGTAACGTGTACATTTAAAGGCGACATGAATACACTTACCTGGATGCGTTTATCCTGGAATATTTCGTTCTCTTCAACTTCTTCAATTACAACGACTTTACCATCCACAGGTGCCAGAACATGTTTATCATCTGCATTAATATGCCGATTAGGGTTTCTGAAAAACTGAAGTATCAATATAAAAAGAATCAAAAAGGTAAGTTGAAGTGTTATTTCCAACCATCTTAAGTCGATGAACTCATCGATTAGAAAAAAAACGGCGACCACAATTACAAGCGATGCAAATATTATTTTATGTCCTTCTTTATGAAACATGTTTAATCAATCTTAAAAACAAATAAATAAATGGTGCTGCAAAGATAATACTATCGAGTCTATCGAGAATACCGCCATGGCCTGGCATGATAATGCCACTGTCTTTAACACCGGCCTGTCTTTTAAATTTCGATTCGATCAGATCGCCTAAAGTACCGAATACACTAATGATTATCGCTAGTATTAGCCAGTTATTAAAAGTCAGATTATCGGAGTATTTCGCTATGAAATAACTACTAACACAGGCAAAAAACAATCCACCTAAAAATCCTTCAACGGTTTTCTTTGGTGAGATTTTTGGAAATAGTTTTTGTCTGCCAAAGTTCTTTCCCACCAGGTACGCAAAAGAATCATTTACCCACATAAGTATGAACGAACCTAGGATGATAACCGGCTTGAAAGTATTATTGTAATTGGCAATAAGAATAATAAAAATGAAGGCACTTGATAAATAAAAGGTGGTATTGATATAACGGCCAGTAACAAAAGAGGGCAAGGGTCTTTCTGAGAACAAGTCTTTGATAAGGAACAATTGGACAAAAATTGTGAGCACATGCAAGATTTGAACAGCCTCATCAAAACCTTCGTATGATTTGATAAAGATTTGCCAGTACCCGAATACGACATAAAGTACAGTAAAGATCAGGTATGGCACCCAACTTTTCAACCCGATCAGTTTTTTAAACTCAGCAAGTGCAATCAGTCCGAATATAAAGAACAGAATAATTATAGCATGTTGCGACTGTAGTGATAGCAGGAACAGTGCTGCATAAAAAAATCCCGAAATGGCCCTGATCAATAATTCTTTCACATGATTATTTTAAAGGTCTTCGAGCAACAGAAGGTAAAGGTCTTTGGTGCTGCTGCCATAGCTTAGAAAATCACCATCATCAGCCGCTTTAAAATGTTTGATTGTCGTGATGTTAGATGGGATTCGTTCACGATTCTTATCCTTAATGCCATGTAAGCCCTCACTTATGGTCTCAACAAATTGGCTCGTGGTTGCAAAAATAACAAAACTGGCGGGGAGATCTCTAAGTTTTTTTTCAGCGATTTGGTTAGAAGATATCAATAATGATCCATCATTCCCGATGAGGTATTCACAGGTTGTAAAGAAGAACTGGGCTTCTGAAGTTTTCTTGGTGGATTCGAAATCAAAGGCCTTAAACCGCTCGGCTAAACGTTCGTCAAGGATCATGACTTTTTTTTCATTCCAGTCATTTTCTAACAGGATCTTTTGAAGATTCTCCTCAACCTCATTTTGATTTTCGCAATAAAGGAATTTACCACCATTAGCCTTAAAGTTTATCGTAAATCGCTCATCGATGGGCAATTCGATCTCCGGCATGTATTTACTGCGCTCGTCGATATTGCTGCGTTCCTTGGAATCGTCCGATTTCGGGCCAAAGATTTTACGAAAAAGACTCATAAAGGTATAATGCTACTAACTAATAATATCCTAGTTAATCTCAAATATATGAAAAGTATAGTTAAATAAAGGTTAAACCAATACCCGACTTATTCCTCTTCATCTAAAGAACCGCGCTCTTCTTTATTGAACGGGCTTTTACCGAAAATCTTTTCAAGATTATCCTTGAATATCACCTCTTTTTCCAGAAGCTCTTCAGCCAGTTGAATCAATTTATCCTTGTTTTTCTCCAGAATATTAACGGCTCGGTCATATTGAGCTTCAATGATATCAGAGATCTCTCTATCAATAATTTCGGCAGTTTGTTCGCTGTATGGTTTGGTAAAACCATATTCGCTCTGGCCTGATGAGTCATAATAAGTTAGGTTCCCAACTTTTTCGCTCAAACCATAAATGGTCACCATCGCCCTGGCTTGTTTGGTCACTTTTTCAAGATCACTAAGCGCTCCGGTTGATATTTCGTCAAAAATGACTTGTTCTGCAGCACGCCCTCCTAATGCGGCACACATCTCATCTAACATTTGCTCAGGTCGAACGATCAGACGTTCTTCCGGAAGGTACCAGGCAGCTCCAAGGGATCGCCCGCGTGGAACAATAGTTACTTTTACAAGTGGAGCCGCATGCTCTAATAACCAACTTACTGTAGCATGACCGGCTTCATGATAGGCCACAGCGCGTTTCTCCTCCGGGGTAACAATTTTATTCTTTTTCTCAAGTCCGCCCACGATACGATCTACAGCATCAAGAAAATCCTGACGACCGACAAACTTTTTATCATTACGGGCAGCTATTAAAGCCGCTTCGTTACAAACGTTGGCTATATCTGCTCCTGAAAATCCCGGTGTTTGCCTGGCCAGGAACTTGGTATCTACGGAATCGTCTTTTTTAATAGGTCGAAGATGGACTTCAAAAATCTCTTTTCGTTCACGGATATCCGGTAAGTCGACAAAAATTTGGCGGTCAAATCGTCCTGCACGCATAAGAGCCTTATCCAGAACATCGGCTCGGTTGGTCGCAGCAAGTACAATAACGTTTGTATTTGTGCCGAATCCATCCATTTCTGTCAGCAACTGGTTCAATGTATTTTCCCGTTCATCATTTGACCCCGAGAAATTGCTTTTCCCTCTAGCGCGTCCGATTGCATCGATTTCATCTATAAAAATAATCGATGGTGATTTTTCTTTTGCTTGTTTGAACAGGTCCCGGACTCGTGATGCACCAACACCTACGAACATCTCTACAAAGTCAGATCCCGACAGAGAGAAAAAAGGAACCTTTGCCTCACCGGCCACTGCTCTGGCCAATAATGTCTTTCCAGTTCCCGGAGGCCCGACAAGCAGGGCACCTTTCGGAATTTTTCCTCCCAAAGAGGTATACTTATCCGGTTTTTTTAAAAAGTCGACAATCTCCTGGATCTCTTCTTTGGCACCTTCCAAACCTGCCACGTCCATAAAGGTAGTCTTCACTTCGGTATTCTGATCAAATAATTTAGCCTTTGATTTTCCTATGTTGAAAATCTGACCACCGGCACCACCACCTCCACCTGATGACATGCGACGCATTATAAAAATCCAGACTCCTATTATAAGCACAAATGGTAAGAGCGTTAACAGGAAGTCTCCCCATACATTTTGTTCCGTCTCATAATTAACGACTGTTGTCAATTCGTTTGTAGATATGATTTCGCCTAAACGGTTTTCGAAGTTTTGCAGATCACCGAATTCGAACTGGTAATTTGCAGTTTGCCCCGACATTGGCAACAATTGAGGCCTAGAGGCTGTTTTATGTATATCTTTCTTTTCTGCATCGGAAGTAAGAAAAACCTTTGCTTCTCGTTTATTGACAATTTGAACCCTTTCGATATCACCTTCTTCAAGGTATTCGAAGAACTGCGATGGCGTTGTCTGGGCGCCTGTAGATCCCATCCCACCTGAAAAAATATTCACAAACAGGAAAATGGCCAGAATCAGCGCATAAATCCAGTATGAACTTATTTTAGGTTTTTTATTTATATTCTTGTTGTTTGACATGTTTTCTTTTTAATAACTTGATTTTATCTCGGTTGTAACCGCATCTCCCCAGAGGCTTTCGATATCATAATATTCCCTGATATGCCTTTGAAAGACATGTACAACCACATTCACATAATCCATTAAGACCCATTCGGCGTTGTCACTTCCTTCTACATGCCATGGTTTATCTTTGATTTCTTTACTGACTTTTTTTTGAATGGAATTTACTATGGCGTTTACCTGTGTATTTGAAGTCCCTTCACAAATTATAAAATAGTCACAAACCGTATTATCGATGCCTCTTAAATCAAGAATGTTTATGTTTTGTCCTTTAACATCTTCAATTCCACTTAATATTACTGTTATTAACTGGTCAGCCGAACTATTTCCTTTCGTCATTAAAATGCTTTAATTTGTGCAAAGTTAAATTTTTTTTATCTCTAAACCACTTTTGGGTTCTTAAGAATATGATAAATTCAATTTCATTATTTGCATGCATATAATCAAACTTATTGCCATTGATTCCACCAATTCCTATTTAAGGGAACTGAGTTCCAAAAAGGATCTCGAGGACTTCACCGTTGTGGTCTCCGAGACTCAGAACAAAGGTAGGGGGCAGATGGGAACTATCTGGGAAAGTGAAGAAGGTAAAAACCTGACATGCAGCGTGCTTAAAGCACATTTAAACCTGAAGGCCGAAGAGGCTTTTTCGGTTAGTATGATTACATCATTGGCCATTATTAAGGTTTTGGAACGATTCCAAATTCCCAGGTTAAGCATAAAGTGGCCGAACGACATTTTGTCAGAAGACAAGAAAATTTGTGGTATTTTAATTGAAAATTTTATTAAGAACCGCAGGGTAGAGGCTTCCATCATCGGAATCGGCCTTAACGTAAATCAAACAATTTTCCAAAATCTGCCCCAGGCTACATCTCTTAAAAATATAACCGGTCAATTATTCGACATTTCAGAATTGATGATTCATATCATTTCAGAATTGAAACTCGGGTTCAAACATGTTTCAAATGTTCAAACAGACCATATAAAATTGGAGTATGAAAGTCGTTTATTCCGAAGAGATAAACCATCTACCTTCAAGGATAAAAAGGGTCAATTTTTTCCTGGTTATATCAAGGGTATTGATAAAACCGGAAAATTGCTGATTCTGCTGGAGGATGATGTTATAAAAGCATTTGAGTTGAAATCCATTCAACTTATGTTTTAAATCGAATCGGGCATTTTTCTCACCAGTGTCTCAATAAATTTATTGATCGGACCCTTTATCATCATGGCCATCATGGGATTGAAATCGCCATTGAAAACCAGCTGAACTTCACATTGGTTATCGCTTACAGCATTTATTTGACCCGTTAATGAAAAGTCGATCTTCCCGCCCGCAGCACCGAGGACGATTCGGTTGGGAGATTCAACCTCCTTCTTTTTCAGGATGATCTCTGGCATGCCCTTAAGCGCGAATAAAAAAGTATCTTCTTCAAGAATTTCGAACTTTTCTATACTCTCCGGCATCAATTTCTCAAAATTCTCGACATGGCTTAAAAAATTGAATACGTCAATTTGGGACCTATCAATGCCAACTTTGGGCGAGTCTAACTTCATTGTTTAGATTTTATTTACATGATCAATTAGCATTCCAAATGGCAGGATTGGCGTTCCATTCTGACAAAGTTGCCATTTCTTCCGATTTTATATATTGAGTTTGCAGGGCCTGTTGTAACAAATTCGGATAGTTACTTAACGTAAATAATTCGACCCCGGCTTCATCGAAATTGGTGTGAGCCACTTCAAATTCGTATGAAAAAACCGCGATCATACCTTTAACCTTTAATTCTGCTTCCCGTAACGCCTTAACCGCATTTAAGCTACTCTTACCAGTACTGATCAAATCTTCAATGACAACCACCTGCTGACCGGCTTCAGCAAAGCCTTCAATTTGATTTTGTCGTCCGTGTTTTTTGGGTTCAGGACGTACGTAGATAAACGGTAAGTTCATTTGTTCAGCCACCAACGCACCCATGCCGATCGCCCCGGTAGCAACACCGGCGATGACATCTGGTTTACCGTAATGATTTTCGATATGACTGGCCATTTGTTCACAGATATAATTCCGCACATTTGGAAAAGAAAGGATAATGCGGTTATCACAATATATCGGTGATTTCCATCCCGATGCCCATGTAAATGGGTTATTCGGACTCAATTTGATCGCATTGATCTGCATCAATAATTCTGCGGTTTTATGAGCTGTGTTTTTGTCGATGATCATAGTCGCAAAACTACTAAAAAATGCTATTTTTACGCCATCTTAAACTCCTTTTTATATTCCATGGAGCAAATCTTTGTTGGAGATAAACCAATCATTCTAACTTCGAAAGTTGAGCAGGAAACCGACTTTAAAAATTATCTGCTCGACACGGTCAATATTGGAAGTGTATTGAAAGAGTTGCGATCAAAACAAATAAGTGCCATTCGGCTCATTGACCCCGACAAAACCAACCGGTTAAAAAAATTCTTAAAGTTACTTCCCAATGTTGTCGCGGCGGGTGGAAAGGTTTATAACTCCAAAGGAGAAGTATTGTTCATTTACCGAAATGATAAATGGGATCTTCCTAAAGGGAAGGCCGAAAGTGGTGAGACGATCGACAAAACAGCCATTCGTGAGGTTGAGGAAGAAACAGGGGTGCAAGGGCTTGCCATAACAAAACCCCTTGAAATGACGTATCACATCTTTAAGCGTAATGGAAAGCACAAGTTAAAGATCACCTATTGGTTCGAGATGCAAACTGAATTTGATGGTGATTTATTTCCACAAGAGAAAGAGGGTATTACCCGTGTAGAATGGCTTAACAATGACCAAATGGAGGTTGCCTTAGCCAATTCATACGCCAATATTAAGCTTTTGGTGAATTGATTGTTTAATAATTCTTAATTAAAAAAAATCTTCTTCACGCCCTAAAAGTGTCGTTAATTCAACCGTATGGCCATCCGGATCGCTCATATAAATAGAATGGAAATGGGTGTGGTCCTGAAAATTAAAATCAATATTTAAACTATTTAAATGATCTTGCGCTTTTATGAATGCTTCGTTACTTACGTTAAAGGCAAAATGATCGATCTTTACGTTTTTAGAAAATTTGTCGTTGACAGGATCTTCAACCTTCGCAGGGAACAGGGCAATTCCTGATTTGTTTTTCAACATGAATACCGGGTAGTCTCCCCAGGCCTCCACACGGTAGGTCTTTAAACCAAGAACCTGCTCGTACCATTTAACCGAGGCCGCCATGTCCTTAACACGAATGGCCACATGATCTAAATAGTTTATGTCAAAAGGGAACATGTTTTATTCTAGGACTTGCTTATCAGGAGTATTATTTTCATCATAATTTATTTTGATGTACGCACACTTGGCGGGACAAGTTTTGTGTAATCACCGTTATTTTGAATGACTTCACGAACGATGGAGGAGGAGATATAGGAGGTTCCGGCCGATGTAAGCAGGAATACAGTTTCAACTGGTGCAAGATCACGATTTGTATGGGCGATCGCCTTTTCAAATTCAAAATCCGCTGGATTCCGAAGGCCTCTTAATATGAAATCTGCATTAACTTCGCGGCAAAAATCTACGGTCAATCCTTCATATACCATGACCTTGATTCCCGTTTCCTCCTTAAAAGTGTTTTCGATAAAACCTTGTCGCTCTTCAATTGAAAACATATATTTTTTTGCGGAATTAATTCCAATAGCAACAATAAGTTCATCAAACAGTGTTAAACCTCGCTTAATGATATCAACATGTCCTAAGGTTATTGGGTCAAAAGATCCCGGAAAGATGGCCCGCTTCATAAAGTATGTGTCTGATTAGGAGTTGAAATTCGATTATATTATAAAAGTACACAATTATTTGAGAGCTTCGGTAATAGCATTGTCAAACAGCTCTTCGAGTGAAATACCATCGGCAGCCGCCTGCTGTGGTAGAATGCTCTCTTTTGTCAAGCCCGGAACGGTATTGATTTCTAAGAGATGAGGTTCTTCGTTTTTAAAAATATATTCACTTCTGGAAAATCCGCTCATTCTGAGAATTTCATATACTTTTTTTGCTACGATTCTAACCTTTCGGGCCATGGAATCATCGATGCGCGCCGGGGTTATCTCCTGCGATTCTCCCAGGTATTTGGCCTTATAATCGAAGAAATCATTATCGCTTACGATCTCGGTAATCGGAAGTACTTTTATTTCACCCCTATAGACTATTACGCCAACAGATACTTCGGTGCCATCAAGAAATTCCTCTATTAAAATCTCATCATCTTCCTCAAATGCATGAGTAATCGCTCCTTGAAGTTCCTCTCGCTTGTAAACTTTTGTTATTCCAAAACTGCTCCCGGCTTTATTCGCTTTTACAAAACAGGGCAAACCAACAGCATCGACAATGGCATTTTCATCAATTCGATCGCCCTGGTTCAGGTAATAACTAGACGCCATTTTAATGCCATAAGGTTTGAGGACACTTAGGCAATCGCGTTTATTGAAAGTAAGCGCCGCCTGGTACATATTACAACCGGTCTGGGGTAAGCCGATAAGGTGAAAATAGGACTGCATATAGCCGTCCTCTCCGGGAGATCCGTGTATCGCATTGAAGACACAATCGAAGGATATCTTTTTACCATGGAGACTTATCGAAAAATCATTTTTATCGATCGGAAACTCCTTCTCGGCTTCATTCACATAAACCCATTTGTCCTTAAAGATATGGATGCGATAAGGTTCATACTTATCACGGTTTAGACTATTAAAAACAACATTTCCACTTTTAAGAGATATTTTATATTCACTGGAGAAACCGCCCATAATAATGGCAATCTTTAACTTCATTTAACCCGGGATTAGTATGTTATAAATGTATAATATATTTGGTCTAACGAAAAACTTTTTATCATTATTGGACGTAAATAAAAAGAAAGCGAAATCAGAATTTACAACAAAATTAAAATTGTTTAGTTTTGTCAAATAATTGCCAAGGCAAATGAGTTTATTAAAGTTCTTAACCAGTCGGGTGTTTTTTAAACAGTTGGGATTAGCCATTTTAGCTATTGTTGTCTTCAGTTTTTTAATGTTGAAATGGTTGAAGATTTCAACCAATCACGGACAATTTATTGAAGTGCCTGAGCTGAAAGGCAAAACTCTTGATGTTGTACAAATTGAATTGGAAGACAAGGATCTTAAAATGGTAGTCCAGGACTCGTCCAATTATAATCCAAATTATCCAAGTTTTTCGGTTATTGAGCAATTACCTCCTTCAGGATCGCTTGTAAAGGAAAACAGGAAAATTTATCTGACATTGAATCCATCAGGTTACAGAAAAGTTGCTGTTCCACAAATTATCAGGCGCACGATCAGACAGGCAAGACCAACTCTGGAGGCTTTAGGATTTGAAGTCGGGGCGATAACTTATGCTGATGATATAGGAAAGGATGAGGTTCTTGCGATGCGACATAAGGGGCAACGAATCACACCCGGAACTATGTTACCTAAAACTTCGAAAATAGACCTGGTACTGGGTAATGGTAAACGATCTGGCAACTGACGATCATGAATATTGAAAATGACGATCTCAACCAGGACGAATCCGATCTTTATGAGCACTACAATTTTGTTGCTGATAAGGGACAGCAACCATTACGGGTTGATAAATTCCTGATGAATTTTATCGAAAATGCCTCCCGCAATAAAATTCAGGCGGCAGCTAAAGCTGGCAGTATATACGTAAACGGAAAGCCAGTAAAGTCCAATTACAAGGTTAAACCCTTTGATGAAATCAGGGTTATGATGGCTCATCCGCCTTATGAATTCCTGCTCGTGCCTGAAGACATTCCACTTGATATTGTATATGAAGACGATCAGCTGTTAGTGGTAAATAAGCCTGCGGGTATGGTAGTTCATCCCGGTCATGGAAATTATTCAGGGACCTTGATAAACGCCTTAACCTTTCATTTTGATAACCTACCAACCAATTCCAACGAACGTCCCGGCCTGGTTCACCGAATCGATAAGGATACCAGCGGACTTTTGGTAGTTGCAAAGACTGAATTGGCCATGACCCATTTAGCAAAGCAGTTCTTTGATAAAACCAGTGAACGTCAATACGTGGCCCTGGTATGGGGAAATGTTGAAAATGAAGAAGGAACAATCGAAGGTAATATTGGTCGACACCCCAAGAATCGTTTGCAAAATACCGTATTTGATGGCGATCAAGCCGATAAGGGTAAGGATGCCGTTACCCATTATAAGGTGATTGAGCGCCTTGGATACGTCACTTTGGTAGCTTGTAAGTTAGAAACCGGTCGTACCCACCAGATTCGTGTTCATATGAAACATATTGGTCATACGTTGTTTAACGACGCCCGCTATGGCGGTGATAAAATTCTGAAGGGCACAACCTTTACCAAATACAAGCAATTCGTCGAGAATTGTTTTAAAGTGTTGCCCAGACAGGGATTACATGCTAAAACCTTAGGGTTTGTTCATCCAGTCAGCGGAGAGTGGTTAACTTTTTCTTCAGAATTGCCAAATGATATGCACATGTGTATCGAGAAGTGGCGGCAATATGCGAAACATCAGTCAACATAATAAGCGAAACTGAATTTCAAAATTCCGAATTCTCCATTGGTAATTCTTGTAGCCTTGACCGGATAATTGAAGGCGTTATATTCGTAGCTAAATGCGTGTGTAGTCGATTGGCCGATATAGCTTACAATGTTTTGGTTTAGAACATTGTTAGGAGCTCGACGGGAAATGTTCTCAATAAAGGTATCCTGTTCGAAAAAGGAGAGATACCAGGCCTCCATCCAATCAAATTGTTGACTGTTTGTCAAGGGGTTACGGCCATCATCAAATTGCTGCTGAACGCGATGGTCAAACCTCATCATATCGTTGAAGGGATCATAAACGAAATGTTCCTCCTCGATAATATTTCCACGGGGATCATATTCAAATTGATACTGGTGGCGCAACTGGCCTCCTCCATCATAAGAACGAACTTCTTGCAATGTCTGAAGTGATTCGTCGGAAAAAATGAAAAATGATGTTGAATGATACTGATCATTTATAAATCTGAGGGTTTGAACTTCATTAGAATTGTAAAGGAATCGCATATTTACGGTATCACCGTTCGTAAACCCATCTTGTTCACCAAGTCGGCCGGCTTCATATTGAAATTGATAGGAGGCTGAGGAAGGGATTTCATAATTTATTGTTGCTAATTGACCATCACTGTTGTAGGTAAACGACCTGAAAAGGTCCATATGATCAATGGACGTATAATTACTTGGTCTGCCGTATTGATCAAACATCATGATGTATCCCGATTCGGGGATATCTACTTTTTCAACCGTAATTGAACGCAGGACCTGTTCGGAATCTTCTAAACTATTGAAAACTGTTGTTTCAGTTGAACACCCTGATAAAAGGATAATCAAAGTCAGGAACAAATACAACGAATTTGGTCGCATAGGAAAGAAGATCAATTGTCTATTAGATGGCTGAAACTCCCAAAGGTTGCGTTAAGATAGTTTAAAATAGAGAAAGACTATTGGACATAAAGAAAAAATAACAGAAACCGATTTAGATTCCTCATGGGAATTGTAATTTTGAAGGAACAATAAGCAAAGACTATGAAACTTGTTATTTCCCCTGCCAAATCACTTGATTTTGAATCGGAATTACCCACCGATCGATATACCGAAGCCTGTTTTTTAACTGAAGCGGAGCGATTAAATCGCATGCTTAGAAAGAAATCTGTAAGAAGTCTGAAGAAACTTCAGGACATTTCAGATGATTTAGCTCAGCTCAACTACGAACGTAATCAGGATTGGGCAGTTCCATTTGACTCATCGAAGTCCAGACCTGCAATTTATGCTTTCAATGGTGATGTGTACCGCGGTTTGGATGCTTATGGTTTACCAAAAGAAAAATTGGATTCTCTTCAAAATACGGTGCGAATCATTTCAGGCTTGTACGGACTCTTAAAACCACTTGATCTCATCCTGCCATATCGCCTTGAAATGGGAACGCGCTTTCCGGTAGGCAAGAACAAAAACCTCTATGAATACTGGAGGAAAAAAATCACCCAAACGTTAAATGATGAATTAGAGGAGGATGAATTGTTCCTGAACCTCGCAAGTAATGAATACTTTAAGGCCATAGATAAAAAAGCGCTTAAGGTCCCTGTATATTCGATTCAGTTTAAAGAATTTAAAAATGGGAAATATATGTCCATCGGGTTTTTTGCAAAATATGCAAGGGGTCTTATGACGCGTTACATCGTCGAGACAAATGCCAAAACTCTCGATGATATCAAAGGGTTTAATTACGAGGGCTACGGCTTTAGTGACGATTTATCAAAAAATTTCGAACTCGTATTTACGAGATAAAAAAAACCCGGATTAACCGGGTATTTCTATTCTTTTTTTTCGCTTTTAGCTTCTTCCTTATCAGCTGCTGGCTTGGCCTTGGCCTTCGCCGTTGACTTGGTTTCTGGCTTTGCCGTTGCCTTGGTCTCTGCTTTGGCCGTTGCCTTGGTCTCTGCCTTAGCCGTTGCCTTGGTTTCTGCCTTCACCGTTGCCTTGGTTTCAGCCTTCCCCGTTGCCTTGGTTTCAGTCTTAGGGGCGGCCGTGGGTTTAGGTTTGGCAGCAGCTTTGGGTTTTGCTTTGGTCGCGGTTTTCTTTTTTGGTTTGGCCGCCACTATAGTTGCATTTTTTTTCCTGGGACGTCTAACGCCATACGAGCGGTTAGCGATCTTTCCTCGTTTAGTTTTTTTATCTCCTTTTCCCATACGATGGTCATTTTTCGATTAGATCATTAAAAGTACTGTTTTTTTGATTAACAGGTGTTGATTTTGTAAATTACAAAAACTAAGAAAAGTAGAAAATGAGAGTTGATTTAATGATGTTGACCTTTCTTTGTCTGATATGTTCAAGCCTGCTGCATAGTCAGACCAAACTATTAGGCAAGGTTATGAATTTTAATGATCAACCTGTCGCTGATGCGGTGGTTTTCCTTGACGGGAAAAAAACCGAAGCCGTATCGAACAGCCGTGGTTTTTTTGAGGTTATGGTCCCTGAAGGTGTAAAACAAATAAATATCATCTCAAAGAAATACGGTTTACTTTCAACGGCATACAATGGAAATGCCAAAATGAATTTTGTTTATTTGAATTATGAACCGGAGCCCGAAGAAATAGAAAAGGCCAGTATAGGATATGGTGATGTTGCACGTAAGGATTTGACTTATAGTATTCAGGAGTTAGAAATCGGTGATCGGGACCAGGTAAAAGGATTCAATACGATTTATGACCTTATTCGAGCGCGTGTTCCGGGTGTTTTGGTAACCGATGGCAATCGAATTTATATCCGGGGATCGGGTTCGGTCGGGTCTTATTCCGACCCACTTTTTGTGGTTAATGGGACTATCGTCCCGGCCATAGATTACATTTTACCTTCGGAGGTGAAGGGAATTGATATACTCAAGGATGCGGCTACCTCTATCTATGGATCAAGGGGAGCGAATGGCGTTATTATAATTACCTTAAAGGATTGATTTAAATTGTTTGTTCATAAACATCCTTATCCGCCTCTCATTCAAAAAGATACCAGGAAATTAATCGTTGGAACACTTCCACCACCGCGATTTTCAACAGGCGAACTGATCGAATCGGATGTCGATTTTTGTTATGGTAGTTCTTATAATTCGTTATGGCGATATATCGATCGCATTCATTCACTAAACCTGCGTTATGATAATTCGAATAAAGCTATCGAACAACGGAAACGATATTTAATTGAAAACCAGATCGGGATTTTCGATATCGTTCAGCAATGCACAAGGCAAAAAATCGATGCCTCCGACCTCGGCATGAAAGATGTTATTTTGCGAGATTTAATAGGTTCACTTGCCAATTATCCGTCGGTTGAGATGCTTTTGTTTATCGGTGGAAAATCTAAAAACGGTCCTGAATATTTTTTCAGGCAGCAGGCGCGTTCATATGGTATTCCCTTAAAAGTAATCTCACCGAAAACACCCAGACAACACCTGTTATACATCGATGACCGACCCGTTGAGACGGTGTCTTTGACATCATCTTCTGGGGCAGCAAATATCAGTATTGGAAGCAATCCGGAATACAAAAAATTGAAGGCTGAGAATCCTGATTTCAACCCTTTTGATTTTCGCATCCGTCAGTATAGTGCCTTTTTATAAGAAGTCATAACTTTTGACCTGATGAATCAGAATGCATGAAAATATAGTTATCTGTATGAACATGGACTCTGATTAGTTCCGTTTTAATTCTGATTTTATTAAGGAGATCGATGATCGTAGCTGTAAATACGGCTCATCTTCCATTCGCCCTGCTTTAAGATCCATAAGGTTGTATATTTTGCAGAGCTTGTAAGGTATTCAGGTTTATCATTTGGTTCTTTCGCGAAAAAACGATGTTCGCCTGTTAAAATAGCCGCGTATAATTCACCATTGTTATACATCGGAAATACTCTAATACTGCCTTCTGTCAATTCGCGCCTCGCCTTGTAGGATAAATTGCCCAGGCCTTTCATACCGTTAATAAAATCGGTTTTGGTATAGGTGGCACCAGCCTGATCATGATAGAATTCAATGTCCTCTGTTGCTAATTCATTCAGGATGCTAAAATCGAGTTGATTGTATGATAATTCAAACATCAAACTGTCTTTTGCCTTTAATTCATGATAAAGGGCTGAATCAACCTGATCATTCTTCAATATATCAATACGACCGTGTATCGGTTCTTGTTCCGATTGTTTGCAACCTGGAATGACTAGAATCAGGAAAATTACTAAGAAAATTAATCTGAACATTCTTTCATGATATATGGAATAACTATTTTGGGATCAATATAATTCTGCCGGCTTAAGCTATTAATTCGTTTTTGAAAACAACCATTTCATCAAGCCCGGTTCAGCGAATGCATTAGTCCAGCTGTCATGTCCAACCCCGGGATATACGGTTAGTTTGACGTCGGTATTTTTAGCTTTTAAAGCCTGATAAATCTGTTCAGATGATATTAAAGGTACAACCCGATCGTCTGCGCCATGAAATATCCACCAACTGGTTCGTCTCAATCGTCTTGCAAGTTGAGGGTGTGCACCGCCGCATATCGGAAAGGCAGCCGCGAATACCCTCGGATTTCGTTTAACCAGTTCAAATGTCCCCATTCCACCCATCGACAATCCGCCGACGTACATTCTTTCCTTATCGATATTATACTGCTTTTTTAAGGCTTCTATTAATCCTTCCAGGAGATCGAGATGTATATTTTTAGAGTGTTTGGTCGGGAAAATAAATTTGGGATCATCAGCTTCTAAGTCATATTCAACATTATTCCAGGACATACCGGTTTTACATTGAGGAAATACAACAATTGACCGATACTTATCCCTGATGCTATCGCTCATAAAAAAATCACCTCCATGCTTCATTTGAAGCGTATTATCAGAACCTCGTTCACCAGCTCCGTGCAGGAACAAAATTAGGGGGTAAACCTTAGTCGATTGAAAATCTTTTGGTAATAGGATACGATACGGCAAGGTATCCTGATTTTGAATGAATAGCTCTTTTTTATAGGAATCAAATTCTTGGGCATACATATTGCTCAGCGAAGTGCTTAGGGACAGTGCAATAAGCAGTATGTATTTAAATTTTTGAAGTTTCACGGGCATTAATATTTGGTTGGTATTAATCGAAAGATACATTATTTAACGTCGTAAGTGAGTTTCATGGTAATGGATGCCGTTTTTTCTTTTGAACTTGTATTATAAGCACCACCCCAGGAGTAGTCCTCGTTAGAATTTTGCCCAGTAATCTGAAAAATTCCCATTTTGGCAGTTAGGAGATTTCCCAGCCTTGCTCCCGAATTGGTTGCGATTCGTTCGGCGCGCAATCGGGCATTTTCGGTCGCTCTTGAAATCATTTCAATCTTGAGATCATCAAGCTTGGTATAATAATAGCGTGGCGATAACGAATAAAGTTGAATACCCTTATTCAATAATTCGGTTACTTCACGTGAAATTTTTTCGACCTGTTGAACCGCTTTAGAGTCGATCTGAACGCTTTGACTAAGCGTGTAACCGGTAAATTCTTCACCCATATATTGTCCGGTGGAAGAATAATTCTGCTTCATATTCTTTTGCGTACTCACAGCATTGAAAACAACCACAGAATCGGTAATTCCTTTGGCTTTCAGGTAGTCCTGGATTGCTTTTTTATCCCGTTCAAGATCAGCATATGCCTGTTTTAAATCTCTGTCAACCCGGGTGAATCGTGCTTCCCAAACAATAAGATCGGAAGTGAAGTTGGTTTGCCCCAATCCCGTAACAGCAATCGTTCCGGCTTGCTTATTGCGATTGATAACAGCATTTCCCAAGATAAATGATGACCCAACTATGGCAAGTCCGAAAATGATAGCAGTGAGGTTTTGTTTCATAAAAAAGAAATAAATTTTAAATTAAAACTTATCGAATCGAGCTAACAAAGCGATTGATTTCAGAAATCGGATTCATACTGATAAATTTGATGAACGCACTTCCTATAATGGCCCCTTTTGCATACCGGGTAGCATCCTTAAATGTCTCTTTATTGCTTATTCCAAATCCCACAATCTGAGGGTTGTTAAGTCGCATACTTGATATACGTCGGAAATAATTCATCTGGACGTCACCGAAGCCTGACTGTGTACCAGTGGTACTCGCACTGCTGACCATATAAATGAAAGCATTCGACACCGAGTCGATAAATTGTATTCTTTCATCACTTGTTTGAGGGGTAATCAGAAAAACATTGATCAGGCCATATTCTTCAAAGATATGCTGATATTTTTCGTGATAGACATCTACAGGAAGATCGGGAATGATTAATCCGTCTATCCCAACTTCAGCACATTTTCGGCAAAATGCCTCAACGCCATATTGAAGAATTGGGTTAAAATATCCCATAATGATCAGTGGGATATGAACCGTTTTACGTATATCCAGCAACTGGTCAAACAATAATGCAGTGGTCATGCCATTATTAAGTGCCTGGGTTGAACTCGCCTGAATGGTTGGTCCGTCAGCCAGTGGATCACTAAACGGAAGTCCGATCTCGATCATATCGACACCGCTTGATTCCAATTTTTGAATGATTGGAACAGTATCATCTATATTGGGATAGCCTGCAGTAAAATAGATCGATAATATCTTTCGATCCTCAGAGAGATTTTGGTTGATTCTATTCACGATCAAAGATTAAAATAATTGATATAGGTTTCAAGGTCTTTGTCGCCGCGGCCCGATAAATTTACCACCACGATATCCTCAGGATCAAAAGTCCGTCCTTTAAAAATGGCAAGCGAATGTGAAGTTTCTATCGCAGGAATTATACCTTCCAGCTGACAAAGTTCAAGTCCGGCTTTCATGGCATCATCATCGGTAATGGAAATAAATTCGGCCCGTTTTGTAGCATAGAGATTCGCATGCATCGGACCAACTCCGGGATAGTCAAGACCGGCGGAAATTGAATAAGGTTCGGTAATCTGGCCATCGTCAGTCTGCATCAATAAAGTTTTGCTTCCATGAATTATTCCCATTTTACCCAATACAGATGTCGCAGCGCTTTCGCCGGAGTAAATACCTTTCCCGGCTGCCTCAACGGCGATAAGTTTTACGCTTTCATCATCTAAATAATGATAAAAGGCCCCGGCTGCATTACTGCCTCCTCCAACGCATGCTACCAGGTAATCGGGTTTTGAAACCCCTTCCTTTTCATGGAGTTGGTTCATGATTTCCTCTGAAACAACAGCCTGGAAACGTGCGACCATATCGGGATAAGGATGCGGACCGACAACGCTTCCGATAATGTAATGGGTGTTTTCCGGATTGTTTATCCAGTCGCGAATGGCCTCGTTGGTAGCATCTTTCAGGGTTTTACTTCCTGATATTGCAGGAACAACAGTCGCACCCAGCATTTTCATCCGGGCAACATTCGGGGCTTGCCTTGCAATGTCAACCTCACCCATGTATACGACACATTCTATACCCATAAGTGCACAAACGGTTGCTGTGGCAACACCATGCTGACCGGCACCGGTTTCGGCAATGATCCTGGTTTTACCAAGGCGCTTTGCCATCAGAATCTGGCCAACGGTGTTATTTACCTTATGGGCTCCAGTATGGTTCAGGTCTTCCCGTTTTAGGTATATTTTCGTTTTGTATTTTTCAGACAGTCGTTTAGCGAAATATAATGGGGAGGGACGACCCACATAGTCTTTTAGTAACTGATTAAATTCCTCCTTGAAGGCGGGATCTGCCATTATTTCAAGATAATTCCGACGTAATTCCTCAACATTGGGATATAACATCTCGGGTATATAAGCCCCACCAAATTCACCATAATATCCTTTCGGATCGACATGATAGCTCATAACTTCGTTTTAAAATCAATTAATTTGTTTTTGTTTTTCAAGCCTGGTTCATCCTCAAATTTGCTATTCACATCAATAGCGTGGCAAAATTTTGAAACTTTAGCTTGCTTGAATTCATGGAGTGCGTCCAAAGCTTCTAAGCCGATTCCACCGCTTAGAAAAAATGGTTTGTCACCCTTGTAATCTGCCAATAGGTTCCAGTCGAATGCGATTCCATTTCCTCCGGGTAGTTCCCCTTTGGTATCGAAAAGATAAAAGTCGCAACAACTGGTGTAATGTCCTATTCTTTTAAAATCAAAGGTCTCATCGACTGAAAATGCCTTAATCACTGATATATGTTTTGATAGCGTCAATTTTTGCAATTCATGCTTCAATTTTTCACAGTAATCGGGCGATTCATCCCCATGTAATTGTATGGCGTCAAGATGGAAACGTTTGCAAAGTTCTGTTACTTCAGATATTGTTTCATTAACAAAAACGCCAACTTTTTTTATTGATTGTCCGATCTCAGGAATATCAGCAGTCATATTTCGGGATGAGCCTTTATAAAAAATAAATCCCATATAGTCGGGCTCCAGGGATGCAATGTCCCTGATATTATCAGCGTATTTCATGCCACAAACCTTAAGTTTCATCTTTAATGGCTTTAATAAATTTTTCGGCAGTTTTTCCTGGATCATCGGTTTTCATAAATGTCTCTCCTATGAGAAAGCCTTTATAGCCAAAGTTGCGCAAATCATTTATGGCGTCGATTGAACTTATTCCGCTTTCCGATACTTTCACCATATTTTGGGGTATGCGCTTACTCAAGGCTCTGCTTATTTCGAGGTTTACATCAAAGGTTTTCAGGTTCCGGTTGTTTACGCCTAGCAAATCAATTTTACAATCTATAATATTGTCTAATTCCATCTCATCATGAACTTCTGCGAGTACTTCCATGTTGAGTGAATCGGCGAGATTCGCCAGGGTTTGAAATTCGTTTTTATCGAGGATAGCCGAGATCAATAAAATCACATCGGCCCCATGGGCTTTAGCTTCAATAACCTGGTAAGGGTCGATGATAAAATCTTTACGTAAAAGCGGTAAATTACAACTAGCACGTGCCAATATCAGGTCGTCTAACGATCCTCCGAAGAATATGCCGTCGGTCAATACCGACATGCCACACGCCCCGGCTATTTCATAACCTAGAGCGACATCTTGAATCCTGGCTGTTTGATTGATCACCGACTTTGAAGGTGAACGTCGTTTATGTTCGGCAATAATACCTGACGAACTATTTTGAAGTGCCTTTGATAAGGATCTAGTCGGTTGATTAAAAAGATATGATCGTTCAAGCTGTCCGACAGAAATAACCGATTTTTTAAGGCTAATTTCCTTCTTCTTCTGGATTACTATGGTTTCGAGAATATTCATCGGCTCAACTCGATTAATCTGTTCAGTGCCTGATGTGCTTTCCCGGATAACAGGGATTCCTTTGCCAATTCAAATCCATTCAAATGATCGATTTGATGGGCTGTGGCAATAGCCAGTCCTGCATTTGCGCACACCACATTATTCTGTGCTTTGGTTCCTTTTCCGGAGATGACTTCCAAAAATATTTTTGCGGACTCCTCCACGGTTCCGCCACCAAAAATATCCGATGCCATTATCTTTTCGACCTTCAGATCTGCGGGTGAAAAAATCTCTTCGGTTTTATTGGAAATGACCTTGGTATCACCCGTAAGAGAAATTTCGTCATACCCGTCAAGGGCATGAACGATTGCATAATTCTTATTGGTTTCCTGGTATAAATACCCATACATGCGTAAGAGTTCAAGATTGAAGACACCAACCATTTGATTGTTCGGGAAGGAGGGATTCACCATAGGGCCAAGCATATTAAAAAAGGTTTTAACTCCAAGTTCACGTCGTATTGGCGCGACATTTTTCATCGCCGGGTGAAAAAGAGGTGCGTGTAAAACACAGATTCCTGCTTTATCGATACATCTCTTCAGGAAATCTTCATCATTCTTGAATGTAATACCGAGATACTCCATCACATTCGACGAGCCGCAGGCTGAAGAAACACCATAATTCCCATGCTTAGCAACCTTAACGCCGGCACCGGCAGTTATAAAAGAAGATAAGGTTGAGATATTAAATGTGTCTTTTCCATCACCTCCGGTTCCGCATAAATCGATAGCATCGAACTCCGACAGGTCAATAGGAATACATAATTCCAACAACGCTTCCCTAAAGCCCTTTAATTCCGCGATAGTAATACTTCGCATCATATAAACGGTGAGGAACGAAGCAATTTGACTTTGGTTGAACTCACCATTGGAAATTCTCACCAATACCGCCTTGGCCTCCGAAGCTGTTATGCTTTCATAATTTATTAGTCGATTGAGAAGATTTTTCATAATTATGAATTAATCCAGTTTTTTAGGATTTGCTTGCCGTCAGGAGTTAAAACCGATTCAGGATGAAACTGGACTCCTTTAACATCAAAAGACCTGTGTCTCAGAGACATCACTTCACCCGATTCATCAACAGATGTCGCCTCAATTTCCGGAGGAAGATCGGGGTCCACAACCCATGAATGGTAACGTCCGACCTCGATCTCGCGAGCAAGTTCATCAAATAAGGATTCGTCGTCAACTGTTATTTTCACTTTTGTAGCGACGCCGTGATACACCTTATCAAGGTTTATCAGACGCCCTCCATAAACCTCGGCTATAGCTTGCTGCCCGAGGCAAACTCCCAGAATACTTTTTGTAGCTCCATATTCTGAAATGATGAGCTTAAGCATACCAGCTTCGTCGGGTATTCCAGGCCCTGGAGAAAGCACTATTTTATCGTATGATGCCACCTCTGGCAATACCAGCTTATCGTTTCTGATAACCGTCACGTCACATTCCAAATCTTCGAGATAATGAACCAGGTTATAGGTAAAGCTGTCGTAATTGTCAATAACCAATATCTTTTTCATAACTATAGGTTTTCAGCCATTTGAATGGCGCTGGTTAGTGCACCCAATTTATTGTATACTTCTTGCAATTCATGATCGGAACGCGATTTCGAAACCAAGCCCGCCCCGGCTTGCCAGTGTAATCTATGATTCATACTGAGGAAGGTCCGAATCATTATAGCATGATTAAAATTTCCATTGAAATCCATGAATCCCAGTGCGCCCCCATAAAATCCTCGACTTGTTTTTTCATATTGTTCGATCAGTTGCATGGCCCTGTGCTTTGGAGCACCACTTAGGGTTCCGGCAGGGAATGTGTCTGCAACAACCTGTATGGTTGATGTTCCCGGATCTTTTTTTCCAACGACTTTACTAACGAGATGAATGACATGCGAAAAAAATTGAACTTCACGGTAGGTTTCGACCTTTACATCATGACCGTGACGACTCAGATCATTCCTTGCAAGATCGACCAGCATGACATGCTCGCTGTTTTCTTTGTCATCATCAACAAGTTTTTTGGCGAGATCAGCATCTTTTAAATCATTTCCGGTTCTTTTAAAGGTTCCGGCGATGGGATGGATTTCCGATTGGCCGTCCTGAACGATCAATTGGGCCTCAGGCGAACTGCCGAAGATCTTAAAATCACCGTAATCAAAATAAAACAGGTAAGGTGAAGGATTTATACTGCGTAAGGCTCTATATACATTAAACTCATCTCCTTTAAAACTCTGTTCAAATTTTTTGGAAAGAACCAGTTGAAATACATCACCGCGAGCGCAATGCTTCTTGGCCAATTCAACGTGTTCTTTATATTCATCATCCGAAAGGTTTGAGACAATATCACCCTGAGCAGAGAATGGATAAGCCGCAAAATTCCTGGACTTGATCAATTGGTCGATCTCATCGACATTGCTTTCAGAATCATAACAATGGGCGAAAATATATGCTTCATTCTTAAAGTGGTTGATCACAATGATATTCTGATAAACAGCATAGTAAACATCGGGGATATCTATTTTTCCCGGTTTCGATTCGATACGGATGTCTTCATAATAACGAACCGCGTCGTAGGCCATATACCCGAAAATCCCATTATTGATAAACTTAAAACGGTTATCTGTCTCAACCTTAAAACGTTTTGTAAATCGATGGATCTCTTCGATAACGCTTTTTGAATCGGCTGCTGATGATTTTGAACTTCCGTCCGGAAAGCTTTGTGAAATCAGACCGTTTTTAACGCTGATGGTAGCAATCGGGTTACAACATATGTATGAAAAACTATTATCACTGGTGTGATAATCGCTACTTTCCAGAAGTATACTGTTCGGGAATTTATCCCTTAGTTTTAGATATATGCTTACAGGGGTTATCGTATCAGCAAGGATCTTTTTAGAATGCGTATATAAACTAAAGCTTTTCATAGGTATTAAAAAAGGCTTGTCGTGAATGACAAGCCTTGGATATTATTTTGATCATAATAATGAGCTATTCACGAAACGTTGTCTCGGGAAGTCCACCACCATGTATTTAGTTCAATTGTTTTCATTTGATTGCTTCAAAGATATGTAGGAATTACTTTTTTACAAATTAAATTGAAAAAAAATGGTTTAAATCTGCGAACCGATCGAATTTATCTGCCAACGGATACTGGTAATTCTGCCAATTGCAATATTTAGTAACTTTATGGCCAATTGTCCTATGATAAGAGAAGGAATTATACTGTTTATCTGTTTGATCGGGTTCGGTTTGGTATCTAATGCTCAGGATTGCCCTGATCTGACCAGTCCGATAGACGGTGCAACTAATGTAGCGGTTGACGCTACAATAAACTGGACGACGGTAGAAGGGGTTACCGGTTATATTATTTCGATTGGTACGACTCCGGGTGCTAGTGATATTGTTAATGAACAGCCCACGGGAAGCAGTGCGAGTTATACTCCGGAGTTAGGATTACCCGATAATACTCTGGTTTATGTTACCATTACCTTATTCTATTTTAACCTCCCTGATATTGTCTGTTTAAGCCAGTCATTTACCACAGAGAATGTGACTCAACCGCCGGTATGTACGAATATTTCGGGGCCATCAGATGGTGACGTTAATGTGAATGTCGCTTCCAATATCAATTGGAGTTATGCAACGGGTGCGACGGGTTATATCCTTCGAGTTGGAACAGTCGCCGGTGGAAATGATCTGATAAATGATCTTGATGTGGGAAACGTGTTATTCTATAATTTACCGGCTGATCTTCCGGCAGAAACCGAGATTTATGTTGAGGTAATTCCATATAATGAAAACGGTGATCCGGGAACTTGTTTTGAAGAAAGTTTTGTAACAGGAACGATTGCCGCGTTACCCGAATGCACTACTATAATAGATCCTGTCGACGGGGCAATTAATATTCCACTATCACCCTTGATTGAATGGGAAGCCGTGCCGGGCGCTGTCGGTTATCGTGTTTATATCGGTACCACACCGTTTGAAAATGATATTCTTGATGGCGGAATTTTTGATACAAATTCAACCTTCGTTATAAATTTTGAACCAAACAGTGTTTATTTTATCAGGGTGATACCGTTTAACGCCGCAGGGGATGCCATCGGTTGCTCCCAAAGTTCGTTTTCAACCATTTTAGGATGCGGTCCGTTTTTAAATCCGAATACAGGAGAACTGGAAACCTTGTACCCGATTTTGGATTTTCCCGTTCAGGTCGGAATTTGTCTGAACGAGAGTCCGACTGTTATAACAGCGACGGATGCGGCTGATGGTTATAGATGGTACGCTTTTAATGATCAGGACGAACTCATTTTAATATCCAGTGAAGCTGAAGTGACTATTG
The DNA here is from genome assembly GCA_013003555.1 of Flavobacteriaceae bacterium. Classification (GTDB taxonomy): domain Bacteria; phylum Bacteroidota; class Bacteroidia; order Flavobacteriales; family Flavobacteriaceae; genus SHLJ01. Next base: position 30,158 of record JABDIV010000056.1, read on the forward strand.
AAAATGTCGGAACCTATCGCTATGAAGCCTATGTGATCAGTAACCAGGAAGGGATAGAGGTTGAATGCGCCGATTTCCGGGACTTTACGGTGGTTTCTTCGGAAATCGCAACAATTAACGGTGTGAATATTACCGAATCGACCCTCAGCTTTGATGTTGAGGTTCTTGTATCTGGTATAGGAGATTATGAATTTAGTATTGATTCGGCAGATGGTCCTTACCAGATAAATAATGTATTTAACGATATTCCCGAGGAAGCAACGACGATATATGTACGGGACCGTAATGGATGTGGAATAGTGACATTCAATCTTGAAAATCTGATTGTTAAAAAAGGATTCCCGCGTTTTTTTACGCCGAATAACGATGGTGTCAATGACCGTTGGCAGTTCGTACCAAGTGATGACGACACCTTTCAACTATCGATTATCTATATCTTTGATCGTTATGGCAAATTGATCAAATCATTAAATCCGTTATCACCGGGCTGGGCAGGTGATTTTAATGGTTTGAAATTACCGAATTCTGACTTTTGGTATAGGGCCCTTACAACTGACGGAAAAACCGTTTCAGGTCATTTCACATTAAAGCGATAAAAAAACTTCCGCCGGAGCGGAAGTTTTGCTAATTACGTGCTATTAACCAAAATTTGTAATTAGGGATAAAATTGCTATTAATGTCTTATTTTTTCTAAAAGTGTATTTAGAATGTTCATTTCATTTAAACTGAGTTTTTCAGTTGTTTTGTTCTCAAGGCGATCTACCAGGGGATCGATTTTATAAAGAAGTTTAAGACCCTCCTTAGTGATACCGATCTTCAATTTCCGTCTGTTCTCACTATCGATCTTACGGGAAACGTAATTCTTATTAACCAACTTATCAATGAGTCTTGTGGTGTTGCTATTCTTATTGATCATGCGCTCTTGAATTCTTGAGAGCGGAACTGCCTGGCCTCTTTGCCCTCTCAGGATCCGAAGAACATTATACTGCTGACTTGTAAGATCGTAAGGCTTTAATAACGAATTTATCCGCTTCAACACATAATCACCCGTATACATCATATGCACAACAGTTTTCTTGGATGGCGCCATGGGTGAACCGATCTTTAAGACTTCTTCAATAGTCATTTGTTTATACAACACTTGTATATACAAGTTTATTGAATTTAATTGAAATTACCTAGTGATTTCCGGTGTTTTTAAACCAGGGATTAAAGTTCTGTTAAATAAAAAAAATGACGAGTTTTGATTTATTAAATTTATCCTATGAAATTTCATAAATTTATTTTGGTATTACTGCTGCTGACAATCTCTTGCAAGGATACCAATGAACAAGCCATGATCAGCGATGAGTTGGAAGTATATGACTTCGATGGTCTGGCACCACTTTTGAATATGTCTGATGACAAAACATATGTGGTTAATTTCTGGGCTACCTGGTGTGCGCCATGTATTAAGGAATTGCCTTATTTTGAACAACTCAATAGGGACTATACTGGAAAAAATGTTGAAGTGATATTAGTGAGCCTGGATTTTCCGAGGATGTATGATAAAAAATTAAAACCGTATATTAAGGATAATGATTTAAAGTCACGCATTGTCGCCTTGAATGATCCCGATATGAATACGTGGATCCCAAAGGTCAACGCCGACTGGACAGGTGCCATTCCGGCGACCATTATTTATAATAAAAACCGGCGCGAATTCTATGAGCGCTCATTTAACTATGATGAATTAGTAACAGAATTAAGAAAATTTATTGAAAATTAAACTGATATGAAAACAATTAAAAATCTCATTTTACTTACTGTCGTAGTGTTTATGACTTCGGCTTTTACGACCTTAACCGATGATCCGGGCTATGATATTGGTGATATAGCGACCGATTTCAAATTAAAAAATATCGATGGTAAAATGGTTTCTTTATCCGACTTCAAAGATGCCAACGGCTTTATTGTAATTTTTACTTGTAATACGTGTCCGTATGCCGTTAAATATGAAGATCGAATAATTGATCTCGATAAAAAATACGCAAAACAGGGGTATCCTGTAATCGCAATTATGCCAAACAACACCGATGTTAAACCGGGTGATAGTTTTGATAATATGCGAAAACGCGCTACGGCTAAAGGATTTACCTTTCCCTATTTAATCGATGAAAAACAGGAGATCTATCCACAATATGGCGCTACAAAAACACCGCATGTTTATATTCTGGAGAAAACAAAAGAAGGCAATGTTGTGCGCTATATCGGTGCCATTGATGATAATTACCAGGACGCAGAAGCCGTTAATACACGCTATGTTGAAGATGCCGTTGATGCCTTGATGAAAGGGAAGGAGATAAAAGAAACCAAAACACGGGCAATAGGCTGCACGATTAAGGTTTAATTTAAATATCAAACCCAAAGGCTGTAACACTTTGGGTTTTTTTTCGTCTATAAAGTAATTGCTAAGGAAATGTTAATCTCAATTCGCATGGAATGGCAGATCTGACCCAGCATGAATGGAGACGGCAAATGGAACATGATGACCATGCTGTAATCCTCGATGTTCGTACAAGTCGAGAGCTCGAAATAGGGATTATACCGGGCGCCATTCATTTGGATATCTATCAGGCAGGCAAATTCATGGCAGATATTCAAGCGTTAGATCGTGAAAAATCCTATTATGTCTATTGCAAAGTAGGAGTGAGAAGCGGACAAGCATGCAATATAATGCAACAATTGGGGTTTAGATATACATATAATCTCATAGGCGGAATGGACAACTGGAACGGGGAAGTGACGTCTTATAACAACCAAATTTAATGAAACAGGTTTTCACATTACTGCTCTTGGGATTGCTGATCGTATCATGCAAGACTGAAACTCCTACCGAAATAGAAATGGTATCCCCCGAAGAAATGCAGGAGCTTACCAAAATGGAAGATGTTCAATTGGTTGATATCCGAACACCTATTGAGTTTGAAGAAGGATATATTAATGGATTTCAGAATATTGATTATTTTTCCGATACTTTCGATCAGGATATTCAGAAACTCGATAAAACGAAACCTGTTATCGTCGTTTGCCGATCTGGAAAACGAAGTGCTAAATGTTCCAGAAAAATGGTTAAAGCCGGCTTTGTAAAGATCTACGATTTGGATGGCGGCCTCACCAAATGGAAACATGAAGGCTTCGAAGTGCATACCATTGATATACCCTGAGAAATCTTAGTCAAATAGCTGTGTTTTATCAGTCAGGATCGAATTATACTCCACTGCAAGTTTTGTGAATTGAAATAGATTTTTTGCGCGATCTAAATTGTGCTCGGCATAATTGACCTTGTAATAAATATTACCGTTTAAAAAATCTGTAAGCGCTCTTAAGCCATGAAGGAATGGCATATATGAAATCCCCAGTGGCATGACCTTGATCTCTTCATTCAAAAGACTTAATCCAGAATCTTTAAGACCATTCATAAAGGAGTCATACAAATCCATTCGGAATTCAATTTGTGATAGATCGGTTTCATCTTCTGAGGCAGGATTAACCACAGTGCGTACCGCATCGCCGAGATCGTAATGAAAATAACCCGGCATTATGGTATCCAAATCGATCATGCAAAGGCCCTTTTTCTGGGAGTCGAATAACATATTATTCAATTTGGCATCATTATGACAAACACGATGTGGCAAGAGCGACAAATCGAGATCCTTAAACTTAGGGATTGTTGAAAAAGCGAAGTTTACCTCTTCCTGGGCATCCATCAAAGTAAGATGATCGGCATAATCCAAGGCCTGTTGAAATTGAGTTATACGGAATTTAAGACTATGAAAATCAGTTATGGTAACGTGGTAATCATTCACATTCTCCCCAGCCATCAATTTGTGAAAATTCCCAATTAGCAATCCGGCTTCGAAAGCGATTATTTCATCATTAGCATTATTATAAACGGTTGAGTCGGGAATATAACGCATCACGCGCCAGAATGTATTTTTAATTTGAAACAAGGTGGAACCGTTAATCGATTTCAGAAAATCTATTTTCAAATAGTCTTTTCCGTTCAGTTTCTTCAAAGCTTTATCGATATTTTCCTGCAACTTTTTCGGGTCTTGAAAAACATGATGATTGATGCGTTGTATTACATAAGCAGCCTTGCCATCAAGCTTTAGAATGAAGGTGTCGTTTATGTAACCATGCTTTACAGGATCAAAGACAGCGCGTTCCGCCTGTATTCCGAAGCCTTGAACTACCTGTTGTAAAAGCTCCGTATTCATGATTATTCATTCGTCCATAACGGACTCGGATATTGATTATCTTCAGTTAATTTCTTCAGGGTTTTAACAGCCATCACCTTATCATCGTAATAAGTAACGCCAAACCAGTCACTTCTGGCATCGATTACTTCAATATCGATCAGGCCCTGACTCATCATTTCCTGGGCAACGAAAGGGATATAAATTTCACTTTTCTCATGGTTGGATTCATCCCTCAGAAAGTTTTTAAAATAACCGGTGATATATTCAAATATGCTTGGATTGCATATCCAGAAATTCATCGACACCAAGGCATCGGCTGATAAGCGTTTCCCGCTGGCCTCATCTATTATACCTGCTTCGGTCTCATGAATCTTGATAACTTCCTCAATTGACTTTAATTTGCCATTATTTGCTTCGCAAATACCACGAGAAACAGTACCGTGATCTGAAAGAGTATCTTCCAGTTTATAACCAACCAATGCATAGTCGGAGTCTGACTCTTGATTCGTAATGAAATTTGCAGCACCCTCAAAAGCTGGCTTTCCATAATAGTCGTCGGCGTTGATTATGACAAAATCTGATTTTATCACGTCTCTTGCCGTCCAAACAGCATGAGCGGTTCCCCAGGGTTTTTCACGCTCGGTATGAATGGGTATGCCTTCAGGAATGTCGTGAATATCCTGGACAAGCACATCGATTTTGATATTTTCGGGTAACCGTTTCCTTAAATAGTTCTTAAGAAAATCCTGATTTGCTGCCTTTGTAATGATGACAATATGATCAAATCCCTGGCTAATCGCATCGTAAATACTAAACTCCATCAGGAACTCCCCTTTTGGACCTAATTCATCAAATTGTTTCAGTTTTCCATAACGGCTGCCGCTTCCTGCAGCCATAAGTAATAAGGTCATTTCATCGATAATTTGGACGTAAAAATATGATATTGTAGTTAATTTGCTCCGTTCATCGAATAAAAAGCATTTTTTTTTTTGTATTTTATACCTTGAAACAATCAATTAATCCTAAAGTCATGAGTACAGCAGTATACATAGCTATCTTCATGGTCGTTTTTTTCTCCAGTATTTATTTCTGGGCTTATCACTATTCAGAATATAAGGATAAGCGTAAATGGTTAGAAAAAGAACGCAAAGAAGAAGAAAAAGAATTGAAATTTCAAAAGCTGAAAGAGAATGCCAAAGTAAGACGCGATGAAATTGACGAAAGGTATCGTCAACAAAATGAACGGAGCAAAAGAATCCAAAAAGAATTAGAAAAGCTTGAGGATATAAAGCCTGATGGTTCTTTTGGCCAGGTCGCCTGATTTTAGATCTTTCTGTAAACCTCATCAAAAGGCACTCTGAACCGCGGACCGTATATGCCATGCTCATGGCGTATACCACACCCGATTACCATATTTATCTCTGATCTCCAGGGGAGATTTAGGGCTCGTTTTATCCTGAGGGTATCGCTGCCTTCCATGGGGCAGGTGTCATATCCTATTGCTGCCATGCTAATCATAAAGTTTTGCGCGGCGAGGCCGGCACTTTTATGTGCAACAACACGCATGTCACTTAATCGTGTTTGTCTGTATACAGGACGGAATAAACCCATTAACCAAAAGGTTACATATTTGACCCATCCCAGGATACCCAGGATATCGTAATACGTCATGGGGATGAGTTTTCCGTAGTAGTTATTGGTCATTTTTTTCCGCTTTTTAAGCCGTTCACTTAAATCATGTTTTTCAAATGACTTATTGTGAAAATCCAGGTTGGCCTTGGCACGCTTTCGCCAGAGATCTTTACGGGTAACCACAACGACCATTTGCTTGGCTGTTTTAGCGGCCTTCTGCTCAAAACAGGCTGTAGAAATCCTCTTTAGCATATTCACATCGGTAATATGGTAAAATTCCCAAAGTTGCAAGTTGCTGCTCGTTGGGGCAAGCGTGGCATTATGTAAACAGGCTTTGACCTTCTCACTATCGATGGGCTCATCCTTATAAATGCGAACAGCCCGTCTGTAAGCGATCGCATCGGAAACGGTTTTTTCCATAGATCATAAAAAATTTTAGAAATCAATCAAAAACAGCAATATATAATTTTAAGCCTAGTAAATAACCCAGTCCTAAGATTAAAGGATAAAAAAGAAATAACCATAAATAATCGACCACACCAACAGATTTTATTCCGGTTGAAGTTGTGTTGAACAGAATTTCCATAAAATCATACCAGGTCTTTAGTCCGAGTTTGTTTGCAAGAAAGTTGGCTATAATAGCTATTAGAAGGATACTAAGGCCAATAATATATAGTCGAAGCATGTCTATTTCATTCGGTATTGAAAAGATAACGGAATAAATTAAACTTTTTTGAATGATAGTTATTTTTTACAAAATGCAGTTGAATTTCGCTTCTGGCTGATTTTTTTAGTTGTATTAGAGAATGCATCAAAACATTGGTAATCCATTCGTTGGCACTTAATAACGTCCCGTCGGCATTGATTGTTTATTCGACGTAAAATCAATTCTTCTTTTATTAACAAAACTAATTTTGAATATATAAGTTACGTAAAGCACAGTACCTGTTGCTTAGTTATGACATATAATAATGAAATACAGCAGGTGCTTAATTATCAACAAAACAAAGAACAATTATTTAAAAACACTTAAAAAATGAATAAAGCACTTATTCTGATTGGTTATCAAAACGATTATTTCGCGCATGACGGGATCCTGAGATCGGTTGTTAAGGAATCGTCAAAGGTAACTAACGTTATAGAAAATACAGTTCAACTATTGAAGGGGATCGACAAGGATGTTCTTCTAATTTCAACGCCTATTATTTTCTCGGAGAATTATAAAGAACTATCAGAACCCGTGGGTATATTGAAGACGATAAAAGAGGTAGGTGCTTTTAAAGCGGGAAGTAAAGGAGCCGAAACCATTGATGAGATCAAACAATTTGATGATAGTATTATTGAAATTCCAGGCAAACTAGGATTGAACGCTTTTGTTGGAACCAATTTAGAGCAGACTCTGAGAAATAATGACATTGAAGAAATAATTATTGCCGGAACTGTCGCCTCTATCTGTATTGATTCAACTGGCAGATCTGCTTTTGAAAAAGGATTTAAAGTATCGATGTTATCTGATTGTATTTCTGGCAGGACAGTTTTCGAAAAGGATTATTTTGTTGATCATGTTTATCCCCTTTATGCAAACGTTTATGCATCTAAAAAGCTCATTTCTGAAGAATTGAATACCGTCAAGTCAAACTAAACCAATATATCATTAATTAATTCAAATGTAACATGAACCGATCACAACAAAATCTGAATATTGAAATCCAACATAGGCTTATGGAAGAGCTCACAAGGTCGAATGAGGAATTGCGGCTCATCAATGAGTTTACCGTGTCTGTGCAGGAAGGTTATTCAACTGATCGCGTCTTGTTCATTTTGTGCAAACTCTGCATTGAACAATTATCGTGCGGCGATTGCTGTGTTTGGCTAACGGAAAAAAATTCAACCAGGTTGATCAAAATGATGGCTCATTGTTCTGATAATATACTTCCGGTTGAATCCCATGCTGCCGGTTCACAAAAATCCGGAAATCCGTTAGTAAGTATGACAGCCATTACAATGGAACCTCAATTCGAACGGTCGCCACAAATGAATTCAAACGGTTCATCTAAATCTGACAATTCAGGGAATTTTACATTTCCATTACTATATCAGAATTCCCTGGTTGGGGTAATCGCATTGCGACATGATAATTCTATTAGTTTTAAGAAAAATCATTTTAACAGTCTGCTGACCATTGCCACTATTGCAGCAACGAAGCTCATGCAGACAAGACATTTCGAAGAAATATCCAATTACCAGAAGCAATTGGAGGAATATATACATGTTATATCACATGATTTGAAATCCCCGCTTCGGTCAATTAATGCACTTGTTTCATGGATTAAAGAAGACAACCACGGAAATTTAAATAATAGTACGCTTCAGAATTTTAAAATGATAGATGATACACTTTTTCAAATGGAAAATCTGATCGATGGAACATTGAATTATTCAAAGATCGGTTATGAAGACATGGTGAAAGAAACGATCGATCTGAATGATATAATCGATGATATAAAAATGGCCTTGATTGTTCCTGACCACATCGAAATTCAAAAGCAAAAAACTCTTCCTGTGGTTATGGGTGTTAGGACCCATTTCGTTCAAATCTATCAAAACCTGCTAAGCAATGCGATTAAGTACAATGACAAAGTTGAGGGTCAGATCGTTTTAGACTGGAAGGAAACCGAGGATTGTTACATTTTTTCTGTAAAAGATAATGGCATCGGAATCCCAAAACAATATCAGGGTAAAATATTTGAGATCTTTCAATCCCTCAATGCTAAAACTGAATCATCTGGAATAGGTCTCTCCATTGTTAAAAAATTGGTTCGTTTGAATCAAGGTGAGATCTGGGTTAAAAGTATTGAAGCAAAGGGTTCTACGTTTTATTTCTCAATTAAGAAATTCTAATAGATCATAATCTGTTTAGTTTTATCGAAAGCCGTCGGGCGACCGAGTGAAAAGGTCCTGTGGACCTTTGAAGCGAGTGTGCGAGATGATGCGGCTGCGTGAAAAGGTCCTGTGGACCTTTGAAGCGAATGTGCGAGATGATGTGGCTGCGTGAGAATCCTTCCGGCGGAACGAGGGATTACTAACGTGATCCCTGAAGCTCCAGTCCTGCAAATACATCTTTCTGTCCCTGCGGTACATTTGTCTAAGAACAAAAAAATCTGCTCAAGCAAGCTTGGCAGATTTTCCTATTCTTATCCTTTTTTTAAAGATGTATTTGATCGTGGAGCCGGAGGGATTCGAACCCTCGTCCAAACAAGCTACTAAATAGATTTCTACATGTTTAGTTTACAATTGGTTTTCGATCGTGTGCTCACTGTAAACAGCATACACATGACTTAGCTTCTTAATTTTCGGAACAAAAGAGAAGCCCCGTTGTTCCTAGGTTTACATTTACGATGCCTCTAATCAGAACGCCGTATACCAGGGCTTTCAAGAGACATTTAGCTTTCCTGCCTTGCAGGACTAGGCTTTAATCTTACTATAATTCAGATTATTAAGCAGCTAAAGCGTAGTTATTCTCGCCGTTTAAATTTTGATATCGCCTTTAACGCGTGTCAATATCATGACGCGACATGCTTACTATTCAATACGACTCGCTGTCAAAACCAGTCGACCCCATAATTTCAATGAACCTCAACCTTCCGGTAAAAAGGGATAGCGAAGTTAACTAAAAAACTTGTGCAACCCGCCAATTCCAAGTATTTTTGAGCAAAATCCATACCAACCTATGAGTATCAAATTTGCCTTAATCGCCGAGCGTAAAAACCCGCCTGATCGCCGTGTTGTCTTGTCTCCCGAGGCCTGTCAAAAGGTCATGAGCGATCATCCCGGAACCGAGGTAATTGTTGAATCATCAGAACATCGTGTTTTTCCGGATTCCTATTACGAAAAACTTGGAATTCGAGTAACCGATGATGTTTCTGAAGCCGACATACTGCTCGGTGTAAAGGAAGTACCCGTTGAAGACTTGATCCCTGGTAAGTCCTATTTCTTTTTCTCGCATACAATCAAAAAACAGGATTACAACCGGAAGCTTTTAAAAGCAATTCTTGAAAAGAACATCGATCTTTACGATCATGAAACCATTGTAAATGAAAAAGGTTTCAGACTTATCGGTTTTGGTTATTACGCGGGAATAGCGGGTGCCTATAACGGGATAAGGGCATATGGGTTAAAACATAAATTATTTGAGATTCCTAAAGCTGTTGAACTTGAGAAGAAAGACCGTTTGATCGAAGTTCTGAAAGACATCGATTTGCCGCCGATAAAAATTGTATTAACCGGAAAAGGCAGGGTAGGCAGTGGAGCCAAGGAAATACTTGATGAAATGGGAATTTTGGAAGTCGGCGTCGAAGACTATTTGAATAAAACATTTGAAGAGGCTGTATATGTTAACATCGATGTTTTGGATTATAATAAGCGGCTGGACGGTGAGCTAAGAGATATGTTTGATTTCTTTGATCATCCGGAGGATTACAATTCGACTTTTAATCGTTATTCCAAGGTGAGTGATCTTTATATAGCGGGACATTTTTATGGTGAAGGCGCTCCTTATTTAATTACACGAAACGATGCCAAATCCAAGGACTTTAATATTTCAGTTGTTGCTGATATCAGTTGTGATGTTGATGGACCTGTAGCCTGCACCATTCGATCATCAACCATAGAAGATCCGATTTATGGTTATGATCCGGTTCAGGAAACAGAGGTCGGATTTATGGAAAATGGAGCAATTGCTGTTATGGCGGTAGATAATTTGCCTTGTGAAGTGCCTGATAATGCCAGTAGAGGTTTTGGATTTATGTTCTTGAAATATGTCATGCCGGCCTTTTTTAACGATGATGCTGACGGTATTTTGAAGCGCGCTAAAATGACTGAGAAGGGTAAACTCACACCGCGATTTTCATATTTACAGGATTACGTCGACGGCAAGGAATAATCAATCAATATCTTGAACAAAGAAAATCGCATTCTTATTCAGGTCGTATAAACCAAATTCATGAGTACCCCAAGATGTATTTTTTCGTAAACGATCAGGTTTAATCGATCTACGTTCAACCATTTCGTCGAAAATGCGTTGAATGTCTATTACAAATATCTTTAATACTGAACCGCCGAGTAATGGGTCTTCAACAGTATCGGCATGCCATTGTAAATGAATCCATTGCCCGTCCCGATACAGCACCGAATAACCATTCTGACTGAATCTTTGCTCAAATCCGAGGTAATCATTATACCATTTGACATCCCGCGCGATATCGGCAGATGGCATAACCGGTGTAAGATGGATAAAATTTGACGTCATTTGATAATATTTCAATTTTGAATATAAAAAAACCTGTCATTTCTGACAGGTTTTAGTAATAAAAATACTTTTGTTGTTATACAACCTTCACGTTTACCGCGTTCATACCTTTTTTACCTTCTTTTAATTCAAATTCAACAGCATCTCCTTGTTTAATTTCTTCGGCTAAGCCTGAAATGTGAACGAAATACTCTGCACCTGAATCGTCTTCAGTAATGAATCCATATCCTTTGGAGTCATTGAAGAACTTTACTGTACCTTGTTTCAAAATAAATAATAAATAATAAAATTAAAGTACAAAGATAATCTTTTATCATTCAATAATCCTTTCATTTAAAAATTTAATCAAAAAATAACATTTGTAAAATTGCGTACATCCTTCAAAAAATTACAAACTTATAAATTTTGATAGTTGTTCAATTTTGTTGAATTTATATGAAATTCTTTTTAGTTTAGGATTTTTATGCGCATTTCAATAAGTCAGGTAATTAGATGATTAGATATTTTTTTCGTGGTTATCATTTATTCTCGAATTGTCCTGAATATCTTCATTATCTGAATTACTTTCTTTTTTCATTTGTATGTAGCGAGTAACCAATCGAACGCCGAGACGGGCGAAAAGAATAATTGCAATTACTAGTACGATGTCAATTCCGTCCATTTATCTTGGTTTAATTCACCTTACTCATTTAAGTTTAGCTCTGAATTAATAATAGTCTGTATCCCATCAATCAATACAATGCCTTGTTCGATATGATCAACCATTCCACCGTAATTGTCGATATTTATGATCAGCAAGTTTCGATTCTCTCCACGTTCATTAAATAATTGAAAATTATCCAGAACCAAATATTCCTGGAATTTCATTTCCACAATATGTTTTTTTAGCATTGGTAACCAGTCTACGTTAAAGGTTCGTTCAATATCTTCCATTGACTTTTTAATATGCATGGATTTACCTTCATAGTAAGATCCTAGAAGAAGCCGTAATTCTTTGTTGGAAACCTCATCAAGTCCCTTTGATTTAAGAACTTCATAAGCATTGGTCAGGGGTTGAAACCGATCGAATTGTACAATATCACCCAACCAGAATTTTAAACTATCACCATTGACCTTGGTGATTTCTGTGGCAAGAATTTTTTTTGACGATTGTATGGCATTCCGACCGTTTCTGGCAAACTGGGATAAATTTAACTTGTCTATTTCCAGATTGGTGTGAATTTGGGAGAGCATATCGGATTCGAAAGCCTGGCTTTTTCTGTTTTGATTCCAATTATTTATTGACAGGGCAATTAAAATCCCGATAACGACCAGAACAATCTCACCGATGGCGTATTTAAAATATTTTTTAGTATGCCCTTCTCCCATAAGATTTCTTCTAATTTTCCTAAAATATTGAATCATCCCTCTTAAATATTCACAAACTCCCACCCTGCAAGCTTATTATCACACAGGTCAATTTCAGTTTCATTCAAAACAATGCCATGCTCTAACATGGCCTTGAGATTGGTTAACCAGAAGGTCCATCCATTACTGCATCCCAGGTGTACCTCGAGTTTCGTTTTTTCATCGGTTGGTATATCATATTGCTTCAATGTGAGCAAAACAGAATCATGTTGTTTATTTAATCTTTCAATATTATTGCCGGGAGATCCAATTGTTTATACAACGTGTTATAGGCTTTCATCTCGGTATTTACAATTGCATCGCGCTCCTGTCTAAATCCTTGCCATTGATTCATTAAATCGTTGAGCCGTTGCTTGGCGCCCTCGGTTACCTTAGGTTCAGGTGCATCGACAAATCCTTTTAAATGCATGAGCTGGGCATTGAGCTTGTTGTTGAAATTAATCACATCCTGAAACGTTTTTTGATCAGGTTGGATCAGGTTTCGCTCCCATTCGTCAATACGTTTGATTAGCTTCTTTCCCGTTTCGACCAGGTTTGAAGCATCGTTTTTGTCCTTTAATAATTTCGCGTATGCCTGCAGTTGCCCCTTGGCCGAACGCATACTATTTACAGATTCATGCATCTCCCTGATTGTATTTTCAATACGCAGCAGCATGGCCTGTTGTTCTTCAAAATCGGTCTTCGTTGCTTGCACTTTTGGATTCTGTAAAATGGTAACCTCTGTTTCAACCGATTTATCGACAAGGCTTAAACGAAGAGTATAATTCCCGGGAGCCACACTTGATCCTGCATAATTTCCAAAAACAAAAACATTTTCTATAGATGGTAACGCGTCGCGATTAAAATCCCAGGTAAATCGATTGTATCCTTTTTTTGATGGAAGCTGCGCTGGTCTTGGCGGTCCGCCCGCCCAAGATTTAAAATCTTTTTGAGCTTTGCTCGAAATGGATCGGATCACCTGACCCTTTGATATGACCTCTAGCTTTAATTCCAGTGAATCAACTTTTTCAGTTAAATAATAATCGAAAGTAACACCGCGTTTTGGATTTTGACCCAACCCGGGGATGGGTTGATTGGGGGCATTGCCAAAAATTCTGTAGGTGTCTTTCGGTTTGAAAATTGTCAGTTCCTTATGTTCGGAATGACTGTTTTGAATCGGTGCCAGGTCGTCAAGGATCCAGAACGATCGACCAGCAGTGGCAGCAACCAGATCATTATCCTGTATATAAAGATCATTGATTGCGACAACGGGTAAATTTAATTGAAGCTGCTGCCAGTTTATACCATCATCTAAAGACACATATAACCCTGTTTCTGTCGCTGCGTAAAGCAGACCTTTGCGTTTATGATCTTCGCGAACCACACGGGCAAAAGTATGCGGGTCATCGATCCCGTTTACACGTTTATCCCATGATGTTCCATAATCGGATGATTTAAATATATAAGGTTTCAAATCCTGATATTTATATCGCATTACAGTTATGTAAACTGTCCCAGGATCGTGTGGTGAAACTTCAATGCTATTGATGATCCCGTCCTTAATTCCTGAAGGGGTAATATTGGTCCAGTTCGTGCCGCCATCCTTGGTGATATGCAAAAGACCGTCATCTGTACCGGCATATAATACGCCTTCTTCATGTGCAGATTCCACAAGTGACATTATGGTATTATAATTTTCACCACCTGCCGCTTCATTGGTATAAGGGCCACCACCAGGACCTTGTTTTTCTTTCTCATTTTTGGTTAAATCACCACTTATGGGTGTCCAGCTGTGTCCGCCATCAACTGTTTTAAACACGACATTCCCGGCATGATAAATCGTATTTCGATCATGAGGGGAACTTATTATCGGCGCATTCCAATTGTACCTGTATTTAAAGTCTTTGGGTTGAATGCTTAAACCGAGTTCGGGATATTCTTTTATGGGTTTACTTTCTCGAGATTTGGCGACCCATCTTTCAATAATACCCTGATAACATCCGCCATATACATGTTCCGGATGGTCGGGATCAAAGGCCAGAAATGCACTCTCACATCCTGCCACCGAATACCAATCCTTCCAATCGATACCAAAATCGTTTGTTCGGCTGGCAATAGCGATAGCCGAATTGTCCTGTTGTCCGCCATAAACATTATAAGGCACTAAATTATCGGTTATAACCCGGTAAAATTGTGCTGTTGGTTGATTTTGCTGGGTGCTCCAGCTTTTCCCTCCATTATGTGAGATGTTCGCACCGCCGTCATTAGAATTAACCATGATTTTGTTGTCATGAGGGTTTATCCACAGGTGATGGTTGTCGCCATGCGGAACTGGAATATTCTGAAAACTACGTCCACCGTCAATGGATTTCAATACTGGTGCATTCAACACATAAACTACATTTTCATCCTGTGGGTCGGCGAAGATCTCCATATAATACCAGGAGCGTGCGATGGTGACCCGATTTGAATTGACTTGTCTCCAGGTCTTTCCGGCATTATCCGAGCGATATACACCTCCTTTTTTACCTTCAGCCTCGATAACCGCAAAAACGCGTTCTGAGTTTGCTCGTGACACCGAAATACCCGACTTTCCGAATGCTTCAGGCAAACCATCTTTCATTTTGGCCCAGTTATTTCCTCCATCTGTCGATTTGTACAAACCGGAATTCTCACCTCCCGATTCCATGGTCCATGGATAACGGCTATGTTGCCACATTGCGGCATAAAGGATCAGGGGATTATTCATATCCATGGAAAGTGAAGAGGCACCGGTACGGTCATTCACAGATAATATTTTTTCCCAATTCTCACCACCATCCTTTGATCGATAAACTCCGCGCTCGTTAGATGGGCCATACTGGGCGCCCTGCGCTGACACAAAAACAAGGTCTGGATTGGTTGGGTGGATGACCACATCACTAATATGCCTGGACTGGTCGAGACCGATATGTGACCAGGTTTTTCCTGCATCGGTCGATTTGTACATGCCGTCGCCCATTGAGGTCATGACGCCCCGGGCAGCATGTTCACCCATACCGACATAAACGATATTTGTATTGCTCTCAGAAACTGCGATGGCTCCTACCGTTCCGGTTTTAAAAAACCCATCTGAGATATTTTTCCAGGTGATGCCATCGTCGGTTGTCTTCCAGACACCTCCACCCGTCGAACCCATATAATAGGTATGGGGTTGACCGATAACCCCGGTTGAGGCAACGCTTCGGCCACCGCGAAACGGACCGATATTCCGCCATTTAAGACCATTATAATTGCTATCGTTGAGAACGATTGTTGGTCCGGCTTTTTTTGTTTTTCGCTTTTGAGCAATGACTGGATTTTGACTTAAAAAAAGACAAGCCATGAAGAGATAAAATACTTTCATAATAAAATTAAATTAATAGATAACAGCAGTATATGCGTTCTATTCACTTTTGATTTTGAGGTTAGAATCAGGACTTCGACAGGTATTTGGCCAGCAATCCGTGAAAATGATGAACACCTTTCTCCCGAGTCGGTGAAAAGCGTCCGGTATTATAAAATCTTGATTGAACACCTTTATGAACCCCTTCAACAACGAATTCATCTTCACGTTCAACTTTATCGATCATGGCAGCTGCGCCATCCGCGAATTTATTTTCGTCGTAAACGTAGGTAATAAAGGAGACCCTTGTTTTATTTAAACTTATTGGTTTAACCACATTTATAGACAGTCCCCAGGGATAAAAATTAAACATCATATTCGGGAAAACCCAATAATAATAGGCGCCAACAGACTTCCCGTAGTCCTTATGATATTCCGGCAGATCAAAGATCTCAGTGCCATCATTGGCATAACCTATCTGTAGATTGGCATGTTCATAAATCTCGGTAGTATAGCTACCATAATCAAGAACTTCATTGAGATCCTGATGAACAAAAGGGATATGAAAACCTTCAAGGTAATTATCACAGTACAAGGCCCAGTGGCAATTTACGAGATAATCCCTGCTGGTCGTCGGCTCAAATTTGAATTCATGTAATGGCAGAAACCCTATCCGCTCTGTCATAATGCTTAATACTTCATCAAAGTCGAAGGCAGGATTCAAGCCTGTAAACAAAAATGGTCCAAGGGCTCTCAGCACAAATTCGTGAAGATCGTCACAGGGACGTGGGAAGTTCTCGGCTTTCTCAAATTCGGGCATCGACTTGAATGCACCATTAAGTCCGAAACGCCTTCCATGATACATACAGACCAACTGTCTTGCTTTACCAGGATTATTCACGACAATATTACCGCGGTGAGTACAGACATTGCTAAAACAGCGAATATTATCTTCCTTATCTCGTGTCAGGACCAGGGGTTCTGTAAGATAATTATTCAGCAGAATGAAAGGATGAACAGATTCGGTCAATTGCACAAGGTTTTCGTCGCCAACATATTGCCAGGTTCTTAAGAAAACCTTTTCCTTGATGGCTTCGAATACATCCTGGCTTCTGTAAAATTCAGCAGGAAGCGTTTCGGCATTTTTTATATCTGAACTGATGTTGAACACTTTACTCATTTCGCAAGACTTTATAATAATAAATGAGGCCAATAATGATAAACAGGAATGTGCCACCAATAACCTTTAAATAGAACACAGGCTTATTTGTGATGGCTGCTGATGGCATAAAGGCTAGAATTATGAGAGAAAAATTACGCTAAATCCTAAACATGCACAAATCTACACAAGAATTTTACGCTTCATGAACAAATTGATGCCGTTTCCTTCACTTGCATTTCTGATTTTATGAAATAAAAATGCCCCGAACAGCTATAGAAATGGAATGAAGGATAAGATCACAGTCATATCATAGAGAGTCGAATAGACGTCCTTCCAGTCCGATTGGAATCAGGAAAAAAGCTTCTACCAAAATCCAAAGCGGAAAACTCGACCAGTCAGACTGAGCGGCTTGCATAAGTGATGATAACCCAATGACACAAGTGATATTGAACAGGATCAGTCTCTGAGCCCTAATATTTTTTTTAGTTTTTGAGAATTGTTATTACCCTGGTCGTCGTTTATGGATTATTATTCAGAATTAGATAATTATGAATCTCCCGACCGAGTTGAGCCAAAAAAGGAATTCCGATCTCGTCATATTCATATTGATCATCGTTGAAGATTCCATCGCGGTTCACGTGAATCGTCGCAGTAATCATGTACTCCACAGAATTTTTTGAATCGACAATATAGGCGCAATCGGTAAGATACCCATAGGCATAGCCAACCTTGTTATATATTTTAATGTGATCGGGGAGTGGGTCCTTTAGATCTCCATAAATAAAGAATTTGCCATAACTGTCATAGAATTCTGAAGGATCATAATTCAGAGTTTTCGGGTATAATGCCATGCTTTTAACAAGGAAATCACGATGGTTCTCGTTAATAGCAAACCGCTGGGAAGCTGGAAAGGATTCAGGAAAGAAAACCCGCTTTATCGTTTGATGCAAAGTTGCTACTGGAAGATAATTACGTTCAGAAAAATCCATAGGTTCTTCGATCAATTCGCCATCAAGGTAATGCCCAATCCCTTTTTTAATCCGTTTCAATTCCAGGGGAGTTATTGGAGTATTAATAATGGATTCAGTGGTGAATAGGGAAGAATCACTCTGCTTAATGATTAAAGGCCGTGTTGTAAGATTATATGCATCAGAGGTCGATAACCGATGTGATATCCGAACGGGACTAATACCTAATTCAGTCAATCGCTGGTTTATTTTGTCCTTTCCGAGGTAATCGAACAAACGATTGAATGTATGGTTGCTGCTTACAGCGAAAATATCACGAATGTCATGACGAAGAGTGGTGAACATTGAATCACCTTCAACAAAAAAAGGCGTGTCCAGGTTTAGCAATTCATCCTTTTGAATTTGTTCAAGAGTAAGAATGCTGACAGGGAATTTAACGGTACTCGCCGGGTAAAAATAGGTCGAGTCATCAAGTTGATATTCAAAATCAGTAAAAACTATAGTGTCGGCTTGTCGGTCTATCGTGGTTAGTTGGATTTGAACCTCATACTGATCGACACTATCGATAACTTGCCTGATCAGTTTTGATTCCGAGTCAAGGGCGGCCTGCAACGGATCAAAATTCGAATCTTCCGCACAGGAAACCGTAAAAAGAAGGATAAGAATAGCTAAAGCTCGCACCGGCTGGAAAAGTTTCCTGTAAAGATAAAAAATCCGGCAAGATTGATGGAATCAGGCCACTTATATCAATTAAAATCTAATATCACCTGGTTACGCACTAAATCGTCAAGTGTTTCACCGCGCCTGATGATATGAGCCTCATCGTTGTACCATAATAATTCCATGGGCCGGAACCTAGAATTATAGTTACTCGCCATATTAAAACAGTAGGCCCCTGCATTTCTGAATGCCAGAATATCACCTGCATTGATCTCAGGAATCCTACGGTTATTCGCGAAGGTATCAGTCTCACAGATATAGCCCACTACCGAATAGAAACGCTCCCGTCCATTTGGATTTGACAGATTAATGATCTGGTGTTGCGAACCATATAACATTGGCCTTATAAAATGATTAAAGCCTGAATCCACCTGTGCGAATACTGTCGATGTGGTTTGTTTGATCGCATTGACCTTGGTAAGAAAATAGCCAGCTTCACTCACAAGAAATTTTCCTGGTTCAAAGGCTAAAGTAATGGGTCTTCCATATGATTTACAAAACTCTTTAAAACGTTGTGTTAGGCGTTCACCAAATTCTTCGATGTTGGTCTCTATGTCACCGTCGCGATAAGGGACTTTAAATCCTGACCCGAAATCGATAAATTCCAGATCCTCGAATTGAGAAGCTGTGTCAAATAAAATATTACTGGCATAAAGAAAAACACCGATATCGAGAATATCACTACCGGTATGCATATGAATCCCGTTAATACGCATTCCTGTATTGCTAACAATTCGTAGAATGTGTGGAATCTGATGAATGGAGATGCCAAACTTACTATCGATATGGCCAACTGAAATGTTGGTATTTCCACCGGCCATAACGTGGGGATTGATTCGAATACATACAGGTATTTGGGGATGTTTTGTCCCAAATTGTTCGAGTATATCCAAATTATCTATATTGATCTGCACGCCTTTTTCCGCAACCTCTTCGATTTCCTGAAACGACACACCATTTGGGGTGTATATGATCGAAGAAGGTTCAAATCCTGCCATAAGACCCAATTCAACTTCTTGAATGGAAACCGTATCCAATCCTGAACCTAATCCTTTGAGGAATTTTAATATCGATATATTTGATAAGGCCTTTACAGCATAATTAATACGAAGAGAACTCACTTCTTTAAAAGCTGAGGTCAGGCGTTGGTATTGTGATTCTATTTTGTGAGCATCATAGACGTAAACAGGGCACCCATATTTTTCGGCAATATTTAATAGATTTTTTGCTTTCATAGCACGGCTCAGTTTGACTACGTATTAAGGGGTTAAAGCTATGAAGAATTTTGTTAATGTGTTTATATTATGGAATTGAAATAATATTGGTTTAACGCCTGAGGTTGATTACATTTGCAGTGCAATAAATCACAGACAAATAATGAATCTACACGAATATCAGGGAAAAGACATTTTAAGCAGTTTTGGCGTACGTATTCAGCGTGGCCAGGTTGCCCAGAGCCCTCAGGAAGCTGTTGCTGCAGCCAGGCAATTAACGGAAGAAACCGGCACGAGTTGGTATGTTATTAAAGCACAGGTCCATGCTGGTGGACGTGGAAAAGGAGGTGGAGTTAAATTGGCCAAAAGCCTAAAAGAGGTAGAGGAGATAGCGAGTCAGATTATCGGGATGAACCTTATCACACCGCAAACATCTGCCGAAGGAAAGAAGGTTCACCAGGTTTTAATTGCCGAGGATGTCTATTATCCAGGTGAAAGTGAACCGGATGAATATTATATGTCGGTCTTATTGAATCGTGAGGAGGGTAAGAATATGATCATGTATTCGACTGAAGGCGGCATGGACATTGAAACCGTGGCTGAGGAAACACCGCAGCTGATCTTTACCGAATTAGTTGATCCTGTGCTTGGTCTATTGCCATTTCAAGCGCGTCGTGTGGCTTTTAATCTCGGGCTCTCGGGCCAGGCGTTCAAGGAGATGGTTCGATTTGTAATGTCCTTATATACGGCTTATGCTAAATCAGACGCAACCTTGTTTGAGATCAATCCGGTTTTAAAAACCAGTGATAATAAGATTTTGGCGGTTGATTCAAAGGTGACCATCGATGACAACGCTTTATTCCGACATAAAGATTATGTCGAAATGCGAGATATTCGCGAAGAGAATCCTTTTGAAGTTGAAGCGAAAGAAGTTGGTTTAAATTATGTTGATCTTGATGGCAATGTTGGCTGCATGGTCAACGGAGCCGGTCTTGCAATGGCTACGATGGATCTGATCAAGCAGGCAGGCGGTGAACCGGCAAATTTCCTTGATGTAGGGGGAACAGCCGATGCGGCAAGGGTAGAGGCGGCCTTCCGAATAATATTAAAGGATCCAAATGTAAAGGCAATATTGGTCAACATTTTTGGAGGAATTGTACGTTGTGATCGGGTGGCCCAGGGAATCGTTGATGCGTATAAGAACATGGGCGATTCAATCAATGTACCGATTATTGTAAGACTTCAGGGCACCAATGCCGATATCGCCAAAGAACTTATTGATAATTCAGGGTTGGATGTTCAAAGTGCCGTTGAATTTCAGGAAGCGGCCGATAAGGTTCAGGCTGTAGTCTCATAAGTATCGTTCAAATAAAAAATATGAGCAGTCCAAAGGGCTGCTTTTTTTATTCCTTGATTATCATGGTGTTAACGCAGTATTAATTAACGTTAAACAATAGTTAATTCACATCTTCTTGTGTAACAGTTGTAGGTTTATTGTCGTCCTTTATTATGTCAATCAATTTAAATCGAACAATTATGAAAACAATCAAATCATTTTTGCTAGTTGCAGTGATTGCAGTTAGTAGTGTGCTTTCAGCCAGCACGAATCCAGACGAGGCCACAACCAAAAAAGCGGAAGCAGCCGTTGTAACCCAGGAAGTTGGGAAATTACTTCAGAATCCAACATTTCTAGTCGATCACGACATGTATGCTAATGTGACCATTACCATTAATAAAAACAACGAACTCGTTGTTTTATCTGTGGACTCGGATGACAAGATCATTGAAGGCTTTATCAAAGGGCGCTTGAACTATCATGCGCTTCCGAAAGCCTTGAAAAACAAAGAGCGCACATTTATAGTGCCGGTCAAAATAGAGGCCGAATTGTTCTAAACAATCATTTTGAATTAGTCTTAAACTCCCAGGATTCCTGGGAGTTTTTTTATAGATGCAACCCGCATTCTGTTTTTGGATTGTTGTTCCATCTTCCGGATCTGTCTTCGCCCGGAACGGTGCAATGTGAACAGCCTATGGAATGATATCCCTTTGCGACCAAAGGATGGAAGGGCAATTTCTGTTTGGCAATTATAGCATCGCGCTCATTTTTGGTAATATCGAGCAAGGGATAAAATTTTAAAATTTCACCGCGTGTTTCAAAAATATTCAAGGTATCCCGATGGTCACTTTGCCATTTCATCAATCCGGACATCCATACGCTATAATTTTTCTTGATGAGATCAAGAGGCTTTACTTTATTTATATGGCAGCAGTAATCGGGGTTCTTTTTCCATGTTTTATCCGTCGAAGTAAATTTATGCTCCTCTTTTAGAGCCTTAACCGATTTTACGTTTAAATTATATAATCGGCTTAATTCGGTAACATAATTTATCGTCTCTTTAAAATGGTATCCTGTGTCTATAAAATAAACGGTTTGCTGTGGACAAACTTCAGAAACAAGTTTTAAAAAAAGGGCAGAGGTAGCGGCGAATGAACTGGTTAACATAATCTCATCTATGTTAAAGTCAGTATACAATTGTTCGATACGCTTAATAGGTTCAAGCTTAATATAATTATGATTTAAATCCCGAATTTCTTTTTCTGTTAAAACGGAATTCATGGTTTTTACTAAAGGTTTCATCGATCAATAATTTTGATTTGGTCTAACGCAAATTAGGTTTAATGGCTAGTATTTGAAACTCTAAGTTGTATTTTTATCGAATTCTAAAAAAACCCCTATGAAAATTTATTTTTCGAAAACAACACCCATTATAATTGCATAATTCGGAAATGGTTTTCACAGTTTAATCCGATAACTTAACCGGGGAGGAGAGGTGTTCAAAAACCTATGTTTTTTATTTACTTGAGATCAGACGTTTTTTTTGAACCATGGCGAAATGCCTCGAAAACTTGGAGAATTCGGTATATTTTTCAACTAACTGTAAATCAGGTTTATAAATGAAAAAATAGTTCTAAGCCTTAAAAATCCCGATGAAAAACGCTTTTTTTTTCGACCAGTGACGTATAATAGGGGATTATTATTGTTTGAATATTAATAATTTTAAAATGTTATTAATTAATCCCTTGAATAATGATAAATCGGGCAGAGAAACTAAGCTTGCTATCCGAGATGATCGCGTTCGCGCGAAAGGACAAGAGTTTAAAGGAAATTGAATACAATTTTCTTTTAGGCGTAGCAAGACAACTAGACATTACCAGGGAAGATTTTGAATACCTACTAGAAAATCCTGCCACCCATGTCAATCTAAAATCATATAGTGAACGTATCGTTCAATTTCATCGGCTAGTGCTGCTGATGAATATGAATTCAAGATATTCTGAGAGAGAACTTATTCGGCTTCACAACTTCGGCTTGCGTATGGGGCTGAGTCATGAATCGATAAACAAGGTGTTGGAACTTATGGAAAGCTTTCCAAATAAAATTATTCCACCTGACTTTTTAATCGAGATTTTCAAGATACAATACAATTAAACTTTTAGGTCTTCTAATTTCGATTGGTAGGCCTTTATTTCATCTCTCAAATGCGCCGCTGCCATAAAATCCAGCGCCTTCGCAGCTTCTTCCATTTGCTTTCGTTTCCAACGAATTTTTTGTTCAAGCTCCGGTTTAGTCAGATATTTGCTTTCTTCTTCGGCCGCTTTTAGGGCCTCTTGTTCATAATAGTAGGTGCTTACCGAATTTCTTGACAATGCATTATCAAGGCTTTTGTTCAATGCCTGTGGTATGATATCATTGGCTTCATTGTAGGCCATTTGTTTTTTTCGCCTGTAATCGGTCTCATCAATAGTCGTTTGCATACTCCGTGTCACTTTATCGGCGTACATGATGGCCTTTCCATTTAAATGACGTGCAGCCCGTCCCACTGTTTGAGTCAAAGACCTTGCCGATCGTAAAAATCCTTCTTTGTCGGCATCTAAAATGGCAACAAGAGACACTTCAGGCAGGTCAAGCCCTTCTCTTAACAGGTTCACCCCTACGAGGACATCAAATAAGCCCTTTCTCAAGTCCTGCATTATTTCAACGCGCTCCAAAGTATCAACGTCACTGTGAATATAACGACAACGCACCTGGATACGCGTAAGATATTTGGTCAGTTCTTCCGCCATTCGTTTAGTCAGTGTGGTAACCAGGGTTCTTTCATCTTTTTCAACACGTTGCTGAATTTCTTCAATCAAATCATCGATCTGATTCAGGCTTGGTTTGACTTCAATTTCCGGATCCAGGAGCCCGGTCGGACGTATGACTTGCTCTACATATACGCCTCCGGTTTTCTGCAATTCATAGTCAGCCGGTGTCGCGCTAGCATAGATGACCAGGTTTTGTAAAGCTTCAAATTCTTCAAATTTTAATGGCCTGTTATCCATGGCAGCTGGTAATCTGAAACCATATTCAACCAGGTTTTCTTTACGACTTCGATCACCGCCGTACATAGCATGAACCTGTGAAATGGTGACGTGGCTTTCATCAACAACCATCAAATAATCATCAGGGAAATAATCCAGTAAACAAAAGGGTCGGGTCCCGGGTTCACGGCCGTCCAGGTAACGAGAATAATTCTCGATCCCTGAGCAATATCCCAATTCACGGATCATCTCAAGGTCGAATTCGGTGCGTTCCTTTAAGCGCTTTGCTTCAAGGTGTTTTCCTATCTCTTTGAAATAATCATATTGTTTTACAAGGTCTTCCTGAATCTGATATATGGCATTCTGCAAGATATCCGGAGAGGTCACGAAAATATTAGCCGGGTATATATTAAGTCTGTCAAATTTTTCGATAACGGCATTGGTATGGATATCAAACGCCTCGATCTCTTCAATTTCATCACCGAAAAAATGAATTCGATAAGCATTGTCAGCATAGCTTGGGAAAACATCAACGGTATCACCTTTGATCCTGAAATTGCCATGTTTAAATTCGGCCTCGGTCCGGGAATATAAGCTTTGAACCAGCCGGTGAAGCAACTTTGTTCGCGAAATGACCTGTTCCCTTTCAAGGGTGATCACATTTTTTTGAAATTCAACCGGGTTTCCGATTCCATAAAGGCAGGAAACCGACGCAACCACCAGAACATCACGCCGTCCGGATAAAAGTGATGAAGTTGTGCTTAAACGCAGTTTTTCGATCTCTTCATTTATCGATAAATCTTTTTCAATATAGGTCCCGCTAACGGGTAAATAAGCTTCGGGTTGATAGTAATCGTAGTAGGAGACAAAATACTCTACCGCATTATTTGGGAAAAACTGTTTGAACTCTGAATAGAGCTGAGCCGCTAAGGTTTTGTTATGCGCCAAAACAAGAGTGGGCCTCTGCACTTCTTCGATGACATTTGCTACGGTAAAGGTTTTACCAGACCCGGTTACCCCTAAAAGGGTTTGATACTTTTCTTCGGAAAGAATGCCGCTAACCAACTCTTTTATGGCTTCCGGTTGATCTCCCGTCGGACTAAATTCGGATTCAATTTTGAACTGCATTTTGCAAAATTACACAATAATTTAGCGTCTTAATGCGAAATGCCCCTTTATCTGGAAGCGCTGATTTCCCTGAACGACGTCGGCCACGTACCAATAGTCATTGGCTGGCATCATCTGGCCATTATACTTGCCGTCCCACCCTTCGGATGAGGATGATAAAAATGCCAGAAGCTTTCCATAGCGGTCAAAGATATTAATGGTAGTCCCGGGTAAGGTTTCTATTCCAACAATATGCCAGGTATCGAAATAACCATCGCTGTTCGGGGTCATAAACTTTGGCGCATCGATTACCAAAACCTCAGTAGTCACCGAGGCACATCCGTTCAGGTCTATAACCGTTAAAGTATGATAACCAAGGGAAACGTTCTCAAAAACATTAGACTCCTGTGGCTCGCCATCATCGAGAATATAAAGGTAATTTCCAATGCCACTTATGGTTATTGTAATATTATTCGGGTCTGAAAAATCAACTGTCTCGGTAATTTCAATGGTAGCCTGCTCCGATTCGATAACCGAAAATGAGGAGATCGTGATACAGCCGTCGATACTGGTTACCGTTACCGAATAGCTGCCAATATTTTCAATGGTGATCTCAGTTTCCGAAGAGCCTGTTGACCAGGAATAACTGTCGGTATCAATTCCGGTATCTGCACTTACAACCAATGGGAGATTATCCAGGCAAATCACCTGTCTTCAATAGCGACATTCGGTTTTCTATTTACGGTTATTCCGAAGGAGGTAAGATCGTAGCATCCTGTGTCGTTGTTTTCAACACGGGCAAAGATAGTTTGTCCGTCATAGGCTAAATAATCATTATCGATCGCGTTGCTGGCCGTATTAGCGTCTGATTCAAGTTCATAATAGGAAACCGTATAATCATTCGCATTTTGTGCCCCAAGAATAATAGGCGATTGCTGGTCCAGGTTGAATTCCAATTCGAAATCATAATCGTCATCACAATCGATAAGGTCTGGTGGTGTATTCGCTATTGGATTCGGATTTACCAAAAGGTTAAATTCTTTAATTCTGAAACAACCCGTATCGGCATCATTTACCCGAATGAACAGAACGTCATTAATAGAACTGTAATTATATACAACTCCTAAAGCATTGGTCTCATTTTCCGCGTCAGGCTGTGTCGTATAATAGTTTATGTCAAGCCCTGACGGATTGTTTACAAGAACTGCTGTAGCAGAATCCAGGTTAAATTCAAAATTTTCATTTTCACAAATTTCAATCTGCGGCAAATCATTCACCAATGGCGGGAGGTTCACGAGTAATTCTAGCGGAAGTACAGCGTAACAACCCGACACCGAATTTAAGACCCTGACATAAACCGTTTGGGGATTTTCAATATTTTGGTATGAGCCCGGTGAGGTGATGGCGTTAATATCTTGTTCGAGATCATCAACAGATTCGAAATAACTGATTATTATATCATCATCCCGAACATCTAAAATTTCGAATTCTGAAACCGTAAGATCGAAAGTCGTACTACCGTCGTAATCTGAATCACAATTTTCTATTGCAGATGGAAGATTCACCGTTGGAACCTGAACGACATTAAGTCCGAATTCTGCAATGGCATGACAATAGGTACCGTTTTCTATCCTTACATAAATCTGTTGGGGATTTTCAACGTTGGTGTAAATCAGATCAATTTGGTTTTCGGCATTTTCTGCGTCATCAAATGACGTATGAAAACTCAATTCAAGGGTTTCCGGTGTCCCCGAGTTGATCTCGATGATCTTATCGTTTAAATCGAAGGTTTCAAATCCATCATTACTTATATCGTCACAAACAATATAGTTAGTTGGAGGTGTAAAAATTGGAATAGAGCCAACCTCGAGGTCAAATGAAGAAAACCCATAGCAGTCACTATCCGTGATATTCTCAACGCGGACGAAAATCGTCTGTGGACTCGACAAATTGGTATAAAGGGTGTTTTTATCAATGATATTGGTGCGATTAATCGCGTCAGCTTGTGTTTCGAAATAATAAACCTCCTTCGCAGTCTGGCCATTAAGGATTTCATCATCTTTTTCTGAAAAGAGGAATTCAGCGGTCTGATTGCCATCGGTCTCACAATTCTGAAAATTCGATATCGGAATGAATTCGGGTAGTGTATTAACGATTATTTCGATTTCTACCAGCGCATAGCAACTGGTGATCACGCTTTCAATGCGGCTGTATATGAGCTGTGTTTCAGCATTGTAATTAACTGGATCAACTATTGAGTTTAGATCTGCAATCGCATCGGCTTCGGCAGTAAAAAACACAATGTTAAGGTCTGTCGTATCACTGACCATTTGTGGAATAAAATCATTGAGATTGATCATTGAAAATCCATCCTGGTCATTATCGCAAATTATCAGTGCTTGCGGCTGAGTTGTCATTGGGGCCGGTATCACATTGATTTCAATTGGTGTGGTATCGAAACAACCGCTCAAGTCATTTTGAGCACGCGCATAAAGAATAGTTGGATTTGCCGTATTTGTATAAGATCCTGGCAGACTATTTTGGTCGGCAATGGCATCGGCTTCATTTAGATAGTAAAAGACAGTGAGATCGGGTGTTCCTGAGGTAATTACTTCATCAAGAGTTCCCAAATCTATGGCGGTGAAACCATCGGAATCAGTATCGCAATAGTCGATGGTCTCCGGATCATTCAAAACTACGGGCGGATCTATAACAAGTGTGATTTGACCATCCATTTCACAGGTCGGCAAGGCTAAATGTATAAATAGCAGATGCGGACTTGAATTAACGGTATAGGGAATACTTTGGTCAATTTCATTGATCTGATTATTGAGATCATCTTCAGTCTCATAAAAAGAAACCACCAGGTTTTCAATATCATTCCCGATTATATCAGCGATGTCCTGAAGATCAAAGGTCTCAATTCCATCCCCAGATTCATCATCACAAACATGAATATCGTCAGTATTAACCCCTGTTTGTAATAAATTGGCGTGAAGTTCCAATGGAACTACGGTAAAGCATCCGGTAACATCACTTTCTATTCGGATATATATCGTTTGAACCCCGGCTGTTACATTCTCATAATTTGTTTCATTGGCAATAACGTTAGTTCCGTTTTCTGCATCTTGTTGAAACTGATGAAAGGTCACAGTAACATCGGTTAAACTGGCCAGGATATCGGGAAGAACTTCAGTAAGATCAAAGAATCCAAAGCCATCATCATCAGATTCGCAGGCGTTGAGTGCCGGCAACGACTGGGCGTCGAATTCGGGATTTTCAAGTATTTCAAGGGTAAAAGAGGTTGTATTTATGCAGCCTGTAATCGTATTTGTTACACGTACGTATATGGTTTCGTTCGGAAGACTGTTCATATATGGAGATGGAATTGGATTGTCTCCGGTTTGAGCATCCGCTTGAGTATAATGATAACTCACGATCAGGTTCAGATTGCCCGACGTAAAATTATCGTCAAAATCAGTAAGCTCAATCAAGGTTGAGCCGTCTGCTAATTCATCATCGCATAGTTGAATATCACCCAGATTATTGATGATGGGTAATGGATTCACAACCAGGTTAAAACTGGTAAACGCCAGGCATCCATTATCGAGATCTTCAATACGTACGATTATGGTTTGCGGATTGGTACTGTTTTGGATCGGTCCGAGAATGGGATTCAGATCGTTTTGAGCATCGCTCAATGAGTAATGATATGAAATGGCATAATTCGCTGGAGGAACCACCGATAAGGCCTCGGCATCTTTTGTACTGAGATCGAATGTTTCAATCTCATCACCGCTGATATCATCGCAGAGTTCGTAATCTGCAAGAGTATCTGCGGCCTGTTCCGAGTTCAGAGTAATAGAAACGTCATCCTGAATAATACAGTCTTCATTGCTAAGAGGGATGGTAATTACAACCTCATAATTTCCCGAGGAATCGGCAATTAATTGAGGATTTGTTTCGGCAGGCAGAAGCAGGCCATTTCTATACCAGGCATATATGGCTAAGGGATTTTGAATATCCCCATCAATCGTATAATTTTCGGCACATGTTGTAATGTCGTTACCGAGATCGACGGTTGGGTTGAAACTATTCCCTTGAATGAATACAGCCGAGTCGTAGTTTTCATCGGTTTGATCGGCGATGATCAATTTGATATGATATTGAACATTCGGTATAATATTGGCCGAGGCCGATAAAACCACCGTACGTCCGTTATAATTTGTATCTCCAAGGCTGTACCCATCAAAAAATGAATCATTTTCTGCCGGACAGAATCCCACGATCTCATCATGGATGGTATTCGTGTTCACCGGAATTGATGTTCCGGGAATCAAAGCGATATTGGTATAGGGATCTGAGGTTCCTGATTGACGGATTAAAAAGGCGAATCCGTCAGAGTAATCACAGGGAAAATTCCCGAAATACTCTTCAGAGGCCAGTATATAATTAAATTGAATGAGGTTAGATATCGAGGTAAAGTCGAATTCTATGGTTGTGGCATTGTAGGTGTTTGAAATGCCGAGTGCGGTTTCAAGGTCAGGATCGGTACCCCAGTTTAATTCACCGTCATTTAAAATATTGTCATTTGTTGTATTTCCTCCGGAATTCGCGTTTCCGGTAGTAAGCATTATGCCGTTTTCAAAAGGAAAGTTTGAAAGATCCCGTTCGAAGTAACCAAAACTTGAAAAACCGTTTACTGACCCGTTTATAGGAGAGTTAATATTCGATACTTCAACACAACCCTGAACCAAATATTGTTCAATCAGATCTTGAGCCGACAGGTTGTTGTCGACACTAATTTTTTGTCCGATTGAGAACTGTGTGCATAAAAATAGCAGCAGAGCCAAATAAAAAGGCATGCTGTTTTTCATAGCAGAAATACCAAATTGTAGGTTCATTGTTTTGTGAGCAATGGATTAGACTGGGCTTTCAAGCTGTGAAATTGCTCAAAAATCGATGAAATAACAAAAATAATCGATGAAATGCATTATTTTTTAACAATTAATAGTTCAAATAGACCCATCCTGTCATGGATTTATAACTTGGGTCATTGAGATGGAGCACGTAGAAGTATGTGCCAACCGGTACGCGTTTGCCCGATGCGTTGAGTCCGCTGTTCGATCGTCCGTACCATTTTAAATTGTTATTCCCTTCGAAAATCAGAGTTCCATAACGATTATAAATCAATAGCTTGTGGTCTTCAAAAATGTCATAAAGACCTTGAATATTGAACCAGTCATTAAAACCATCATCATTTGGAGAAAAGCCCTGAGGAATGAACGGCGGACAATTTTCAACGATTAAATCGAATTTAAAAAGTTGATCACAAGGATCATGTTCAATACGCACAAATAATGATTGCGGGGACAGATTATTGATAAAATTCATCGCGTTAAAAATTGGGTTTACCTGACTAAGCGCGTCCTCTTCGCTTAAATAAAATGTGGATTGATCGATATTGTATTCTGAAGGAATAAATTCAAGACTATTGGTAAGGTCAAATCGCCCGGTATTGAATCCCGAATCACAACTAAGCAAATCAGGCAAAGTAATCACAGGTTCGGAAGCCAATACCTCGATGGTACTCTGGTCGGAATTATTGGTTTCATTAGTTTCATTGATCATTCCGAAACCGGATCCGTCATCGTCGATCACAGCAATTAAGTTGAGCAATGATCCATCCGTGATCGGCAAGGAAACCGTTATACTTCCATCTTCAAACCCACCGATGGGGATGTCGTTTAAGGTAAACGCCTGGGTGATCAATTCGCCTTCGATGTAAAAAGCTATGGCCGTGTTAGCCGGCAGAACATCTGTACTGTTGGTGTTAAAGACGGTGTAGCTTATAACAACTTCTGTACTATTGCACTGCAGACTTACATCGGTAATTTCAATAGTCGCATCGGGCAATTGGCTGTTTAATACAGTAATGACATTATTGAGGATGATAAGATCAGCCCTGAAATTTCCAGTTTCATCAAAATCACCGGTGGTCAGGGAAATAATTGCTGAAGTATCTCCGACATCGATATTATTTTGGATATCATAAACATCGAGATCAGCATTATAGAAGGTAGTCGAGTTAGTAAAACTATTCGTGCCGTTAAATGCATTGTCGCTTAAGTTTAATGGCGGGTTCGATAAAATATTGTCATTGATGGAGAGAGACTCACCGTAATTCAAGGCATCGTCGCCTTCCCACGCTAAAAAACCGATTTTCGCCCCGATATTATCTAGGACATTAATATTGTCGAGTAAGATAGTCTTCTCGGTAACATTGGTATTGATGATTTCCAGGCCCTGAAACAGGCTCACCTGGTTCAATGGCAGGGACATGTCTTCATAAATCACATAAAGGCTCCAACCTGCAAAATTTGTTCGTGTATTGCAATATCCGGGATTGGTCATTAAAGTTTCTGCGATATCCAGGTTGGCTAAGGTGTAGGTTGTATTTCCAAGTTCTGCGATAATTTCGGTTACATCGGCAAAGCATGAAAAGTAAATTAACTCACCTGAACTGGAGTCGAAAGAAACACTATAATCGATTTCTGAGATAACGTTCAAGTCGTTCAATGACACTTCCGTATCGGCAACACCTGAACCGGCCCAATAGAGATAAGCCGACAGCAGTTGCTGATCGCTTTCCAAGAAAAGATCGGCTGAAGAACCGGGCAAGATCTCACAAAAACTACCGTCGAGATTGTTTTCAAATTGGTTTAGTGTGTTTCCAATGGCGAGGTAATCATAGCGACCATTGAATTGCTGAAATAATTCAATATTCTGACTCCATAATGAAATTGGTAAAATCAGGATACAGATAGTTATGGCGATTGAATGTCGCATCAGCCAGGTTTTCGATTTGGTTAAGCTAAGTTAGCGTTTTAAAGCGAAGTGGCTTGAAAAAACCCTGCCGTCCTCCAGGGTAACAACAAACCAGTAATCATTTGATGGCATCTTAGAACCGTTAAATGTCCCATCCCAACCAGGGCCGTTTGGATTGACCTGCTTCAGTAATTTTCCGTAACGATCGAAAATGTAAATGGTACTGTTTGTTTGGAAAGAGCTGCCAACACCATATACCTGCCAGAAATCATGATACGAATCACCGTTTGGTGTGAAAAACTTTGGAAAGCCGATTACCGAAACGATTTTTTCAACAATTCCACAACCGTTTTTATCACGAACATAAACGGTATGCAGACCCGGGGCTACATTATCAAAGAAATTACTATCCTGATAAGGTCCACCACTCTCGTCTAAGGCATATTCATAGTCGCCTTCCCCTGAAACATTCACTGTTATACTATTATTGGTTGATGCATCGACTACAGAGATCGATTCAAAAGTGGCTATATTCGAAGGCAATACGTTAATTGTGCGCTCCTTCGAACAACCGTCGGCATTCGTCACGATGACGGTATAAGTTCCCGCTTCATTTACCTCGATTTCCTGGGTCATTTCACCGGTTGACCAGGAATAGGTATAATCGAGTTCCGATCCACTGAGCAATCCGCTATCCAGAGTGATGGTTTCGGGATAATAATTCAAACAATAGATGCGTTCTTCTTCGGTTTCGATTTGCGGAAGTCCATAAACCACCAGTTGAAGTTCACTGATACCATAGCAGGCATTATCGTTCTCGACCCTGACAAAAAGGATTTGGTTGTATGGATTCGTATTCATATATGAATCGGGAAGATCATTGATCTCCAACAATGCATCCTCATAACTCGCATAATACTTTAGTAAAACCGTCTCAGTTATGTTCGCCGTTATTGCCGCCGATGCATCCGAAAGGGTGAAGGTCTGAATGCCATCTTCAACACCGTCATCGTCACACAAGCTAAGAAACGTATCCGTCGAATCGGTAGCGGTGACATCTAATGTAAGTTCAGATATTCTGAAACAACCTGTTATTGAATTGATTACCCGAACATAAATTATTTCAGGATTAACAATATTGCTGTATGAATTGCCATCGATTTCATTGGTGTCGTTTTCGGCATCAGCCAGACTTGGATAGAATTTTGTAATTCGGTCATCAAATCCACCGGTTAGTTCCCCGTTTGCCTCGGTGAGATTAAATAAGGTAAAGCCGTCGGGGTTTCCATCTTCATCACATTGGAATAGTTCGCTGTTAAAAGCCTCAGGAACCCGATTAATAATAAGTTCAAAGGATGTTATATCATAGCAGTCGGTATTGTTGTTATTCTCAATTCTTACCCAAATGGTTTGCTGGTCTGGAATTGTGTTGTAATAAGAAAGCGCGAGTGCAGCTGTGCCCGTTTCCGCATCGGTTTGCGAACTGTGATAACTCACGCTAAACAATGTAGGATCTTGTCCGTTTAAAACCAGTGGTGTGACATTACTCAGATCGGTAGTCGATTGACCGTTCGTATCGTCACCATCATCATCATCGTCACAATATTCAATATCTCCGGGATTATTTGCAACTGGAGAATCAAACACCGTTAAATTGAATGAAGTGGTGTCATAGCAGCTGGAATTATTAACATTTTCAATACGTACGAAGATCTGCTGTGGATTGGTTGTATTGACCAATGGTAATGGCAGCTGATTAAACCCACCAAGATCTGCATCAGCCTGGGTGAGATAATAGGTAATCGAAAAAAGAGCAGGATCTTGTGTATCCAATATTTCAGCGGTGGTTTCAACGAAATCAAAACTAAAGAAACCATCATTATCGGTATCACAGATAAGGAGATCGCCAGGCGTATTTGCGACCGGTACGTCATGAACCGTTACAAAGGCCTGACCTTCAACAAAGCAATCACCGGTATTAGGATCGATAATGAGCTCATAATGTCCCGTTTCATCGACTACCAGGTCAAAATCGGTTTCCGGAAGGACCACTTCATCTCTCAGCCAGGTGTAGGTTGCACCTGGAATGTCTTCACTTATCAGAGTGTAAGTTTCGCCATCACAGAGGTCTAGATTAGTCGTGCTCTGACCATTTTGGATGATATCGATTTCAAGATTAAATAAGGTTTGATCGAAGGGTGGTAAGCCTTGTGAGGACAGATTAGGAAAAAGATCTATTGCTGTATGGTTATAGTTACAGGCCGCTCCTTGTTCATTAGGGTTGTTGATCACCCCTAAAAAAGGTATGCCCTGGTTATATGTAGCACTTAGAGCTCTGTAAATACGACCATCAGGACCAAGTTGCAAACCGCCGCGGTAAAGTTGGCGTTCATCTACAATATACTCACTTGCCTGGATATCAGCAGCCTCCAAATCAAACTGCGCCAGAGTTGAGGCATGGCTGGCAGGATCATTAAAAGAGGCATCCTGTGCGGTATAATTATTTGAAGCATGTACATACAAAAAGCGATTATTGGGCGAAAACTCGAGTCCGTATGGGCTCGGACTATTTGTACTGATACTTAAAGTTTGCTGATTGCTCACTATTCCGGTTTGGGAATCGAAATCATACAGATATACAACATCATCGAACAGACCTGTTCCGAAGGTGCCATCCATATTTGCGCATGCCATTTTCAAACCGTCAGGTGATAACTTCAGATAGCCACGCCTGTCGGAAATGTTTATCGGAAACGTTGATTTAACGGATGTTGAATTTACGCCCGTATCGGTTACTTGAAAGGCATGATAGGTATCGAAGGTATTTAAATCGCCATTCTGTGACGCAAGGGTCACCACCCATACCGAGTTATCGACACAATCTTTTAAAACAGCACTGATCTTTTCTGAACATCTTGCCAGCAGATTAAAATTCTTAACGGTAACACTTCCGAGTCCGCCATCAAGAGTAATATCAACTTCGGAATAATTCAGGCCTGAATCGATTGATCCCGCCGGAAACCCCGTGTCAACTGTGAAGATATAGTAGATATTGATATCGTTAGGTTTAGGCACAATAATGGCTGATTGGGTGCTGGAAGAATTACCAAATAATCCGGTACCGTTATCCATTACCTGGTGATTGCGGTTAAAGACAGTTGTACCGTCAGTATAAAAGAGTAATTCTCCGGTACTGCTTGAAATAGAAGCACAACCTTCGTTGGTTGTCAATTGACCATCATTCACAGGCGTCACTGTACCTGTGGCCTGATTGAATTGAAGACCTGCACCAAAACCAAAATACCAATTGGAAGCTTCACCTTGGGCGAAGGCAGAGGTGGTACACCATAGTGCCAGCAGTATGAGCAATAATCTTTTCAAGCAAATATTTTTTTACTCACCTATTTGATTTTGACTAATCAGGAATAATCAATCGCTTTGGCTAAAATTAAAATTGAAGATTTGAAGCGGAGCCAAATTATTCTTAGCCAATCATCACATTTAAAGGCAAAGTAGCCTATAAATATATTATAAATCCCGCTTTTTTAATAATCTATACGATAAAAAGATAAATAAGGCTGTCCAACCCAATACGATCGTGATTTCATCCCAATGGACGAGATAATCGTATGCCATTTGTTCCTTATCGGGAAATTTTGTCATGGCCAATCGTTGGAATGGTTGATCGATAAGTTTATACATCGATTTAAGCGGAAAGAAATTCTGAATGCGCTCAGCGATGTCAGTATTGGCCCTCCAGGCGATAATTCCAAAAGTGATCCATTCGGTAACATAAAGGATGAAAAGAAATCCCAATGCAAAAGCAGATCGCTTTAGCAGCATAGCGCAGAATAAACAAAGGCTGAAAAAGCCAACCAGTTTAATGAAATAGGCCAACAGGAATTCTGTTTCTCTAATAATGATATTAAACTCCGTATAGCTTGAATAATACAGCCCTATTGATATCGTTATTAGCAGAATCAGAATAGTTGATATGAGCGAAAAGAATACTATCGTATAAAATTTTGAAAGAATAAATTCCTTTTTACTTAGTCCGTCGATGAGGTTCTGCTTAAGCGTACGGTTGCTGTATTCGTTACCGATCATGCTAACAACAACAATAGCAAAGAAAAATTTGAACTGTGCGGCGAAGAAAGTTGTAAGGTGCCAGACTATCGGAAAATTAAAAATGCCCAATTCTCCTAATTCCAAAGTAAAAATGCCAAAGAAATTGATTTTTAGAGATGAGAGCAGTATGACAAAGAATGGCAGGATAAAGGATACGAAAATCAAGACCTTGCTCCAGCGATTCAAGAGTAATTTCTGTAATTCAAGATTTAGAAGACGGATCATGTGGCTGGTCGGTATTAAATTTCGGACTTATCGGTTAATTGCAGGAATTGTTCCTCAAGGCTCTCCTTACGCTTAACGAGATGTGAAAGGATTATCCCATTTTCAAAAGTAAAACGGTTCATTTCTGATGCTTCCATAGGATTATTTAAAAAGGCTGTAATCAGGCCGTTTTCATCAGAGATTTTTTCGATTGCATCATTCGAGTCCAGTAGTTTTTTCAAAGCGTCATGATCATCGCATTTCATCTCAAAGAATCCATGACTGGAAATCATTTCATCAACACGCCCCGAATACAATTTTTCACCTTTACTAAGCACAACCACATGACTGCAAACCTTTTCAACTTCATCGAGTAAATGCGAGGCTAACAGAATAGTTGTACCGTTTATTGCAATGTCTTTTATGATCTGCCTGATCTGATGTATACCTTGTGGATCAAGGCCATTGGTCGGTTCGTCAAGAATTAATATCTCGGGATCGTTAAGCAAGGCCGAGGCGATAGCCAGTCGTTGTTTCATTCCCAGGGAAAAGGTCCTGAATTTGCTGTCTTTACGATTGAGAAGTCCGACGATTTCTAAATTCCTATCGATTTTTGAAGGATCAACACCCTTGATTTTACAAACAAGTCGTAAATTCTGATGGGCCGACATATAAGGGTAAAAGTTGGGGCGTTCAATTATTGCCCCGACTCGTTTTAGTGCGTCATGCGTTGTAACATTTCCATCGAACCAATGAAAATTACCCGATGTTTTATTTACGACATTTAAGACCATGCCCAGTGTGGTCGATTTACCACTTCCATTCGGACCTAAAATACCATAAACATTGCCCTTGTTGATTGTAAAGCTAAGATTGCTAACCGCAGTTAGGAAACCGAATTTTTTGGTGAGATTATTAAGTGTAAGAATAGGCTCCAAAGTCCTCTTTATGATTGGTTATAAACGTAAGACGACAATGTATTAGAATTGTTACATTTCATTTGATCATCGCCCCGAATTTGATTAACTTTAATCTTATGGATGACCTAAAGATATCAAAAAAGAAACCTTCTTATCCCGTCTCGAAGCCATTGCATGAATACCTGACCACCTATAGGCGTAATATGCGTATTCCGGTTTTTTATGAAGATCTTTTGCGATTTCAGGGTTCCGTTTCTGTTTATGATGACAATAATGAAGATACTTTATGGATCAGGGTATATTACAATGATTTTGAAAGAGAAGAGATCGATCTTAGCTTAAAGAAGATTTACACCCTCTTACATTCCGATGGAAATGTGACCTCCATACCGTTTTTAACCATCGATGCTGTTGACTATTGTACCTTTGGAAATTCAAAACCCTTTCGTATTAAAATACGAAATGTTCTCAACGATAATTATACCTATTTCTATGTAAAGAAGGCAGATGCCTCACGAATCTATGGCCTTGAGCTAGAACATATGCTGTCACCTTACAATCTTCATTTTTTAGTTTATAAGGACACGCTGATTGAAGAGCATATTGCAGGCATTCCCGGTGATATTTTTATCAAGGATATGTTACCGAATTGCAATAAGAATGAGCGCAGCATGATTGCCAAAGAATTTGTTAAATTCAATGAGCGCTGTATGATTCGTTTGCTAGGTGATATGAGGTCCTATAATTATGTGATTGTGCCGACACATGATTTTGACCATGTCGTTTATAAAATAAGGGCTATCGATTTTGATCAACAGTCTTACGAAGGAAAGTTTAATATTTATCGTCCGCAGTTCTTCAAGGAAAATTTCGAAATGGTTAAAATGGTTTCTGATCGATTTCAAAGTGCTTCGGTTGATCAATACAAGCTCGAAGAACGATCAATAATGGCTCAGCGTCTGTTGAGTTATGAAGGGCGAATCGACACTTTAGTCGGTTGCATGGTCAACGATACGATCTCGAAAAAGGGACACATCGATCAACTCAAAGCTGAAATTTTTGAGTATACGCTGGATATCAATTTTAAACGCAGTGCGAATATGGGTGAGATCTTAAAGTCGGCTTTAGAGTTTGTCAAGCGTAATTACAAGAGCGTACACACCGATTTTCTATAAGGATCAATTCCAGTTTTCATCGAAGTCCATTTCCTCATAATCATCGAGATCATAACCGCCATCGGCATCACCTGAATCAAGATCTTCCCCTTCAAATGATATTTCCGGGGCCTCCTGTGGAATCTGGCCATGCACATACATCAGGTTGGGATAATCTGTGCCTTTAGACTCTTCAACTATTTCACCCAATTCGACAAAAAAGGTCCACATACTCATGAAATCGTAGATATAAATAAGCTTGGTATTATCCTTATCCACTACATCTTCCAGGTAGGTCTCGTTCATCAGTCGGACAGGTTCGCTGCCTTCGCTCATGTCGAATAAACTAATTTCTTCGCCCTGGTTCCATTTGTCATCACTACGGTAAAACGAAGCCATTTCCATTCCGTCAAATCCGAAAGACTGGTTAATAGCATTATGAAGATCTTCAAAAGTGTCGGTTTGCCGGATTTCGATATCCCTGAAGATATCATCCTCTGTATCGTTATCTAATATGATTCTGAATCGGTAAATCATGGGTACAAAAATATCATTTTATTTACTAAATCGATGCAAGGTGAAGGTCATTGCCATCAATAATAAAAAGGCACCCAGTTGATGGGCCACACCAAGCCAAACCGGAACCTGCATCAAAATGGTCAACACGCCAAGCAAAAACTGCAGACCGACAAAAATTAGAAGGAGGTTCACTCCCAATCCCTGATATTTCGTTATAGCGATCGAACGTGTTCGCCACCAAAGGTAGAGGATAGAGAATACCACGAAATAAGCAAGCATACGATGCGCGAATTGCACACCGCTTTTCCCTTCAATGAAATTCTTGTAAAAGGGCTGCTGTTCGGTATAAACAGTTTCATGAAGAAACTTTCCTTCACTCATCATTGGCCAGTGATTATGAACAAAACCAGCATCTAATCCCGCTACAAACGCGCCATATATGATCTGAATAAACAGCAAGACAAAACACCATCGTATGGCATTCCGAATACCTTTTTGAACAGTTTTTTTATTCGGAAAGATTAGATCAAGGGCTACCCAAAGCGTATAAGAACAGGTTAGAAAGGCCGTTGATAAATGTGCAGCCAGGCGATAATGACTTACATCAGGCCGATCAACCAAACCGCTTTTTACCATATACCAGCCTAAAAATCCCTGGAATCCGCCTAAAAACAGTAAAACGATGGTTTTTTTGATCGTTTCCCTCGAGAGCCGTTTTCGCACCAGGAAATACATGAATGGAAAAATAAACACAAGTCCGATTACCCGTCCAAACACGCGATGCAGCCATTCCCAGAAATATATCGATTTGAAATCCTGGATGGTAAAATTATAATTTAACTTCTGATACTCCGGATATTGCTTGTAAAGTTCAAAAGCTTCTTCCCATTCGGCTTCATTCAAAGGAGGGATCGTTCCCGATATGAGATCGTAATCAGACATTGATAGGCCTGAATGCGTTAATCGGGTTATACCTCCAATGAGAACCATAATAAAAATCAGGATACATCCCGTTAGAAGCCAATAAATGACCGGTTTGTTATCTTTCATGTGCTATTAATCCTAGTTTTTTTCCTTCTTCAAGCATGAGTTGGTAGGCCGCTTCAAATTCATTCGGGATTTTGCCATCGAGGATAGCTTCTTTGATGGCCTCCTTGATGACCCCGATCTCCTTTGAGGGTTTCATCTTAAAGGTTTCCATAATGAGTTCACCTGAAACCGGTGGTTGAAAATTCCGAATATGGTCGCGTTCTTCGACTTCAACCATTTTCTGACGTACAAGTTTAAAATTATTGAGATACTTTTTATACTTCTTCTCGTTTTTGGTGGTTATATCGGCCTCGCACATGGTCATGAGGTCATCGATATGTTCACCGGCATCAAAGATCAACCGCCTCACGGCCGAATCGGTAACAATATCATCCGACAAGGCAATAGGCCTCGAACTTAAAAGCACCAGATTCCGAACGTATTTCATCTTTTCGTTCAAGGGCATTTTTAGTCGTTTGAAAAGCCTATAAACCATTTTGGAACCCTCAAATTCGTGTCCGTGAAACGTCCAACCCGCTTTCTTATTAAACCGTTTGGTCGGGGCCTTTCCGATGTCGTGCAACAGCGCGGCCCATCGCAGCCATACGTTATCGGTGTTTTTTGAAATATTATCAACCACTTCAAGGGTGTGATAGAAGTTGTCTTTATGCCGTTGCCCTTCAATTTCATCAATGCCTTTCAAGGCTGTCAATTCGGGAAGGAAACGGTCAAGCAAACCGGTTTGATCCATTAGTAAAAATCCTGTCGAAGGCTTCGGGCAGCTAATAATTTTGTGCACCTCATCGACAATACGTTCTTCGGTAATAATATCGATACGATGCGAATTGGTACTGATGGCTTTTAAGGCTTCGGGATGAATAGTAAAATCGAGTTGAGAGGCAAAGCGAATTGCCCGTAACATACGAAGCGGATCATCACTAAAGGTGATATCAGGATCCAGGGGTGTTCGAATGATTTTATTTTTGAGATCTGAGAGGCCATCAAACGGATCCAATAAATCACCAAATCTGTGGGTATCAAGATCCAGGGCCAGAGCATTTATGGTAAAATCGCGCCTGTTTTGATCATCTTCAAGAGTTCCGGTTTCCACGATCGGATTCCGGCTATCTTTCGTATAGGACTCTTTTCGGGCACCAACGAACTCTATTTCCATGTCAAGATGCCTTATCATGGCCGTGCCATAGGTTTTGAATACCTGAACCTTTGGTTGCCCGTCGAGTTGACCGGCTACCTCCCTGGCCAATTCGATTCCACTTCCAACGGCAACGACATCGATATCTTTGTGCATTCCGCGCTCCAGAATAAAGTCACGCACGAATCCACCGATAACATATGCGTTTGTTTGCAGACGCGTGGCCGATTCAGATATAATTCTGAAAATATCAGGTTCAAGTGCGTGTTTGAGATTCATCAATGGTACGACGACGTGTATTGTTGAGAGGCCTTATGCCCTGATCACCGTTACCTGTCCATCATTTGTTAATTTGATTATTGACGAGGCTTTCGACGATCTTTTTTTGCGATGCAAATTTACAACATAGTCCACACCTTTTAAAATGTCGGCATGTATTTCTTCAAAGCATAATGGAGTGGGTTGGCCACTAAGGTTAGCGGAGGTTGAAACAATTGGTTTCTTGAAGGATTTTATAAGTGTTTTACAGAAGTTGTCATTGGCAATGCGTATGGCCAGGGTGTCATCTGAAGAGACGATATTTTCTGAAATGCGCTTGGGCTTGTCATAGATAATTGTCGTGGGATTCTGAGCATACTTTATGATATTATAAGCAGCCTCGGGAACATGCTCGACATATTGTTTTAACATCCTGATTGAATCCACCATACATATCATGCTCTTGGTTTCATGACGTTGCTTTAAGGCATAGATTTTTTCGACAGCATCATAATTTGTCGCATCGCAACCGATTCCCCAGACGGTATCGGTTGGATACAGGATAAGCTGTCCTTTTTTAAGGGCGTTAATAGTATTTCTTATTTCCTGTTCTATCATAGATTCAAATAATCGAATACACGATCAGCAAATTTACGATTGATATCGCGACATTCTTCCAATACACCAGTATAAAAACCAGGCTTTTTTAAATCGTCTTCAAAAGAATCATATGAAGAAATAACTACTTTATACTTAAAATCAAAAAACTTAGAGGTCGTTGGAATCGCTATCACCTTTTTTTCCATGAGAATTCCCCAGTACATGGCATGGTAGCTGTCAGTTACCAGAATATGAGATTTTCCAATAAATGAGATCATTTCTTCCAGGTTGGTTGTATTGGATGAAAGCGGATACTTCGCCAGCTTTTTGGCCAGATCTGGTCGTTTTGCAGATTTTTTCCCCATAAGGATCCCGAATTCCTGTTCTTCATTGTAGGGCCGATCAAATATTTCATTCATACAACTCACGCAGGGCACCCATTCGAAGCCAAGGTTAAAATCCCGCACACCCACAAGACCGAAGGCATTGAGATCGACATTATATCTTTTATTTGCATTAAAATTATGGTAATCTACTGCATTGTGTCCGGGTCCCCAAATAACAATTTTTTTCCCTTTTTTAGCCAATGCTTCAAAAAGTTTCATTTGAATTCCGAAATGTGGCAGATTGAGTAGTCCCCCACCTCCAATCACAAGATCATTATTAACAACAGTTTTAATCCAGTGAGATCTGATTTTCGGACTTTTATTACGAATACCATAAATATCGAGAAACTGCCCTTGGAGTTCTTCGAAGTAGAGATATGGAGCACAGTAGAAATCGCCTACATTTTTTAAATCATGACGATGAATATTAACAACACCATTCGAGAATTGATCTGAACGAAGTACTTTTTTAGCAACATGCTTCTTTAGGGATTCTCCATCAAATACGGGGATTAATTCCCCGAGAATCTGTTTAATTTTCATTTCTTTGTATGGAATTGAAACGAAATATAATAAAGTTTTATCGACGCTAGGAATTTTAATGAAATATATGTCTATCAGCCTGGTTATTCCGACTTACAATTGGCCTGAGGCCCTGGAACTTATTTTTCTAAGTTTGCTTTCACAACGTGTACTTCCCGATGAGTTGATCATTGCGGATGATGGTTCTACGCGTTCGACACATGAAATGATCGAAAAGTATCGACATCAATTAAAAATACCGCTGGTTCATTTGTGGCAGGAGGACAAAGGTTACAGGAAATCAATTATATTGAATAAAGCCATAGCAAAGGCCAAAGGTGATTATATTATCCAGATCGATGGCGATTGTATCATGCATGAACATTTTATTTCGGATCATATTTCAGCTTCTTGTAAGAATACTTACCTCTATGGCTCCAGAGTCAATTTAAATCAGGAATTGCTTAAAGAATTATTCGAAGAAAAAAAGATAAAATTTCCATTTTTTCAGCCTGGCCTGAAAAGGCGTACTCGCAATATTAGAATTCCGGTCCTCGGGAAATTATTTTTCAGAACTAAAAAACTATCAAAGAAAATCAGAGGTTGTAATTTTTCCTTTTGGAGAAAGGATTTTATCGCTGTGAACGGATATAATGAAGACATAACAGGATGGGGAAGGGAGGATTCAGAATTAATCGTAAGAATGATAAATAATAGTGTTTTAGGCAAGAGGCTTCGCTATCGCGGTATAGTCTACCATATCCATCATACGGTACGTTCTTCAAAAAAACTCGATATAAATTATGATATCCAACAACAGGCGATTCAGAAAAAGGTAATTTTTTGCGAAAATGGGATGGATAAATACCTTAAGGAAATATGAAATCGGTCATTCATCATAACTTCCAAAAATATAATAAGGAACTTAATGAAATTATCGATTCCTTTGATTTGGAAGGACGGGTTTATGGCAATCAGGATCGAAACCAGCTTAAATTGTTTGAACTGGAGGATTTTACGATCAATATCAAATCCTTTAAAACCCCAAACTTTTTCAACCAGGTAGTATACAGGTTATTTCGAAAAAGTAAGGCTAAAAGATCATATGAACATGGGTTAAAATTGAGTGAACTCGGAATAGGAACCCCTTCACCAATTGCCTTTTATGAATTTCCAAAAAAACTTCTATTTAAAAGTAGTTTTTATATAAGCCTGCATATAAAATATGATCTGACATTCCGGGAATTAACCCACGATTTAAACTATCCCGACCATGAAACTATTTTGAGGGCATTTACACGCTATACATATAAATTACACGAGAATAATATTCTGTTTTTAGATCACTCGCCCGGAAATACACTTATAAAGAAAATCGAAGATGGATATGCGTTCTATCTTGTAGATCTCAATCGCATGGTCTTTAAGCCACTCAACTTTAAAGACCGCATTGAGAATTTCCGTCGATTAACGGTACATCGATCGATGATTGAGACCATGAGTGATGAATATGCCAGGATCAGTGGTTTTGATTATAATCAAATCGTTGATATGATGTGGTCCTCCA
Source organism: Flavobacteriaceae bacterium (assembly GCA_013003555.1). GTDB lineage: Bacteria > Bacteroidota > Bacteroidia > Flavobacteriales > Flavobacteriaceae > SHLJ01. Next base: position 74,890 of record JABDIV010000056.1, read on the forward strand.
CTGAAGAATTTCAAAAGAAATTCCATCGCAAACGTCGACTTAAAAAACGGTTGAAACTCGAGAGTTGATCAAGGGCGATTTCTTCTCAGTAACCAGAGCTTTACATATCGCATAAATACCACGTAGCACTGAATATAGGCAATCGTAAGACCAACGACACCATCTCTAAATCCGCTTTGTACGATGTAATGCTTAAAAAACCCCCAAAACGGTTTAATAACGAAGTGATAGGGTGTTAACTTACCGGTTTTGGCATCGTAATCTTGAGCTTGCAAGCCGGCATAACGATTCATTTTCTCCATATAGAGGTCCAGACTTCTGTAAGTATTGTGGTATAGTTTGTTGGATAACCGTCCGACTGCCCCATTTGTTTCAATCTCTTCATGAACATGCTGTAGTCCATATCGGCATTTGTCTCGATGAAATAACCGAATCACCTTGTCGTTTCTCCAGCCACTATAATTCACGCGCTTACCCATGAAATGATTTATGCGTCCTATCCAGAAAGCGTCATAGTTACCCGGACCTGACTTGAGGATGTCCTGAATTTCCTGTTTTAACTCCGGCGTAACCCTTTCATCGGCATCGACCAATAAGATCCATTCATGCTCAGCCTGGGGAATGGCCCAATTTTTCTGAGAGGCCGAATTTTCATATTTGCGCCTGATCACCCGGGTCGCCAATTCTTGTGCGCGTTCGTAGGTCCCGTCGGAACTGTAGCTGTCAACAACCAAAACCTCATCGGCAAAATCAACCGATGCAATCACCGCATCGATATTATGACGTTCGTTTCCGGTTGGTATGATAGCGGTTAATTTAAGCATTCTTGTCCTTAAATCGATTTAAATATTGGGTCAGATGATCTAAAAAAAGTTCGGGTTTAAACCGTTGGTAAAGCGGAAGGGATTCCTTTTTAAAATCAGATACATGACAACCCTTGTATACGTCATGATCAAAGTCTATTAAATGAACCGATACATGATCGTCCCCTTCAAATATACTCCATGTCAATTTATCTATCCATGGTGAAAAGATAGTAAATGTTGGTATAGACAGGGCCTTGGCCATATTAACTGCTCCACCTTCATTTCCGATCAAAGCTGTACAAAAAGACGTTAGCGCCAAGAAGTTCCTCAAGGACTTTCCGTAGAGTTCTGGAATAATTTTGCCGCGTGTGGAAGGACTGCAGAGCTTAATTAATTTTTCGATATCAGGGGCCTGGTTCGGGATATAATTTAATAAGATAGCACCTCCCGTTATCTCAACAATATGGTCGATCACGCGGGCCATGTAGACCAGGGGATAGGTTTTACTGTCACTGCTTCCGAGAGCACTAATCATAAATACAGGATGATTAAGATCGACATGAAAAGATTTGAGTTGCTGCTCTGCATTATTTATTTCGGCGTCGGTCAGATAGATCTTCGGTCGGATAGGATTGGCGGGATTTATCCCTAGCGGATTAAGCAGTTGCAACCGATTTTCTATTGCCAGCCCGGCTTTAGATTTAGGATATTTATTATAAATGACGGCGTCGGAATACAGGAAAAAAGTATAATATTTATGCTTCGATATTCTTTTTTTTGCTCCCGAAAAAAAACTGATAAGATTGGATGAAATTTTTCCATATGCATCGATAACAACATCAAACTTTTCCTTTCTGATACGGATACTATTTTGAAGAAGGCCTGGTGATTTTCCATCTTCTGACGCATCAAGGATTATCAGATCATCGATGAAGGGATTGTTTTCGACAACAGGCTTCGTACTGTTATTTATAGCAAAGACTAAACGCGCATTTGGAAATTTTTCACGAAGGGCTTCGAATAGGATGGAGCTTGTTAAGACATCTCCGATCATTTTCGATTGAATTACCAGGATCTTCATTTAGACAGACACATTATAATCCCGAAGTGCATTATTGAGGGACGTCTTTTTGTTAGTGCTTTCTTTGCGTTGCCCGATAATAAGGGCGCAGGGTACCTGATAATCACCTGCCGGAAATTTTTTGGTATAACTACCGGGAATAACGACCGATCGTCTCGGAACGATACCCCTCATTTCGATCGGTTCATTTCCTGTCACATCGATTATCTTTGTTGAAGCGGTTAACACGACATTTGCTCCCAATACTGCTTCTTCCTCTATGCGTACACCTTCAACAACGATAGACCGAGATCCGATAAAGGCATTGTCTTCGATTATCACCGGAGCGGCTTGCAATGGCTCTAAAACACCACCAATTCCAACACCACCCGACAGATGAACATTTTTCCCGATCTGAGCACAACTTCCTACAGTCGCCCAGGTATCTACCATGGTTCCTGAATCGACATATGCTCCGATATTCACATAGGAGGGCATTAGAATTACGCCTTTGGCGATAAAAGAACCATGCCTGGCTATGGCGTGCGGGACGACACGGATGCCGCGCTTTGCATAATCTTTCTTCAACGGAATTTTATCATGGAATTCTAAAGCTCCAACCTCGATAGTCTGCATCTGCTGAATAGGAAAATACAATACAACCGCTTTTTTAATCCATTCATTCACGATCCAGCCTTGGTCGGTTGGTTCGGCAATTCGTATTAGTCCGTTATCGAGTTCAGCTATGATTTGACGAATGCATTGTTTCGTTTCGGTGTCATCAAGTAATTCTCGATTATCCCAGGCGTTCTCAATTATCGATTTTGTCGTAGTCATAGAATTACAACTTTGGCAACAAAGATAAATTATTAATCGATTTAAGTCAGGCTGGACATGGCCCAAATTATTTCAATGTGACCATTTTATGTATTTGGTGTCATAATGATAGAAAGTGTTAATTGACTTCTAAACTTCAATTTTTTATTTGGTTGATAAAAGCATGAAGAACTAATTTATAGCAATTCATTTCTTCGCTTTATAGGACTCCTTCCCGAAGGAGTTCTTTTTTTAAATTAGAATTAAGTGTGACCAATAATGGGTCAGGGGGTCATATTAATAGAAAGCATTAAAATTTCACATGTGGTTGGTAGCTTGATAATTGATTAGTAGCAAGCTCAAAGTAACCAAAAACTACCAAAGACTCTCTCAGGCAGAACCCTGAGAGAGTTTTTCATTTAAACCAACCTCAATTGATTCGAATATCTAAAAAAAACAGAGTAGGATAACAGAAATTCAAAATAAATTAAAAAAAAATAAAAATTATATTTAATGAAGTTAAAATTATGATATTCAGATATATAGCGTTTAATTTCTTTACAATAAAATCTATTTTCGAACTTTTTTAATCAGACTTTATAATAAAAAAGTGACCTGTTTAAAAAAGCCGTGTCTTAATAATTGAATGTGAATAACATTAACCTTTAGATTGATTGATATATTATTTGGTTGGTTGGTAAGTTAGTTATTTATTAAGAATGGTTATGAGGACGACTTAATAGCAAATGGATTAACTAACTTCCACAAGCTCCCCCGATTCGGGGGAGTTTTTTTTATCGGTACTAAACATTACATTTGCCCTATGGGCCGAATTTTGGCAATAGACTATGGTGGTGTAAGAACCGGGATTGCAGTTACTGATCCCCTTCAGATTGTCGCATCCGGTTTGACTACAGTTGCAACGACCAACCTCATTGATTTTCTGAGGGATTATATGGAATCGGAGCAAGTAGACCTTGTTGTAATCGGTCTTCCGCGGCAAATGAATAACCAACCATCTGAAGTTGAGGTGGATATCCTTCAATTTATAGAGAAACTTAAAGTAGTTTTTCCTGACCTTCCAATTTCACGTATCGATGAACGATTTACCTCGAAAATTGCCTCGCAAACCCTTTTAGACTCTGGACTATCAAAGAAAAAGAGACAAAATAAAGCTCTTCTTGATGAAATTAGCGCTACTATAATCCTCCAAAGTTATCTCAAGTCACGATAGGGTGTTGTTCATCGATAATTTTGTCATATTGTATCCGATAATCGATTTTTTTTATCCCATCAGCTAATTTTTCAAGTCTTCAGGGCGTAACCTCCTACATTTGAGGTAGTTAATTCAAAAGCCCCGAATTATGAAAAATAACTACACCTTGCTGTGGCTCATGTCACTGCTATCATTTTCCCTCGTAAATGCTCAAAGTTGCCCCGAAACTCTAGGAAATTCCTCGAGTGATGTTTTAATCCATTTTAATATCGATGAAGGCAGCTGTACCGATTTTCCGGATACGATTCAAGTTGAAGGCCGAACCTTTGATAAAAAGGATTGTGAAACGACCAATCTTATGTACGATCTTGTAGCCGGATCACCGCTACCATCATATGATTCGTTTTCCGTCGATCTCGGATTTGGTGTTTGCGATTATCTAGAAGGAGAACTTCGACGCGAAACCCTGAGTATTGAGAGTTTTGAAGAAAAAATTAATTCATTACGAATTTATCCAAATCCTGTATTATCAGGAGATCAAATCAATATATCGTTTGCTGAAAATGTGACCGCAAAGGTTTACATATATGATTTGACCGGGAAACTCGTGATGAAAGACAATATTAGTAGTTCCAGTACTAAAACGCTAAATATTTCTGCCGTGAACAGCGGAATTTACATGCTACAAATTGTAGCTGAGAATTCTGCGACTTCTCGTAAATTTGTAATTATGAGATAAATTACTCTATTTAGTTATTAAAACTCCCTCTTTTTGAGGGAGTTTTTTTTTATCAAAGTAGTGACCTTAGAATTCTTTTTGTGTCTTATTATTACATAGACTTTATAAAACCTACATTATGAAAAAGAATTACCTTTTAAGTATTATCATGACTTTGATATTTTCCGCTTCGTGGGCTCAGCAATGTCCGCAAAGTATTGGCACTCAAAGCACAACCACTGTCCCACACTTTAAAATAACATCTGGGACCTGCAATGATTATCCCACAAATATCACAATCGATGGCAGCAACTTTACGAAATCGAGTTGTAACGGAACGAATTTAAAGTACACCCTTGTACCACCTGATCCCCAATTATCGAGCGCGGATAGCTTCACAGCTGATTTTGGTTTTGGTACTTGCACTTATGTCAATGGTGCCTTACAGACATTATCAAGCGAAGATCCAGACTTATTAATAAAGACTCAAATCTATCCCAATCCCCTATTAGATCAGGGCTCATTGAAGATCAGATTTCAACGTGAAGTTTCAACTGATATTTTTATTTTCGACCTTACCGGCAAGTCCGTTTATACAAATCAATTCAGCGGGATTGATCAATTGGAAATAGAAACCGATGTATTGAGCAACGGGATTTATCTGCTGCAAATTCGAACAGATCTTGGCAACACAACGAAGAAAATCGTTGTCATGAGATAATTTACACTGTCTACGTTTAAAAGCCCCTTAATTTTAAGGGGTTTTTTTATTTAAAAAGAAAATTATATATTCTCTGAGAATTGTAATTTTGTGCCCAGATTTATTAAACCCATGATTTTACCCATAGTCGCCTACGGAGATCCCGTACTTCGAAAGAAATGTAAACCCATTGGAAAAGACTTTCCGAAACTGGACGAGTTGATTTCCAACATGTATGAATCTATGTATGCTGCGGATGGAATAGGTCTTGCTGCTCCACAGATTGGTAGTCCGGTTCGCATATTCATTGTCGATGCTTCACCCTTCGCTGACGATGAGGACACTTTTTCGGAAGAAGAACGATTGTATTTAAAAGATTTCAAAAAAACGTTCATCAATGCAAGGGTGATCGAGGAAAGCGGCGATGATTGGGCTTTTAATGAAGGCTGTTTGAGTATTCCTTTTATCAGGGAAGACGTTTTCAGGCAATCCAAAATAAAAATTGAATACCAGGATGAGAACTTTAATTCTCATATCGAAGAATTTGACGGTCTTGTTGCACGTATCATTCAGCATGAGTATGATCATATTGAAGGGGTCTTATTTACCGATAAGTTATCAAGCCTAAAAAAGCGACTTATTAAATCAAAATTGACTAATATTTCAAAAGGGAATATCGACATCAATTATAAAATGCGCTTCCCAAACCTGAAAAAAATAAAAAGACGTTAAGAAATTGAAAATGGATATGACATTAGATAAAATACTGGCGATTTCTGAAAAGCCCGGACTTTACAGATTGGTTTCACAAACCCGAACGGGATTATTGACTGAATCACTCGAAAATGGCAAGAAAATGGCTGTAAGTCTTAGAAATAATATCAGTGTATTAAGTGAAATAGCCGTTTATACCTTAACTGAAGACCTGCCCTTGAAGGAGGTTTTTAAAAAGATAAGAATTAAAGAAAACGGCGGACCAACGACTATAAGCCATAAAAGCTCGAAAGATCAATTGGAAGAATACTTTTTTGAGGTATTACCCGATTATGATGAAGATCGCGTATATGCGAGCGATATCAAAAAAGTGCTCCGTTGGTATAACATTCTTCAAGACAAAGACTTGTTATCAGTATTAGATGAGGGTGACAAAACAGACGAAGAAGAGTAAATCTTAAGATTAGCATAAATGAAGAAAGGGGAATTATAAAAATTCCCCTTTCCTAGTTTCGAAACTTTTTAACAGTATAATTTTAAAATCCCTCTAAAAATTGAAGAAAAAAGTTTCTTAATTGTTTGCAGTTCGGTGCAATAAGATTTTGCATCTTCTGCAAACGTTAGCAATGTTAATCGCCATCTAATTTAGACAATAATTCGTAAATCGGGAATATGATAATGAAAAATTATCAACAAACCCGTTCCTGGCTTTAGACGTCTTTTAAAACAGATTTGAACCATTACCTTTACAATCTTAACCGCAACAGGGTGCTAAAACAATATACAAGCGAATTTAATTACAACTTAAAATTAGCAACGCCTGTCATTCTCGGCATGCTCGGTCATACTTTTGTCGGCCTGATCGATAATATTATGGTTGGCCAGTTGGGTTCGGCTGAGTTGGCTGCAGTTTCCCTGGGAAATAGTTTTATTTTTATCGCTATGTCATTGGGTATTGGCTTTTCAACTGCCATAACACCCCTGGTTGCCGAAGCCGATTCATCGAACGATTTTAAAAGTGGTAAGACATCTTTTAAACACGGCTTGTTTCTGTGTACTTCCCTCGGCGTACTGTTATTCCTGCTGATATTGATACTAAAACCTTTAATGGATCTTATGGATCAACCTGAGGAGGTAGTTGTATTAGCAAAACCCTATCTCGATATTGTGGCCTTTTCACTTATTCCCTTAATAATCTTTCAGGCTTTCAAGCAATTTAGTGATGGATTATCAATGACAAAATATCCCATGTATGCAACCATCGTAGCTAATGTGATCAATGTAATTCTGAATTATGCATTGATTTTTGGGAAATTCGGTTTTCCTAAATTGGGTATCGTCGGAGCTGCAATCGGGACAATGATCGCACGGATTGTAATGTTATTCTTTTTGTGGTGGTTGCTTAAAAATCATGAAAAGTCGCGCAATTATGTAACCCAGATAAAGGTATTTGTCCTTGAGAACCGCATGATAAAAAAATTGATTAATCTCGGCTTTCCCAGTGCTATGCAGATGTTTTTCGAGGTAGCTGTTTTTACCGCGGCCATTTGGCTTAGTGGATTGTTAGGGAAAAATGCCCAGGCTGCAAATCAAATCGCTCTAAACCTGGCATCAATGACATTTATGGTGGCCATTGGTCTTAGCGTAGCAGCCATGATACGAGTTGGGAATCAAAAGGGATTACGAAACTATGTAGATCTCAGACGAATCGCCCGTTCTATATTCCTGATGGGATTGGGATTCGCCTTGATATTTGCCCTTTTCTTCCTGATTTTTCATAATCAATTACCGAAGATCTATGTCGATCTTGACGATGTGAATAATTTTGCCGATACATCTGAGGTGGTCGCAATTGCAGCTCAGCTTCTTCTGGCGGCCGCTATTTTTCAAATGAGTGATAGTTTGCAGGTCATGGTATTAGGCGCGCTAAGAGGGCTTCAGGATGTCCGAATTCCAACGCTAATCACCTTTGTGTCCTATTGGATGATAGGATTTCCCGTTAGTTATTTTTTGGGTGACGAAGACGCCCTGGGAAGTTTCGGGATTTGGATAGGATTATTGGTCGGACTCACTTCTGCCGGAATTTTGCTCTATCTGCGGTTTGATTATCTTACAAAACGATTAATTTCGCAAAAACAATAATCGGAATATGGATTTTCCAAAATTTATTCTCGGTGATAACACCGATTGTCCCGAGGCCATTTTTATCATTCACACTGAATTTCCAAGATTTATTATAAATCTGGAAAACGATCAGATCAAATGGCTGGAAGAGTTCGATTCGCAGGATGAGAAGGATTTACTCAGTGAAACAGAAGGTCTGATCGAAGAAGCTTCAAGATTCTATGATCGGGAGGTTTCACGATACAATGAAGATTGATAAATGATCGAACGTATATTACAATATGATAAGGAGTTGTTTCTCTTTTTGAACAATTTAGGTTCTGCAGCCTGGGATGATTTCTGGCTGGTAGTCACCAACAAGTTTACCTTTATTCCACTTTATGCGCTGCTAGTTTTTTTAATATACCGAAAATTAGGACTGAAATACCTACTGCTACTGATTCTGGTCATCGCTGCCATGATAACGTTTACCGACCAGATTACCAATGTTTTTAAAGCTGGCTTCGAACGAGTGAGACCATGTCGTGATGAAGATGTGATGGATTTGATGCGTTATATAGCCGATCGCTGCGGTCGCTTTGGTTTCTTTTCAGGACATTCTTCAAATTCAATGGCGGCTGCCGTATTTGCGGGACTACTGCTGCGAACACATTATAAGTATCTCATTTTTATTTTGTTGTTCTGGAGTGCTCTTGTCGCTTATAGCCGAATTTATGTGGGGGTGCATTTCCCCTTAGATATCTTCTTCGGAATGATCTTCGGAGCTATCTCCGGCTATTTGTTTTATAAATTACAAGGGATTCTGAGAAAACGCTTTATTTCTTCCTAAGCCTGTAAAGCGAATTACGCAATCTCGATTTATAGCTTTTACTATCTTCTGAAACTATGTTGAGGTCATAGGTTCGTATGAATTCGATATCATATCTGCTGTTTAAAAATGAAATGCTTTCTTCATTGTTAACGCCTGTTAGAAGCATGAATTCCGCATTATCTGCTAACCGATTCATATCTGAAAGGTCGATTGCCGGAATGCGATCGCCAAATTGCCAGATCATCTCTGGCGAAATCCCCTCTGATTTGTAAAGATTTTGGTTTGATGCCTGAAGCTCTGATCTTAATTTGGAAATGGGCCTATAATTATCACTCTTGAGATAGCCGCTCATCGGACTAATAAAAAGAAACGCGATTAAAACGAAGGCGACCAACCAATATAAACCATCAACCATCCGTCTGCCAATTAGCGAACGAATTAAAAAAATGCCTAAAACAACCATCAGAATTGAAACGAAGCCAAAAAAGACCCAGTTTACTGCCGCGTTATCCTTGAGAAAAAAATACCCACCCACCGGGAAGGCAAGGCAAATAAACGCGATTAGACCAAAATGTAACTGCATCGGGACCTTTTCCACCTTTGAAGGTAGCGACGTATAGGTCTTTATCATATAATTCACATAAAATCCCGTATTCAAAGCTAAGGGGATTAGCACTGGCATCAGGTATCGCGATTTTTTCTCCGGGATTACCGATAGTAAAATCACAGCAATGATAGTCCAATAAAAAGTGAGTTTATAGGCTTTTAAATTCGATACTCTTGATTTCATGTATGGATAGAGCAATCCCATAAATGCCGGGATAGTCCAGATGCCGCTTTGGGTAAAAAAACTCCAGTAATAATAAAAGGGTCTGACATTGTAATTCGCCCAATTGGTTGTTTCTTTTGAAGCCATCGCCTGAAAACTTTCCGGATCCATGATTCGAACGTATAAATACCACCAACCTCCAATTATCAAAGCGATTATAAGAACTGAGAACAAAGAAAAAAGTTTAACTTTTAGCAATCTGTATCTGTAGCTCAACCCGAAAGCGATAAGGAAGGGGAGTAGTAGGGCATAGAGCGATATAGGTCCTTTCGATAAAATAGAGGCTCCAATAAAAAGGCCTGCCAGCAAGGTATGTTTCCAATAACCTCGTTCTTTTATCAGCAGCATAAAAATATTAAATACCCCAAGACACATAAAGCCGTGAGTATAAATATCCCAGGGCGCTTCGATTACGATCGCGAGAATATAAAAAGATGTCAGGGCAATAAGCGCATTGATAAGTGATCCCCTGGAATTGCCGGTAATTCGTTTGCTGAAGAAATAGATGAACAGCCCAATGACACTTACCATGATAATTCCCGGCAGTCGAATGAAGATCACCTGTTTCATCCCAAAAACCATCATGAATATAGCGGTAATCCAGGTTGGTAATGGCGGCTTTTGATATCGGGGTTCACCATTCATGGTAGTAAGCAGCCAATTACCCTCATCGATCATTTCACGCGCTGTTATGAAATTTCGGGCCTCCATGATACTGACCTCCAGAAAATTGAAACTCACCCCGAGCATGAGCACCGCCAGGGTTACAATAGTCAAGACTGGCCTTTTTTCAAATATCCCGATCATTTTGCTTATGTAAAAGAATTAGATTTCTAATATAGATCACCGAACCCAGTAAATGACCTACAAATAACACGGGATCGAGACGATTAATGGCATAGATGAGAATGAGAATTGATCCTACTAGACTGAGGAGCCAAAACCCCATAGGTAACGATGATGTTTTTTGATACTCGGAATACAGCCATTGATAAACAAATCGCAGTGTAAAAACCACCTGTGAAACTATGCCAAGCCAAAGTAACCACAACGGGATCGCCTCATTTCTGAACAACAGGTCTTTATCGATGACATTGTTGTTGTAATAGTAAATGACGATAAAGGTCGGAACGAGATATAAAAGTGTTCGTATCGTCCAATGGATCTTTTTCCATTGGCCTTGCAGTTGCAGGTTCCGGATGTAGATAAAGTAGGTAAGCGTCTGCCCCAGCATAATGGCGAAATCATTACGCAGGTAACCATAAATAAAAAGCAGGAACGAGGCGATTAAACTTAAGGTCCAGAATAATGTCGGGGTGATGACTCGTCGTTGTTTTTCAGATGTGATCCATTGCACAACAAGACGAGACGAGAACAGTATTTGTGCGATAAAACCAATGCTATATATCAGCCAATCACTCATTAACCTTTTTTAGCTATGGTATAATTGATGTATTTTTTCTTCATCCACAGGTAAGCAAAACAATCGCTGAGCGGCCCAAATAATCGATTCCACAACCCGAATTTTGCCTGCCCGGCAATGCGCGGGTAATGCCTGACCGGAATTTGAATGATCCGTCCATTCTGAAGTAAAATCATGGCCGGAAGAAAGCGATGCAATCCCCTGAACATAGGAATTCGCTTAGCATATTCGGTCTTTATTATTTTTAACGGGCAACCCGTATCATCCATGCCGTCATGTGTGAATGCCCTGCGAATACCATTCGCGATTTTCGAAGACATATTTTTAACGAATGAATCCTTTCTGCTGGCCCGAACGCCGGTAACCAGTTCATGGTTATCGATATGTTCCAGGAGCAGATTGAAGTCCTCAGGATTGGTCTGCAAATCGGCATCTATATATCCGACTAAATCGCTTCGTGTATGATCAAATCCCGCTTTTATCGCCGCACTTAGCCCTCTGTTTTCAGCAAACTGAATAAAGGAGAAATTTGGTTGCCGTTTACAGATTGTTTCGATAAGTTCCTGACTGCCGTCCTTCGATCCGTCATTTACGAATAATACACCGCAGGGCACACTCGCTATCTTCGAATAGGCGGCCATTACTTTTTCGACTCGTTCAAGATTTTCTTCTTCGTTGTAAACAGGAATTACGATGGTTAACTTAAAGAACATAGATTGGTTTTCGATCACAAAAGTATTAATAAAATACTAGCCATTTATCAAAATCGACCATTTGAAGACCTCTGTTTTCAAATAACCGTAAGCTCTCAATATTATCGCCTCGACGCCGTACAAGAAGAACAACGGGTTCATTCAACAGGCTGTCCAGGGTTTTAAGTTCGTTTTCATTTTGTATGTCGACCATATATTTTTCCCAATTATCATCACCTTGAAAACGGGTATCTCGTTGAACGGTGTTATGACCAAAGTTCAGGGTGGTGATCGGTTTGTTCAAATAAAATGAGGTAGATGGCAGCAAATAATTATGGACGATAACAGGCCTGTGCCTTAGGTCGTCCCGACTTTCAATAAACGAGGTGACACGCTTTATCGAATTGATATAAAGGTCATTCTTTTGAAAGAATAACGTGCTTCCGAACAACATCACCAGTCCGAATATTATCGAAAGTCCTCCAAAACGTAAGGTTTTATCTGTTGATTTGTTTTGGATGAGATATATGGATATCGCTGTGCCAATCAATAACGCCCACACCAACCAATAATTAAGAGAATATTTCGAATCGATTATTGGCAAAATCATCAAAATTATTAATAGGATGATGGACAAACTACTAAGAATTATTGAATTCAAGCGACTTTCAGCAGCCGTCATTTCATCAATGCTCTCAGCAGCTAAAAGAGATACAAAGAGTGAAACTGGCAGTATGTAAAGAATGAGTTTTGTGCTGAATAAACTGAAAATAAGAACGATCAGCAACAGGTTAATGACCAGTAACGATCTCGTTTTGTCTGCTTTCGGACGCGATTTATTAAAAGCGCTTTTGATCAATGGCCACAACCAGGGTAATATTGATAATGGCAGAAGGACCAGGTAAAACCAAAAGGGTTTTGAACGATTGTATGATTTCGATTTAATGCGCCTCAGAATTTGTTCATCCAGAAAATATTCAAGCATATTTGGATGATCTTTTATGAGGATGAGGACCCAGGCTGCCGATAATCCAAGAAATATCAAAAGGCCAAGCACGCTGTGGAAACTAAATTTGATTTTTATTTTAAAAATAATGGCATGACTAACCAAAAATATTATCGGAAACAACAAGCCTACAGGCCCCTTTATATTCATGATAATACCTAAGGAAGCATAGAAGAGATAGAGCCACACAATGTTCTTAGAATGTTTTAAGCGGAGCCAGAAGAAGATGCTAAAAAGCACGGTAGTATTTAAATAGGCATCGGTTGTGAGGTTTCTTACCGAAATGAGTACCAAAGGAATTGAGAAGTAAATCAACGACGCCAGCATTGCTTTTTCCCGATCATAAAGCAAGAGTCGTGCAATTTTAAAGACCAGGATCAATTGTATGATCAATGCCAGCTGCATAAAGAAACGCGCCCCAAATTCGTTAAATCCAAACAGTTTATAACCCAGTGCAGTAATTTGATAGGTTAAGGGTGGTTTATGATAATGATAAACACCCAGCAGAGTAGGGTTAAGATAATCACCGCTTATGGCCATTTCTTTACCGATCTGTGCATATCGGCTTTCGCTGGTTTCTGTCAGTCCCCAACTGCCCAATCCGATTAAGGAAGACAGGAAAACAACAGATAAAACGATAAGTATAAAATAACGATTGATTAACAGGTTGGTCATAAACCGCTGTATTTTACTTGTTGAGTTAGGATTTGATAAGCGGTTCAAAAATATGCTTTTTGCTCCCAAGATTTTACATCAGCTCGACAATTTTTTAACATTCAATACCCACATTTGCTGGAAATGAATTTAATTTGCAGAAAATAATTGTACATGACAATTTTGGTTACCGGTGTAGCGGGTTTTATAGGTTCTCATACGGCTGAAAGGCTTTTAGATTTGGGGCATAAGGTTATCGGTGTTGATAATTTTTCCGATTATTATGATGTTAATCTTAAAAGGATGAATGCTCAAGCCGTAATGGATAAGGGAGGTGAAATCCTGGAATTGGACCTGCGTTCGAAAGAATCGTATTCGAAATTGCCGGATGAGGTCGATTTCATTTTTCATTATGCTGCCCAGCCCGGAATTTCAGCAAGTTCGAGTTTTGAAGATTATTTGACCAACAATGTTATCGGGACCAAAAATTTGATAGATTATGCACTTGAACTACCAGGTTTAAGGCTATTTGTAAACATTGGAACATCCTCCATTTATGGTTTGGAGGCGACATACCCAGAACATGTTGCACCTAAGCCGGCGTCATTTTACGGGGTAACCAAATTGGCCGCCGAACAGCTGGTGCTTCAAAAGAGCAGGGAAAAACAGATGTTGGCCTGTTCCTTAAGACTGTATTCGGTTATTGGTCCGCGTGAACGGCCTGAGAAAATGTATACCAAGTTAATTGCCTGCGGTTTGAACGATGCGTCCTTTCCTTTATACGACGGGAGCGAAAAACATTTGCGTAGTTTCACCTATGTGGGCGACATCGTCGATGGTGTTGTGAGTGTTATTGGAAAGGATGATCTGGTCGATGGCGAAGTTATCAATTTGGGTACAGAAGCCGAGCATACGACAAAAGAAGGCATTGAGGCCGTTGAAGCGGTTCTTGGTAAACCGATAAAGATGAATAATATTCCGAAGCGTGCCGGTGACCAGTTACGAACAAAGGCCAATATTGACAAGGCTCGTAAACTGCTTAATTATAATCCACAAACCACCCTTTTAGAAAGCGTCCGCTTTCAGGTAGACTGGTACATCGAAAATTTCTCAAAGGCTTAAGAGATAGGCTGCAGCGGCAAAAGGGGAAGTTTCGTTATTTTCCAGTTTGATTAATTGCTCCCTCAGAGCCCGTTTGATTTCAGGTCTGGAAAAGAAATCTGCTTTTATTCGCTCTTCTATGGTTTGAATAAGCCAGTATTTATTTTGGTCGTGACGCTTCTCGGCAAAAAAGCCACTTTGGGTCATCGTCGCTTTATATGAATCAATCAATTTCCAAATATCGTCTATGCCATCTCCTGTAACTGCCGAACAGGTTAATACTTTAGGTTGCCATTTCGATGCTTTAAGCGGATACAGATGCAAAGCCCGCTCAAACTCCACCTTGGCACGTTTGGCCGGTTTAATATTATCGCCATCGGCTTTATTGATAACAATGGCATCGGCCATTTCTATAATGCCTCTTTTAATGCCTTGTAATTCATCCCCGGCTCCAGCGAGTTTTAATAAAAGGAAGAAGTCAACCATGCTATGCACTGCGGTTTCACTTTGACCCACACCGACGGTTTCAATAAGTATGACATCAAAACCGGCCGCTTCACATAAAATTATGGTTTCACGTGTTTTTCTAGCCACACCGCCCAGAGTTTCACCCGATGCTGATGGCCGTATATAAGCATTAGGATCTCGCACCAAATCCTCCATTCTTGTTTTATCTCCTAAAATGCTTCCTCTTGAAATTGAGCTGCTGGGATCGACCGCAAGGACTGCGACACGAAATCCTTGATCGGTAAGCTGTTTGCCAAATCGCTCTATAAACGTGCTTTTTCCAACACCAGGCACACCGGTTATTCCAATTCGTATGCTATCCTTTGCCAAAGGAAGACAAGCTTTGATGATCTCGTTCGCCTGATCATAGTGATCCAGGCTTGTACTTTCAACCAGGGTGATGGCGCGACTTAAGGCAGAAATATCTGCAGCCACTATACCATTAATAAGGTCTTCGGTCGCAGGCATTGAACGCCGCTTTGACTGAATAGATCTAATAACGGCATCATCTGTACTATCAACCGATTTAACGCCTTCCTTTTCCTTTAAGGCCGATTTCTTTTTTTTAGGTGTTTTCAATTTATTTCAATGGTACGACAATCTTGGTTTCATCCCAAGCCATGGTTAAAGATAGGTTATCTGTAGAATTATCAAAAGCAATGGTAAACTGCTCTACGGTTTGATCGAGCTTTTGAACCGGGATTGAAACCCTGATCACATCAAACTGAGGGTCTCGCATAGGCTTCATGGTCTCATCAACACCCCAGGGATATTGCTTCGAATTGAAAATCACCTCCCATTCAGTTTCTCCGGGGATGGTCCAAAGCGTATATAACCCGGCAGGCAGCGTCTTGCCACCGATATTGAGGTTGGAATTGGTTCTGAAGGTCGTGGCTTCATTAGCACCGGTACGCCAGACTTCATTAAAAGGAACGAGTCCCCCAAAAATAGACCGATCGCGTTTGGAAGGCCGGTTGTAAAAAACCTCTAACTCGAGATCGTTGAGTTTGAACTCAACCGTGTCTTTGGGACTGAGTCTAGGCTTAAACAACTCCGTATTAAAAAATGCATAGGCGAGGATACCGATAATGATCAGTAATAACAGTAGGATTATCCGTTTTAGCAGCAGATTCATAGCTTGTTAAATTATAGAAACAAAATTAAGAAAAGTGGCAGTAGTTCATTAATGAAACGTTAATTTATTGATCATTGTTTTAGTGGACTAAAAAAAATATTTAACTTTTTGCCACATCCGATTTTTTCATTCGTCTTTAAACAAAGATCTAACCAAGACCAGAAGTGAATCTTTTGACCACCGGTATCATCGAACAGTGTAAAAACAACGATAGAAAAGCGCAGCTACAGTTGTATAATTCCTATTGTGATGGTATGTATGTGGTGGCTCAGCGTTTTGTTAAAGACTCGATGGAAGCTGAAGATATCGTTCAGGAATCGTTCATCAAAGCCTTTATGAAACTGAACCAATTTAAAGGGGAGGTCACTTTCGGAGCCTGGTTAAAACGTATCGTCATCAATATGTGTATCGACACCTTAAAGTCAAGAAAACAACAATTGACAGAACTTAATGAGGTGCATCTCAAGGTCGTTGATTCACAGGCAGAGGACGAATGGTTGGTAGAAGATGCAGTAACCGTCGAGGCGGTTAAGGATGCGATTAACATGCTTCCCGATAAGTATAAATATGTTTTAATGTTGTATTTGATAGAAGGGTATGATCATCAGGAAATAGCGCAGATATTGAATATCTCCAAAGTGGCTTCCCGAACACAATTATCGCGTGGCAGAGTAAAATTAAAGGATATATTAATTCATTCAAAAGATGGCACAAGACCTTAGAAAATTATTCGAAAACGAACCGAAAGTGTCCAATGAAAAGATGCCTGATGGACATGAAGATCGCTTTATGGCTAAGCTTGCTGAAGGTTTACCTCAGCGCCCTAAGAAAAGATCATTCAATGTCTTTAGGATTGCAGCGAGTATTGTGATCCTGGTTTCTCTTGGCTATGTCGGCATGAGGTTTCTTAGCAATGATCCCGTAACGCCGGCAGAAGAAGTGGTTTCGACCAAAAGCCTGGGTGAGATTTCACCAGAACTGAAAAAGGTTGAAGACTATTATCTGGCCAGTATCAATCTTGAATTGTCTAAGTTGAAGTATACGCCTGAGACCAAGGAACTCTTTGATGGTTATGTTAACCGCCTGGGTGAATTGGCTTTGGAATACGAACGCCTTTCGAATGAGTTGATTCAATCCGGGCCAACAGAACAAACGGTTACGGCCCTGATCGATAATTTAAAATTGCGTCTGGATCTCATGTATCGATTAAAGGAAAAATTAAATGAATTGAACAACGATTTTAGCGTTGAAGACCTTCAAGGCTAAGAAAACATGAAAACAATGAAAATTAAAATGTTAGTCATATTAATCGCCTGTTGTGGATATATTACAATACATGCCCAGCAGAAGATTGAAAAGACAAGTAAAACGATGAATACATCTAAGGATGTGACCATCGATCTCAATACGAGTTATACCAATATTGTCATAGACACCTGGGACAAGAACAAGGTTCAGGTCGATGCCTATGTAGAAAGTGATAAACTCAGTAAAGAGGAGTTAAAAGAGATCGCTGATAATTGGAATGTCGACATTTCAGGTGGCGGTAATGAAGTATCCATCCGTACCGGAGGGCAATATAATTACAGATGGAATTTCGACTTTGCTTCCGAAGAAGCTTCCCAAGCCTTGAAAGAGATTCAATTAAACCTGGCAGATCTTCCCGAAATGCCACCCATGCCGGAAATGCCACCCATGCCGGAAATGAATCTCGAAATGCCGGAAATGCCTGAGCTTCCCGAACTTCCCGAATTACCGGATGGTGTTTACAACGTAAATTTTGACACCAAGGCTTATGAAAAAGAAGGTGAAGCCTACCTTGAGCGTTGGAGCAAGGAGTATGAGGAAAAATACGGCAAAGCCTATAAGGATAAAATGGAGGCCTGGGCCAAGGAGTTTTCAAAGGTCGATTTTGATTCCTATTCGGCCAAGATGGAAGCCTGGGGAAAGCAATTCGGTGAAAAGTTTGGCAAGGATTATGAAAAAGATATGGAAAAATGGGGCGAAGAATTCGCCAAGCGTTTTGATGATAAATGGGTCAAAGACATGGAGAAATGGGGCGAGGAATTCGGTGAGAAGTTTGGAAAAGACATGGAGAAATGGGGTGAAGAATATGGAGAAAAGTTTGGAGAAGAGTATGCCGCTGTCATCGAAAAACGTGCTAAAGAATTGGAACAGCGTATCAAAGAACGTGAAAAACGATTTGAAGAACGCGAAGCCGATCGTGCCCAACGTATGGAAGAACGTGCCCGGGAATTAGAACAGCGAATTGCTGAACGTGCAGAAAAGCGGGCCCAATTGAGGGAAAGAGTGCATAATTTTGAGGACTCAAAAGTGAAGCGAACCCTTATAATTAGAATGCCGAAAGACGCGAAATTAAAAGTTGATGTACGTCATGGTGAACTTAAATTCAGTTCGGTGATCCATAACCTGAAAGCAGACTTATCGCATTCAACTCTAGTAGCAGAAAGCATTGATGGACGTAATACCTCCATCAATGCTTCTTATACCAATGTGAATATCGATCGCTGGGAACAGGGTAATTTACAACTCTCATATGTTAAAGACGCATATTTGAATGCCGCAAAGCGCATCAGCCTTTCTTCAAATTCATCGAATGTTAAGGTGAATAATCTCACTGAGAATGCCATTATCGATGGTAGTTTCGGAGATCTGATAATCAGTAATATAGCACCCGGCTTCAATAACCTGAATATCATACTCGAAAACAGCGATGCCTTTATCAAGTTACCTCAAACTGATTATGATTTAATCTTTAAAGGAAATCGTTCCAAATTAAACTCTTTATTAACCGAAAAGAAGGTCGTAAATAACTATCCCAAGGGTCAATCGGGAAGCAACAGGACCATATTGATCAATGCCCGATTCAGCAATGTCGTCATGCAGGATTAGTCTCGGCCGATACGATTGATTCTTTTCTCAGATATGATTTTCCCTATTCCAAATCCAATCAATGCCCCGGTAAAATCGGTCACTGCAAACCAGGTCTGATGCGGGATCACAATCAGATTCATTATGGTCCCGACAAGTAAAATAACCCCCACGATATAAGCAGGTATCAATGTCTTCTTCGCTATTAAAGTAGCAACAAACATCCCGATAATTATTCCTATTAAATGAGCTATAGCCACGGTGATCATAGCGCCACCTGGAATGGATTCCAAATTGTTTTTTAACCATTCCAAATC
Source organism: Flavobacteriaceae bacterium (assembly GCA_013003555.1). Taxonomy (GTDB): domain Bacteria; phylum Bacteroidota; class Bacteroidia; order Flavobacteriales; family Flavobacteriaceae; genus SHLJ01. The sequence continues at coordinate 94,411 of JABDIV010000056.1, forward strand.
GGTGGGATCCGCACCTTCAGGTAGTGGAAACAAGACTGTACTCAGGTATTCAAGCGCCATTATTGTGACAAATGCCGATAACAGGCCAATGACAACGGCAAGAACATTTTTCATGCGTTGAAGAGATTAGTTAGTGAACCTAAATTAAAAAAAAATCCCAAAGCACGAGCTATGGGATTCTATTAATTCGATTTAATGATTATTTAATCATCGATCAAGACCCATTCACCTTTCGAGATCAAGGGCTCTGCTTGCTTGTATTTCAGCGTTCGGTTCTCACCACTCATAACATGTTTGATGGTAACACGGTCATTTCGCCCAATTTTTGGTTTGTCTCGCACAATAGTCTCAACGACCTGCTGACCCTGGGTGTTGCCACCCGCCGCGCGACTTGCCGCTGCACGCTCATCCATATTCGGAATTTCTTCTTTTGAAGTTTCAAGTTTTTCGCGTTTTCGTGCTCTGGCTTCCTGTATGGTCGAAGCGGTCTCTTGCGGAATTTCACCCTTAAACAGGAAGGAAATAACATCTTTATTGACCTGGTCGATCATTGCCTTAAACAATTCGAACGACTCAAATTTATAGATCAATAACGGATCTTTTTGCTCATGTACAGCCAATTGAACCGATTGCTTGAGTTCATCCATTTTGCGCAAATGGGTTTTCCAGGCATCGTCGATGATGGCCAGGGAAATATTTTTCTCAAAATCGGTAATCAATTGTTTACCATCAGTCTCAAATGCTTTTTGAAGATCGGTTATAACCTGCAGCGTTTTAATACCATCGGTAAAGGGTACCACAATGCGTTTAAAACGATCACCCTGGGTTTCATACACATTCTTTATAACCGGAAAGGCAAGATCGGCGTTGCGTTCCATCTTTTCGGAATAATGCTCATAAGCCGCCTTATAAACAATAGAAGCGAGTTCCGGGATGGTAAGATTACCAAACTCACTTGCCGAAACCGGAGAGCTCATCGAGAAATAACGGATCAATTCGAACTCGAAATTCTTGAAATCATTGGCATCCTTATTCGTTTGCGAAATCGATTCAGAGGTATCGTAGATCATATTGGCGAGGTCAACGCGCAGGCGTTCACCAAACAATGCATGGAAACGTCGTTTATAGACAACTTCACGCTGTGAATTCATAACGTCATCGTATTCCAGGAGTCGCTTACGAATTCCAAAGTTGTTTTCCTCTACCTTCTTCTGGGCGCGTTCAATCGATTTGGTGATCATCGAGTGCTGGATCACTTCACCTTCTTTCAGTCCCATGCGGTCCATCATCTTTGCTATTCGCTCACTACCGAATAATCGCATTAGATTGTCTTCAAGGGAGACATAAAATTGAGAGCTTCCGGGATCACCCTGTCTACCGGCCCGACCACGAAGCTGTCGGTCAACACGTCTCGAATCGTGACGTTCTGTACCGATGATGGCCAAACCACCCGCATTTATAACCTCTTTACTTAATTTGATATCTGTTCCACGACCCGCCATGTTGGTTGCAATGGTCACCTGACCGGGTTCCCCCGCTTCAGCAACGATATCGGCCTCTCTCTTATGAAGTTTTGCGTTGAGAATATTATGAGGGACTTTCCTTATAGACAACATCCTTCCCAATAACTCACTGATCTCTACCGATGTGGTACCGATCAATATCGGGCGACCTGCATTCGAAAGTGCTGTTACTTCCTCAATTACGGCATTATATTTTTCACGTTTGGTTTTATATACTAAATCCTGACGGTCATCTCTCGCAATGGGTCGGTTGGTTGGTATCTCAACCACATCCAATTTATAGATCTCCCAGAATTCTCCAGCTTCGGTAACCGCTGTACCGGTCATACCGGACAGTTTTCGGTACATTCTGAAGTAATTCTGCAGGGTAATGGTCGCGAAAGTTTGAGTTGCTGCCTCGATTTTTACATTTTCCTTGGCTTCTATGGCCTGGTGTAAACCATCACTGTATCGACGCCCTTCCATGATTCGTCCGGTTTGTTCATCGACGATCATCACCTTATTCTCCATAACAACATATTGCACATCCTTCTCAAACAAGGCATAGGCTTTGAGCAACTGGTTTAGAGTATGAATGCGTTCAGACTTTACACCGAAATCGCGAAACAGCTCTTCTTTAAGGTCGGCTTCTTTTTCTGATGACAGGCCCTGGTTTTCAATCTTGGCGATCTCGGTGCCCATTTCAGGCATCACGAAAAAGTCGGGATTATCTTCCCCGGAAAGGTATTCAACACCCTTATCGGATAATTCGATCTGGTTGTTCTTTTCATCAATAACATAATACAGTTCGGCATCAACTTTGGGCATTTCCCTGTTGTTGTCCTGCATGTAAAAGTTTTCGGTTTTCTGAAGGATCAGTTTAACACCCTCTTCACTGAGGAATTTGATGAGCGCCTTATTTTTTGGCATTCCCCGGTAAACACGAAGCAGGTTAAAACCACCCTCTTTATTATCGCCTTCAGCGATCAGTTTTTTGGCTTCGGCCAGTACACCTGTAAGGTAATGCCGTTGCACGCTCACAATATCCTCGACTTTTGGTTTAAGTTCATTAAACTCATGCTTGTCACCCTGTGGTACAGGTCCTGAAATGATAAGCGGGGTTCGGGCATCATCGATCAAAACTGAATCAACCTCATCAACAATGGCAAAGTGATGTGGCCGCTGCACGAGGTCTTCCGGCGAATTGGCCATATTATCACGAAGATAATCAAAGCCAAATTCGTTGTTGGTTCCATAAGTGATATGGGCATTGTAGGCCTTACGTCTTTCTTCTGAATTTGGTTTATGATAGTCGATGCAATCGACACTCATACCGTGAAACTCAAAAATTGGAGCCATCCAGGCGCTGTCACGCTTGGCGAGGTAATCGTTTACTGTAACCAGATGAACGCCTTCGCCCGATAGAGCGTTGAGGTAAACAGGTAAGGTCGCAACAAGTGTTTTTCCTTCTCCGGTCTGCATCTCGGCGATCTTTCCCTGGTGCATTGCTATACCACCGATGAGCTGTACGTCATAATGTACCATATCCCAGGTTATGGGTTTTCCGGCCGCATCCCAGGAATTAGACCAGATTGCTTTGTCGCCTTCAAGGGTAACATAATCTTTCTGTCCGGATACTTCCCGGTCAAAAGCAGATGCCTTAACCGTAATTTCGGTATTGTCTACAAAGCGTTTGGTGGTTTCCTTTACAACAGCGAAGGCCTCCGGCAATATGTTGTTCAGAACCTCTTCGGTAATACGATAGGACTCGTCCTTCAAATCGTCGATCTCCTGGTAAATTTCCTCCTTACGGTCGATATCTTCCGAAGTTTCAGCTTCTTCGTTAAGTTGAACAATTTTATTTTCTGTGTCCTGCCTCGCTTGTTCGATCAGGGTCTTAAATTCTTCCGTTTTTTGTCGTAATTCATCATGTGATAAAGCTCCAAGGGCGTCTTCATATGTTTTGATCTTATTGACCAAAGGCATAATGGACTTGACGTCCTGTTTTGATTTGTCGCCAACAAAAGCTTTTATAACTGAATTTAAAATACTCATGAAATATGTCTTTATCTATCCATTGACAATAGCACGTCAAAGATAAGGTTTGTTGTTTGTCCCCGGGTGTCTTCCAGGCAAAAAAAAAGCCTCTTAAAGAGACTTTTAACTATTTTTTATTTGTTATTCTAATATTCATCCTCATTCCAGAGGTAATCTTCGTCTGTGGGATAATCTGGCCAGATTTCCTGAATGGATTCATACGAATCGCCTTCATCTTCAATCGACTGCAGATTTTCAACCACTTCCAAAGGGGCGCCGGTTCTGATCGAATAATCGATCAATTCATCTTTTGTAGCCGGCCAGGGCGCATCACTTAAATAGGATGCTAATTCTAATGTCCAATACATGGGTAAGCGGTATTAATTTTTTGCAAAAATAATTTTTTAGTTGAAAAAGTCAAGTAAAATCAAAATTATTTCATCATAATCTATAAGAACGTATGAATAAACCACCCTTTTATTCAAAAACTTTTAATGTTTCAAGGGATTTATTCTACTGTAAGAAAAGGTGATTAATCCAATTTTTTAGGAACCCACTTGATTTCTTCAGCTTGAAGATCATGTGACAATTTCCGTGCCAGTACAAAAAGGTAGTCAGATAGACGGTTTAAATAGGTTAATACATCACCGGGAACGGTTTCTAATTCATTTAAGGCTACAGCCAAACGTTCGGCTCTGCGGCACACGCAGCGCGCAATATGACAGAATGACACGGTTTGATGGCCACCGGGAAGAATGAAGTTGGTCATTGGTGGTAAAACATCATTCATCTCATCGATTTCATTTTCAAGAAATTCAATAGAGTCATGGTCGATCATTGGGATGTTCAACCTTGATTTACCACTTTTTAGCTCGGCTTTTTCAGGATCGGTAGCCAGGGTAGCCCCCAGCGTAAAAAGATTGTCCTGTATTTTGGCTAAAACTGTTTTATAATGGCTGTTTATCTGCTGATCACGCAATAAACCGAGATGCGAGTTCAATTCGTCGACGGTGCCGTAGCTCTCAATTCGAATATGATGCTTGGGCACACGGGTCCCGCCAAAGAGAGAGGTAGAGCCTTTATCGCCTGTTTTAGTGTAAATTTTCATCGTTCTGTTCGGTTTCTTTACGCTTGTCCTTATAATCTATTTTGAATCGTCGACGACGACGTTCCCGCAACTTATTCTGGTTTCGTCTGTTGTTCATGACCACCAAAATAAACAGCACAATGACCAATCCGAAATATAAAAAAGCGTCGTTCATAACTGTGACCTTCTAAGTGTTTGCAAGATACAATTTTATAGAATTAAAGTCGTATGTTGAAATGTTCTTTGGCCTGTTCTTTCCTAAAAAATACCAGCCCCCAGAAAAAGGTGTCGATACTTACCCGAACGCACTTATCAGCCATTATTTCTGCCCAGGCTTCCTGCATGCCTTTAGACCAGTTTATATCATCGAAAATGATCACCGAATCATTGTGCACAAGATCTTTCATCCTTTTAAAATATCCAACAGTGGACTCTTTCTGGTGGTTGCCGTCAATGAATATCAAATCATATTTTTCGGGTTCCAGATTATCCAGGACCTCATCGAAATCCCCGGTTAGAATATTCACGTATTTAGCAGCCTGACCAGACAGTTGGTCACGGGTGTAAGCCGATAAGTTCGGGCATCCTTCAATAGTTTTGATCCTGGCTTCTGGGTTTCCCAGGCTCATCGCATGGCTGGCTATACCCAGTGAGGTACCCAGTTCGAGAATGTTTTGAGCCTTAAAATGACGCACAAGACGAAACAGTAATTGCGTCCTGCGAGCCGTGCTACCCGCATTTTTGGCAATATCCTTGACCGCCCTTTGCTTACTTTTTAGGATGTGGGATCCGGGTCCGAGATCGGTTATCTCTAAAACGGTATTATCTCGCCTTACAGACTCCCTGTAAGCCTTCAACTGAGCATATTCCGGGTAGGGTTTTCTATCCTTGAAACACTGATTTACCAATTCATAAACAAATGGCGAATGTATTCCATGTTGGTTGGTTGAGCGGAGCAGAAACCGCAGATATGCCAGGAGCAATCGCCTCATGCTTCGTTTTTTTCCTGTAATTCAAGCCAACGCATTTCAGCCAGTTCCAACTCGGTTATGATCTCACCTAACTCGTCAGAAAGTTCGGTGATCTCGACAGAAGTCAAGCCACCCTCATGAAATTGTTTTTCGATCTCCTTTTTTCGTTTCTCCAGCTTCGGGATCTTAATATCGAGATCGTTGAGTTCCTGCTGCTCGTGGTAGGATAACTTTTTCTTATCCTTTTTCCAGGATGCTTTTGGTTTATCGGTCTCCGATTCCATATTTCGTGAACGCTGATCTTCAAATTCTCGGAAATCACTGTAGTTACCGGGGAAGTCTTCAATAATGCCATTCCCTCTAAATACGAACAGATGATCGATGATCTTATCCATGAAGTAGCGGTCGTGAGACACCACAATCACAACTCCCGGGAAATCCATAAGGAAGGACTCTAAAATATTAAGGGTTATAATGTCGAGATCATTTGTGGGCTCATCAAGGATAAGCACATTCGGGTTCTGAATGAGAACGGTGCATAAATACAGGCGTTTTTGTTCACCGCCGCTAAGTTTTTCAACATAATCATACTGTTGGTTGCGATCGAAGAGGAAGCGTTCCAATAGTTGCTGGGCGCTGATCTGCCTGCCCTTTTTTAAGGGGATGTAATCACCATACTCACGAATGACATCGATGACCTTCTGTCCCGGATTGATATCGAGTCCGTCCTGGGTGTAATAGCCAAATTTCACGGTTTCACCTATTACTACTTTTCCTGAATCAGGCTTTAAGGCCTCGGATATGATATTCAGAAAAGTTGATTTACCGCTACCATTCTTACCGATGAGGCCCAGGCGTTCCCCTTTCTGGAAGACATAATCGAAACGATCGAGAAGCACCAGGTCGTCATATCGCTTGGAGATCTTATGCAGCTCGATGATCTTGCTGCCCAGGCGTTCCATATTTATTTCGAGTTGAATCTCGTGAGACTGTCGCCGTTGGGAGGCCCTTGCCTTAATGTCTTTAAAATCATCGATCCTTGCTTTCGACTTCCCTGTTCTTGCCTTGGGTTGCCGTCGCATCCATTCGAGTTCTTTCTTGAATAACTGTTTGGTCTTTTGAAGTTCAATGGCCTGCAGTTCTTCTCGGATGGCTTTTTGATCGAGAAAATAGGAATAATTGCCTTTATACGAATACAATTTCCCTTCATCCAGTTCGATTATCACATCACAGACGCGTTCCAGAAAATAGCGGTCATGTGTCACCATAAAGACGGTCAGTTTAGCATGAAGCAGAAAATCTTCAAGCCATTCGATCATATGAAGATCGAGGTGGTTGGTCGGTTCGTCAAGGATGATAAGGTCGGGTTTTGAAATAAGCGCATGGGCCAGTGCCAGCCGGCGGCGTTGGCCACCCGATAAATGCTTTACTTTTTGATTGAGATCCTGCAGTTCGAGCTTGAACAGGATCTGCTTGTATTGGGTTTCGAAGTCCCATGCCTGGTGCCTGTCCATGGCATCAAAGGCCTTTTGATATTCAAGGTCGTCCTCCGGGTTTTCAAGGGCTTTGTGGTAGCGTTGAATGGTTTCCAGAACCTGGTGGGTGTCGGCAAAAATACTTTCCTCAATTGTGAGGTTCAGATCCAGGATCGGGTTTTGCTCAACGAAGGCCACGTTCAGTCCTTTGCGCCAGATGACCTGGCCACTATCGGGTTGATCAGATCCCGCCAGGATATTAAGGATGGTGGTTTTTCCGGTTCCGTTACGTGCTACCAGGGCTACTTTTTGATGCTGATGAATGCTAAAACTCAGCCCTTCAAACAGGACCCGTTCGCCAAAGGATTTGGAAATATTTTCAACATTCAGAAGATTCAAACCATCGGATTTTCAGCATGTAAAAGTAACGACAATTGATCATTAAAAAGGTACGTCCTAACAATAATTTGGGAGCTAACCAGTTATTACAACAAATTGTTAATAAGCCATTTTAAGCGATTTTCAAATGGGTTTGAAATGTGAAAAAATTATGTAGATTTGTGAAACATCAAATGCGCCTCAATATGAAGGGATTAATACTTGTCGTTGGCATT
>JABDIV010000004.1 GCA_013003555.1 Flavobacteriaceae bacterium
GTATGGCACTGTTCAAGAATGGCGAATTGGTGCATATGCCTGAGCGTCATCACATTGAAGGACGTCCTGCAGAAATGATAGCAGAAAACTTGATGGATGCATACAATGAACATTGCTAAACAAGGCTATAAAATAATTTAAAACCACGTTCAAGACGTGGTTTTTTTATGCTTATTTTTGAAACATGGCAAAGCTATTGGCATATCCGTTATCGATTTTATATTTTATATTCTTCGGTCTCTCACTGCTGGTTTTTCACCCGATTCAATGGTTCTGCTTGAACGTCTTTGGCTATCAAGCTCACAAGAAAAGTGTTGATATCTTGAATTGGTTCCTGGTTCGAAGTACTCATTTTTTGGGAACACGATATTCCTTCCGAAATTCACATTCAATACCAACGGACAAACCAATAATAATTGTTTCCAATCACCAGAGCATGAACGATATCCCTCCTATTATATGGTTCATGCGTAAGCATCATGCAAAATTCATTAGCAAGAAGGAGCTTGGAAAGGGCATACCATCTGTCTCTTATAATTTGCGTCATGGAGGCTCTGTTCTGATCGATAGAAAAGATCCTGTTCAATCCATAAATGCCATAAAGCAGATTGCTGGTTACATAGAAACCCATAATCGGGCAGTCGTTATTTTTCCTGAAGGATCTCGCAGTCGAGATGGTAATCCTAAAGCATTCAAGAAAAGAGGTCTAGAGACACTTTTTAAACATGCCCCCAATGCCTTAGTGGTACCCATTACTATAAATAACTCTTGGAAACTCCTGCGATATGGAAAATTCCCTTATGGTATTGGCACACATATCACCTTTGATGTACATCAACCAATTCCAGTGTCTGATCATGAAATAACTGACCTTCTCATAAAAGTTGAAAGCACTATTAAACAGGCCATCATTTAATGACGAATAAAGACGTAATAGAAAGAACAAAGGCCTTTGCAAAAGAGGCCTTAGCAGGCGCTGAAGCCGGACATGATTGGTTTCACACAGAACGAGTCTACAAGAATTCCATGTTGATCGCGAAAGACGAAGTTGTCGATGAGTTCGTAGTAGCCTTAGGCGCATTACTTCATGACATAGCCGACAGTAAATTCCATGATGGCGATGAATCTGTTGGACCGAAAATGGCCAGAGAGTTCCTTTTCAAGCATAATGTAGACTCCATGATCATTGAGCATGTCGTGAATATCATCGAGAATATATCGTTCAAGTCCTCTTTAGATGGTGAACGAAAATTTACTTCCCCAGAACTAGACGTCATACAAGATGCTGACAGACTCGATGCAATAGGGGCTATTGGTATCGCCAGATGTTTTAATTACGGTGGTTTCAAGAACAGGAAACTTTACGACCCAGAAATCAAGCCACACCTCAACATGTCCAAGGAGGAGTACAAGACTTCAGATGCGCCTTCCATCAATCATTTTTACGAAAAACTCTTATTGCTTAAAGACTTGATGAACACGCAGACCGGCAAGAAAATAGCGCAGAAGCGTCATGATTTCATGGTTATGTATCTCGACCAGTTTTACAAAGAGTGGGAAGGAATTATTTAAGACTGGATAATCAATTTTATCTCTTTTCGGTAAGCTGAAGCACTTTTACCAGTAAATTCATTGAATTGTTTATTAAAGTGCGAGAAGTTATTGAATCCGCATTCGAAACAGATGTCAGTCACACTGGACTTACTTTCGGACAATAATTTCGTGGCATGTACGATTCTTATCTCATTAACCAGTTGGGTGAAGGTCTTCCCGGTTGCCTTCTTGAAATAACGGCAAAAAGCAGGAACGGTCATGCTGACCTTGTCTGCGATTTCATCCAAAGGTATCTGTCTTTTGAAATTCTGGTTAATGTGCTTATATATAATGTTTATCCTATCACTATCTTCAGATTTCGCCTCAAAGGCATACCCATCGGCATTCAATATGGTATAATCCTCGGCTTGTGAAAGATCACTTAATATGTCAAGTATCTTGATTATTCGAGCCATTCCATGGACTCCAACAAGTGCTTCGATTTTGGGACCAACCAGTTTTTTTGTTTCAGGTTTATACAGTAGCCCTTTCTTGGCCAACTCGAACAATTTCGAAATATGGGTCATTTCAGGCATGTTCTGTAACATATCGCCTAATACCTCAGGTCGAAACTGTACTAATGTTTCCTTACCGTTTGAGGTCAATCTATCCGTAAATCCTGTATGGGGCAAATTAGACCCAATGAGTATTAGTTGGCTATTATTAAAGTAAGAAATATGATTGCCGATATGTCTTTTGCCCCGGCCCTTATTCACATAAACTAATTCAATTTCAGGATGAAAATGCCAATAGGCCAGATTATTAGGACAGCTTTCAGTATGCTGCCTGACCAATATCGAGTTTCCAAATTCAGGATTTACTTTTTCGAAAGTAGGTTTGTTCTTCAAACTTATTAAGGGTTAAGTTGCTTATACAAAGGTAGTTAATATCAATGTTCAATTCTATGCAAATTTAACAATTTTATATGCTATTTTAACCTATTCTGCAATGTTAACAAAATGTAAAGTTAATTTAGTATAGATATTAGCCAAATTTGATGTTTTCCCAACTTAAATGACGCCATACATTTGCAGTGTTGAACATTTAAAAATCCAAATCATGAAAACATCAATTAAAAACAAATTAGTATTAGTAGCCATGTTAGGTACTATTACAAGTTATGCCAATTTAATGCCTGCACTTTCATCAAGTGAAGACATTAAACCGATCATGCTTACTCTAGATAATGTTAGAGAAGGCCAACGCTTACTTATTAAAAGCGACAACGGAACCATCCTATACAGGGAGTCTATTGACAAGACAGGATTCTACAAAAAGGAATTCGATCTTACATCGTTACCAAATGGTAACTATTTCTTTGAATTCGACAAGGATTATGAGATCAAGATCATTCCTTTTGAAGTTAAAGGAACAATAGTGACTTTCAACAAGGATGAGTCAAGGTCTATTTTCAAGCCAGTAGTGACCGCAAAAGACAACGTGGTAACCATTGACAAATTAGCCTTGAACAATGAGCCAATGGAAATCGAGATATTTTTTGATTCTGGGGCTTATGAATTGATCCATTCAGAAGAAGTTTCTGGAATCCAGACCATTCAAAAAGCATACAAGCTTTTGGAGAAGGTCACTGGAAATTATAAAATAGTCTGTAAGACTGAAGGAAGAGTATTCGTAACATATTTTAAGGTTTAGTTAGTATTGTGGATACTTAATAAAAGTGAGTCTTTTTTATTAGGCTCACTTTTTACTTATCATTATTTAAACCCCATTTTTTTAACCTAAAATCCAAATTCAAAATGAAACTACAGGAAAACAGTAAGGTAGTATTGACCTACATGGCTTTATTATTATCGCTACCAGTAATTACAGGGATATTATTATTGTTCTTTTAAGTAAATGCTTATAAC
>JABDIV010000005.1 GCA_013003555.1 Flavobacteriaceae bacterium
TCCGTCCTGTTACTAAGGTTAACATGGATATGTATGAACGATCACTTGATATGTTCCTAAAGGAAACACGCGTTAATCCAGAGAAAACGCAGGTTGTCTTCGAGATCACCTTATCTAATTTGAAGGCAGAAGGAGAAATAGATGAGCAGGATTTTATGGATCGTGCAAAACTTTTATGCTCGCTGGGGCAAACCGTTTTGATCTCTAATTTCAAAGAGTACTACAAACTTGTGGAATACTTCTCACAATACACCAAAAACAGAATGGGTCTGGCTATGGGAGTTAATAACCTGGTCGAGATCTTTGATGAAAAATATTACCGTCACCTCAGTGGTGGAATATTGGAAGCTTTCGGTAAGTTGTTCTTTAAAGATCTTAGGGTATACCTCTATCCAATGCAAAATGATGATGAATCTGTTACTAACAGTGAAACGCTGAAAGTTCATCCGAGGATGAAAGAATTATATAAGTTCTTCAAATACAACGGTAAGGTTGTTGACATTACCGATTTCAACCCGAATATCCTGTCAATTTTCTCAAGAAAAGTATTGAAGAAAATTTCTAAAGGTGAAGAAGGCTGGGACGATATGCTACCTAAAGGTATCGCCGAGATTATCAAGAAACAAAGCCTGTTTGGCTGTGAAACTGAAGAGATACTTCACAAACGCGAATAAAAAAACGACCCAAGGGTCGTTTTTCTTTATCCTTCCAGGATCTGGGCGGCGTGATCCTTGGTCTTAACCTTATCGATTACGCGTTCTACCAAACCTTTTTCATTAAATACAAAGGTTTTACGATGAATTCCATCATAAACCCTTCCCATAAATTTTTTCTCACCCCAGACGCCAAATGCTTCGATAACCGTTTTATCTATATCGGCTAATAACGGAAATGGGAATTCAAACTTATTCTTAAAATTTGCCTGTTTCTTTTCCGAATCGGCGCTCACGCCTAAGAGTTCATAACCCTGATCCTTAAGTTCCTGGAAATGATCGCGTAAATTGCATGCCTCGGCAGTACAACCAGGTGTATTGGCCTTGGGATAAAAGAAGACTACTAGCTTTTTACCTTCGAAATCCTTTAATCTAACAGAATTTCCAGCTTCATCATTTACAGTAACATCCGGGATCTGATCTCCAACTTTTAATGTGTTCATTGCAAGTCAATTTGATTAGTTTATTATAATTTTGACATCAAGCATTCAAAAGTAATGACTAAAGCCGAGAAAGTAGATTTCGTTATTAAAACTTTAGGAAAATTATATCCTGAAACTCCTATTCCCCTCAGACATAAGGACCCATACACCCTGCTAATCGCCGTGTTACTATCAGCTCAAAGCACTGACGCCAAGGTCAATGAGATTACGCCTGTTTTATTTGCAAAAGCCGATAACCCCCACGATATGGTTAAATTGACCATAGATGAGATCAGAGAGATTATCAAACCCGTGGGATTGTCACCTATGAAAAGTAAAGGTATTCACGGTCTGTCGGAAATACTGATTGAAAAGCACGGCGGACAGGTTCCAGCGAATTTCGAAGACTTGGAGGCATTACCCGCAGTAGGCCATAAAACGGCAAGTGTCGTGATGTCTCAGGCCTTTGGCATCCCTGCTTTCCCGGTTGATACGCATATTCATCGTTTGATGTATCGATGGGGATTGAGTTCAGGAAAAAATGTAGTACAGACAGAAAAAGATGCTAAACGCCTGTTTCCAAAGGAACTTTGGAACACGCTTCATCTTCAAATCATATACTATGGACGTGAATATTCCCCTGCCAGAGGATGGAAGGTTGAAAACGATATAATCACCAAAACAATTGGAAGGAAATCAGTTCTGAACAAACTCTAAAAACAAAAGCTCCGATTTTCATCGGAGCTGTCGCCAAAGTTTAGTTTAAAAGCGCTTCAAACTTTAATTTATTACAATTTATAACACTTAAAGCCTGAGAGTAATTCAGAAGAAATTTAACCGTTTCTTCCTTCGGTTTTAGGGTATCAGAATGTTTAAAATTCTTAGTGTAAAGTTTTGCCATTTAGCGTTTTTTTGGTTTTTCTTAAACTTAAAACGCCACAAAACTTTCATTATTGTATCAATTTGTTAAAATTATATTGTGCTTGTCTATGACCTTCCTTAAATTAATCAAAGCATAACGCATCCTTCCGAGGGCTGTATTAATGCTTACTCCGGTACACTCTGAAATTTCTTTGAAGCTCATATCCTTGTACATCCGCATAATCAGAACACGTTTCTGATCTTCAGGTAATTCTTCGATCAGCCGCCTGACATCCTCTTCTACCTGATTCTTAATAATCTGCTTCTCGGCATTTAACCCGGTATCGCTGATAACTGAAAAAATATTGAATTCATCCGTATTATCGAACTTAGGCATACGATTGTTCTTCCTGAAGTGATCAATTACCAGGTTATGTGCAATTCGCATAATCCAGGGGAGGAACTTTCCTTCTTCGTTATACTTGCCCAATTTCAGGGTGCGGATGACCTTGATAAAGGTATCCTGGAAAATATCCTCGGTCACATCACGATCGTAGACCTTGGAATAAATAAAACTGTAAATTTTTTGTTTGTGCCTTTCGATGAGCTTAGCTAAAGCATGCTCGTCACCATCTATGTAGCTAGTTATCAAAACAGCGTCTGGGATCAGTTCTCGTCTCATAATCATTACTTTTTTAACGCATAGACTGCGTCTACACTTGGGGTTCAATTACGTTTCTAAAGTAATGTTATGTATAGGCTAATAGAGTAAAGTTGCTGTTTAAACTGAATCAAATATAACAACAATCGTTCCTAAAAAACAAAATTAATCTCCTTTTTTAACATATTTGTTCACGATCACGGTCATTTTTAAAGCTGGAATCTAAGTTGTATCTTTGCAAAATTATTCGCTCTAAATGACCGTAATCACTGACATTTCGAAGGTAAATCCAAAAGAGAATATCATCATCAAAGGTGCAAAATTGCATAATTTAAAAGATGTTGATGTTGTTATTCCCCGAAATAAGCTCGTGGTTATCACTGGTTTATCAGGTTCCGGTAAGTCCAGCCTCGCATTCGATACCTTATACGCTGAAGGCCAAAGACGTTATGTAGAGAGCCTTTCGAGCTATGCCAGGCAGTTCCTTGGCCGATTAAATAAACCAAAGGTAGATTACATTAAAGGTATCGCTCCGGCTATTGCGATTGAGCAAAAGGTCAATTCAACCAATCCGCGGTCGACAGTGGGTACAACCACTGAAATTTATGACTATCTCAAGCTTCTTTATGCCCGAATCGGTAGAACATATTCGCCTCGTTCCGGCGAAGAAGTAAAAAAAGACAGGGTCACAGATGTGATCCACTATGTTAAAACATTTCCCGAAGGTCATAAACTTCTGCTCCTCTCTCCTATTCATCTGGAAGATGGGCGTGCCATGGAAGATAAATTGAAGGTCCTTCAGCAACAAGGCTATGCGAGACTTAAAATAAATGGCAATGTTATTCGAAT
>JABDIV010000044.1 GCA_013003555.1 Flavobacteriaceae bacterium
AGACAACACCTGGACGTATTTCGATGTATGGGATCCACCAAACAGTAACGGTGTTGATGGAACAGCCATCGATTGGAATATCGCTGTTATTTCACATGATATTGATTCTGGAGATAGGGATATTACCGTCCTTGGCCTGTTATCAGATACAGCCAATAAAAAGCTGTCGATCTCAGATCCAGGAACACCTCAGAACGAAACCAATGATGGTCAGGGCTTACGAATTACACATTATCTGCTTCTTGATGGTATCATTGATCTGTTTGGAGAATCGCAACTTGTTCAGGATCAGAACAGTATTCTCGATGTGGCGAGTACTGGTGGATTGGAGCGAGATCAGCAGGGAACGACCAACTTATACAATTATAATTACTGGAGTTCTCCGGTAAGCGTTCCTAACGGCAGCTCTATCAATAATGATTATTCGGTTAATTCAATTCTTCGGGACGGATCCAACAGCAATAATCCACTGAACCTGCAATGGACAAATAGTTATGATGCCAACCCAGCAACTACGCCTATAACCTTGAGTAGACGTTGGTTATGGGTATATGAAAATTATCCTGAAAATACCTATGCCGACTGGAGATATCTTACTGAAACAGGTACAATTCCCGTTGGTTTAGGCTTTACGATGAAAGGAAGTGGTGTTGGTGATCCGGTTAATGATGTTCAGAATTTTGTTTTCGTTGGCCTTCCAAATAACGGAGTGATCAGCAACCCGGTTTCACCCGGTTATCAATCAATGGTAGGAAATCCATATCCATCTGTAATAGATGCGAATGAGTTTATAAATGACAATATTCCAGGAGGCGCCACGGGCAGTATCGACGGTACACTGTACTATTGGGAACACTATATATCTAATTTTACACATATCCTTGAAGATTATGAAGGTGCCTATGCTACCTATAATCTCATAGGTGGTGTTGGTGCAGTTATACCTGATGGCATTAGCGGTGCGGGTACATCAACCAAGACACCGGGACGTTATATTCCGGTCGCACAAGGCTTCTATGTCACAGCAAGTCCTGCTGGTGGAAATGTTACCTTCTTTAATGATCAGCGTATTTTCCAGCGTGAAGCTGTAGGAACGTCTGTATTTATGGAAGCTAATAACCAGGAGTTAACTTTTGGATCTCAAACACGGGAGCAATCTACAAATGAGGAAAGTACGACTGGTGTTCAGGACAGCATCCAGCGTATACGGCTTGATTTTATTTCAACAACCGGTTCTATCAGGCATTTGTTACTTGGGTTTGTTCCAAACAATGGTGCAACTGATGGTTACGACTATGGGTATGATGCACCTATGTCAGACAATTTTGCCAATGATGCGGCTTGGATGATAGACGGTGAAGAGTATGTTATCCAGGGTGTTGGTGATTTTGACCCCGATAAACAATTTCCGTTGGTTGTGCATGTCACTGATGCTGGAAACATCGGATTTGCTTTGGCCGACCTTGAAAATTTCGACGAACCGATTGAGCTTTATATTTACGATGCGCTCAATGATACATATACGGAGTTTGATGATTTCACAAATTTCCAAATGGCATTGGATCCGGGTGATTATGTAGATCGATTCTATCTAACATTTAACGCTCAGGATAATCTTGATCTCGACGATGTTGAACTTGACGGTGTGTTAATCAATTACTTGCATGACTCAAGTGAGCTTTATCTCAATCATCCTGATGTAGCTTCGGTGAAATCAATTAAGCTATACAACCTGATCGGTCAGGAGGTTCGGTCTTATGAGACTGAAGACATTGATTATCATTCACCACGTGAAATTCGTATCCCGGTGAAATCGATCGCCGAGGGCACTTATGTTGTCAAAGTTGAAACTGAGGCCGGTCTATTAAATAAGAAGATTATTATAAGTTATTAATCAGTTTATAACGTAATATTTTAGGCAAAGGTCAGACCCATGAGGTTTGACCTTTGTGCATTTCATCGATTTTTTATGCATTTTGTAGATTATTTATAAAATAAATTCTTACATTTGAGCGTATCAAGTTGATCGTATTAAAAGGATCAGCACCCAAATCTGATGAAAAAAATTACCTGCTTATACAGTTTAATACTGTTATTTGTCATGCAATCCGTGTCGTTTGCTCAGGAGATCAAACGCGTTCGATTAAACTTTCACAGCCCGACTAATTTGAATCGGGAGTTGTTGCTTGGTTTCACGCCCAATAACGAGGCAACAGATGGTTTCGATTATGGATATGACGGGGCATCACCGGATAGTTTCCCGGACGATATGCATTGGATTATCAATGATCAATACTTTGTAATTCAGGGTGTTGGAAGTTTTGAACGATCAAAAACATATCCCCTTTGGATCAATTTGACCAATCCCGGAATCAGTTCCATTTCCCTTATATCATTAGAAAATTTTGAAGAACCTGTAGATGTTTTTATCTACGACAATGTTGCCGATACATACACCAATATCAATACAAGTTCATTAGATCTAAACCTCCCTCCAAATGAGTATCAGGATCGATTTTATATCGCCTTCCAAATACCGGAAGGTTCAGGTTCAACCTTAGGCCTTGACGAAAGCGAACAAGATCTTTTGAATATTTCTTATGACCGTCGTTCAAAACGACTTTTCCTTTCTACCGGTTACAATGATCATGTTAATGCCATTACGATTTACAACACAATTGGTCAAACCCTATTGGCTGATCGATTCCATAATCAGCAGGAAATTTCCATAACACTTCCTTTTAATAAATCACAGGTAATATTGGTAGCGATCGACACCGATAAGGGTCGTGTAATTAAACGAATTCTGATTTAATCCTGCTCAATAAATTTATTTGTAGTTTTTAGTTAATAGGCTGAAATCCAACCCGTTATTATAATTGTTAATAAAAGTTGTATTTCATCGACAAAAACGCACTTTTTCCCAATTATTAACATCTCATCGATATCGATTTTTTTTTATCAAATAAATCGAACCTTTCGTCTAATAAATAAGCATTAAAACAGAGAAATTAGGCTTTTAATGGGCATTTTATAATTTTTGTTGTTGCTATTAATACCAAGTCCATTCTGTTACTAGCATTTTAAAAAGTTAAAGGGCTTGAATTAGCCCTAACCGATGTGCTTAATTTTCCTGTCCCTCAAGGTTAGTTTAAGTCGTATGTAAGCATTATACCTTAAGCTATGCAGCCAATGAAACATTTAGTTACATTAACTGCCATTTTATTAACCGTTTTCTCTGGCCTCTCTCAAACTACAGAGCAGGATAGTCTGACTATTCAACTGGCTTTCCAACAAGAAAACACTGATAAGGTCAATACTTCTATTCTGTTAATTAAATCTTTGTATGATTCAGGTGATTATGCCAAAGCGCTGCGATATGTGCAGGAAAGCGAGGACCTGGCGACTAAACTACAATACGATAAAGGCACGGCGGAAATTCGCTACTATAAAGCCTTGATTTATACACAACGGGAAGATTACTATAATGCCTTAGACAACTACAACAAATCACTCAGTATTTACAGTAAGATCAGTGATTCCCTGGGAATGGCTAAGGTGAATAATAGCCTGGGGGAGATTGAGATTAAGCGCGGTAATTATCAACGTGGACTGGCACATGCCCTTTCAGCAATTGAAATTTTTGAAAAACGAAATCTAAATCCTGAACTCAGCCAGGCCTACAGCAATCTTGCAGAGGCGTATTATCAGACGGGAAAATATGAGGAGGCTCTCGAATACAATACGAAGGCACTTGACCGATATACCTTTTTAAGCGATTTGGATGGTATTAAAATAAGCACAAAGAATATCGCTGAATTATATGCACTTCAAAAAGAACATCGAAAGGCGATTGATTTTTATGAAACAGCGCTCGGACTCCTCGATGAGAACCAGGATGAAGCGCTTCGTGGTGAGATCCTTCCAAATTTAGGAGAACAATACCTGTTGTTCCGCGAATTCGATAAAGCCACCCCGTATTTACTTGAAGGGCTTCAATACAACAGGAGGATTAATAACAACAATGGCATATTCAAGTCGCTGAACAATCTGGCGAATTTAAATCTTCAGCTTCGCAAAATAAGACTTGCTGAAAATCAACTGGATGAAGCCTTTTTTATCAGTCAAAAGCTGGATAACGATCGGGAATTATTAAAGCATTTCGGGATTCGTAAAGCTCTTGATTCAACAAAAGGAGATTTTGAGAATGCATACAAATGGCAACAGCGTTACTTCCAGCTTAAATCGAAGATCGACATCGCTAATGTAGTCCCGGAAGTGACTGAACCAGCCGCCGAGGTCAAGCCAATCATTGATGAACCGGTTAAAGACAAGCAAGCCAGTGATCCTGAATTGCTTAAAACCAATAAGATTCTTTGGTATGTGATTTATGGCATTAGCGGTCTGCTTCTGGCGACCATTATCTTTTTGATTTTAACTTTGAATAAACGTGGTGATGTTAACCGTCAGCTGAGTTTTCTCATGGATAAAAACAAGGAATACAAAGCCCAAAATGACGAAATGGTTGAACATACGCAACATCTGGAAGAAATGAATCATGTGAAGGATCGGCTTTTCTCAATTGTTTCTCACGATTTAAAAGATTCTATCACCTCCATAAAGGCTTTTCTTGACTTACTGAAGGAAAACAGTATTTCTGAACGTGAGTTTAATGAGCTTATTCCCGAATTAAGCGACAATGCCGATAACGCATCGGCTTTGCTTCTAAATTTATTGAATTGGTCGAAATCACAAATGCAGAATCTCGAACCAAAGCCCGAACTGATAAACATTCAGGATGTATTTCTGGAAAAACTACAACTAATCGATAAGAAGGTCAAGAAAAAGCGAATCGTCTTGCTAGATGAATCAATAAAAGGATCTGTTTATGCAGATAGAAGCATGATTGAGATCGTGATTCAAAACCTGTTGGCCAATGCTGTCAAATTTTCCAGGGTTGGTGATGTCATCACAGTTTCAAACCGGGAGCGCAACGGCAATTGCCTTATTTGCATTGAAGATACCGGCGTAGGGATCTCTCCTGAAAATCAGAAAAAAATATTCGGTACCGGCGGCTTCACAACACGAGGCACCCATGATGAAAAAGGAACCGGACTTGGACTTTCTATCTGTAAACAGTTGGTTGAAATGAACAATGGTAAAATTTGGGTTGAAAGTGAAGTGGGTCTGGGAAGTAAATTCTTCGTTGAATTACCAAATTCAAACGAAAAGGCTTAATTGACTCAGGCTTTTTGTAAGAAGACTTCAGCCATCATACATCGTGCACTGCCTCCGCCACAGGTCTCTATAACCTCCAGGTCACTATACAGAATTTCACAATATTTCTCTATTCGATCTATCTGATCCTGTTTTAGGCTGTTAAATGCCACTTTACTCATCACCATCAAATTTTTTTCACCTTTTGCTTTTACCTGAAGCATATTCCCGGCAAATTTATGCACTTGATTTTCGCTGATCTCAATGATTTCCTTAGCTGTCTTTCGCAGGTGACGCACTACGTTTTTCCGTTCCGCCTTATTGTCAATAGAATCCAGACAAATCACGGCGAATGATTCACCTACACACATCATAACATTTGTGTGGTAAATCGGTAAACGCTTCCCCTCTACTGTTTGGTAGGCCGTAAAAACAACCGGGGAGTAATCAAAATCTTCACAGAACTCAATGAAAAGTTCTTCATCAGCCCGTTCAGACAAAGCACAATAGGCTATTTTATTAACCCGATCAAGAATAAGGCTTCCTGTGCCTTCCAAAAAGAATCCTTCTTCCTCCGCAGAACTATAATCAATGACATGTTCAACCAAATAACCTTCAGCCTCGACCTTTTCGAGTACAGATTCACGGCGTTCTAACCTGCGGTTCTCTGCAAACATGGGATACAATACCACAACACCATTTTCATGAAATGAAATCCAGTTATTAGGAAAGTGCGCATCGGGTGTATCCAATCCATCTGAGCATTCATGCACAATAACCTTAACCCCTGCATTTCGAAGTTTTTCAACAAAACCATTAAATTCAGTCACGGCTTTTTCCTGTAATTCTCGTCGAGTCTCATCCAACTCCGTCATTGGCACTTGAAAAAAGTTATTCACGGCCGTTTGCTCATTGGTTCTAAAATGAGTCGGCTTGATCATGAGGATCGTATCCGTGATTTGTTTCATTTAAATAATATTTTAAATTAAACGAGCGATCAAAAATACATTTACTTATTGATTAATCAAACGATAAATCATGATTGCTGTACGTTTTGTAAGGGCTTCAATCGTGTTTAGGTTTACCGTTTCTTCAGGGGTATGCGCACGCTGTCCCATGGTACCTAATCCATCTAAGCAATCAACATATTGCGCAACAAATGAAACATCAGCTGCACCACGGCGACCAGGATCATAAGCCTCAACTTCTCCTTGTTCAAGATCGAGGCTAACCTGATTTAAAATTGAAAGTAATCGGTTATTTCCCGCTGTGGGTTGCATGGCCGGATAACTATCAATAAAGGTTATTTCAGCGGATGTTTGCGGTAAATTATTCGCCACGATTTCACGCATTTTTGCCCGTGCTCTTTCTTTTTGCTCTTCAGAAATAAATCGCAAACCACCATAGCTCACCGCTGTTTGGGCAACCACATTACTTTTTCCAAAAACATCACCCTTACTTAAAGCCTGATCATAATTCATTGATGTCCCGCCCAATAAAATGCCCGGATTAAAGGTTAAAAATTCTTCGCCACGGACCTCATCATAAAAAGCGTTTAATATTCGTGATATCTCAAAAATTGCACCCGCTCCGATTCGCTCGTTAAAAACACCTGACGAATGCGCCCGCACTCCGCTAACCTCAACTTTCCAGTCGGAAGAACCTCTTCGAGCAACAGTCGCATAATTGAATCCTGTTGATGTTTCAAAGCCCAAAGCAATATCACTTCGCTTTGCTGCTTCTATCAGATCGCGTCTACTGATTGATATTGGCTTTCCTGTAGCTTCCTCATCGCCCGTAAACGCCGCAATGATCTGTGCATCTTGCAGGAGATCGTTTTCGGCTAATGCCTTCAATGCGTATAAAATGATCACATTACCACCTTTCATATCATTTCCACCTGGTGCATGTGCGATACTGTCATTTACCATCTTAAACTCCTGAAACGGGCTATCGGCCTCAAAAACAGTGTCTAAATGCCCGATGAGTAATAGCTTCTTCCCTTTCGAACCATTCGTTTCAGCAAACAAATGGCCCGATCGATTGACCTCGGCCAAATCGATCCATTGTGTTTCAAATCCGATTGTCTCGAAAGCATCCTTAAATACCGTTCCAACTTCTTTGACACCCTGATGATTCATGGTGCCGCTATTGATGTTAACTACCTTCTTTAAAAATGTTATGGCACTATCATTATTGACCTCTACCGATTGGATAATTTTCAGTTCCTCTGCACTCAATTCCTGGGCAGTTAAACAACTTGAAGCGATAAAAAAGGTGATGAGAATGACAAAATGTATCAAATTCGACTTCATAATAATTTGCTTTAGATTAAAAGTAAAAAATAAAATCTAATCCCGAATTAAGGGTAATGTAGAACAGCGCAACAATCCTTCTTGTTTCGATATCTCAGCATAGGGAACTTCTTCAACGATAAATCCTTGCTTTCTAAGCCAGTCGTTTAAACGCTTAAAATTTCTTTCCGTTATAATAACCTCTTCAGAAATGGAGAAAACGTTACACCACATATTATACATTTCATCCTTATTAACCTCAAATACATTTTCTTTACCAAAAAAGTTTAGCAGCCAATTATATTCTTCTTCTATAAGAAATCCGTTTTTATGAATTATGGCCTTGTTTTTTCCCACGGGTTGAAAGCAGCAATCAAGATGCAAGGCATTATTCCGCGGATCGGTATTCGATTTTCGCAAGTCGAATGATTTGACAATTTTGTTGGGGAACATTTCTTTAATGGCACGAACCGATGCCATATTTGTACGTGCGGTAATATAGTTTTTGTAGTCTTCTCCCCGGTATGTGCCGATAAAGATATGATCGTTCCAAGGCATGACATCACCGCCCTCAACATGACAATCGTGTGGCAGCAACACACGATTTTCATCCGGAATCATATTCCAGACATACCGTATAGCTTCGATTTCCTGATCCCGATCGGGCAGGATATTCGATTTGAATATCTTGCCTTCAATGACGAATGCGATATCCCTGGCAAAGATCTGGTTTGTATTTTCTAAAATATTTGGCCTGAATACAGCGACGTTGTATTTGTTAAAGACACGGGCAACGGTTTCCATCTCTTCAACCATATCCGATTCAATCGGATAGGTACCTGCTATAACATGTTGTATGCTCTTAGGATCATAACAGTTCTCAACACTTGGTGTAGGACCATTGTTTTTCGCTGTACCAAGAACAACTGCTCTCAGCCTGGAAGTTTCGTTTTGAATATTAAGTTTCAATGCTGAATATAAGTTGCAGATATTCGAATAAGAACCAATTGTTCAATATTCCAAATCCGCCCGATAAAAATTCTCAGTTGTTAACCGCGTTCTTCCAATGTCTTAAACGGTCTGTAGTTTTCCCCGATATAAATCTGTCGTGGTCGACCAATAGGCTCCTTGCGCAATCGCATTTCAACCCATTGAGCAATCCATCCCGGTAATCGTCCCAAAGCGAACATCACGGTAAACATATCAGAAGGTATTCCCATGGCACGATAAATAACCCCGGAATAAAAATCGACATTGGGGTAAAGTTTACGTTTAACAAAATACTCATCCTTAAGGGCCTCTTGCTCGAGTCCTTTTGCAATCTCCAAAATAGGATCCTCAATACCAAGATCAGCTAAAACTTCATCGGCAGCGGCTTTGATGATTTTTGCTCTTGGATCGAAGTTCTTATATACGCGGTGGCCGAAGCCCATTAATCGGAATGGATCATTTTTATCTTTGGCTTTCGCCATGTATTTTTTGGTGTCACCACCATCAGCTTGTATACCTTTGAGCATTTCCAGAACGGCCTGATTGGCTCCGCCATGAAGCGGACCCCAAAGCGCTGATATTCCGGCTGAAAGCGAGGCAAATAATCCGGCATGCGATGAGCCGACGATTCGAACCGTTGAGGTTGAACAGTTTTGCTCATGATCCCCATGAAGAATCAATAATTTATCGAGCGCATTAACGAATATCGGGTTGTTAACGTATTCTTCATGAGGTTTTTTGAACATCATTTTGATAACGTTTTCAACATAACCCAAAGAACTATCTCCATAGTCCAGAGGGAGGCCATGTTTCTTTCTCATGGTCCAGGCAACCAAAACAGGAAATTTCCCCATGATCTTAACGATCGAATTGTACATGGCATCAGGAGAAGACACATCAACAGAAGATGGATTGAATGCTGTTAAGGCACTTGTAAGGGATGACAAAACACCCATTGGATGCGCTGATTTTGGAAAAGCATCCAGAATCTTTTTTATATCGTCATCAACAACTGCATAGGATTTTATATCGGAATGGAACTTATCAAGTTCTTCCTTAGTAGGCAATTCACCATAAATCAATAAAAATGCAACCTCAAGAAAATCGGCTTTTTCTGCTAATTCTTCAATAGAATACCCACGATATCTTAATATTCCCTTCTCGCCATCAAGAAAGGTTATGCCGCTTTCGCAGGCTCCCGTATTCTTGAAACCCGGGTCAATTGTTATTGCACCACCGGTAATCGAACGCAGGCTTTTTATATCAATTCCGATTTCATCTTCAGTTCCTTTTATAATTGGAAATTCATGTTTCTGTCCATGTAACTCAAGGATGGCTTTATCTGACATATGTTATAGAATTATTATTATTAATGCGGTAATCCAAAGGTACAAAATAAGTCAGGATTTGTAAAGGTGATCAACAAAGGATTTGTCGATGGTTGAATTAGTCCTATCAATAAAAAAAGGTAAGAAAACTGAGCTTCTTACCTTCTTTGAACTTTTTATCGGAACAATTACCTTATTTTATTTTGAAAGCTTTTTCCTGAGGATAATAGGCAACCTGGCCTAATTCCTCTTCAATGCGTAATAATTGATTGTATTTTGCCATTCGGTCACTTCTTGAGGCCGAGCCGGTTTTAATTTGTCCGGTATTAAGAGCAACGGCAAGATCGGCAATGGTGTTATCTTCTGTTTCTCCCGATCGGTGTGACATAACGCTTGTATAGCCTGCATTGTGCGCCATATTTACAGCAGCGATGGTTTCTGAAAGCGTTCCTATCTGGTTAACCTTGATCAATATTGAGTTAGCGATGTTAGTGTTAATTCCACGTGATAGTCGTTCAACATTGGTTACAAAAAGGTCGTCACCTACCAATTGCACCTTATCACCGATGATCTCGGTAAGGTATTGCCACCCATCCCAATCGTTTTCATCCATTCCATCTTCAACAGAAATTATCGGATACTTGCTGCATAATTCAGCGATATAATCGGCCTGTTCTTTACTGGAGCGAATTTTTCCTTTGTCGCCTTCAAATTTAGTATAGTCATACTGGCCATTTACATAAAACTCGGCCGCTGCGCAATCGAGGGCGATCATGACGTCATCTCCAAACTTATATCCAGCCTGTCCGACAGCTTTGGCAATGGTCTCGATGGCATCTTCTGTTCCGTCAAGTGCAGGAGCAAATCCACCTTCGTCACCAACAGCAGTACTCAGGTCACGATCGTGAAGCACCTTTTTTAGATTATGAAATACTTCGGTTCCAATTTTAAGGGCATCACTAAAACTTTCGGCCTTAACCGGCATTATCATAAATTCCTGAAAAGCAATTGGCGCATCGCTATGTGAACCACCATTAATTATATTCATCATAGGCACCGGAAGTGTATTCCCAGACACGCCACCTACATAACGATATAATGGCAATCCGAGTTCATTAGCTGCAGCTTTGGCAACAGCAAGAGAAACACCCAAAATAGCATTGGCTCCAAGAACCGATTTATTGTGTGTACCATCTAATTCACACATGGTTTTATCGATGGCGTTCTGCTCAAAAACCGATGATCCAACAAGTTCCTGGGATAAAATCTTGTTAACGTTTTCAACAGCTTTCAAGACGCCCTTTCCCATATAGTTATTACCTCCGTCTCTTAACTCAACAGCTTCATGTTCTCCTGTTGACGCTCCGGAAGGAACCGCGGCACGCCCGACGACACCGTTTTCGGTCATTACATCAACCTCAACGGTTGGGTTACCTCTTGAATCGAAGATTTGTCTGGCATGGATATCAATAATTATGCTCATCGTAATTTATTTTATTTTGATATTAAGCCTCAAATTTAAGAAATTGAAAAAGGCTTTAGGTATCTATCGATATTAAATAATCAATAAATCAACCGAAATCGATTGCTAAACTCAATTTAAGAGCTGCTACCTATTTGGTAACCGGGTTAGCTTCTTTGCTTATCCTGACATTCTCAAGGAATTGATCGAATAAATAGGTTGAATCGTGGGGTCCGGGACTGGCCTCGGGATGGTATTGAACTGAGAAACAGTTTTTAGATTTCAGCCGCATTCCTGCCAGGGTTTGATCGTTCAAATGAAGGTGAGTGATCTCAATATCAGGATGGGCTTCGCATTCTTCACGATTAACCGCAAAGCCATGATTTTGAGAGGTGATTTCACCTTTACCGGTTAATAAATTCATTACAGGATGGTTAATACCGCGATGTCCGTTATGCATTTTATAAGTTGAAATTCCCTTCGCCTGAGCGATAACCTGATGTCCCAGACAAATGCCAAAAAGCGGAAGATCGCGATCGATAATTTGTTTTGCCAGCTCTTGTGCTTCCTTCAGTGGTTCAGGGTCTCCAGGTCCGTTAGATAAAAAATATCCGTCCGGATTCCATATGCTCATTTCTTCAAAAGCAGTGTCATATGGAAAAATCTTAATATAACAGCCGCGATTTGCTAAATTTCTTAGGATGTTTTTCTTAATCCCAATATCCAGAGCCGCTATCTTAAATGGTGCATTTTCTTCACCAAAGAAATAGGGTGATTTGGTAGAAACCTTTGAGGCCAGTTCGAGACCCTTCATTTCGGGTACCTGGGCTAATTCTTTTTTCAGCTGGTCAATATCATCAACATCTGTAGAAATTACCGCGTTCATTGCTCCTTTATCGCGTATATAACTAACTAAAGATCTTGTATCGACATCTGAAATCGCCACAAGGTCATTGTCCTCAAAAAATTGTTCAAGTGATCCGCTTGCTGCAGGTCTCGAATAGTGATAGCTAAAATTTCGACATATCAATCCGGAAATTTTAATCGAATCCGATTCCATATCATCATCATTTACCCCATAATTTCCGATATGCGCATTGGTAGCAACCATCAATTGACCAAAATAAGAAGGGTCGGTGAAAATCTCCTGATAGCCGGTCATTCCGGTATTGAAACAAATCTCACCAAAGGCTTTTCCCGGTTTACCAACTGCTTTTCCATAAAAAATGGTCCCATCGGCTAAAAGGACCAGTGCTTTTTTTCTCGTTTTATACTTCATCAGATCGTAACAATAATTTCACAAAAATAATTCATCCAATTCATATTTTAATAAAAAAAGGAGCCTTTTAATTAACTCCTTTTAAACATTTCGTCAGCTCTTTTGACTTTTGACAAGCATCAGCATTTTTTGAACATCATTCTCTCGTTTAAAAGACAGATTATATTTTTTTGCGATCGCTTCAACCTGTTGACGATCTTTTTCTGAAAACAATCCCAAAACTGTAGATTTTTTCAATCTGACAGCGGAAAGTCCGTTTTTATCGTTGATAAAAAACTGATGGTTACGTTTGATCTTATTCCTTGAACGATTAAGCATAGGATTGGGTGAAGCCTCTACAAAACCTAAGGAGTACGCTTTCAAAATCGCAAATTCCCGATCTTCATAAACCACCTCAAACACCCGGGCTCTGCCTTCCTGGTTATCGAAAAGCTGTTTGAACATGCGGTCATTTACGGCAATTCCGTCAACACCCCTGAAATCATAAATAAAGGTGGAATCGCCCTCGATTTGCGACATGAACTGCTCCTGAGGAATGTGAAAATTAATATTGGCAACCTTATATCGTTTATTGCCAACAAATAGCACGCCTTCATTCTTCCATTCATCAAACAAGAGAGTCGATCCTTCAATACCCATTTTTGCGAAACGAATATCATCAAACTCATAGAATACTCCCATGATCTTAGACCATTCATTCGCGTTTCCGGTTAATGTGGCAAACTCATCGTTGTAGGTGCCATTCAAATGATCATAGGGTTCAAGATGTCGCGTCGCTTCATACGCTTCTATAAAACTTTGAGCAGGACATAAATAAAAGAATGTCAGGGCGGCGATAAAAGCGTAAAATTTCATAATGTGTTGATTTAAAATATAAAGATCATTTGTAATAAACTGGATTATTTCTAAAGCATTTTTAAATATTGAAACATTCGCTTAAGATCGGCATCCTTTTTATAGGAAAGTTTTTTTTCTTTTACATAACGTTCTAATTGTGCTGCTTTTTCAGGCTCCAGCATATTTCGTATACCAGATTTTTTCGAATTGAACGGCACCAGACCGCCGTTGCGCATAAGATAATAATTACTCTTTAAACGAATTTTATTCCTGGCCCGATTCAACATTGGATTCGGTGATCCGGTTTGCACGTTGGAATAGTAATTCTTAAGAAGACTTAATTCATCCGTTTCCGCAATGACCTCGTAAACCTTAATACCGCCATCCTTCGATGAGTAGAGACTGATAAATGGTCGCTTATTGACGACTATACGATCGATGCCTTTAAACTCATATACAAAGGTCGAATCATTATCCATTTGCGAAATGAACTTACCTTCATCGACATGATAATTTATATTTGAAACCACCAGGCGATCGCCGGCAATAAAGATCTCACCCTTATTTTTCCATGTATCAAACAGAAGGAAGCTGCCATCGGTTGGAACACGACCAAATCGGATATCATCAAATTCATAAAAGACACCCGATATTTTTGAAATGTCTAGCACACTGGCTACCAGAAGGGCTTCATCGGCAGCATTTAATCCTAAATTATTCGATGATGCTCCTGTTAACGGTTTATCCTGAGCAGAGGTAATAAAACATGAGCACGTGATAAATAAGGTAAGAATCCGTTTCATAGTCATCAATTTTCCTAAAGTTAGACAATTTTATTCAAAAAAAAAGGGCTAATAAAATTAGCCCCATGAAAATTATATGGTCTCATAATACTCAAGAATCTTTTGTACGTCCTCCTCGCGCTTGAAGGACAATTTATTTGACCTGGCATAGGCCAATACCTTATCGGCCTTTTCAGGGTTGTCCTTTATTAATTTCATTATTTTACCCCTGCTTAACCTGAAATACTTGATACGACCTTCATCCCTCAAATAGTAATATTCCTTTTGAATATATTTATCGCGAGATCTGTTTAACATCGGGTTGGCTGATCCTTCAACAAATTCAAGTTTGAATCCCTTTAGAATCTGGTATTTCCTACCATCATAAATCACTTCATACACCCTGTTATCCTCATCCCAATAATAGTTTCGATAGACCTTTTTATTGATTATAAATTTATCGATATTATTAAAGTTGAAGGTAAAAAGGGAATCTCTTGAGATCTTCGATTCGAAGGTATGTCGTTGCAGATTCAGGTTTATGTTTCGTAACATGAATCTCTGATTGTCATTGGTATGGATAACAGCTGTGTTTTCCCAATCCTCAAATTTATAAACCGATCCATCCACTTCACGTGCCGGATTGATGAACAGGGCTGCTGAGCCTTGTGCCCTAAGGTCACTTGAGGCTGCTGAACCCAACGCACGGGTGTTATTCTGAACGAAGGCCTGATTGTCTTGGGCGAAACCAAATCCACTCAATAAAACTGCCATCGTTAATAAAATATTCTTCATTGCTTTTATTTTTTTTTGGAATCCGAACAAAAGTAAGAAAAAGTATAAAAAAAGGTAACCTGGAAACCCAGATTACCTCTTAATATTGCGTTAAATAAATCTTAAAATTTATTCTTCCTCGTTAGACGCAGGGATTGGAACTGGAGGTACGGTTTTTCCGCCGCCCCGTCTTCCACGTCTCGTCGATTTTTTCTTCTTCTGACCGGCATTATAGATCTCGTTATAATCTACTAATTCAATCATTGCCATTTCTGCATTGTCACCGAGACGATTACCAAGTCTAATGATTCTGGTATAACCTCCCGGACGATCTCCTACTTTGGCAGCTACATCCCTGAATAACTCAGCAACAGCCTCCTTCTGACGCAAACGGCTAAATACGATTCGCCGGTTGTGTGTCGTGTCTTCCTTTGACTTGGTTACAAGGGGTTCAACAAACTGCTTCAAAGCCTTAGCCTTGGCTAAGGTTGTATTGATTCTTTTATGCTCGATCAGAGAGCATGCCATATTGGCCAACATTGATTTTCGGTGTGCGGCCTTTCTACCTAAATGGTTTACTTTCTTTCCGTGTCTCATGATTCACACTTTTTTAACCCAAATGAATTGAGTTAATCCTTATCTAATTTATACTTGCTGAGATCCATACCGAAACTCAAGCCTTTCACACTAACCAATTCTTCCAATTCGGTTAAAGATTTCTTTCCGAAGTTTCTAAATTTCATCAGATCATTTTTGTTGAATGACACCAAATCACCAAGAGTATCTACCTCCGCTGCCTTTAAACAATTCAAGGCACGTACAGAAAGGTCCATGTCTATTAATTTGGTTTTCAACAACTGGCGCATGTGGAGCGATTCTTCATCATAGGTCTCGGTCTGAGCTATTTCATCAGCTTCAAGCGTGATGCGCTCATCTGAGAACAGCATGAAATGATGGATGAGGATTTTCGCGGCTTCGGTCAATGCATCTTGTGGGTTTATCGATCCATCGGTTACGATTTCAAATACCAACTTCTCAAAATCGGTTTTTTGCTCAACCCGGAAGTTCTCAACACTATATTTAACATTTTTAATAGGTGTATAGATCGAGTCAGTAAAAATCGTTCCAATGGGAGCTGTTGATTTTTTATTCTCTTCAGCCGGAACATATCCACGACCTTTTTCTATGGTGATTTCCATATTGATACTCACCTTTGGATCAAGGTTACAGATCACAAGTTCTGAATTTAAGATCTGGAATCCGGAGATGAATTTCTGAAAATCACCTGCAGTGATCTGATCCTGTCCTGAAATAGAGATGGAAACCGATTCATTATCGATCTCATCGATCTGTCGTTTCAGGCGAATTTGCTTAAGGTTAAGCACGATTTCAGTTACATCCTCTACTACTCCTGCGATCGTAGAAAACTCATGCTCTACCCCTTCAATTCTAACTGATGTAATTGCAAATCCTTCAAGAGATGATAATAGCACACGTCTTAAAGCATTTCCAACGGTTAAACCGTACCCAGGTTCCAAAGGTCTGAATTCAAACTTCCCTTCGAAATCTGTAGAGTCGATCATAATGACTTTGTCGGGCTTTTGAAAATTTAAAATTGCCATATTGCTTATTGTATCAGTTATTATTTTGAGTATAATTCGACAATGAATTGCTCATTGATGTTTTCTGGAATTTGAATTCGAGCCGGAATGGAAACATAGGTTCCTTCCATCAGATCATTATTCCATGTAATCCATTCATAAACGTGCGATGAGGCACCCAATGAATCAGTAATAGCCTGTAAAGACTTTGATTTTTCCCTTACACCAACAACGTCACCTGCCTTCAACTGACAGGACGGGATATTAACCACAGCCCCGTTTACGGTAATGTGACGGTGTGAAACCAACTGTCTTGCTCCTCGTCTTGATGGGGCGATTCCCATACGGAATACGACATTATCGAGACGTGATTCGCAAAGTTGAAGCAATACCTCACCTGTAATCCCTGGTGAAGAAGTTGCTTTTTTAAACATGTTCCTGAACTGACGCTCAAGGATACCATAGGAATACTTCGCTTTCTGCTTTTCCATCAGCTGAATCGCGTATTCTGATTTTTTCCCGCGTCGGCGGTTGTTGCCATGTTGTCCCGGAGGATAATTCCTTTTATCAAAGGACTTATCTTCTCCGAAAATGGCTTCGCCGAATTTCCGCGCGATTTTTGTTTTAGGACCAGTATATCTTGCCATTTTAAAATTTAAATTATGGAAGCGGTTATGAATTCAGGTCTTAAATTAATCCTTCGATAACCGGTACTCTTCCGTTTATACTTATTTATTAAACTCTTCTGCGTTTTGGAGGTCGGCAACCGTTATGCGGAAGTGGTGTAACATCGATGATCTCAGTTACTTCAATACCCCCGTTATGAATGGAACGGATAGCTGATTCGCGACCGTTCCCCGGTCCCTTAACGTAAACTTTCACCTTTTTCAATCCGGCTTCCTTAGCAACGTTAACTGCATCTTCAGCAGCCAATTGCGCTGCATAAGGCGTGTTTTTCTTCGATCCTCTGAATCCCATTTTACCGGCAGAAGACCAGGAGATAACATCACCCTTTTTATTGGTTAAGGAAACAATGATGTTGTTAAACGAAGCAGTAATATGTGCTTCTCCAACAGCTTCAACGATAACTTTACGTTTTTTCGAACTTGACTTTGCCATATTGCTACTTGTTATTTAGTGACTTTCTTTTTGTTAGCAACAGTTTTACGTTTTCCTTTACGCGTCCTAGAATTGTTCTTGGTTCGCTGACCACGTAATGGTAGACCCGATCTGTGACGAACACCTCTGTAACATCCGATGTCCATAAGACGTTTGATGTTCAGTTGGGTTTCTGAACGGAGTTCTCCCTCGATGGTATAACTACCCACCGCAGCACGTATTTTGCTGATCTCGTCGTCGTTCCAATCAGATACTTTCGTACTCTCGTCAACCTTAGCTGTTGCTAAAATTTCTTTTGCCCGGCTCTTCCCTACTCCGAAGATATAAGTCAGGCCAATGACGCCTCGCTTGTGATTTGGTATATCAACACCTGCTATTCTTGCCATAATTATCCTTGTCTTTGTTTGAATCTAGGATTCTTTTTGTTAATGACATAAAGTCTTCCTTTTCTTCGCACGATCTTGCAATCTGCGCTTCTTTTCTTTATTGATGCTCTTACTTTCATCAGTTTTCGTTTTATACTTGTATTATCAGTATCTATAAGTTATTCGGGCCTTAGACAAATCATATGGACTCATTTCGAGTTTGACTTTGTCACCCGGTAATAGTTTGATATAATGCATCCGCATTTTACCGGAAATATGAGCGGTAACGATATGACCATTTTCGAGTTCAACCCGAAACATCGCATTCGATAATGCTTCTATTATTGTTCCATCCTGTTCAATTGCCGGTTGCTTCGCCATAATTTATACTATTGATTTTCTATTCTTTCCGGTTTTCATCAAACCGTCATAATGTTTGTTCAATAAATAGGAGTTCACCTGCTGCATGGTATCGATGGCCACCCCAACCATAATCAATAATGAGGTTCCGCCAAAGAAAATGGCCCAGTTCTGCTGAACATTGATCAACTGAACGATAAAGGCAGGAAAAATCGCTATTATCGCCAGGAAAATCGATCCAGGTAATGTGATCTGAGACATTATTTTATCCAGATATTCCGAAGTCTCTGTTCCCGGTCTTATCCCAGGAATAAAACCTCCGCTTCTCTTGAGATCATCGGCAATCTTATTGGTTGGTACTGTAATCGCCGTATAGAAATACGTAAACACAATAACCAGGATCGCGAAAACCAGGTTGTACCAAAAACCAAAGATGTTACCTCCAAATTCAGCCTGCAGGAATTGGCCCACGCCAGTATCCCTTAACATATTGGTTCCACCGATCAATCCGGGTACAAACATAATTGCCTGTGCAAAGATGATTGGCATCACCCCAGATGCATTCAGTTTTAATGGAATAAATTGTCTTGCTCCAAATACATTACGCTCATAGCCACCCGACTGGGTTCGACGGGCATATTGAACGGCAATTTTTCTAACTGCCATTACCAGCATAACACATGCCAGGATAATAACCATCCAAATGACAAGCTCGATCAGGATCATGATCAGTCCACCATTCGATTCGGTTACGCGAGCAACATATTCTTGTAAGAACGATTGTGGTAACGTAGCGATAATTCCGACCATAATAAGCAAGGAAATACCATTACCAATTCCGCGGTCAGTTATCTTTTCACCCAGCCACATCGCAAAGATACAGCCCGTCACCAATAAGATGATCGATGAAAAGTAAAATGCTGTCCCATGTCCTTGTTGCACCAATAAAAATGCGGTATCAGGAACACCAAGCGTACTTAAGCTTCCCAAATACGCAGGAGACTGAACCAAACAAATCGCGATGGTTAACCATCGTGTAATTTGAGTGATCTTCTTTTGTCCGCTGGCTCCTTCTTTTTGAAGTTTCTGCAGATAAGGGATAGCGATTCCCATCAATTGTACAACAATAGATGCAGAAATATAAGGCATGATACCTAGAGCAAAAACGGATGCTTTTGCTAACGCACCACCAGTAAACATATTTAAAATTGATCCGATACCACCGCCTTCAAAATTCCCGGCCAGTTCCGTTAGTTGTGTGGAATCGATACCAGGAAGTGTGATCTGGGCACCAAAACGATAAACCAATAGTAAACCTAAGGTCAGGATTATCCTGTCCTTGAGCTCGGTAATATTCCAAATGCTTTTTAAAGTTTCTATAATTTTCATCGCTCAGGTTGGTCTTATAGGGTGATTGCTTCGCCGCCGGCCGCTTCGATTGCTGCCTTCGCGCTGGCTGTGAATTTATGGGCACTAACTTTTAGTTTAGCTTTCAATTCGCCTCGTCCCATAATTTTAACCAAATCGTTCTTGCGTGCCAATCGTAACTCTAACATCTGATCAAAATCAAGCGATCCCTTAATTTTCTTACTGTCAACCAATTCTTGAAGGGTATCAAGGTTTATTCCCTGATACTCCTTGCGGTTAATATTGGTAAATCCAAATTTTGGTACTCGTCTCTGAAGCGGCATCTGACCTCCTTCAAATCCGATCTTTCTGGAATATCCAGATCGTGATTTCGCTCCTTTATGACCACGTGTGGCAGTTCCACCTTTTCCGGATCCCTGACCGCGACCTTTTCGCTTACCATTATTTTTTACTGAACCTGCTGCAGGCTTTAAATTGCTTAAATCCATTACCAATCGATTTATTTTGTTTCTTCAACAGAAACTAAATGTTTTACTTTTCTCACCATACCAAGAATATTTGGTGTGGCATCGTGCTCAACTGTCTGACCAATTTTTTTCAATCCAAGCGCCTTAAGGGTTAGCTTTTGATTTTTAGTTCTGTTGATCGCACTTTTAGTTTTTGTAACCTTGATCTTTCCCATCGCTTTCCTTTAATTAACCGTTAAACACTTTATCTAAGGTTATTCCTCTGTCTTTTGCTATCATCTTAGCATCACGGAGCTGAAGCAATGCATCAAAGGTTGCTTTTACCACGTTATGAGGGTTTGATGATCCCTGAGATTTAGACAGTACATCATGCACCCCAACAGCTTCAAGTACCGTACGAACCGCGCCTCCGGCAATAACTCCCGTACCGGGAGCGGCAGGAATGATATTCACTCTTGCACCACCGAATTTCCCTTTTTGCTGATGCGGCAAAGTGCCTTTAACAAGAGGAATTCGCACTAAGTTCTTTTTGGCATCTTCAACAGCCTTGGCGATGGCACTGGCTACGTCTTTCGACTTACCGAGTCCATGTCCTACAACACCATTCTCATCACCAACAACAACGATAGCTGAGAAACCAAATGCCCGTCCACCTTTTGTTACCTTCGTAACACGTTGAACGCCAACCAATCGATCCTTAAGATCTAATCCACCTGGTTTTACTAATTCTGCGTTTTTATACTTCTGATACATAATGTCTTAAAATTTTAGTCCGGCTTCTCTTGCGCCTTCTGCCAATGATTTTACACGGCCATGATACAAATATCCACCACGATCGAATGAAATGGTATCTACACCTGCTTTAAGGGCTTTTTCGGCAACAGCCTTCCCTACTAATGCAGCGATCTCGGTTTTGGTTCCTTTTGAAGATTGTATGTCTTTATCTCTTGATGATGCAGCACTAATGGTCTTACCATTTACATCATCAACGATTTGAGCATATATCTCTTTATTACTTCTGAAAACAGACAAGCGCGGGCGGGCTTCAGTTCCTGAAACCACCTTACGTATTCTGTTTTTAATTCGTTTTCTTCTTTCGCTTTTTGTTAACGCCATAACTCAAACTTTTAAGCTGATTTACCTGCTTTTCTTCTAATTTGTTCTCCTACAAACCTAATTCCCTTGCCTTTATAAGGTTCAGGTTTTCTGAAGGAACGTATCTTAGCTGCCACTTGCCCGACGAGTTGTTTATCGTGTGAGGAAAGCTTTATAACCGGATTTTTTCCTTTCTCCGAGATGGTTTCAATTTTAATTTCTGGTGCGATGCTCATCACGATATTGTGAGAAAATCCGAGTGCAAGTTCTAATTTCTGCCCCTGATTGTTCGCTCTATATCCAACACCTACCAATTCTAATTCCTTAGTAAAGCCCTTCGAAACACCTTCAACCATATTATTGATTAGCGCACGGTATAAACCATGGCGGGCTTTATGCGATTTGCTTTCAGAATTACGCTCGATCTTTACCTTGCCTTCTTCAACTTTAATGGACACACCATCAAATTCCTGAGTAAGCTCTCCTAACTGTCCCTTTACCGCGATCACATTATCATTGATTTCAACACTAACGCCTTCTGGTACACTTACGGGATTGTTTCCTATTCTTGACATAACTATCAGACTATTTTATATTAGTAAACGAGGCACAATACTTCACCACCAACATTTTCCCTTTGGGCCTGTTTTGCTGTCATCACACCATGAGAGGTGGAGACAATTGCAATACCCAAACCGTTTAAAATACGCGGCAACTCCTTAGAGTTCGAGTATTTACGCAATCCAGGTTTACTGATTCTTTGAATCTTCTTGATCACGGGTTCCTTGGTGTCTTTGGTATATTTCAACGCGATCTTGATGGTTCCCTGAACCGATGAATCGTCAAACTTGTAACTCAAAATATAGCCTTGATCAAACAATATTTTGGTCATTTCTTTTTTCAAATTAGAAGCCGGAATCTCAACCACTCTGTGGTTTGCTCGAACGGCATTTCTAATTCGGGTTAAATAATCCGCTATAGGATCTGTATACATAATCAATTAATTTGCGGTAACCGTTTTCAATCCCTCTAAGCGGGATGAACCTGAAACCAATTTATAATTTTACCAACTTGCTTTCTTCACACCCGGAATCAGCCCTTTATTAGCCATTTCACGGAACATGACACGTGAAATACCGAACTGACGCATATAGCCTTTCGGACGCCCCGTCAATTTACAACGGTTATGCATACGAATAGGAGATGCATTTCGCGGCAATTTCTGCAAGGCCTCATAATCACCAGCTTCCTTCAAAGCTTTTCTTTTGGCTGCATATTTGGCTACAGTTTTTGCACGCTTCACCTCACGGGCTTTCATTGATTCTTTTGCCATAATTAATTTTGTTTAAAGGGTAATCCCAATTCAGTTAATAAGGACTTCGCTTCTTTATCAGTATTGGCCGAAGTAACAAATGTGATGTCCATTCCGGCAATTTTATTCACTTTATCAATATTGATCTCAGGAAATATGATCTGCTCGGTAACCCCGAGATTATAGTTTCCGCGGCCATCAAATCCATTTTCCTTGATACCATGGAAATCACGAACCCTGGGCAAAGCTGTTGTAACCAATCGATCAAGGAACTCATACATGCGTTCCCCTCTCAATGTTACTTTTGCTCCAATTGGCATGCCACGACGCAATTTAAACGATGCCACGTCCTTTTTAGAAATCGTGCTCACCGCTTTTTGTCCCGCGATCATAGTCAGTTCGTCAAGCGCATAGTCGATAAGTTTTTTATCGGCCACGGCAGCGCCAACACCTCGAGATATCACTATCTTTTTTAGCTTGGGTACCATCATGACATTCTTGTATCCAAACTCTTCAGTAAGAGTAGGTATGACCTTCTCCTGGTATTCTTTTTTAAGTCTTGGTGTATATGACATAATCCTTAAATTACTTCATTCGTTTTCTTAGAATATCTCACCTTTTTATCACCTTCCATGCGTATACCTAACCGCGTTACTTCACCTTTAGGCGTAATCAACGACAGATTAGACACATGAACAGGAGCTTCTTTCTCAACAATTCCACCCTGTGGATTGTCAGCACTCGGCTTCATATGCTTTTTGATCATGTTGATACCTTCAACGATCGCTTTGTTCTCGTCACGCATCACTTTCATGACACGTCCTTCGGCTCCTTTGTGGTCCCCGGCGATCACTCTAACCGTATCACCCGATTTTATTCTGATTTTTTTCATCTTCAATTCGGTTTATAATACCTCAGGGGCTAAGGATACTATTTTCATAAATTGTTTATCACGAAGCTCTCTTGCTACGGGGCCAAATACCCTTGTCCCTCTCATTTCACCCTGTGGGCCCAGCAATACACAAGCATTATCATCAAAACGGATATACGATCCGTCAGGACGACGTACTTCTTTAACTGTACGCACTACTACAGCGGTTGAAACGGCTCCTTTTTTAATAGTGCTGTTTGGCGTTGCATCTTTAACTGTTACAACGATCTTGTCGCCTAATGAAGCATAGCGTCGCTTGGTCCCGCCAAGTACCCGAATGGTCAGTACTTCCTTCGCACCGGTATTGTCTGCTACCTTAAGTCTTGATTCTTGCTGTACCATAATTACTTAGCTCTTTCAATTATTTCTACTAATCTCCAACACTTCGACTTGCTTAACGGTCGCGTTTCCATGATGCGAACAGTGTCACCCTCATTGCAATCATTCTTTTCATCATGTGCAACATATTTCTTCGTTTTTAAAACGAACTTACCATACATAGGGTGCTTCACTTTTTTCACTTCGGAAACCACAATCGATTTCTGCATTTTGTTGCTGGTAACAACACCTATACGTTCTTTTCTTAAATTTCTTTTTTCCATCGTTCAGCAGAATAGAATTATTGTAATTCTCTGTTTGTTAATTCTGTAGCCAATCGCGCTATTGTACGTCTAATTGTACGAAGCTGAATTGGATTTTCAAGTGGTGATATCGCATGAGCCATTTGCAAATCGGAATAGCTCTTTTTAGTCTCTCCTAATTTCTCTTGTAACTCAGCAATAGATAGTCCTTTGATCTCTGATTGTTTCATGATATCCAATTAATATGCTTCGTAATCGCGAGCGATTATAAATTTTGTTTTTACCGGAAGCTTCTGTGCTGCTAATCGCAGTGCTTCTTTAGCTACCTCTATCGGAACCCCACCAACCTCGAATAAGATTCGACCTGGCTTAACCACAGCAGCCCAATATTCAACAGCACCTTTTCCTTTACCCATACGAACTTCAAGGGGTTTTTTGGTGATCGGCTTATCTGGAAAGATCATGATCCACAGCTGACCTTCTCTTTTCATGTAACGCGTAGCGGCAACACGAGCAGCCTCGATCTGTCTTGAGGTTAAAAAATTCGAATCCAATGATTTGATTCCATACATCCCATTGGCCAATCGATGCCCACGTCCGGAATTACCTTTCATGCGGCCTTTTTGAACCTTTCTATATTTTGTCCTTTTCGGTTGTAACATCGTTCTTCGTTTTAATAATTACTTCCTACGACGCGCTTGTTTTCCACCACGTCCACCTTTTCCTTGTTTCTTAGACAGACCAACTAGTGGTGATAACTCACGCTTTCCATATACTTCACCTTTCATGATCCAAACCTTTATGCCCAATCGGCCATAAGTAGTGTGGGCCTCTACCAATGCATAATCGATATCGGCTCTAAAAGTTGATAATGGAATTCGTCCATCTTTATAATGCTCGTTTCGAGCCATTTCAGCACCGTTCAAACGACCGCTTATCTGGATTTTAATACCTTCTGCATTCATACGCATAGCAGCTGCAATAGCCATTTTTATCGCGCGCTTATATGAAATACGGTTTTCAATCTGACGAGCAACACTTGCCGCAACCAAATGAGCATCAAGCTCAGGACGTTTGATCTCAAAGATGTTCAATTGAACCTCCTTACCGGTAATCTTTTTCAATTCCTCCTTTAACTTGTCTACTTCCTGTCCGCCTTTACCAATGATAATTCCGGGTCTTGCCGTGGTAATAGTAACGGTTACAAGTTTTAAGGTTCGCTCAATGATCACACGGGAAACACTGGCCTTAGCCAAACGAACGTAGATATACTTTCTGATTTTATCATCTTCAGCAAGCTTATCTCCATAATCGTTTCCGCCATACCAATTCGATTCCCATCCTCTGATTATACCGAGGCGATTTCCTATCGGATTTGTTTTCTGTCCCATATATTAATTGCTTTCGGTGTTATTATTTGCTCCTAGCACCAATGTAACATGGTTGGAACGTTTTCTAATTCTATGTGCTCTACCCTGAGGAGCCGGTCTGATACGCTTCAACATTGAACCGCTATCGACTCGAATCTCCTGGATGAACAATTCAGCATCCTCAATACTGGCGTCCTCATTTTTGGCCTGCCAGTTAGCAATGGCTGAAAGCAACAGCTTTTCCAATCGATTTGACGCTTCTTTTGGACTGAATTTCAAAATATTAAGCGCTTTATCGATTTGCTTCCCTCTTACAAGGTCGGCAACCAATCTCATTTTTCGAGGCGAGGTCGGGCAATTGTTCAATTTGGCAAAAGCCACCTGTTTTTTGCTTTCTTTCAAAGCATCTGCCATCTGCTTTTTACGACTTCCCATAGCCTATTACTTTTTACCTTTATTTCTAGCACCCGCATGACCTCTGAATGATCGCGTTGGTGAAAATTCTCCTAGTTTATGACCCACCATGTTCTCTGTTACATAAACAGGAACAAATTGGCGTCCGTTGTGAACGGCTATTGTCTGACCGACAAAATCCGGAGTAATCATACTGGCTCTTGACCAGGTTTTGATGACCGATTTTTTCTTACTGTCGACATTTGCCGCAACTTTCTTTTCTAATTTATGGTGAACGTAAGGTCCTTTTTTTAATGATCTTGCCATGTTCTTTTATTTCTTTCTACGTTCTACAATGTACTTGTTGCTCGGTTTCGATTTAGATCTTGTCCTGTAACCCTTAGCAGGGATTCCGTTTCTTGATCGAGGATGTCCACCTGAGGCACGGCCTTCACCACCACCCATTGGGTGATCGACCGGATTCATTACTACTGGTCTTGTTCTCGGACGACGACCCAACCATCGGCTTCTTCCCGCTTTACCGGAAACCAATAGCTGATGATCGGAATTAGAAACCGCACCGATTGTCGCCATACATTTAGTAAGGATCAATCGTGTTTCACCAGAAGGTAATTTCACTGTTGCGAATTTTCCCTCACGTGCCATCAATTGTGCAAAAGCTCCGGCGCTTCGAGCCATAACGGCTCCTTGTCCAGGTCGCAGTTCGATACACGAAATGATGGTTCCTAACGGAATACTTCCCAATTCCATGGCGTTCCCAATTTCAGGAGCAACTTTTTCTCCCGAAACAATGGATTGTCCAACTTTAAGTCCGTTTTGAGCAATTACATACCGCTTTTCACCATCCTGATAATTCACCAGGGCGATAAACGCTGATCGGTTTGGATCGTACTCAATCGACTTTACTTCTGCCGGAATACCAGTCTTGTTTCGTTTGAAATCAATGATCCGGTAACGGCGCTTGTGACCACCACCTTTGTAGCGCATGGTCATTTTTCCACGACTGTTTCTACCACCTGAACGTTTTTTCGGAGCCAAAAGGCTTTTTTCCGGCTTATCAGTAGTAATGGCGTCATACCCATTTACTACTCTAAATCGCTGTCCCGGTGTGATTGGTTTTAACTTTCTTACTGACATAATCGTCTTCTTAGAGATTAGCGTATAAATCTATCGTTTCACCTTCCGCCAGCTGTACAATTGCCTTTTTAGTGGCATTTGTTTTACCATGCTGAATACCTGTTTTTGTGTAACGGGTTCTTCTATCTGGACGGACATTCATTGTTCTTACTTTATCAACTGAAACACCATAAGTGTCCTCAACGGCCTTCTTGATATCAATCTTGTTGGCGTTGGTGCTCACAAAAAAGCTATAACAGTTTTTTAATTCACTGTCAAGTGTCGCCTTTTCTGTAATAATCGGTTTAATTAAGATACTCATGATCCTTCTATTTACTCAAATTCGATTCTATCCCGGCAATCGAGCTTTCGGTCAATATGATCTGGTTTGCATTCAGAATTTTATAAGTACTTAATTCTGAATTAGTTACAACTTCAGATCCCTGTAAATTGCGGGAGGACAAATATACATTATTATTCAGGCCATTCATGACAAACAGCGACTTTTTATTTTCCAGTCCCAGGGCTTTTAAAACCGCGGTAAAATCTTTGGTTTTAGGTGCTTCAAAATTGAAGTCTTCCAATACCATGATTGCCTTTTCATTGGCCTTAATTGAAAGAGCAGAACGACGCGCCAGGCGCTTCACGTTTTTGTTCAATTTGAATCCGTAGTTTCTTGGTCTTGGACCAAAAATACGTCCACCACCTCTGAAAATTCCAGACTTGATACTTCCGGCACGAGCTGTACCAGTACCTTTCTGCTTCTTGATCTTTCTTGTACTACCGGTGATATCGGCCCGTTCTTTAGCTTTGTGCGTACCCTGACGTTGATTGGCCAGGTATTGCTTTACATCCAGGTAAACGGCATGCTCATTGGGTTCAATAGCAAACACGTCCTTTGAAAGATCTATCTTCCTACCCGTGTCTTTTCCTTTAATATCTATTACAGCTACCTTCATTACTTCCGAATAATTATATAGGCATTCTTATGACCCGGAACCGCTCCCTTAACAACGAGCAGATCTTTTTCAGGCACAACTTTAAGAACCCTTAAATTTTGAACTGTTACTGTTTCGCCACCCATTCGGCCTCCCATTCGCATACCTTTAAATACGCGTGCAGGATAAGATGCCGCACCGATGGAACCAGGTGCTCGCAATCGGTTATGCTGACCGTGAGTCGCCTGACCCACACCGGCAAAACCGTGTCGTTTTACAACACCCTGAAATCCTTTACCTTTCGACGTTCCTGAAACGTCTACAAATTCACCTTCTACAAAATGCTCAACGGTGATCTTATCACCGAGTTTGTACTCCTCCTCAAAACCTTGAAATTCGACGACCTTAGATTTAACAGAAGTACCGGCTTTTTTGGCATGACCAACTTCAGCCTTAGTAGCACTTTTATCTGTCTTGTCATCGAAACCTAACTGAACGGCTTCATAGCCATCAGTTTCTTCGGTTCTGACTTGGGTTACAACACAAGGACCGGCCTTTATGACAGTACAGGGAATATTTTTCCCATTCTCGTCAAAAATGCTGGTCATTCCGATTTTTTTTCCAATTAACCCAGACATATTTATATATTTAATTTTATTCTTTAAAAAAATTCAGGGTTAAATACGATTCAACCCTGAATTGTATTTTAACCGTTTTTCCTTCGCCCGCAGCTCAGGACATGTTTATCGGGTTCCCCCTGATATCATGATCACACTTTGATCTCTACCTCAACACCGCTCGGCAGTTCTAATTTCATCAACGCATCAATCGTTTTTGAAGATGAACTGTAAATATCCAGAAGTCGTTTGTAAGAGCTTAATTGGAACTGCTCTCTCGACTTCTTGTTCACGTGTGGCGAACGCA
The DNA here is from genome assembly GCA_013003555.1 of Flavobacteriaceae bacterium. Lineage (GTDB taxonomy): Bacteria > Bacteroidota > Bacteroidia > Flavobacteriales > Flavobacteriaceae > SHLJ01. The sequence goes on from JABDIV010000044.1 coordinate 28,925, forward strand.
AGACTGTAAAAATCTTTTTGTGTGTTGGTAAAGGAATTGGTCCGGTAACAACAGCACCTGTACTTTTTACAGTTTTAACGATCTTATCGGCTGATTTATCAACCAGGTTGTGATCGTATGACTTTAATTTTATTCTGATCTTCTGACTCATCTTAATCTTGTTCTTTAAACTTCAACTGCACCAGTTGCAATCTTGATCACTTCTTCGGCGATATTTGTTGGACATTCAGCATAGTGCGAGAATTCCATGGTTGATGTCGCACGTCCAGACGATAGTGTACGCAACGCAGTTACATAACCAAACATTTCCGATAGTGGAACATTAGCTTTCACTACCTTAGATCCGGCTCTGTCGCTCATATCATTAACCTGACCTCTTCGTCTGTTCAAGTCACCAACAATATCACCCATATTTTCTTCTGGTGTAAGTACCTCAAGCTTCATGATTGGCTCCATAATCACCGCCTTAGCTGCTTTAGCTGCTGAACGATAACCCATTTTGGCTGCCAATTCGAACGATAATTGATCGGAATCAACATCGTGGTACGATCCGTCTGTAAGAGTCACTTTCATCGCATCCATTTCATAACCAGCCAATGGCCCGTTTTTCATAGCTTCTCTAAATCCTTTCTCGACCGATGGGATGAATTCTCTTGGAATATTTCCACCCTTGATCTCTGAAACAAAATCAAGACCTTGCTTTCCTTCTTCAGCAGGTTCCATCGCAAATACGATGTCGGCAAATTTACCACGACCACCGGATTGTTTTTTATAAACTTCACGGTGCTGAGAACGAGCAGTGATCGCTTCTTTGTACTCAACCTGCGGCTGACCCTGATTCACTTCTACTTTAAATTCACGACGCAAACGGTCAACGATAATATCAAGGTGCAATTCACCCATTCCTGATATGATTGTCTGACCAGATGCCTCATCTGTTCTCACTGTAAACGTTGGATCTTCCTCGGCAAGCTTTGCCAATGACATTCCAAGTTTATCAATATCTGCTTTAGTCTTTGGCTCAACTGCGATACCGATAACGGGATCAGGGAAGTCCATTGACTCAAGTACAATCGGGTGCTTCTCATCAGAGAGGGTATCACCCGTTTTAATATCTTTAAATCCAACAGCAGCTCCAATATCTCCTGCGCTGATACTCTCAATTGCATTTTGCTTGTTCGAGTGCATCTGATAGATTCGCGAGATACGTTCCTTTTTACCTGAACGATTGTTCAGCACATAGGAACCGGCTTTGAGATTTCCGGAATAAGCACGGAAGAAGGCTAAACGACCAACAAAAGGATCAGTTGCGATCTTAAATGCCAAAGCAGCAAAAGGCTCATTAATATCCGGTTTTCTTGAAATCGCCTTTTCAGTGTCGGGATCTGTTCCTATAATAGCGTCTTTATCAACCGGTGAAGGTAAATAACGACACACGGCATCAAGAAGAAACTGAACACCTTTATTTTTGAAAGCTGAACCACAGATCATAGGAATAATAGACATGTCCATTACAGCCGCTCTAAGAGCCGCATGAATTTCATCTTCTGTGATAGAATCTTCATCTTCCATGAACTTTTCGAGAAGATCTTCATCATAGCCTGCAACCTCTTCGATCAGATTCGCACGAAGTTCGGCAGCTTCACCTTTAAGCTCTTCCGGAATATCGACGATATCAAAAGTGGCTCCCATGGTTTCATCATGCCAGATGATGGCACGGTTCTTAACCAGGTCGACAATTCCTCTGAAATCAGCTTCGTCACCAATCGGAATTACGATCGGTACGGCATTCGATCCTAGCATATCTTTTACCTGCTGACATACTCCAAGGAAGTTTGATCCTTGTCGGTCCATTTTATTCACAAAGCCCATACGAGGTACTTTGTAGTTATCGGCTAGTCTCCAGTTGGTTTCCGATTGCGGTTCAACACCGTCAACTGCACTGAATAAGAATACAAGACCATCCAGAACACGTAATGATCGATTCACCTCTACGGTAAAATCGACGTGACCGGGAGTATCGATTATATTAAAGTGGTAGCCTTTAGCATCAGCCGTGGGTTTACCATTTTCAGTCGGGAAATTCCAGGTACAGGTTGTAGCAGCAGATGTAATGGTAATACCACGCTCTTGCTCCTGCTCCATCCAGTCCATCGTTGCAGCACCATCATGAACTTCACCGATTTTATGGGAAACACCCGTATAATAAAGAATACGTTCGGTAGTCGTTGTTTTTCCTGCATCGATATGTGCAGCAATACCTATATTCCGTGTATATTTTAAATCTCTTGCCATTGTCAATTAAAATCTAAAATGTGAGAATGCTTTATTGGCCTCTGCCATTTTGTGTGTATCAACACGTTTCTTAACGGCTGCCCCTTCTTCTTTGGCTGCAGCTAATACTTCTGCGGCCAATTTTTGGGCCATAGATTTTTCATTTCGCTTCCTTGAAAAACTGATCAACCACTTCATCGCAGTTGATATTTTACGATCCGGGCGAATCTGCATTGGAATTTGAAAGGTCGCACCCCCTACCCGGCGGCTTCTAACCTCCACGTGGGGCATGACATTCGACAACGCGTCTTTCCAGATTTCAAGTGAAGTCTTTTCTTCATCGGTTTTCTTTTCCTCAACGATATCCATCGCATCATAAAAGATTTTGAATGCCACAGACTTTTTACCATCCCACATCATCATGTTCACGAACCGGGTAACCAGTTGATCATTGAAGCGCGGATCGGGTAAAAGAGGTCTTTTCTTTGCCTGTCTTTTTCTCATGTCTTCTTTAAAAGTTTAAATTACTTCTTAGGGCGTTTTGCACCGTACTTCGATCGACGTTGTGAGCGGCCTTCAACACCAGCGGTGTCTAAAGCGCCACGAACAATGTGATAACGAACACCAGGCAAATCCTTCACCCTTCCACCTCTAACCAATACTATCGAGTGCTCTTGCAGATTGTGACCTTCACCAGGGATGTACGCATTAACCTCATTACCATTGGTTAACCTAACCCGGGCTACTTTACGCATCGCGGAATTCGGTTTTTTTGGTGTTGTGGTATATACACGCGTACACACGCCTCGTCGCTGAGGGCACGAATCTAGAGCAGCCGATTTACTCTTCTTGGTTATTTTGGCTCTTCCTTTTCGTACTAATTGTGAAATTGTTGGCATATAATTTCAATAAATAAATTAAAAAACCCTCTCTTTTGAGGGCTGCAAAGGTAGAAATTAAAATGAATAATTCAAATTGCTAAGGATTAAAATTGAATTGAAAATAAAATTTAATTTTCAGGAGGTATGAATTCAGATATTTTTACGTTAGTTTAAATCGCAAACCTATCGTTTTGAATATTCGCCCAACCATCTTAATGTTGACTTTGATCTTTGGAATATGCATGATTTCTGAAGGCCAGAGCCTATACCTTCGCATTGATGGTGAAAACGATGCGAATACAACCTTTATCGATTCTTTGGGATATCAAAAACGTCATGCAGACTTTCAATCCCTAAGCAATGCCATAGATAGCACCTTTATAAGAATTCAACGTTTGGGGTATATCGATTGTGAGCTTATTGAAACAGCCAAAATAAACGATTCTACCTTTCACTCGAAATTAAATTTAAATCGTCGATTTGACACCATATATATATATTATCCAAAAAACGTACTATCGGCTTCTGATTTGGCGTTAATATCCGACTCGGTCGAATCTGATTTTTTTGTTTTACCAATCCTTAGATTAGAAGCGGCTTTAACCACTTTGAATTCAATCCTGGCTAACCGCGGTAAACCATTTCTCAGTTTACGGTTATCAGACTTGAAAAAAGAATCCGGGTTGCTAATAGCCAGACTGGAAATCAATCAAACCGAAAAAAGAACTATTGATAAAATAATCATAAAGGGATACGAACGATTTCCCAAGTCCTTTATCAGGCATTATCTCAAAATCAAATCGGGAACCGAATTTAACCTGGGGGCCATCCGAAAAAAATCGGAGCAATTGAACAACCTGCCATTTGCCAACCAGATACGTGAACCGGAGATGCTATTCACCGCCGATTCAACTACACTTTATTTCTATATAGAAAAAACCAGAAGCAATAGCTTTGATGGCTTTCTGGGCTTTGGCACCAATGACGAAACAAACAAACTGGAATTTGACGGTTACCTCAACCTGAATTTAGTGAACAGTTTAAACTTCGGTGAATCGCTGCAACTCAATTACAAAAGTGACGAGAACGATCAGCAAACTTTAAACGTCTCTGCCCGATTGCCATATTTGTTCCGCACACCTCTGGGTACTGAGGTGCGATTGAATATATTTAAAAAGGATTCGTCCTTTACAACCGTTTCCCAATCGTTTGACCTTTTCTATCAATTGAATCCCAATCAAAAGTTATTCGTAGGTATTGAAGCGCTTCAGTCTAATAATCTCCTGGAAAACACGACTGCAAATATTCAGGACCTTAAATCTAATTTTGTCAATCTTAAATATGAATGGCTTAAGGCTCAAGGCAACTCTCCTCTTTTCCCTTATTCATTTCGCCTAAATGCCGGACTGGGTATTGGCCGTCGCACCATTAACACCGAAAAGGTTGAACAGCAACGCTTCAATCTCGATGTATTTCGAATTTTTAATTTAAATACAAAGAACAGCATATACCTGAGGTTGCAATCGGCTGGCATTTTGTCGGATGATTTATATGATAATGAATTGCTTCGATTGGGCGGTATAAATTCAATTCGTGGCTTTGAGGAAAATGTTCTGATCGCTTCCCTTCATGCCGTACTCAATACCGAATACCGCTATCAACTCAACCAGACTATCTATATTCATTCGATATTTGATGCCGGATATCTCGAGAACGACCTGACCCAATCGCGTGAAAAATTATTCGGTTTTGGATTTGGTTTTGGTTTGATTACTCGTGCGGGCTTGTTAAAATTCAATTATGCTAATGGGAAAATTGAAGGGCAAAATTTCAAACTTGCTAATTCTAAAATTCACATTAGTTTAAATGCGGTATTTTAACAAGACGCCATGAATACTGGAAGAACGGCCAAAAAAAAATTGAAATTTTAACCAATAAATATTGTTTTATTAACTTTTTATTATGATTTTTGGCATAGACTAATTCAAATAAATTATAAAATGAAAACAAAGTTTAGTGGAATTTTAACGCTATTACTGGCGTTTGTTG
>JABDIV010000046.1 GCA_013003555.1 Flavobacteriaceae bacterium
GTCTTGTCAATAATAAGTGTATCTACCTTATCCATTTTTTCAAGAGCTTCAGCATTTTTAATAAGCACCCCATTTTGAGCACCTTTTCCAACGCCGACCATTACCGACATGGGAGTAGCTAATCCCAGGGCACAAGGGCAGGCAATTATCAATACCGCAATACCGTTAACCAATGCGTAAACATAGGCCGGATCTGGTCCCCAAATTGACCAAATGATAAACGTGAGAATAGAAATAATGACTACAACAGGCACAAAATAACCTGATACTTTATCTGCTAAATTTTGAATCGGCGCACGACTTCGGCTGGCATCGTTAACCATCTGAATAATTTGTGAAAGCAAGGTTTCATTCCCTACTTTTTCGGCTTTCATCAAAAACGTTTGATTTCCATTGATTGTTCCGCTACTAACCATATCACCTTCAACTTTATTGACAGGAATTGGCTCACCTGTAATCATAGATTCATCAATACTTGTATTACCTCCAGATATGACCCCATCTACAGGAATTTTTTCACCCGGCTTAACCTTAAGAACATCATTTATTCTGATCTCTTCAATCCTAACGACAACTTCCTCACCATCAACCATTTTAACCGCCTTGTTAGGGGCCAGCTTCAACAATTCTTTTACCGCTGAATTGGTTTTGCTATGTGCTCGCGCCTCTAACACTTGTCCTAAAAGCACAAGCGTTAGAATAACAGTAGCAGCTTCAAAATATACATGAACTACACCTGATTCGGTTTTAAACTGTGCAGGAAACAAATCAGGAAAAAGCAAACCAATGACACTAAACAACCATGCTACACCTGCACCTATACCGATTAGTGTAAACATGTTGAGATTCCACGTTTTAATACTTCGGTATGCACGTTCAAAGAACATCCATGTGGCGTAAAACACCACTGGGAATGATAATACAAACTGGATCCAATTCCAATGATTTTGTTCCAATACCTTAAATAATGGGTTATTGCTGAGCATTTCACTCATCGCTATTAAAAATATTGGCAGCGTGAATACAGCAGCTACCCAAAGCTTCTTCAAAAGGTGTTTGTATGTCTTTTCTTCGGCCGAAAGGTCTGGATGTTTTGGCACTAAATCCATTCCGCAAATGGGACATGAACCTTCTTCGTCCGTTATGATTTCAGGATGCATAGGGCAAGTCCATTGTTCTGCTGACGATGCAGATAGATTTTGCTCTTCAACCAAATCCATTCCGCAAACAGGACAATCGCCTTGTTTTTTATAGGTTTTATCACCTTCGCAGTGCATAGGACAATAAAATGTACCGGTCCCTTTTTCTTTTGGTTTCGTTTCTTGCTTTGGTTTCGGGTCGTGATGATGCTCACCTTGATTGTGAATGGTATACCTGTTGCCATCATGTTTTAGGGCCTGCTGAAATTTCTCTAACGGAATATGCTTTTCCATTTCAATCGTTGCCTCCGACTTTTCCAGGTTGACAATTGCCTTTAAAACACCTTCAACATTTGAAAGCGTTTCTTCAACATGTTTGCGACAACCATCGCATGTCATGCCATGTATGTGATAGGTATGCTTCATTGTCTTGGTAATTTTAATCGTATGGTCTCCCCTAATGACAAATCGTCTATATGCCCTGCAAGAGCATTATCTGCTGTTTTAAAATGCAAATGCATATTTGTAGTATGATGTGTAAATACAGCCTTATGCTTTGAGGAATAGAATCCTAAAATCTGTACTTCTCTATCCATTAGCTTTCCATTCAACCCAGATGCCCTGTGCTTATCGTGAGAATGATCGGTATCGCCTTCTTTCCAATCGATAACATGCCAATCTAATGTGGCCACCCGACCATCCAGTAAGAAGGGAAAGGGCTGATCTTCATTAAGTCCATTTCCTTTTGCCGTTTCAAAAATGGCTTTCTCCAATTCATCTTTGTTGCCACCCTTTATTACAAATTCATTCCACTCTTTGACCTCTGCGTACACGAGTAAGGTGGCTTTTAGATCATAACCATCTTTAATTTGCATGCTACCATCTACTACAAAACTGTTACTTGGTTTACCGTCAAATATTTGGATTTCCCCCTTTAAATTTTCTACGGCGCCAAGTGCATATAGATTTTTATAGTTTGAGAGGCTGTCTAAACTGAGCACAGGTTGAATATTTCCAGACATAATCGTTTTCAACGCACCACTATATTTTACTTCGTTTACCTTCATGTTGTTTGATTGGCAAGAAGCAATAACGATCAAAAACATTACTACAAGTATTTTATATGCTGAATTGTTCATCTTTTAGTTTGTCAAATAGTTAATAACAGTTGACTGAATAAAATAATTCTTAACAGATTCTATTTGATTCAATTGAAATTTTAATTGCAACTCCCTGATGTCTAAGACATCATTAAAATCAATCGTACCGGTTTCATAACTCCTGATTAATATGTCCTCAGCATCTTTAGCCTGCTTTAAATTTTTCGTTTGCGTTGTATGGCTGATTCTTGAAGAAATTCTATCATTAATGGCTTTTTCTAAAAGTGTCTCCAAATTGTTTAACCGTTCTTGCTTCTGCACAATAATCTCCTGCTGTCGCAACTCATTTTGCCTGGTTTCTGACTTATATTTATTATTGAAAATCGGAATGGAAAGCGAAACCATTGGCATCACAATATCCTTCCCGTTATCACTGAAACTCATGTCCGGACGCTTTTCAACACTGATATAATCCAACCCAAAACCAACCATTGGGCTACTTTCTTTCTGGTTCAATAATTCCGACTGTTCTACAGATTGAAAGAGTTTATCATATTTCAGTAATTCAGGGTGCAACACCAAATTCTCATCATTGATCTCAAAATCTTCAGAAGGCATACTTAATTCCTGAATAACATTAACCACGATGTCCTTATCCCGATTCAAAAGCTTATTGAATGCTGCTTGTTCAGCCAAAAACTGCTGAATTAAAACTTGATTAAGCCGTTCTAAATCATTTTGTCGTATTTGCAACCGCAATACATCAACTGCTGATGCCTTTCCTACTTCAACCGACGTTAGTGCCAGGGTTTCATAAGTTTCGAGCAATTTTACATTTTCGGTCAACACCTCTTGTTTGGCCTTATTTGCGTATAGATTGTAATAGGATCGAGAGACAGAGGCCACTAATTTCCTTTTTGCAATTACAATATCTTCATACCTGGCATCTGCCATGGAACTCATATAGTTTTCCCTTGCAGTAATATTTCCAAACCAGGGCAACATTTGTTTCGCTGATACTTTAAAACGCTGTGCACCTGTTCGGGTTTCTGGTTCACTAACAAAATAGCCAACGCCAAATTCAGTATTTGGAATGGTATTCACCTCATTCACTCGTTCTGAAGCAATGTTATATTGCAATTCAAATTTTTGAATTTCAGGATTGTTTGCTAATGCTTCATCAATGAACTTTTCTAAATCTTGAGCATGTAACAGACCAAAGGCCAGTATGCCAATAATTGTAAAGATTATTCTTTTCATTTTGTAGCTCTTTTTAGTTGAACTTCATTTCTCCAGCTGTATAATACCGGAACAACAAACAAGGTTATGAGTGCTATCAACATACCGCCAAAGCCCGGAATAGCCATGGGGATCATAATATCACTTCCTCTACCCGTCGATGTTAATACAGGCAACAAGGCTAATAAGGTTGTTGCTGTGGTCATCAAACAAGGCCTGATTCGTTTTTCGCCTGCTTCTACAACCGAGGCTCTTATTTCTTTTTTATTTCCTGGTTTGTTTCTTTCGAATGTTTGAGTTAAATAGGTCGCCATTATAACACCATCATCGGTTGCTATCCCGAATAAGGCAATAAACCCAACCCAAACGGCCACACTCAAATTAATGGGATGCATTTGGAATAGGTCTCGTAGGTTTTCTCCGAAGAAATTAAAGTTTAAGAACCAGTCCTGACCGTAAAGCCATATCAAGACAAAGCCTCCGGCGAATGCAACTGCTATTCCTGAAAATACCATAAAGGACGTGGTCACCGAGCGGAATTGAAAGTAAAGAATCAGGAAAATAATGAGCAAGGCCAGGGGCACAACAACAGATAAGGTTTCTTCTGCCCTTAATTGATTTTCATATGTCCCTGTGAACTTATAATTAATCCCCTTTGGAACGATCAGTTCTCCCGAATCTATTTTTTGTTGAATCAGGGTTTGCGCATTTTCAACCACGTTTACCTCAGCGAAACCATCCAATTTATCAAATAGTACATAGCCCACCAAGAAGGTGTCTTCACTTTTGATGACTTGTGGTCCTTGTTCATATCGAATGCTTACCAGTTCATTTAAAGGTATGGGATTTCCTGTCTCTACAGGAACATATATCTGTTCTAAATCTGATGGGTTTGCTCTCAATTCCCTTGGATATCTCACACGCACGCCATAGCGCTCTCTTCCTTCAACGGTTTGAGTTAATACCATCCCACCCACGGCAACCATAAGTACATTTTGCACGTCATCTATGGTTAGGCCATAACGCATTAATTTATCTCTGTCTATATCGATGAGCAAATATGGTTTGCCAACAATACGATCGGCAAATACAGCTTCTTGTTTAACACCTTCGGCTTGTTTTAGTAAGTTTTCCAATTGTATCCCAAAAGCCTCAATTTGCTCTAAATCCTGCCCTTTTACTTTGATTCCCATCGGTGCCCGCATTCCGGTTTGAAGCATGACCAATCGTGTTTCAATCGGTTGTAATTTCGGGGCAGAGGTCACACCGGGCAATTTGGTGACTTTTACAATCTCATTCCATATGTCATCAGGAGATTTTATTTCTGGGCGCCAATTACGGTAAAACTCACCTCTTCTGTCTTCAATTAATTGTGATCTGCTAATGTTAGCATTTATTTCTACTGCTTCTTCTGAATTGTTAGGGTTGGCGACATAACGACCATCCCTTAATTCAAACAGACCATCTTCATTTGTTTTATAGCGTTGACGCCCCCCATCGTCGTTCAGCATAAATTCAGGTTTGTACTGAATAACATTTTCATACATTGATAAGGGTGCCGGATCTAATGCAGATTCAGTACGGCCGGCTTTACCAACAACGGTTTGAATTTCTGGAATACCGGCTACCGCCATATCTAACTGCTGTAACACACGCTTATTCTCTTCTACACCCGAATGGGGCATTGAGGTTGGCATTAACAGGAAGGAGCCTTCATTTAAGGAAGGCATAAACTCCTTACCTGTGTTTTCCATAATGAAAAATCCGGCGACCACAATCAATGTTGGTACTGATAGAAACAACAACTTATTGTCTAAGCACCATCTCAAAATGCGCGTGTAATACTTGATGAAAAGAGAAAATACAGCCAACAATCCGAAACATATCACGCCAACAAAAATAAGGTTCCAAAAAATACTTTTATCCACTCCCAGCGGACGCCAGTAGGTGGCCAATAATAACACAATGGCCAATGCTGAGATAATAATATTGATCAGGTTGGCTTGTTTGCCGGTCACCTTATCATTATGTTTCAATAGGCCGGTAACTCCAAAGGCCATCAGGATCAATCCCAGCCAATAACCACTAATTATTGCGCTTATTCCAAATACGACTAGCAGGCCATTTAAGGCATAGTTGAATTTATTTTTAATCCTTTTCTTCCTGAATAAAAAGGCCGCAAATGGCGGGATAAGAAAAAGGGCCACTATTATTGAAGCTGTCAAGGCAAACGTTTTTGTAAACGCTAAGGGCCTGAATAATTTCCCTTCTGCACCAATCAAAGTAAAGACCGGAATAAAACTAATTATCGTGGTCATCACTGCCGTTACAATTGCACCTGAAACCTCGGCTGTCGCTTTATATACGACTGCATTAACTGGTTGTTTTTCTTGATTATCCTCTAAATGCCGAAGGATGTTTTCTGAAAGTATGATCCCAACATCTACCATTGTACCAATGGCAATTGCGATACCTGATAGTGCCACAATATTGGCATCTACTCCAAACAGCTTCATGGCGATGAATACCATTAACACAGCAACCGGTAATAATCCTGATATCAGGATAGAAGCACGAAGGTTAAATACCATTATAATAATGACCAGAATGGTGATTAATATTTCTAAGGACAAAGCCTCATTAAGTGTCCCAAGTGTTTCCTGAATGAGTTCGGTCCTGTCATAGAACGGAACTATTGTAACTTGGGAAGTTCGGCCATCACTCAATACCTTAGATGGCAATCCCGGACTTAGCTCATTAATTTTATCTTTTACATTGTTGATGACTTCCATAGGATTAGCGCCATACCTTGCCACTACAACTGCACCAACGACCTCTGCGCCCTCTTTGTCAAGAATGCCTCTTCGAGAAGACGGACCAATTGAAACCCTACCTATATCTTTAATCCTGATAGACGTAAAATCTTCAGAGCTAACGACTGCATTTTCAATGTCTGAAATGGATTTCACATAGCCCAAGCCGCGTACCAAATATTCGGCTTGATTGATTTCTAAGGTTTGCGCACCTATGTCCTTATTGCTTTCCTTTACGGCTTTAACCACATGGTTCAATCCAATATTATATTGACGCATTAACTCTGGGTTGACATCAACCTGGTACTCCTGCACATAGCCACCAATAGAAGCTACTTCGGAAACACCGCTGGCCGATGACAGGGCATATTTCACATAATAATCCTGAATGCTTCGTAATTCATGCAGATCCCAACCACCTGTTACATTTCCGTTTTCGTCACGACCTTCAAGGGTATACCAGAATATCTGACCTAATCCCGTGGCATCCGGTCCCAGGGAAGGACTTACGCCTTCGGGTAATAATCCGCTTGGCAGGGAGTTTAACTTCTCGAGAATGCGACTTCTGCTCCAATAAAACTCTATATCTTCTTCAAAAATGATGTAGATACTTGAAAACCCAAACATTGAAGAACTTCGAATGGTCCTGACACCCGGGATACCCAATAACGAGGTAGTTAATGGATAGGTGATTTGGTCCTCAATGTCCTGTGGTGATCGACCATCCCATTTGGTAAAAACTATTTGCTGGTTCTCACCGATATCAGGAATGGCGTCGACCGCTACCGGATTACTGGGTAAAAACCCTGTATCCCAGTTAAATGGTGCATTTACTGTTCCCCATCCAATAAACAGAACGAGCAGTAGAACGGCAACGAGTTTATTTTCTATTAAATATTTTATGCTCTTATTTAGCATTGGCTATGATTGTTAAACAATTAGACATTGATGTTTGGAAACACCGAATACAACAAGATTCCATACGACCATAGGGTCACAGGATAACTACTGTCTATTGTTTAAAAATCAAATCAGGAAGACCTCATCAAGAACCTGTATGTCCCTGACCACCAGAGGCGGTGAATAGTCTTTTAAAGGAATAATCTGTTCCTCAAGACCTTCGAAGAGATCTACATAGGAAAGATAAAATGAAGTGACAAAAAATTGTTGTTCGAGATCAAGATCATTAAAAGAGAGTTTTAATTCATCTTGTCCTTCGATCAGGACCTGTTCATCTGTACAGCAGTTTATTTTCATTACCGAACATTCTGAATCTGAAGCTTTCATCATTAATTCCATACCGCAGGAATCTGCTTTTTGGAACAAGGCTGTATCAACAAGAGTCTCGCCACAAAAATGCATACCAACGGCGAAGGACATGGTAGAAAGAACCACGACCAAAGCCATAAAAACAGACATTATTTTATGCAATACGTCTTTCATTATTGTAACAAAGTTAATAAAATGCTTTAAGATCGTATTTATTTAACTTGATTTTAGCTATTTATCGTTAATAAAGATTTCCGATTATTTATAATCCTTGCTCAATTTTCCTTTGTTACTAACTCGCCTTAACCGCTTCAGGAAATATCTGAATTTCCGGGCTAATTATGTGAAAACCTCTGACGACGGGAACAAGATCGCTATCGAAGGCAAGCTCACGAACAGCTCCTATGAATCCAAAGAAAGGGAAACCCGTTATGTGACAGAAGTGGGCTGTCGTGAAATATTACTTCTCTGATAGATGAATTCCACTAAAACGTGAATTACCGATCCGGTATGATTAACCCGAGGTTTCCCTGGGGATTTATTGTTTTATTATTCGCCAATGTATATTGTAAATCCTTCTGAAGCATATTCAGTACATAATTCAGGAATATCTTCTGTATACAACCATTCTTCATTTACTTCAGCCCATACCTCTACCATAAATCCGAAAGAACCAGATTCAGTTGGAGTCCCTTCAAAAATTACTCTTCGGCCTTCAACAAACCAGTTCATTCCATCCGGTAAACCATCAGAAACATTAAAATGGTAGTTATAATCACTATCATCTTGGGGATCATTTTTAATCTCTGCCCAAACATGATCTGAATAAAACACATTTACTTTTCCATCTTTTAACTGTTTTTCAACTAAAACAGGATAATTGTACGAGTTACACCCTACTAAAATTTCCTCTACAATTTCTTCACAAGAGTTAAGTAAAATCAACGCTGATAATAAACAACTTAACAGGTAAATATGTTGCCTTTTAAACATTATTTTGCGAATACTGTTTATTCAATTTCTTTTTTATTCCTTGATGAACTTTCTGGTAATTGATGATGTCTCGTTTGACAATCTTAGGATATACAGACCTGCCGGTAAGGCTTTGACATCAATTTCACCCATCACTACGTTGGTCGAAAGCATTTGTTTTCCCAGGAGATCAAATATCATGGCATCTAACGCTTCGTTATATCCTTTGATAAAAAGCGTATGTCTTGCCGGATTGGGATAAAGAGACAATTCTGAAATATCATAATCCTCAACGCCAACTGTACAATCTAAACCACCATCAGTGATGGTCCAACCATAGGTATTGATCAGCGTATTTCTTGCACTTTCAGAATTACAATAGGTTGACAAGCCACCACTAAATGTAATGTTTGGCGGAAGAGTCGGCAGGGCCGCCCATCCGGTAAGCGTGGCGTCATAGTTGGGTGTAGATAACTGAACGCCTTCAAACATTAAGGCCATACTGGCGACATTGGTGATGTTCCAGGCTCCTAAGTTTTGATCAAAGGCTGTCGCACCATCAAACATTTGACCCATTTGACCTACATTGCTAACATCCCATCCGCTGATATCCTGGTTAAAAGAAGTCGCCCGATAAAACATACCATACATTGAATCGACGCTACCCACATTCCAGCTGCTGATATCCTGGTTGAATGAACCCGCTTCCCAAAACATCCCGGTCATCGAAGTGACGTTGCTCATATTCCAACCTCCGATATTCTGATTAAAGGGAGTTCCCGCAAACATGTAGGTCGTATTAGTTACGTTGCTCACGTTCCAACCACCGATGTCCTGATTGAATGGTGTACCCCAAAACATCAATCCAGTAGTGGTGTTATTACCCACATCCCAACTACTTATATCCTGGTTGAACATTGAAAAGCGAAACATTGAACTCATATCTGTAACATTGCTCACATCCCAGGAACCTATATCCTGGTTAAACGCGTTTGCCGGAAAACCTGGCCCCATACCATTGAACATCGCATTCATTGTGGTCACATTACTTACGTTCCAGGATCCGATGTTTTGATTAAATGCCTCTGCTGAATTAAACATGCTATTCATATTGGTCACATTACTGACATTCCATCCGCTTATGTCACCATTAAACATTGAATAGAAAATAAATGCTGAGGACATATCCGTTACATTACTGACATCCCAGTCGGGCATGGCACCCCATTGCGATGACGAGCACATGCCGTCTATCGGATTCATACTTAAACAAGACGCTATCGCGTCTTTAAAATTCGCATCTGTTATTGGAGTTTGAGAAAATCCAAAAAATATGCTAAATATCAATAAATAAGTATATTTGTTCATTATTAATATATTTTAGATTAATTAATATTATTTTATTATATTTTTGAACTATAAAGGTCTTAATACTAATAAATTAAAACAATGATTTTTATCATTTCATCGTAGAAAAGCTGATGAAATGAACAGAGAAAAATGTCTTATTAGTTGAAATGGGATAGTTCAGGCCAGAATGAATAATATTCCGGACAAGCGTTAAAAAATGATCAAAAGTTTAATGAATTTGACTTATTCACAGGCGAGGAAACCGATTCGCTGAGTAAATTCACGAAATATTCTAGCTTATTTTAAGTCCGTTAACGAGGCCGTTCTTCTCATCCGGGTTCACAAATACAAGGCTGCCGTCTGTATCTTCGGCCAAAAGAATCATCCCCTGGCTCTCGACACCACGAAGTTCCCGCGGAGCCAGATTTACCAGAACAGTGACCCGTTTACCTATAAGTTCCTCAGCTGAAAAGTGTTCAGCGATTCCAGAAACTATGGTTCTGACATCCAGCCCGGTATCAACCTTTAATACCATTAGTTTCTTGGTCTTTGGCATTTTGCTGGCTTCGATTACCGTACCCACGCGCATATCCAGTTTGGCGAAGTCATCCCAGCCGATAGTTTCTTTTTGTGGCTCAACTGTAGCTTCTTCAGACTCATTTAGTGCTTTTGTTGCCTGAAGTTTTTCCAATTGCTGCTGAATTTCACTATCCTCGATTCGGGCAAATAACAGTTCAGCTTTACCGATTGAATGACCCGCTTCTAAAAGCTCCCGACCTTCTAAAACAGCTCGCCAGGTCCAATCGGATTGCAGCTGATCGGCATTCAGAATCTTTTTCAGTTTATTGGAAGTAAACGGTAAAAAGGGTTCAGAAAGAACAGCCAGGCCGGCAGCGATCTGAAGTGCGACATACATGACCGTTTTTACTCGGGTCTGATCGGTTTTAATGAGTTTCCAGGGTTCTTCATCTGCCAGGTATTTATTCCCTAGACGAGCTAAATTCATCAATTCCTGGCTGGCTTCTCTGAACCTGTAGCGTTCAATGGAATTTGAAATGATCTTCGGATAGGCCTGCAATGCTCCCAGGGTATGCTCGTCCCGTTCATTTAAAAATTCGGCTTTGGGGATAATCCCATCGTAATACTTATGAGTAAGTACGACCACCCGATTGATAAAGTTCCCAAAAATGGCAACCAACTCGTTGTTATTTCTGGCCTGAAAATCCTTCCAGGTAAAATCATTATCCTTTGTTTCGGGAGCGTTAGCCGTAAGAACATAACGCAGCACATCCTGTTTGGCCGGAAAATCCTCTAAATATTCATGGAGCCAAACCGCCCAGTTCTTTGATGTTGATAATTTATTGCCTTCCAGGTTGAGGAATTCATTCGCCGGAACGTTATCAGGCAAGATAAATTCACCATGCGATTTAAGCATGGCCGGAAAAATAATGCAATGAAATACAATATTGTCCTTACCTATAAAATGCACCAATTTAGTGTCCTTATCTTTCCAGTAAGGCTCCCAATCTTTGCCTTCGCGCTCGGCCCATTCGATAGTGGAAGAAATGTAACCGATGGGCGCATCGAACCAAACATACAGAACTTTCCCCTCACCACCTTCAACAGGCACCGGAATACCCCAATCGAGATCGCGGGTAACTGCCCTGGGACGCAAACCGTCATCGATCCATGACTTCACCTGGCCATAAACATTCGGTTTCCAGTCGGCTTTATGCCCTTTCAGTATCCATTCTTTCAAAAAATCCTCATGGCGATCCAGAGGTAAAAACCAATGCTTCGTCTTTTTTAAAGAGGGTGTCGCACCACTGATGGCCGATTTTGGGTTGATCAAGTCGGTTGCGTTATGACTTGTCCCACAGTTCTCGCATTGATCTCCATAGCTTTCCTCATAGCCACATTTCGGGCAGGTCCCTACAACAAATCGATCAGCGAGAAATTGACCGGCTTCCGCATCATAAAGTTGTTCTGTTTCCTCTTCGATAAATTCATGTTTATTATGAAGTGTCAAAAAGAAATCGGATGCCGTTTTATGATGAATGGGAGCTGATGTACGGGAATAGTTATCAAAAGAAATACCGAATTCGGCAAATGCCGATTTAATGATCCCGTGATATTTATCTACAATATCTTGAGGGCTAACCCCTTCTTTCTTCGCCTTTATCGTAATTGGAACACCATGCTCATCACTTCCGCATATAAAAGCGACATCATAGCCTTTTAATCGCAAATACCTGGCGTAAATATCTGCCGGTACATAAACACCGGCAAGATGGCCGATATGGATGGGACCATTTGTATAGGGTAAGGCTGCAGTTATGGTAACACGTTTTGTCATATGGTCCGGCTTATAAGCCACAAAAGTACATATTTTGAGAACGATTCAGAAAACGAAATCAGGAGAAGTTCGTTATATTTACAAAAACAGCGAAGCATGTGGGTAAGCCCAAAATCCTTGATCATCTTTTCCCTTTCTTTGATCTGTATTCAAAAGAGCTGTCAGCAACCCATTAGTCCAATTAAATCGACACCAGTCATGTCTACTGAACTCATTCAACCCGACTATCTCAAAGCAGGCGACACGGTAGCCATAGTAGCACCATCCGGAATATTGAACGATAAAGAAGCGGAGATCGAACGCGCTAAAGCATTGCTTGAAGGATGGGGTCTGAAGGTGAAAATCGGTAATAATATTTTTAATAAAGCAGGTCATTTTGCAGGATCGGATTCCGAGCGCAAATCCGATTTACAGCAGGCCATAAACGATCCCAATATCAGTGCAGTCTGGTCAGCACGTGGTGGCTATGGAACTGTTCGTGTCATCGATCAAATCGATTATTCGGCCTTAAAAACCAATCCGAAATGGATCATTGGATATTCCGACATCACCGCCTTGCATAACGATTTGAACAATCAGGGAATAGAGAGCATTCATGCCATGATGTGTTCAAGCTTACCCGAAGATCTCACCGAGATCGATTCAACCATTCATTCCTTTAAAAAAGCTATTTTCGGTGAGCCGCTTTCCTACGTGATCCCGGGCTCAGAATACAACCGAAGCGGTGACGCTACCGGTGCCTTAGTAGGTGGAAACCTGACGCTCTTGCATACCATGCTCGGATCGAGAAGCACAATAAATACGAATGGCAAAATCGTCTTCTTTGAAGAGATTGGTGAGTATGCGTATCATATCGATCGCATGCTGATGAGCTTAAAACGAGCCGGATTCTTTAACGGATGCAAAGGTGTAATTGTTGGTGATATTAGCAAGGTTCGTGAAAACACAACACCCTGGGGAAAACCCATTGAGCAATTGGTTTTGGACGCACTCGTAGATTACGATTTCCCTATTGCCTTCGGATTTCCGGCCGGCCATGAAAAAGATAACCGGGCTCTGATACTTGGTCGAAGAATATCACTTAAGGTCGATACCTTAAAAACCAAGGTGGTTTTTAGTGAATAAATTATTGTCATCAACTTCATTTGAATACGCATTCAAAATACAAATTCGGGGAAAAGGGTGAACAACTGGCGGTTGATCATCTGCTTGATAAAGGCTATGAAATTCTGGAACGCAATTACCGTTTCCAGAAAGCCGAGGTAGATATTTTAGCTCGAATGAAGAATACGCTTGCGGTGATAGAGGTTAAAGCACGATCGTCGACGTCGTTTGGTGAACCCCAGGATTTCGTGAAGCCAAAACAAATAAAGAACCTTGTTAAAGCGGTTGATCAATATATCATGGAAAACGATCTGGATGTGGAGGTGCGATTCGACATCATTGCAATAATAAAGACCGCTGAAGGGAGCCGACTAGAGCATCTCAAGGATGCCTTCTATCACTTCTGACTTTGAAAAAATTGCTTTACTGCCACGATATCTTCGGGCTTAGCGATGATCGATTTCGAACCGTCAAGGATGAAATACGTTGGTGTTGCAGAAATATTGTAAGACTTCCCAACAGCGTTCTCCCATTTATCAAGTCCGGCCACATGGATAAAGTCGGGATAATTGAATTTTTCACTTGTCCAAATACTGAGTTCATCTTCTAATGCGAACGCAATAACCTGTGTTTTATTCAATCCCGATGATTTCATGAAATCCCGTAATTTGGGTAGCTCCTCCAGGCAATGAGAACAATTACTGCTCCAAAAAACAAGGATGTACTGATCAGCATCTTTTAAATCATGGAAATTGGTTTTGACGGGCTTGCCCTTCCAGTGGGAATCGATCTTAAAATTCGGAGCAATATGACCCAGAGAAACATTTTTAAACTGAACCAGCTCATTTACCAAATCCTGTTCCTGAAGTGATTTGGCAAGATCGATCAAATAATTATCAGCAAGGTAATTGGCCGTCGACTCATAGTTTGCCTCCGACAATTGTTGCCACAAGATCTCGAGTAACATTTTCTTGGTTTGATCGGTTGCCTTCTCCATGGCATTGACCACTTTATCTAAATTTTCTTCATAGCCCTTGCTTCGAAGGTTGTCTTTCGAGACCATTCCGAAGACATAATTCAGAGATTGTTCAACGAGAAAATTGGAACTCTGTAAGATGGGATCCGTAAAATCAACGTGATCGAAATAATGATTTTTTATATTGCTGAGATAGGTTTTTAAATCTTCATACGAATCCGGGATATAGGGCCGATTGGCTCTTACAAAATGGCCTGCTATCATGTCTTTTGACAATTTCTCAAATTCAGTTTGAGTTTCTCTCTGGGTTTTGAAAATTGTCATCAAGGCCGTGGTATCTGAACTCTGTTCTCTGAAATAGTTACCAAGGCTCTGGCTGATAAGCGACATGCTGTTGGTATAAGAGCTCATCAATTTGTTTTCAATGGAAGACTCAAATTCAATACCCTGATCGATATGAAAGGTAAATTCTACATTTTCATTACCGTCATAGATGATGTCAAAATTATATTCTTCCTGAGGAACAGCATAAACGAGCCGGTACATGCCTTTGGTTTGAGTTGAATCAAGGACGAAGGTCATCTTTCCGTTCTCATCGATTTTAGCATCACCAACATAACTGGAATTGGTCGGTGAAACTTTGTAAACTAAAACCCAATCGAATTCTTCCGGAGGTAGAAAAGTTCCATTTAAAGCTTGTTGCCCTGAAATGAGCAAGGGAAAAAGTAAGGCCAGATGAAGGAATTTCCTGATCATAATTTCTTTATTTCTTTGACACAACATCTTCAAAATCGTCACAATTAAATCGCAAGAATCACGCCAGAATCGGTCTTAATGCAGATAAGGCGTCTTCAACCGATTTAATCCTTTCAAAGGTAAGCAATAATCGTAAACCTTGACGTGTTTGCTTCTCCTTCATTTTGCATGCAGTAGGGTTTTTCTGAACGTATTTAAGGACTTTGGTAAAGACCGGGCCCTGATAAAACGGACTCTCCTGTTCCTTGATAAAATATCCGACCAATTTTTCATGTTTCATAACGATTTTTTCCAATCCCAATTCCGCAGCTAACCATTTCAACCGTACACTATCCAGAAGGTCAACAACCTGAGCCGGTAATTCCCCAAATCGATCCGTCAATTGATCCTCATAGCGTTCAAGTTCCTCTGTGGTTTTCAATTCATTTAACCGGGTATAGAGATTTAATCGTTCGGTAATATTATTGACATAATCATCGGGAAAAAGCAGCTCGAAGCTCGAGTCGATAGTTATGTCCTTAACATAAATCCGTTCTTTATCATCATCATGGTAAAGCGATTTGAATTCATTTTCCTTCAGCTCATCGATTGCTTCATTTAGGATCTTCTGATAGGTTTCAAAACCAATCTCATTGATAAATCCACTCTGCTCTCCTCCCAAAAGGTCTCCGGCACCCCGGATTTCCAAATCCTTCATCGCTATGCTGAATCCGCTTCCCAATTCGGTAAATTGTTCCAGGGCTTGAATGCGTTTCCTGGCCACATCGGTCATTGCAGAATATTCGGGGGTAATAAAATAGCAGAATGCCCTTTTATTACTTCGTCCTACACGACCTCTCATTTGGTGCAAGTCGCTAAGTCCGAAATTATTCGCATTATTTATGAAAATTGTATTGGCATTAGGCACATCAAGTCCGCTTTCAATAATGGTCGTACTTACAAGTACGTCAAATTCACCCTTCATAAAAGCGAGCATCAGTTGTTCGAGTTTACGCCCCTGCATTTGCCCGTGACCAATCCCTATTTTAGCATCAGGCAGCAATCGCTGAATCATACCGGCAACTTCTTTAATATTCTCGATCCGATTATGAACGAAGAATATCTGGCCGCCTCGTTGAATCTCATAACTGATGGCATCACGAATCAGTTCCTCATTAAAACGTACCACCCGGCTTTCGATGGGATAACGATTAGGTGGAGCCGTGTTGATCACTGACAAGTCACGAGCAGCCATCAAACTGAATTGAAGTGTTCGCGGAATGGGTGTAGCCGTTAAGGTTAATACATCCACATCCTCCTTCATGGTCTTCAATTTATCCTTCACCGCAACCCCAAACTTCTGTTCTTCATCGACAATGAGCAGGCCCAAATCTTTGAATTTAATTTTTTGACTGACCAATTGATGCGTGCCAATAACGATATCGAGGGCTCCCGATTCCAGATTTTTAATAATTTCATTCCGTTGTTTGGTACTTCGAAAACGATTCATATAATCGACCGTTACCGGAAAATCAATCAATCGTTCTGTGAAGGTCTTGAAATGCTGAAAGGCCAATATCGTTGTGGGAACCAGGACGGCTACCTGCTTGCCATTGTCAACCGCCTTAAAAGCGGCTCGAATTGCAACTTCGGTTTTGCCAAAACCCACATCCCCACACACCAGGCGGTCCATTGGCTGCGGACTTTCCATATCTCGTTTGATGTCATCGGTTGACGAACTCTGATCGGGTGTGTCTTCATATATAAAGGAAGCCTCCAATTCGTGCTGAAGGTAACTGTCTGGGTTATAAGCAAAACCTGTTTTCATCTTGCGTTTGGCATACAACTGAATAAGGTTAAACGCGATCTCCTTGACCTTGGTTTTGGTTTTCTTTTTAAGGTTTTTCCATGCCTTACTTCCCAGTTTATATATCTTCGGCACCTTCCCGTCCTTCCCGGTAAATTTTGTGATCTTATGCAGGGAGTGAATGCTAAGATATAGTACATCCCGCTCACCATAGATTAGTTTAATGGCTTCTTGCCGCTTACCCTGAACGTCTATTTTCTGCAAGCCGCCAAATTTGCCTATCCCGTGGTCAATATGAGTGACATAATCACCGATTTCCAGATTGGTCAGTTCCTTCAGGGTAATCGCCTGCTTTTTGGCGTATCCGTTTCGAAGGTGGAATTTGTGGTAACGCTCGAATATCTGATGGTCGGTATAACAAACCAGGCGGAGATCGTGGTCTATAAAACCCTGATGGATTGACAGCACAGTCGTTGCGTAGTGAATATCTTCTTCGACATCATCAAATATGTCATGAAATCGTTTGGCCTGTTGTTCACTTACACAGGCGATGATGTTTCTATAACCCTTAGCATGGGATTCCTGCAGGTCCTTGATCAACAGGTCGAAATGTTTATTAAAGGCCGGCTGGGGTGAACAGTTAAACCGAATGGCATCAGTCTTGCCGTCATGGTTTCCTCCTAGTTCTACAACATTGCGCCGGGTCATCAGATTTAATAACTCCGTACCATTGCAAAACAATGCTTCGGGTTCCTGATGCCTGATTTCTCCCGACAGCGTTTCGAAAGCTTCAACAGCCTTTTCATAGAGCTTGTCCACCCGGTTCTGAAGGAACTCCCGGTTACTGACAAAGAGCACGGTTTTTGATGCTATATAATTCAAAAAACTCTGACGGCTCTCTTCGAGGAACTTATTGGCAACATTGGGAATAATGTTGATCTTTTTTACCTGTTCAATAGATAACTGGGTCTCGACATCGAAGGTTCTTACGCTATCAACCTCATCTCCAAAAAATTCAATACGGTAGGGTTCATCATGAGAAAATGAAAACACATCGAGAATTCCGCCACGTACAGAAAATTCACCTGGCTCAGTAACAAAATCGACCCGGTTAAACCGATAGGAGAACAAGATCTCATTTACAAAATCAACCGATAAAATATCACCAACCGAAATCTTCAGCGTATTCTTTTCCAGTTCTCGTCGTGTTACTACTTTCTCAAAGAGGGCATCAGGATAGGTTACAATTACGGCCGGTTTCCTTCTCGAATTAATTCGGTTTAATACTTCGGCTCTTAGCAGCACATTCGCGTTATCGGTTTCTTCGATCTGATACGGTCTCCGATAGCTTCCCGGATAGAACAATACGTCCTTTTCATTGATGAGTTGTTCGAGGTCATTCAATAAATATGCGGCCTCTTCTTTGTCATTTAAAATGATAAGAAAAGGTTTATCGGCCCACCGAAATAGGTTGCTTAACATGAAGGACAAGGAGGATCCAACCCATCCTTGAACATGGGTTTTCCCATGGTTTTGAGCAATATGATCCCGCAATTTCTGCAGTTGCAGAGATTGTGAATAGGCTTGCGAGATCAGGGTTTTACTCACAGGTTTGGATTTCAGGCAAAGATACTTTTTTTTGTTTTTCCTGAAAGATTAAATCCAATCGGGCAAAACCGAGGAGAAGTCGGGCATTAAAAGATCGATTTCCAGTATAGTTCCGTGATTAAATCAGAGCACTTTTAATGGTAATATTGATAAAAAAATCGAAAAAAATATGTACGTTTGCATCACCAAAACTCATCTCCTAATATGTCAATTTCAGATTTATTTGATAGCGGTTTTAGACGACGAAATCAGGACCATTTCGCGGCCATTGTTCGTGTGGCAATGGAAGACGATGTTATTACAGAAAATGAAAAAGCCTTCCTTGACCGGTTGGCCGTCCACCTTGATATTTCCGACCCGGAATACAAGAAAATCCTTAAGGACTACAAATCACATCCCATCAATCCGCCTATTTCATTTAATTACCGGTTAGAGCGTTTGTATGACCTGGTACGTATGGTACGGGCTGACGAAATTGATAAGGATGATGAAATACGCTTACTTACCAAAATGGCGGTCGGTTTAGGATTTTCAACGGTGAATGTAGGATACATTATCGACAAAGCCATACGCCTTGTTAAGGAAGAAGTTGACCTTGACGGATTCATCGATGGCATACGAACCATGAATCACTAAAACGAGTTTTTCTTTTTAAGCGCTGATCAGTTTGTTGATCTTCTTAATCAACTCCTCTTCTGCGAAGGGTTTCCCGATATAATCGTTCATACCACGTTCAAGGCACTTTTCACGTTCCTCAGGAGAGACATTGGCGGTAACGGCTAAAATCGGAATGTCGCGCATAGGTGCAGCAGCAGATTCTCGTATAAATCGCGTTGTATCGTAACCATCCATTTTGGGCATTTTCAAATCCATTAAGATGAGATCGTAATTATTTTGATGCAATCTTTGAATAACCTGATCACCGTCACTTGCAATGTCAAAATTGAATTTATGATCAACCATAATGCGCATGAGCAGAAGTTGATTTACTTCTAAATCCTCAGCGATCAATATGCTGTGTTTTTTATCAGAATCATTTAAATCGACATTGTTTAAGATGTCTTGTTCCGGGCTTTGATCAGCAGATTTTTGAAATCTCAATTTGATATTAAAGGTCGTTCCTTCTCCGACCTCGCTTTTTACATCAATCTTGCCTTCCATAAGCCGAACAAGGTTTTTAACAATTGAAAGACCAAGACCGGTTCCTCGATGCGGCCGTTCTACTGAAAAGCGCGTGAAACTATCGAAGATTGACGGTAAGTCGTTCTTAGAAATCCCGATCCCGGTATCTGAAACTTCAAAATGGATACAAACCCTTTCATCAATCACCTCACAATTTTTTGCGATAATGCTAATCACGCCCTCATTGGTATAATAGAATGCATTATTTAATAAGTTGACTAAAATTTGGTTCAATCGGAAACGATCCCCAATTATATATTGCGGGATATCCTCTTCTATCGCGGCTTTGAATTCAATCCCGCTGGCCTCGCTTTTTTCAGAAAAGGTAGCTTTTAAGAGATTAAAAAGTTTTCGAAGGTCAAAACGATTATTATCAATTTTAACCTGACCCATTTCAATACTTGAGATGTCAAGAATATCATCAATTATATTTTTGAGATGTTCACTCGACGATTTAATCACATTAAGGTTGTGAAGTTGATCTAAGGTCAAGCTGGAACGTTTCAATATGGTTGTAAATCCCATTATGGTGCTCAAGGGTGTGCGCAATTCATGGCTGGTATTTGCCAAAAACCGATTTTGAAATTCCTCACGCTCTTTCATGACTTGCGCCTGGATGATCGATTCATTTTTTTCCTGTGAAAGGGTATTCGAAACCTCGTAGTGAGAGGTGAAATCAAGGATGCATAAAACAAGCCTGTCATCCAGTACATGAAAATCGATATCATAGATCCCATTTACAGAACCTATCTCAAGGTTTATACACGATAAATTATATTTCTTACCCGAATCGAGGTTGAAATAATAATGAATAGCCTCAAAAAATGGGTGAACCTTAAATATTGATGTGCCCACTTCAAAATTGAACAGATTGTTTTCGCTCTCCAGAATGATTCCGCTTCTGGAAATACTCACAAACTGAATTTTGTTTTGAATACTTTTTTTCTTAATTGTTTCAAGCATAAGCTATAACATTAGTTCATGACCAAGATTATCGAACATCTTTTCGACATTTATTCCTTTTTTTGCACTGGTTAGAAAATCATATTCAATATTCTGCGACTTCAGAGAATCTTTTAATGACTCCTTATTTACGAGGTCGAGCTTATTGCCAATAACCTTAACCGAAGCACCGGGATATTTTTCTTTAAGAAAGCCGATCTCGTCTTTTAGTTCTAAATACGTTTCTGAACGTGTCGCATCGAATACATAAATAAAACCATTGGTTCCGAGCAGATAAGACTCCCTGGTTTTTCTTACGGTGGTATTTCCTTCGAGATCCCAAATGATCATAGACAGCGGTTGACCATCCGATAATTGCACATTCTTCTTTTTGATCTGAACGCCCAGTGTTACTTTATAATCTTCGGAAAAAGCATTATCTATAAAACGCCTCATCAAAGAGGTTTTTCCAACACCGAAATGGCCGACCAAAACTATTTTCTTACTTGGCATAAGGCTGGTATATATGGTTTTTTAAGAATCAATCAGTTTTATGTTCCTGAAATAGCCACTCAACTTGTCACTGAATATATCCGGATCTAACAGGTCTGATTTATTAATAACATGTTGAGCAAAATCAAGCAATTTATCTTCCAGCCTGTCACGATAGTACAGGTTAAATGGTCCTGAAAGTACAATTGCCATATAATAGGACGAGAAATTTTGAATATGAATGGTAAACAAATCGTAATCGATTTGTTGTAATCGTTCTTCTTCTTTTGTGAAGGCATCCTCAGCAAAACTTTTAATAGCGGTAAGCATACCGCCTATCATATCCTGATCGATATTTTGGGTTTTACTGAATTCTGAAATTACGATTCCCGATCCTTTTTCAATTACAAGAATTTGCTCAATAACTGGCTGCAATTGCTTGGTAATGAGATCATGCGCTTCATTTTTTCCGTTGAATTTCGCTTTAATAGATTTCTTTATATTCTTAAAAGAAAACGTTTTTTTCAGGTTTGAATTGATGCGGTCAACGAGCATACTAATCTCATTCTGTATATAGCGCTTGATCATCTTACCCATGATAGGATATAAGGCCTCAACGACCTCAGCCTGCGAATTCTTGATCTCAAAGCGCAATGTTTCGGTAATCTTTGGTCCGAGAGTTTCCGGAATTTCCTCGACAAAGTGTTCAAGTTTATTATCGATGATCGGATCTACCTTCACCGACAAGCGACTCTTTCTATTCAGGGTGTTTTCCAATCGACGTATTTTTTTATCGATGGCACTAACCTGTTCACGTTCATCGTCGAGCAGAATATCCCGAAGAATATTTAATTTATCCCTTGTTGTCATTTGGAAAGATGTTGAAAAGTGGTTTACTGACCGATCTTTTCACCCATTTTGATGAATAGATTGCCTAAGATCTTTTTGTCGATCTTCGCCGAATCAAGCTTATCGGTTCTTTGCTGAAGATCTTTTTCTAATCCGGATAGCTTGACATCTACATCAGACCCGAGGTCGTTAATAGCCTTGTCAAGATCGGCTTTTACCTTTTTAATAAGGGATTCAAGTTCTTTCTTTTTGCGTAGAAGATCCTTTTTTAAGGCTAGAAATTCGGAATCGTACTCATGGATAGTCTCACCGAAGATAAGCTCTTTAATCGCTTCAATCTTTGATGCATTGTCATTGTGAATTCCAATAACTTTAGGTTCGGTTAACTTTGTTCGACTCATAATTTGGGGGTTTAAAAGTTTAACGAATCCAAATTACATAATTCTGCAATAGTCTCACAATCAGACCGATGAACTCATGAAATTTTCGACCATCTGCACCATTTTGCTACTTCCGCAGAATAAAGGAACCCGCTGATGGAGCTCTTTTGGTTCGATTTCCATTACCCTTCCGAAGCCGTCACTGGCTGCTCCGTTTGCCTGTTCGGCAAGAAAGGCCATAGGATTGCATTCATATAATAAACGAAGCTTCCCCTGAGGGTATTTTGAGCTTTGTGGATACATATATATACCGCCCTTTATCATGTTGCGATGGAAATCTGACACCAGGGAGCCGATATACCTCGAGGTATACGGCCGATCACCTTCTTCCTGCTGGCAATATTTGATATAATCCTTCACACCTTGGGGGAAATGGATGTAATTACCCTCATTAACCGAATATATCGTTCCTGTTTCAGGGAAATGCATTTCGGGATGGGACAAATAAAAAGTGCCGATAGCAGGATTTAAGGTGAAACCATTAACACCGTGACCCGTGGTATAGACCAACATGGTTGACGTTCCATAGATTATATACCCGGCACCTACCTGCTCATCTCCTTTTTGAAGGAAATCCTCGATAGTTACTGGCGTTCCTACTGGGGTTATTCGTCTGTAAATCGAAAAAATGGTTCCAACAGAGACATTTACATCGATATTTGATGAGCCATCGAGAGGGTCGATAAGGACAACATACTTATTCTGGTTTTGCTCATCCTGGCTGTTGATCGAGATGAAATCATCTTCTTCCTCGCTGGCGATTCCACAAACAATATTTCTTTTGGTCATGGTCTGGATGAATTTATTATTGGCGTAAACATCGAGTTTTTGCTGGTCCTCGCCCTGCGCATTAACATCACCGGCCGCTCCGATTATATCGACAAGACCCGCCTTGTTTACTTCGTGGTTAACAACCTTGGCGGCTAACCTGATAGAGTTTATCAACCGCGATAATTCACCTGAAGAATACTTGAACTCGGCTTGATTTTCAATTATAAATTCACCTAAGGTTTGGTTTTTTTGCGACATGGGATGGATGATTTAGACACTACAAAGATCGGATTTTTATACGAACTCCAACGTTTTCGTAAAATAAAAATAAAGGAGACAATAAACTTTCAATTATATTTGAATTCCTATTGAAAAACATGGCGATAAAAATTCGAAAAGCGACCTATAATGATATGCCTGATGTTCTTGAATTGATCAAGGAATTGGCCCATTTTGAGCGTGAACCAGATGCTGTTGAAGTAACCGTTAAGGAATTGCAGGCCGATGGCTTTGCCACGAATCCGGCATTTTTTTGTTTGGTTGCCGAAAAGAACAATCAAATTCAGGGTATGGCGTTAATGTATATGCGCTATTCCACATGGAAAGGAAAAGTGTTGCACCTGGAGGATCTCATCGTAAAAAATGATGCACGGGGAGCCGGAATTGGTACACGACTGTTTGATGCCGTAGTTAAATACGGCTCTAAGCTTGGTGTTAAACGCATAAGTTGGGTAGTCCTTGACTGGAATCATACCGCAATCGAATTTTACAAGAAAAAGGGAGCCCGGGTATTGGACGATTGGGCTGTTGTTCAACTAGACGAACGGGGTATAAAAAACTATATAGATAACCTTTCACAATGAGAATATTCAAGTTTGGTGGTGCATCGGTAAAAGATGCAGAAGGTGTGCGGAACCTACTCGATATTTTAAGACTTACGGGGCATGACGATACCCTGGTCGTGGTTTCTGCCATGGGGAAAACCACCAATGCGTTGGAAGTTGTTATAACCAATTACTTCAACAATAAGAAAGAATTAAAAAGTTCTTTGCAGGATGTACGTAAATACCACAATGCTATTTTACTTGATCTTTTTGATTCAGAAAACGCCTTAAACACGCATCCTGTGTATAAAATAGTTTCCTCTCATTTTGATGAACTTGATAATTTTTTCGAGCATAACCGATCGCCTGATTACAACTTTGTTTATGACCAGGTCGTCGGTTTTGGTGAATTGGTTTCAACATCAATTGTCAGTGCCTATCTCGAGCAGGAAGGCATCCCCAATAACTGGGTTGATGTTCGTGAATTCATTAAAACCGATAGCTACTATCGACATGCCAGGGTTGATTGGGAACGTACGCAGGAGTTGATTTCCACAGGAATCGACACAAATAAACTCAATATTGTACAGGGCTTTTTAGGGAGTGATCATAACAACTTTACAACAACTTTGGGGCGGGAAGGGAGTGACTATACCGCGGCCATCTTTGCCTATGCCTTGAACGCAGGGGAAGTGACCATATGGAAAGATGTTCCCGGAGTGCTGAGTGCTGATCCACGATTTTTTGAAAATGCTCAATTAATAAATCAAATTTCCTATCGTGAAGCTATAGAATTGGCTTTTTATGGAGCCTCCGTCATTCACCCAAAAACCCTTCAACCACTTCAAAGGAAGGAGATTCCCTTGTATGTCCGGTCATTCATTAAACCATCCAACGAAGGAACACGGGTTGGCAAAGGCATTAAGATCAAGCCGGAAATACCATGTTATATCGTAAAGAAAGATCAGGTACTCATAGCGCTTTCCTCATTGGATTTCTCCTATATCATGGAAGACAATATCAGTTATATTTTTAAACTGCTCTCGGATTATAAAATGAAAGTCGACGTCATCCAGAATTCCGCTATCGGTTTTTCGGTATGCGTAGATGATCTCTATAACAACATGGAAGCTCTCTTACTGCAACTAAAGGCGAAGTTCAAGGTAGACTGTTTTAAAAACGTATCGCTATACACCATCCGTCATTATACCGATGAGGCCATTAAAAATATCGAACAAAATAAATCGGTTTTATTGAAACAATTAACTCAGGAAACTGTTCAAATAGTAACTAAATAAACATTTATTACATTTACTAATCTCAAATACAGAATTGATTAATGGGCCTGGTAACAGCAAAAGAAGTAGCTAAAGTCATTCATGCCGACAAATATGGTTTCATCGGAACCTTTTTTGGCTGGTTGCTGATGAAGGTCTTGAATATTTCAACCCTGAATAAAATTTATGATCGAAATAAGCACCTCCATGATCTCGAATTTTTAAACGGTATCCTGGGTGAATTCCAGATTCGATTTGAGATCCCCGATGAGGACCTTAAGCGTTTACCAAAAGATGGCGCTTATATTACGGTTTCAAATCATCCGCTTGGTGGCATCGACGGCATTTTGCTTTTGAAATTAATGCTCGAGCAGCGCGAGGATTTTAAGATAATTGCCAATTTCTTGTTGCACCGCATCGAACCGCTCCAACCCTACATCATGCCAGTTAACCCTTTTGAAGATCGAAAGGATGTCAAGTCAAGTATTTCTGGGTTTAAAACGGCCATTCGACACCTGAAAGAAGGCCATCCACTTGGTATTTTCCCGGCCGGTGAGGTTTCCACCTATCGTGACGGAAAGCTGGTGGTTGATAAACCCTGGGAAGAGGCCGCGATGAAGCTGGTTAAAAAAGCAGAAGTCCCCGTTGTTCCTATATATTTTCACGCCAAGAACAGCCGGCTTTTTTATCGTCTTTCCAAAATCAGTGATACGCTGAGGACTGCTAAATTACCATCTGAATTGCTAACTCAAAAACACCGTGTTATTCGTGTCAGGATTGGCAGACCGATAAGCTTGAATGACCAGGCCGAACACGAATCGTTGGCCGAATTCTCAGAATTCATCAGGCGGAAGACCTATATGCTTTCTAATTTCTTCGAGCCCAAGGATAAAATTCTCAAGAACATATCCGATAGCTTAAAGGTTCAAAAACCGCCTAAACGTATCGTTACTCCGGTACAAACTGATGTTATGGTTAAAGAAATCGAAACGATCAAGGCTTTGGATTTTCGATTGCTTAGGAGTAAGAATTATGAAGTCTACCTGAGTCCGGCTAAGGAAATTCCAAATATTCTACGGGAGATCGGCCGATTAAGGGAAATAACATTCCGCGAGGTCGGCGAAGGGACCAACCAGGCTATCGACCTGGATAAATTCGATCGCTATTACCACCATATGTTCCTCTGGGATGACGACAAAAAAATTATCGCCGGAGCCTATCGCATGGGATTGGGATCGAAGATCTATGAACAATACGGCATCGATGGATTTTACCTTCAGGACCTTTTCCGGTTTGAACCTGAATTGCATAAAATGATGAGCCAGTCAATCGAGATGGGCCGCGCTTTTATCATCAAGGAATACCAGCAGAAACCGATGCCACTATTCTTGCTTTGGAAGGGTATTGTGCATACAACATTGCGATTCCCGGAACATAAGTTTCTTATCGGTGGTGTTAGTATAAGCAACCAATTTTCGAACTTTTCGAAATCACTGATGATCGAATTCATGAAATCGCATTATTATGATCCATATGTGGCCCAGTACGTGCATCCGAAGAAAGAGTTCAAGGTTAAGTTAAAGGATGCCGACAAGGACTTTGTTTTCGATGAAGCTGAAGCTGACCTGAACAAATTTGATAAGATCATCGATGAGGTTGAACCGGGAGCGCTGCGGTTGCCGGTACTTCTGAAAAAATACATCAAACAGAATGCAAAATTAGTCGCTTTTAACGTTGATCCGCTTTTTAATAATTCTGTAGACGGCCTGATGTATATCAAAATTGCCGATCTTCCTGAGAGTACGGTTCGGCCGGTTATGGAAGAATTTCAGGCTGAACTTGAACGAAAATTCTCAAATCATAATTCCTGAGTCATTAAAAAATCGCTTTTTCCTTAAGCCGTAAGGGTTGTTTCAGTAAAATCTTTAAAATAGGATTTAATCTCCTCACGAGCTTTTAAAAAGGCAGTATGCTTTTCAAGATCGGTCCCTTCAACTTTTGAAGGGTCAAAAAAGTTATGGTGCAAACGCTTTGCATTTTTACTGGGGATATAGGGGCAGTTTTCATTGGCATGGTCACAAACTGTGATAATATAATCGAAGCTGACATTCTGATATTCATCAACATGGTTGGAGGTATGTTTCGAAATATCGATACCATCTTCTTTCATGATAGCGACCGCCCCGGGATTGAGTCCGTGAGTTTCTATTCCGGCGCTGTAAACCTTAAACGACCTGTTATCCAGGAAGTGATTCAAATAGCCATGTGCCATCTGGCTGCGGCACGAGTTTCCCGTACAAAGAACTAGAATATTTATCATTTAATTTCCTATTTTATTACTGCGTTTTTCCATTAGTATATTATCCTGCCACTTCCCGTCGCGTATGCCTATCCGTTCGCGTCGTCCAACGACTTTAAATCCACAGGATCGGTGCATCTCTAAACTGGGCTTATTATTCGGAAATATGGCCGCCTGGAGCGTCCAGAATCCCAAATCTTCACTTAATGCGACAAGCCGTTTTAACAATTGTTTGCCGATACCCTGACCTCGGGAAGTATTTTTGACATATACGCTCACCTCGCCGACGCCTTTATATACCTCCCGCTCAGAAACAAGTGAAAGTACCGCAAAAGCAAGTATCTCATTATCAATTTCGGCAAGCAGGCGACCGTTCGGAATATATTTTTTATTCCATTCGTCCCAATCGGGCACCTCGGTTTCAAAGGTAGCTATTTTAGTCTGTAAACCTTCATCATAAATACGGGAAACAAAAGGGTAATCAGCCCTGACAAGGGGGCGAATAGTTAGCATGAGAATCAACAACAATTGCCATCCGGTGAGCAACAGGGTTCCTCATCTGCATTATGCTCAACCATTTCTACCACGCCACATTCCGTTTTCGCCTTGCAATCAGTTTGTTCAATACCGAGTTTAAAGATTAAATCAGGGCCATTGATTTCATAATCGTTTACAAAAAGTTGGGCTGTATGGAAGGACGGATTACTATACTCGAATTTTACTTCTGCCTCTACATCATAGGCTGCCATTTTACCCACTTTCTTTAAGATGCCAAGTGCTTTATAGACTGACATAAAATCGGTTTTATCGATTTCACTCGGACTCTCCCACAACTGAATGATCGTTTCATTCCAATTATCGGTTTGGCTGCCACAATCGACAGAATTAATTTTAATATGTTTTACCTCGGTGATGTGATAGTTTGCACCAACGAATTTTCCCGGACGGTATTCGAAGAGCAAGTTTTTCTCCGGATGATTTTGCAGGAGATTGAATAGAGTTTGTGTTTTCATGACTGAAGAATTGATATTATTAATTTAACAACAGGATTGTGTTGTAGTTTTAAAATAGGTGATGAGCTCGTTTTGAAATTCCTCGAATCGATCGGTATTAAGGCAATAGCAAAGCCGTTTTCCTTCAAAGGACCCGTTGAGCAAGCCGGCCTCATTTATCACTTTCAGATGTTGAGAAATCGTTGGTTGTGCTAACCCGATTTCATCAACCAGATCATTACAAATACACGCATTTTGACTGGCTATATGCTGCAGTATCGCAACGCGTGCCGGATGAGCAAAGACCTTTGCAATTGCGGCAATACGGTTTGTTTGATCGGAATAAATTTCAACTTTTGATGCTCCCATAATAATGTTTAATAGATCAAAGGTATGCAAAATATTGTATTATTGCAATATTACGATTATAAATATATTTAAAAAGGCCAAAAGCATATTATGCTCCTGGCGCTTTTACAAATTGAGGTTGGCTAATAGCCTATATTGATTTAAACCATTCCTGGAATTGTTTGCCCAGAAGAACAGTTTCTTTTTTCTCGCCGCCAATCGCGCCAACAAGACTGATTACCCAAAGGACAAAGATCAAAATGTTGGCGATCCATCCTACTACAGGAATAAAATACATAATGATCGACATCAACATAAGTCCTAACATTTGCCGGATATAAAAGGATGCGAATTCATTTTTTTCAGTACTGTTCATGATCACAGCGATCACCCAGCCTATAACCGTGAGATGTGCAATTATAGCCACATTCTTCCCATCGCTAAAAACTTCTTTCGCGTCGCCAGCGAATTCCTTCGCTTTTTCTTTTGCTTCTTCTGCAAACTCACTTGCTTTTTCTTTTGCTTCCTGGGCCAATTCCTCGGCTTTGTCGGCTGCTTTTCGAGCACCTTCTTTGGCGTCGCCAAGCATATCATTAAGATCGTCTCTTAAATCCTTATTCTCGTCTGACATGATTCGATAATTTTGGTTCTGTTATTAAATTTACTAAAATTTGAAAGCCTTTACAAAAAAGACGAATCTACGGGTTCCCATAATTCGATCTTGTTCCCTTCGGGATCGAGGATCCAACCGAACTTGCCATATTCATATGATTCAATTTCCCCGACAACAGTAACTCCTTCGTCCTTTAAAACACCCAATAGTTCTTCCAGGTTTTCAACCCTGAAATTCATCATGAACTGCTTTTTACTCGGTTCGAAATATTTGGTGTTTTCATTAAAAGGTGACCACTGTGTTGAACAGTCATTCCCTTCTTTGTCTTTCCACCAAAACGTACATCCGTAATCATCAACTGGAAGGCCAAGATGTTTACCATACCAGTCCTTCAGTGTTTTCGGGTCTTTGGTGCGAAAGAAAAATCCGCCCAATCCGGTTACTCGTTTCTTCATGCTTTCAAAATATTAGTGTAGTTCTTAAATGAAATGTTACATGCTTTAAGCAACATTACTTTTTCTTGATTTGCGATTCATAGGTTTCAATCCATTCGGCTGGCGTAACCCTGGCCGATAAGGTTCCTATAAGTTCATATGGAATATCGTCAATCTTTTTAAACCGAATGCAACTTTTTCCCATATCGAGTTTTCGCGAGCAATATTTCGGATATTCCGAAGTAAACCATTTTAGCAATTCCTCATCAGCGTATATTCCCATATGATAAACGGCAACAAAATTCTTTTGAGATGCGATACTCATAAATGGCAGGGGTAGTTTAGGATCACAATGGTATCCGTCGGGATAAATCCGATGTGGAACCACATAACCAATCATCCCATACCCCATCGTTTCTTCAAAACCATCGGGTAAATTGCCTTTGATAACCTGTCTCAATTTTTGCATGACCGCTTGTCGTTCTTCGGGGATCTGATTGATATATTCGTCTGGTGTATTAGCCTTGTATTGCATGATCTGAATTATTTACGTTGTAGAATTAAAGCTGAAATAAGTGAAATAATGAAGCCGATTACGATAACGGTTGCAAACATGAAGACAGCCGCGAGGCCGCTTCCAATATCAAAAACTTCGTCGCCACGACCCGCCTCCTCCAATGCCCGGGCGTACTCCTCGAAGAATTCAGGATTAATGCTCGTTGTATAAATGTAATCGACAATGGCAATACCAAGTCCGGCAAATACCGAAATGATCACGCCTATACCCAGCGCCTTCCCAAAGGAAACCATACCGTCATTCTCCTGATCTCTGAAGTGTCTGATCCCAAAATAAATAAAGAGCAAGGATAATACAATGG
Organism: Flavobacteriaceae bacterium; assembly: GCA_013003555.1. Classification (GTDB taxonomy): domain Bacteria; phylum Bacteroidota; class Bacteroidia; order Flavobacteriales; family Flavobacteriaceae; genus SHLJ01. The sequence goes on from JABDIV010000046.1 coordinate 30,810, forward strand.
ATGCATAGCCGAGGGCGGCACGCATGCCATAATCCATATCCTGATCAACTATGAGGCTTAACAGGAAGAGAATGCCGCCTGCAATTAATGCCCAAATACCGTACTTTAAAATTGTGCTTTTCATTGATTTGTTTTTAAAAATATATAATTCAAAAATAAATCCGTCACGGCATTCAAGGCTCATACTAAAGTACCAATTGCACAGTACTTTCGTCTAAAATTACATATTTTAAAGGATATTCTCGGCTTTTGCCATTTGAATGGCCTGGGTTCTTCTTTTAGCACCTAATTTCAAAAGGAGGTTAGAGACATGTGTCTTAATAGTGCTTTCGGTAAGAAATAAACGATCGGCGATCTCACGATTTGACAACCCTTCTGCAATCAGTATTAAAACTTCATATTCCCGGTCGCTTATGTCGAGCGCCTTGATCTTAGAATGATCAATATCTGTGATTTCGTTAGTTCTTTTGGCTAAGGTTCGCTTATTGATGTAAATCCCGATTAAAAAGAAAACGATAGCAATGGTTGAAATGATAAATTCTAAGGTGATATCACCGCTCATCATCCCGTACTTTCCCAGTTGAAAAAGGACCAGGAGAGAGAGGATCAAGGCTGAAAAAATTAGTATTGTCCGTTTCACATTAATTACCGACGAATGCTGCTTTTATTTTATCCACTATTACCTGGGCCAGTTTCTGTTTGCTCTCAACCGTCCAACCCGCCACATGAGGCGTAAGAATTACATTCTCGGCCCGGATTAAATATTGAAAGGGTTCTGGAAAATCCGATTTGTTGTTTAGCGTTTCAAAGGAAGACTTTTCATATTCCAATACATCAAGTCCGGCCCCCCTCACCTTTCCAGATTTAAGTCCGTTAACCAAATCGGCAGTAATAACATTTTTTCCCCTTGCCGTATTGATCAGCCAAAAGGATTTTGAACAATTAGCGATGAATTCGGCGTTTATCATTCCCAAGGTAAGGTCTGTTAAGGGAACATGTAAACTTATGATATCAGCCTGCTGCTGTAATTCCTGCAAAGTGACTTGCTCGGCATATTTATCGCCCATATCGGGCTTGATATCATTGCAGATGATCCGGGCATCGAAGCCACTTAATTTCCTTGCAAATGCCTTTCCTGTGTGCCCGTAACCGATAAGTCCTATGGTTTTTCCTTGCAGTTCATGGCCCCGGTTCGCTTCCCGATACCATAGGCCATGTCGCACTTCGGAATCAGATCGTTTGATGTGATTCATGAGATTTAACAGCAACCCGACAGCATGTTCGCCAACGGCATTACAATTGCCTTCAGGGGCACCGAAAACTAAAATCCCATTTTCCTCAGCGGTCTTCAGGTCGATATTCTCTAAACCGGAACCCACACGGGCAATGAACTTCAGGTTCCTGCCTGCCTGGATAAAAGATCGGTCAATTTTAAAGCGACTCCTAATAACAATCCCTTCGAATTGATCTAATTTCTTTTGAACATCCTCCTTCGAAGCTTGATAATCTTCGTAATTCTCATATCCCAGTTGGTTCAACTGCTCAATTAATAAAGGATGATTTGTATCGAGATGAAGAATTCTCATGACGACTAATGTGATGCGGTTTATTATATCTGAAGAACTAATTTGGCAATCCAGAAATAGATAAGAATACCAAATATATCATTGCTGGTCGTTATAAACGGACCGGTTGCAATCGCCGGATCAATACCTCTTTTATCAAGGAATAAGGGAACGAATGTCCCGATAATGCCCGCCACGATAATCACAACGATGAGTGAAATTGATATCGCCAGAGCGGTATATACATTCTTTTCCCAGAACCAAACAAATAACAATAAAAACATAGCCAGAATCAGCCCGTTCAGAGCTGCCAGAAGCATTTCCTTAAACAACCGATTGTTGATACTGCCTTTTACATCGTCATTAGCCAGACCCTGAACGATTATCGCACTCGATTGCACACCAACATTACCGGCCATAGCAGCTATTAGAGGTGTGAAAAAGAAAAGAACCGCATGATTCTGAAGCATGGCTTCGAAATCGCCCATGATAAGCGCCGCACCTATTCCCCCCATCAACCCGAGAAACAGCCACGGCAATCTCGCCCGTGTGAGCTCAAGGATACCATCATCTGCTTCCACATCATGTGTGATACCGGCTGCCAACTGATAATCCTTTTCAGCCTCTTCCTTGATAACATCAACGATATCATCAATGGTAATACGTCCTTGTAAAATTTTATCGTCATCGATAACCGGAATAGCTTCAAGGTCATATTTCTGCATCAACCGGGCAACATCTTCTGCGTCTTCACTCACGTGAACCGAATCAACCCGTGGGATATATACATTCGAAATTTTTTCTCTATCCGGTGCGATTAACAGATCTTTTAACGAAAGTCGTCCGATGAGTCTTCCTTCATTGTCAACAACATAAATAGAATGAACACGGGTTACGTTAGCGGCTTGGCTTCGCATTTCCCTCACACATTCTGTCACGGTCCAGTTTTCATTGACCTTGACTAATTCTTTCGCCATTAAACCCCCTGCTGAATTTTCGTCATACGTCAATAATTCCTGAATATCAGCTTTCAGATCCTCGTCCTTAATTTTATCGATTACCTTTTTCTGACGATCTTCAGGCAGTTCAGAAATTATATCAACGGCATCATCCGTATCGAGTTCGGTAACTTCCTTGGCGATCTCCCTGGCTGATAAATTCTCAAGAATTTTTTCACGGATGTCTTCATCGAGTTCCGATAAAATATCGGATGTTTTATCACTATCCAGTAATTTTATGACATAAACGGCCATCTCGAAATTGATCTCTTCAAGAATCTCAGCCACATCGGCGTAGTGGTATGTACTTAGCAATTCAAGAACCTCCGATTTGTTATCTTCTTCAATAAGGATCCTGACCTGCTCTACCAGCTCATCGCTAATTTTAAAGGTGATATGTTCTTTGTTTTCCTCTTCCAAGATCAATCTTGTTTTATATCGGTTTGAATCAGGTTGGTAAGTCTCTTAAATTCAGCCACGCTTAATTGTTCCGGGCGCTGGCCAAAGATAGCATTTGCTTTTAAATTATCTGATAATTGCAGGACTTTTAAACTATTCCTGAGGGTTTTTCTTCGCTGATTGAAGGCTGTTTTAACCACCTTGAAAAAAAGGGCTTCAGCACAGTCAAACGCCTTTTCATTTTTCCGAATTAACCGAATAACACCCGACTCTACCTTTGGCGGTGGATTGAATACATGAGGTGGCACACTAAAAAGATATTCCGCTTCATAAAAAGCCTGGACCAGGACCGAGATAATACCATAGACTTTTGAGCCTTCCTTTTCGCAGATACGTGCGGCAACTTCTTTTTGAAACATACCACAAAATTCAGGAATCATCGCCCTGTTTTCTAATACTTTGAAAACGATCTGTGATGAAATATTATAGGGGTAGTTCCCGATTATTGCCAATTGAATTGCCTTAAAATAGCCTGCCAAATCGAACTTGAGAAAATCATGCTCGATTATCCTGCCCTTCAATTTAGGATAATGATCCAGAAGATAATCAACCGACTCGCGATCGATTTCAACAACATATGTTTCAGCCGGTTTTTTTAAGAGATATTTTGTAAGTACTCCCATTCCAGGGCCGATTTCCAAAATCGTGTCATAGCCTTTTAGCGTTAATGCATCCGAAATTTTTTGTGCAATGGCCTCATCTTTTAAAAAATGCTGACCCAGGTATTTTTTTGCTCGAACTCTCATCCTAATTAAAATTGACCTTGTATTCGTCTATAATCTCTAACTCGGTTCTAAAGGCGAGCATTTTATCGGCAAAGCGCCGCATTCCGTCTTGCCTTAACTGATCTGCATACTTCTCATAATATTCATCAAGGTGTTTCCTTGACCTGGCTTTATATTGTACAGAATAAATTGTCCCTCCCATTTCTTCATCAACAAGAACGCGTGTGAGCTTGGCTTCGACAAAACGTCCTGTTGAAAGCACTTGTGGGATGTGTTCTTTTATCCACTCAAGCCAGGCCTCATGGATACTGTCATCGACCTGAATTGTTACGTTATAAATGATCATAATTGTTTTTTAAATAACATCAACTTCTCCTCATCATCGTAAGGTCGGATTATTTTTGCGAAATCGAAACCTAACTTCTTGATTAAATGTATGGATTTTGCATTAGCCGGATCGATCATGGCGCTAATTCTTTTTAAGCCAAAGTCGTGAGCCGCTATTTTTAAGATGGCCGCCGATGATTCGAATCCATAGCCCTGACCTTCATATTCCGGTAAAAAAGCAAATCCCATATCAATGTCATCCAGAAAATCCCGTCTTACAAGTCCGGCAATACCAATAGGTTTTAATCCTTCAGTTGTTAATAGCGCCTTATAAAATCCAAAGCCATCACATTTATAACTCTTTAAGATCGTATTATTTAAATGGGTTCTGGCTTTATCCAAATCTGAAACTCCTCTATCACCTATATATTTGATCCAACTCGGAGAATTCATCAGTTCATAGAAAAATGGGGCATCGTCGAGACTTACCTTCCATAATTCAAGTCGTTCAGTAATGGCGATTTTCATATAACAGAATAATGGTTTATCGAACCAAACTAAAGTGTCCTTTTAAAACCCGGTTTGTGCCGTCCTGTTTAATGAGATTTGCAACAAACCAGTAATCTGAAGCCCGCAAATTCTGACCATTAAACTGACCATTCCAGCCATCTGTGGCTGGTGAAATTTCTTTTATTAGTTTCCCATATCTATCGAAGATCTTAATTTGCGACCGCGAAGAATAGGTTTGATTCCAGCCTTTAAGATTCCACTTATCATTATAGCCGTCATTGTTTGGTGTGAAGAATTTCGGAAAGCCCAGCACAAAAACTTCAATCGTGACAATTCCACATCCGTTTTTATCGCGTATAAACAAAAGATGATCTCCCGCACTGACATTCGAAAAATAAGGATCATCCTGGTAAGGACCATCTGCATCATCAAGGGCAAATTCATAATCGCCGATACCGAGGTTGTTTCCGTTAATCGAAATCGAATTGTTGTTTGAGAAATCCTCTACAATAATATCGCCGGGTTGAATATTGGCAACTCCCGATTCCACGACTGTAAAACTTAATGGAAATGACGAGCATCCTTCCGCTGAATAGGCGATGACTGAATAAACACCACCCGATTCGATCAATGCGGTTGGTTCCTCACTAATCAACATTCCTGATTCATCCCGCCATTCATATAAATAGTCACCATTCGCATTTATAGCTTCAAACTGAATCGGTTGCCCATTCAGACAATAAAACTCCTCCTGATCGACATCGAATTCAGGTCTTGGATGAACAGTCAATAAAAGATGGGGGCCGATGCCAAAGCACTCACCATTATCATCGCTTTCCACACGCACATACAGAACCTGAGAAAAGGGGGTTTCGTTTATATAAGTTGTTATTTGAGTGATCTCATTTTGTTCTAATTGAGCATCTTCAAGCGTCCTGAAATAATGTACGGATAAATTTTGCCCGGTCGGAAATTGGTCGATAAAATCCTGAGATGACTCTGAAAGATCAAACACGCGCAATCCATCAATCAATGCATCATCATCGCATCCTTCAAGCGTTTGAACATAACCTTCATTGAAGGAAGTGGTCGATACCTGCAATTCCAAATTTGAAATTCTGTAACAGCCCTGCACATTTTCAACTCGTAAAAAAACCTGATTCCCACTGGAATTGTTATAAGGAGCCGGATCCAGGGTCGATACATTTTGCTCTGCATCCGCCAGGCTTGCATGATATGTCAAACTCATTTGAGCCAGGTCACCGCTTACAATTAAGGGAACAGCTTCATTTAAATTGAAATCGGTGAATCCATCCGGATTTCCGTCTTCATCACAATTCTTAAGCACAAACGATGGCATTACGAATGGCAAGTCATCTACGATGATATTAAACATTCCGTCAGAAAAACAACTGCTTTTTAGGATGTTCTCAATCCTAAAATAAACGACCTGCCCTCCGGGCACGGTATTTAAAAAGTTATCCGGGTTGGAAATTTCGATCAAATAGCCGGGATCGGAAAAATAACGAAACGAAAAATCAGATGAAGTTGCACCGTTTAACAGCAATGTTTCATTAATTCTAAGATCGAATGCAACTAATCCGTTTGTATCGTCACCGTCCTCGGCGGTATCACAACTGCGAATGTCTGGAATGTCTTCCGGAATTGAAACAGTATCATATACAATAACTTCAACTTCCAATCGGTCGAGACTTTCACAACCATTCAAGGTTTGTGTAGCATAATAGGCCCCGTCCATCAATTCATCCGATTCATTCAACGCGGTATTGCTATCGATCGAATCGTACCATTGTATTTCGTCTCCGACTGCTGCCAGGTCAGAAACAGTGGCAGTATCCAGATCACAAAAAGATTGCATGGGAGATCCTGATGGTTGACTGGTTTGAATGATGGTCAAGGTCACTGGTTCACGGTTTAAACTGATACATCCGTCAAATTCAACCTCGGCATAGTAAGTGGTTGTTATATTGTGCACAGGTGTTGTAAAGCTATCACCGCTTCCAACAATATTGCCCCCAACCGCGGAATCGTACCAAGTTATTGAGCCCGGGTTTGCTGAAGCTGTAAGAACACCGCTGCCCTCATTACAAACCTGGTCGCCAACTGTGCCTGTGACTGAAGGAATGGTCTTTATAGTTGCATAAACAGGAATTCGAAGCCCTGTTTCACATCCATTTACAGAGGCTAGCGCATAATAGGTCGCTGAGTCGTTTAATACCGGGGTCACAAAACTCGTTCCAGTACCAAGCGGCACACCTCCAACAGTCGTATCGAACCAAAGTACCTCAGCTGTTGATGCCACAGCCTCTAGGGTTACTGATCCGGGGCCACAACGATCGGCATCGGTTGATTCGACTATACCCGGAACGCTGATCTGTGTGCTCGCGGAAATATCCACATCAGGATCACCGGGCATTCCGCCAAATTCAATGATAAATCCCTGCGGATAATATGGGTCTGACGGATTGGTAAGCAAATTCGGAAGGTCATTCCAGGAACCTGGAATTCCAATACCGGGAGCGGTAACATGTGCATAGTCCTCTCCATTCAGATCGTTGGGCTCGCCATTATTCCAGAAGGCGTAATTCGGACTTGTACCGGTTATACCTCCTGTCCAAAAAACCGTTCCCGCTTCGGGTCCGGTCATCCATTTCCAGACACCCTCTGTTTCCTGATCACTTCCTCCAATCCATCCTGTTCCCGGTGCCTGTTCACCAACCATCTGTGCTTCTTCAGCCGAAGATATCGTCACCAAATATCCCTGGAGTCCGAAATAGGTATAGGATTCAGCAGCGGTTCTCGCATCGGTCCATGTAATTCCAAGATCTTCAACAAATTGATAATAATGATCGGTCGAAGGCAGGTAATTCGCATCACCAACGGTAAATGAAAATTCGCGATCTCCCGTCATAAAGGGTGAGCTATTAGTATATACGACATCGTAAACCGCCGCAATTAGATCAGGGTAACTCACATCGGTACCTCCTAAACCTCTTAAGGTCAACTTTCCTTCAACCGGGCTCCAGGTTGATACAATATTAGGATGCGACCCGTTTAGGATAAGCAGGTCTTCGAAGCCATTATATCCCGAGGTAATTTGTATATGAAGCGACTCGATTCCCATATCGTCAGGATCGATAATATCAAATGCAGAAACCACATTAATCTGTGTAAGGGGACAATAAAACTGGTTACCTTCTGCCTGAATATTAGGGGGAATGTTGACTTGAGCATCAATCCAATTCACAAAGGAAAGTGACAAAATCAATAAGAGGAATCTGTAATATTGTTGTACTACCAAGATGGAAAAAAATAAGCCCCGGTTTAAATAACGGGGAAGGATGAAAATAATAAAAAACGAGCTATTAAAAAACTAGTTGATCGAATCTCCTCTTAAAGTTCTGTACTTTTTCCTGGCCTCGACAAAAAAGATACTGTCAGCATGATCGAAAATGATTCGTTCATAATACTGCTGGGCCTTCTCAGGGATATTAAGTTCATTGACATATAATTCAGCCAACGCATAATAGGCGTCATCGGCCAGAATATCATCTTTATAGTCGGTGATGATTCGCAAATAATTAGCTTCGGCGCGACTGTAGTCTTTCTTTTTTTCATACAGCTTGGCTTGCATGAGTAAAGCCTGATCGACAATGGTCTCGGTTTTATGAGCATTAAGAATTTGATCCAGTAATTGTATGGCCTGTTCGGTTTTGTTTTGATAGGCAAACAGATCGGCTTTGGCATAAAGTTTTAAAGCCGTTTGGGTTGAATCTTCATATTTGTTATCTGAAATAAGCAGCTTTAAATCAAGGGCATCATTCGCGATGAGTTGTGACGTTGACCCCTTTAATATCTTTAACTGTGATTCGGCCCATTTAAAATCACCCTTGTAATAACTGGCCTTGGCGACTTTAAATCGCGCTTCTTGCGAAAGTGTGCTATTTTTCAGGCTTTGCTGAATCTGTGAATAATAGATCAGGGCTTCGTTGAATTTTTCCCGAAATACAAGAATATCACCTAATTTCATTTTAATCTTGGCCTCCTGGAATTTCGAAAGATTATTGAGTAATGACTCCTTCAGAAACAATATGGCTTCAACAGGTTTATTCAACTCGAAGGCGATAAAATTAGCATAGGATAATTGTAAATCCACGGTTTGGGAAACTCGTCCGAATTCTCTAAATAAAGTCTGATAGTCATTATCGATTTCATTCAGATCACCGGGATCTGCTTCCTGGGTTCTTAATTCCAGTTTGTTTTTGTGTGCTTCAACTATTGTTTCGAGGTCAGATGCCTTTTCGATGATGTAATCAAGAATCTCATAAGCGATTTCAGATTCACCATCTTCGATGACGATCAAGGCCAAATCGATAACACCCCTGAGTGATTCCTGCTGACGATTGAATATTGCTTTTTCCTGGGCAAAGGCTTTGCGATATTCCTTTTGTTGAATAAAAAGCCAGCTCAGAAGTTCATTCCACATGATATTGGGCTGCTCCTGTATCTTTTTAAGCAAAACCGTTCGCAGCAATTTGTTATTATCTCCCTGTCCGTCTTCCGAAATATATTCGCTAAAGGAACGCTTGGCAAAATTTAGATATGTTGTATTCACCTCAATAAAATCGATGTAACTTCTGAACATTTTATCGAGTTTTCCCTGTTCGCCATAAATGCGGGCCAATTGCATATTGTAGTTGCTTTCTGGTCGCAACTCCATGGCCCGTTCATACACAAGGGCTGCATATCCTATTAATGCTTTATCTTCAAATCTCCTGGCCACATAATAGGCATAAATCGGCTTTTGTTCTATGCCTGATCGCGCTTTTTCATAATTCTCCTTTGCGAGGATTTCATTTCCCTTGAGTTGATAATTATAGCCCAGTTCAACATAATATTGCGGATTGCCGCTTCTTTCGATGATTTCGAATAGCAGTTTTTCCGATTCGTCGAGTTGTTCCAATTGCTGATAAATCTCAACAATCTTGAAAAAGTAATTGACGTTGCCGAGGTTAGCCTTATACAATTTGTCGTAGGCGATCAAGGCCTTTTCAAATTGCCCATCATCATAATAACTTTTGGCCACTTGTTCAGATTGAGCAAAAAGAGCATGCCCGATCAACAGAAGAAAAATAAGTAGTGACGTTCTCATTTCAAGGCTTTTGTTGCATGAATGACTAACGGCACTGCATGCGTGATATTGTAAATATACTAAATGCCCGGCATTGCAAATGTGAATGTTTTAATAAAAAAAGCCTGAACGCTTGGTCCAGGCTTCACCATCCAAAATAAATGTGCTATTAATCATATTTTAAAAAATGATCCAATTATCCTGTTTGGGTGTTCTTACATATGTTATAAAATCTTGATCCGGGGCAAACGTTCACAAGACTTCTATCATTACCACAACAAGCGCTATCAATAAAGCAAGTCGTAAAACATTCTTCATTTTTTAGTAGGTTAAGAGCGTTTATAAAACGAACTTCAATAAATTTTTTAACAAATCAAAGAAAAAAAGCAAAAATTCGTTAAACAGCGTATTTTTTTTACACTTTGTCGATAAATACTCGATGATTTACTCTATAAATAAAGAATTTACCTACACTTAATTTATGAATTCAAACCCGGTATAGGGGACTAAAACCGACGGGACTTTAATCCCCTTTTCGGTTTGATTATTTTCAAGAAGTCCTGCAACTACTCTTGGCAAAGCAAGTGAGCTGCCATTCAAGGTATGAACAAGCTGGGATTTACCGTCTGTATTTTTAAAGCGTAGTTTTAAACGGTTCGCCTGGAAGGTTTCAAAATTTGAGATCGATGATATTTCGAGCCAGCGTTTCTGCGCAGTAGAATAGACTTCAAAGTCATAGGTCAGGGCTGATGTAAACCCGAGATCTCCGCCACATAATCGGATAATGCGATAAGGCAGTTCCAATTCATCCATTATTCCCTTGACATGATCAACCATTTCATCCAGGGCTTTGTATGAACGATCGGGATGTTCAATTCTCAGGATCTCTACCTTATCGAATTGATGCAGTCGGTTCAAGCCGCGCACATGAGCCCCATAGCTTCCCGCTTCACGACGAAAACAAGGTGTATATCCTGTCAATGCCTTAGGGAGTTCGTCCTCCTTTAAAAGATCACCCCTGTAAATATTTGTAGCAGGCACTTCGGCCGTTGGAATGAGATATAAATCATCGGCTGTTACATGATACATCTGCCCTTCTTTATCGGGTAATTGACCTGTGCCAAATCCTGAATCACTGTTAACTAAAAGCGGTACAAGAACCTCCTGATAACCTGCAGCCGTATTTTTATCGAGGAAATAGCTTATCAGGGCTCGTTGCAATTTAGCACCTTTCCCTTTATAGACAGGAAAGCCTGCACCCGTAATTTTATTCCCGAGTTCAAAATCGATGATATCGTATTCCTTGGCAAGTTCCCAATGGGGTTTCGCATTGTCACCCAAATCGGGTACATCTCCAGCTCGGTGAACCTCGAGGTTATCTTCTTCATCTTGTCCATCAGGAACCAGATCATTTGGTACGTTAGGAATATTGTGCAGAAGTTCATTTAAGGTGGTTGAAGCCTCGTTAAGTTGATCATTAAGCTGTTTACTCTCTTCTTTTAACTGGGTCGTCCTGACTTTTAGGGCATTGGCCTCATCGCCCTTTCCACTTTTGTACAGTACCCCTATTTCTTTTGATAGACTATTCGACTCAGCCAGCACATTATCGAGTTTAGTCTGCAATTTTCGTCGCTCTTCATCAAAACGTAACACATCATCTATCATGGATTTGGCGTCTAGATTTCGCTTGGCCAACCCTTTTATTACTGCTTCGGTGTTTTCACGTATAAATGGAACTTGCAACATAACTTCAAAATTAAGGCGTAAAGTTAAGGATTTGAAGCATTATTTTTATCCAAATTCGACGGTAAAATCCAGTCGCTATGTCGAAACGGATCCCATTTTACCGAAGCAAGATCAACATTAGGATCAATGAGTTTCTGGTATGGTCGTCCGTTTACGCTGACACTACAATTCACATACACGCTCACATCCTGACCTTTCGTCTTATAATCTGCCTTAAGATGTTGCGCAAACTGCCAAATTATATCGGGTCTTGTGCTGGCTAAGTTTTTTTGTTTCTCGGAAAGGTACTTGGTCATGTTAATATGGGTAACCGTATTGGTTTTCGAATCAACCACTCTATAAGAAGCTGTTCCGGAACGTGATCGCAACATCATCCGCCATGATAGCCGGTGGCCTTCCTCAGTCCATAAAACATTATCCCGAATAAACCAATGTCGCAATGGCAAGGCTATTTGAATCATGAAATAAACAGCGGCCGCTATATAGGCTACATTTCGCAGGGATGGTAATTGCATCTTTTGCTCATTAAAAGCCGGTTTTTTCTTCAGAAAAATGGATCTTATCACAGCAGGTGGAAAAAAGAACATACATAGGGCAAGAGACATATATGGAAATATCCCAACCTGGAAAACTATAGAATTGAAAAGGTGAAAAAAGATGGATGCCAAAAACGCGAATTTCCGTGTGGGTTTTAAAAGCAGCAGCGGAATCACGAGAAGGTCAAATAATAATCCCGAATAGGCGATAAAATAGTGAAACCATTTTTGCTGCATTAAATCACCTATGATATAGTAATGGGCCTTTCCCCGAAGCAATAATTCAACAACAGAGGTGTCGAGCCAGTCAGGGTACATTTTGGCTATTGATGCATAGGTGTATACGATCCACATCTGCAAAATAAGAATCCACGAACACCAATTGGGCATGCTGATCTCTTTGATTTTTGGATTGAATTTTGCATCCAGCGATGCCCATCGATTCGCGGGTAGGATGGCCATGATCATACAAAGCAAAACCAACAGATAATAGTGGTTGTTATAGGACGACTTTTGCATAAAATATGTACCGGCCCATAAAATAGTATAGGCGATTATACTGAAGCGATACTTATAGCCCAGCATTACAAACAGTCCGAACACGCCCATTATAACATAATACACATACATGCCATAGCCCGGCAGCGGTTGCAGCCAATCAAAGCCAATAAATGAAAACGTAAATTGCGGATCGATCATGGTACGTTTGACCCATCCTGTTAGTATGGCACCAATAGCTTCAAGGAAGATCAGTAATCCGAAAGCAATTCTAAAAACTATTAGTGCACTGTTGTCGATATGCCTGAACAAATACCGGTCAATCATGGTGCTTTTTGATATACGATCTGGCCATTTTCCGGTCTTTTTTTAATTGAAGCTTCAAAGCCTCTACCGATTCGAATTTTTGTTCACTACGAATCCAGTTAAGGACTTCAATACGCAGGTCTTCACCATAAATATCGCGATTGAAATCAAAAAGGTGAATCTCGATATATTGGTCTCCATCAACGTTTACCGTCGGTTTGGTTCCGATATTCATCATACCGTAAACCCTTTTGCCATCAATTTGCGACCGGACGACATACACGCCTGGTTTGGGTATCAGTTTGTAATTCTCGGCGATCTGTAGGTTGGCCGTTGGAAATTTTAGTTCTTTGCCCAGTCCCTGACCGTGAACCACCCGTCCGCTTAACATATAAGGGTGTCCCAGATATCGATTTGCCATTTTCACATTACCCTCTTGAAGGGCATGTCGAATCTTGGTTGAACTCACGGCGACTTCATTGATCTCCTGAGCCGAAATTTCAATGACTTCAAAATCAAAATTTTTACCAAATTCCCTGAGATCATCAATGTTCGCAGCTCTATTTCTTCCAAATCGATGATCATAACCGATGATGAGATGTTTGGTTTTGAGTTTATTTACAAGTAAGTCCTCTACAAATTCAAGCGCCGTTGAGCGAGAGAATTCCGGTGTGAATTTTTTGATTACAAGATGATCGAGACCCAATGCTTCAAGGCGTTGTGATTTTTCCTCTATGGTATTCAACAATTTGATTTGGGAGTCTTGATGCAAGACCATTCTGGGATGTGGAAAAAAGGTAAGAACAACCGACTGCAATTGCTCCTCTTTAGCCTTAGCCACAAGTCGTTCGATTATTTTTTTATGTCCGATATGAACCCCATCAAATGTTCCGATAGTTACAACTGTACCAGACTCAAAAGCGGACTCTAATGCGCTTGTTATTTTCAATAATTGATTATTTACCGTTAAATGAATTCATGGTTTCTTTTACGCCCGACAATACAAAGGATCGAATGAGAGCGCAGGATTTATCGAGTCGTTCGGGAAGCTGTTTTTGTTCCTCCTCTGACCATGGACTCAGGACATAGTCCACTTGACGACCTTTATTAAACTCATCCGAAATTCCGAAGCGAAACCGGTTATAATTTGTCGTGTTCAACTTGTTTTGTATATCACTCAGGCCATTATGACCACCATCGCTGCCCTTGGTTTTCAAACGTAAAGAGCCGAACGGAAGATTGAGATCATCGGTAATGATCAAAAGGTTTTCCAAGGGGATTTTTTCTTTATCGAGCCAATATTTAACAGCTTTACCGCTCAGATTCATATAGGTGCTCGGCTTGAGTAATAGCAACGACCTGCCTTTTATCTTTAAGACAGTTTGATCACCCAATTTTTTGGTTTCAAAGATGTTTTCACTGTCTTTAACCAGGTGATCAAGGATTTGAAAACCGATATTATGTCTGGTTCGGCTATATTCTTCTCCAATATTCCCCAAACCTACGATTAGAAATTTTTTCATTTCTTCTTCTTCATTCGCTTTTTCAAAACCAAATAATTTACTCAAAAACCTGAACATCGCTATGCCGCTTTTGGTAAAAATAAAAAAGCATCCTGAAATTCCGAAATGAATCGGAACAAGGATGCTCTTTAATGCAATTCAATACCTATTTATTCTTGTCCTTCTGCAGGCGCTTTATCCGCAGATGCATCTCCGCCTTCTGCCGGTGCTGCTCCTTCTGCTCCTTCTGCAGTTTCTACTCCTTCTTCACCTTCTTCACCTTCAAGATCTTCATCAACCTCAGTGACAATAGCTGCACGTGCTGTTTTAACCTGGCAAACCACGGTATTATCCGGGTGCAGGAAATTATAATCTTCGTTTTCCAGTTCGGTGACGTAAATCTTACCTCCTATTGTAAGAGGTGAAATATCTGCCTCGATAAAGTCGGGAAGATTTGCGGGAAGTGCTTTAACGCGTAATTTTCGATTGTTACGTTGCAATACCCCACCATTTCGGACGCCGATGGAATTTCCAATTAAATGCACCGGGATGTCCATCGCAATTTCCTTGTCTTCATAAAGACGATAAAAATCGATATGTAATATTTTATCGGAAACTGGATGAAACTGAATGTCTTGCATGACAGCATTAAAGGTTTCACCATTTTCCAGAGCAATCACAACGGTATGCGCATTGGGCGTGTATACCAGTTTAGAGAATGCCAGTTCTTCTGCTGAGAAATGTACTGTAGCGTCTCCTCCGTATAATACGCAAGGAATCCGTCCAGCATTACGCAGGGCCTTCGTTGCCTTTTTGCCCACGCTTTCTCTTTGAGATCCATTGATTGTAATTGATTTCATTTCGAATTATTTAAATTAATTTACATTATAAATTTTGTACTGATCGATTCATTATGATGTACATTATACATAACCTCAGCAAAAAGATCGGCACAACTCAATACTTTTAATTTTTCATGTGGTTTCGACGGAATCGTATCGGTAACGATTAGTTCTTCCAGCTTTGAGTTGGACAGACGCTCATAGGCACTCCCCGACAACACGGCATGTGTACATATCGCCCTTACGCTTAAGGCACCGCGCTCCATCATCAGATCGGCCGCCTTTGTTAAGGTACCGGCTGTATCCACCATATCGTCAACCAGGATGACATGCCTACCGGTTACATCACCGATCAATTCCATATGGGAAATAACATTGGCCTTGGCCCGCTGTTTATAACAGATAACGACATCACTTTCTAGTGCTTTTGAATAGGCATAGGCCCGTTTTGAACCGCCCATGTCGGGTGAAGCTATTGTAAGATTATCCAATCCAAGATTTCGAACATAGGGTAAAAATATGGTTGATGCATAGAGATGATCGACCGGTTTTTCAAAGAATCCCTGGATTTGGTCTGCGTGCAGATCCATGGTTATTATTCGTGTTGCTCCCGCGGCTTCCAGCATTTTTGCTACCAATTTCGCAGCGATCGGAACCCTGGGTTGATCCTTTCGGTCTTGTCGAGCCCATCCAAAGTAGGGCATAACAGCAGTTATGTGTCTTGCGGAAGCCCGTTTCGCTGCATCGATCATCAACAACATTTCCATTAGATGTTCGGGTCCTGGGTGTGTAGATCCGATAATAAAAATACGAGCACCTCGAATACTTTCCTGGTAACATGTTTGAAACTCGCCATCGCTATAGGTTGAAATATCAACTTTGCCCAGTGGTTCACCATAGGATTTAGCGATACGTTCAGCCAGTTCATGACTTTGTCGACACGGAAATATTTTTGCTTTGGTTTTAATTTTAGCCACTTGTTTCCAGGGTTATAGCAAACTAAAAACACACTGATTTTTAGTGAGGTGCAAATTTATGAATTTATTTGAAGCTGAAAAGCATAAAAGCCTCTAATTTGGTTGTAAACAGGGATTATTTTTTTAATTTTGCCTTCCCGTAATGCTCAAGTGGCGGAATTGGTAGACGCGCTGGATTCAAAATCCAGTTCTGGCAACAGAGTGTGGGTTCGATTCCCACCTTGAGTACAGATAAATAAAAGCCGAATGGAAACATTTGGCTTTATTGTTTTCTGAAACGAACCGAGCTTGCTCGAGTTTGTACAGGGAAGCAATAAAACAGGGCTGCGAAAGCAGCCATATGGCTTTTATTTTCAAAATGACGCAACCGGGAACAACGACCATTATCGAGAAACAAAATATATTTTGTTGCGAAGATACCTAGCGAAGCTACGAGTTAACCCCACCTTGAGTACAGATAAATAAAAGCCGAATGGAAACATTTGGCTTTATTATTTTCTGAAACGAACCGAGCTTGCTTCCATAAACATCAAGAAAACGCCCATCATTTCTACAAGAAAAATTTTCATTGTTTAAATTTGTTCCTTCGATTTATGATTTCAATCATATTTGAATGTTCAATAGATTAATATCTTTGGATATCAAACTATTAATCATGAAATATATTCTATTTTCAACTTTGTTAATTTGTTTTGAAAGTTTTGGACAAACCCCCATAACAGACACTAACTTTCATGCAGCTATACAAAACTGTTTAACCACTCATCCAGTCGACGGGTTATGCTCTTCTTCTGAATATGGTGCAATGCCGGACTGGGATGTTAGTCAAGTTACTGATATGTCTTATGCATTTTCGGGAAGACTGGAATTCAATGCCGACATAAGTGCATGGAATGTCGGCCAGGTAACCGACATGGGCGAGATGTTCGCATATACAGATTTTAACCAGGACATCGGAAGTTGGAACGTTAGCAAGGTTACCGATATGTTCAGTATGTTTTATCAAACTCCATTTAACCAGATTATCAATGACTGGGATGTAAGTAAGGTTATCGATATGTATAGAATGTTTTCCAATACTCCGTTCAACAAGAACATTGGAAATTGGGATGTCGGTCTGGTCATTGATATGGGAAAGATGTTTGAGAATACCCCTTTTAATCAGGACATTGGGAATTGGAATGTCAGTAGTGTTTTAGACATGAACAGCACGTTTTATGAAGCTTATTTGTTTAATCAGGATATTGGGAATTGGGATGTCAGCCAGGTTACCGATATGGGAAGTTTATTCTCCCAAGGTTATTCTTTTAATCAAGATATCGGGGCTTGGGATGTGGGTAATGTTACTAATATGAGGAACATGTTTTTCAATGATTATTACCATCCGTTTAATAAAGATATCGGTAATTGGAATGTTAGCAGTGTAACAAATATGTCTGGCATGTTTTACAATGCGATTAATTTTAATCAGGACATCAATAGCTGGGATGTGAGTAGCGTTACAAATATGAGTTTCATGTTTAATGGTGCCACTGATTTTCAGCAAAATATTGGCAACTGGGATGTGGGGAATGTTAGTTTCATGCAAGGCATGTTTGGCACAAATGCATTAGTAACAGAATACTATGATGCCCTACTCAACGGTTGGTCATCAAATCCAAACTTGCAGACTAATGTCGGTTTTAACGCGGGGTCTGCAACATATTGCAACGGCGTAAACGGCAGAGCTATTTTGACTGATACGTTCAACTGGAACGTCCTTGATGGTGGTTACGATTGTTCAACCCTTGGACTAAGTCATGCTGAAAATTTTGATTTAAAAATTTATCCCAATCCAGCCAATGAATTGCTAACTGTAGCTGGACTTAATAGTAGTATGGATTTATGTGTGTATGACTTGACTGGAAAACTGTTATTAAAGGTATTTGATACAGATCATATTGATGTGAAGGATTTGTCTTCCGGGATCTATCTGTTAAAACTTAGTAGTGGAACCGATGTTTTAATCAAGCGATTTATTAGAAAATAGCCCAACATAAGCCATATGTTAATCCTTGACTTTCGTTAACTCACATTTTCATTACGTGTTAGTGTATTCTGATCTCTTTTAGATAGTTTAGATCAATTTTTTTTTTCGCCTTGAGCACGAATCTTTAGGCAGCTAAAATCGCTTTTACTTTGGCCGGTGTAAATGGAATATGTTTTAATCGTTTTCCTGTTAAGTTTGCAAAGGCATTACCTATAGCACCACCAATTATCGGTACTCCCGATTCGCCTATTCCTGTTGGTCTTTCGGTTGATGAAATAATTTTAACTTCTAAGGTATCGGGTATTTCATCCATTCTCAAAATATTATAATCATGAAAATTAGATTGTTCTACTTTCCCATTTCTAAACGTCACACTTTCTTTCAATATGCTGCTCATTCCCATCAAGATCGCTCCCTCCATTTGTGCAATGGCATTATCGGGCTGAACAACGACGCCGGCATCAAGGGCTGCCCAGATTTTATGAACTCTTATTATGCCGCTAGAGTCATCAACAGAAAGTTCACATACGCATGCTGAAAGTGAATTGCTGCGTTCAGCAAAGGCAATTCCCTTCGCCCTTCCAGAAGGACTCGGTGTTTTCCAATCGGCCATTTCAGCAACAGTTTTTAATACATTTTGTGCTCTTGGAAAGTCTTTCATTAAGTTCAGCCTGAAATCTAAAGGATCGATCTTTAAATCCGTTGCTATTTCATCAACAAATGATTCAATGGCGAATTTGTTCGGGCCATGACCGACGGCACGCCAATGCTTTGTCCGCACACCATGATTTACATTACGCGATTCGATATGTTGATTTGGTATCGAGTAGTATTGCGTTTCTGCTCCTGATCCCATTAAACGATTTCCCGTTCCAACAATTATATGTTTCCAGGCAATGACCTTATTTGAATTATCAATACTCGCTTCCATATGTTGTAAAGATTGGGGTCTAAACATCCCATATTGCAGGTCATCTTCTCTCGTCCAAATCAATTTAACCGGTCTTTTAGCCACCTTGGCTAGTTGAGTTGCTTCCACTGCGAAATCGGATGCAGATCGTCTTCCAAATCCTCCACCTAAATATGCTCGATGAAAATTCACTTTTGAAGGATCTATCCCTAATTCTTGAGCAATGTTATTTCTACAGCTTCCGGGGGCCTGAGTACCAACCCATGCTTCAGCACTTTGACCATCTTCCGCAACAGCAACAACTGCATTTAATGGTTCTTGTTGTGCATGGTATACAAAGTCATTTTTATAATTACTGGAATAGTTCTTCACACCTGAATTCAATGCATTAGTAATATTCCCTCTCTCCGAAATTACACTTCCGGAAGAAAGTGGCTGTCCTGCTATTTCCGGATACAAATCATAGGCTTCCTCACTATTGAATTCATCGGCTGTATTTCCTTTGCTCCATTCAATTCGTAGTCTTGGTTTGGTTTTAAGCGCTAATTCTAAGGTTTCTGTTAAGAGGCCTATTCCATGATCCAACTCTACAACATCAAGCACCCCAGGGGTATTTATTATATCAGATCTATTAAGCAACGCAGGCCTAGCGCCATAAACCGGTGATCTTGAAATAACCCCGTATATCATATTTGGCACTTGAATATCTATCGCATATTCTGCGCTTCCATTACATTTTGATGGAATATCGAACCTGGGCCCAACCTTTCCGATCAATCGAAAATTCGCCGGGTTTTTTAGTTTGGCTTCAGCCACTTCAGGAACTTCATCTATCGGTTTTACAATATTTGCTAACTCTCCATAAGACATTTGTCTATTAGAAGCTTTGTGAATTACCTTATTAGGCTCGGTTGTTAACTCATCAATCGAAACTCCCAAACTTGTAGCTGCAGTAGCCAATAAAACATATCTGGCCTGAGCTCCGGCCTGCCTTAGATTATTATAATAACTCATTACAGTTCTACTTCCCACAGTGATCATACTCCCTGGTCCTCGTCCGCCCCAGCCAATTCCGTAAATATCAGGATCTGCAGGAGATTGCTCAACGGTTACTTTTGACCAATCGGCATCTAATTCTTCGGCAATAATGACTGCTAAGGCTGTCATACTGCCTTGTCCCATTTCCGAAGATGGATTATAAATTGTAATAAAGTCGTCCTCATGAATTTGCACCCAAACAGTTACTTTCTGACCTTGGAAATCTGAATATGATTTTATTGGTAAGCCTTCTTCATTTAACAGGAAATCTGGAGCAAGTTTCCAGGCAGCCACCAGGAAAACAACTCCTCCGCCAATTACGCCAACAAATTTTCTTCTCGATAATCCTTTTGATTTTATTTGCTCCTCCATTTTATGATGTTTTAGATGCAATTTCAACGGCTTTGATAATTCGCATATAGGCAGCACATCTGCACAGATTCCCACTCATATGAGATTTAATATCTTCTTTACTAGGGTTCGCGTTATTGTCTAATAATGAAACTGCTTGCATGATCTGCCCGGATTGACAGTATCCACATTGAGGCACTTGCGCTTCAACCCATGCTTTCTGGACTGGATGATCGCTATTTTCTGAAAGTCCTTCAATAGTTGTTATCTCGCCACCCATGCATGCTGATACCGGCGTTACACACGATCTAATTGGAGTTCCATTTAAGTGAATGGTGCAGCTACCACAAAGTGCTTTACCACAACCATACTTTGTGCCAGTGAGCCCTAAATGTTCTCTCAACACCCATAAAACCGGAGTCATTGCGTCAACATTTACACTTTGACTCTGGCCATTAACCCGAATTGTTATTCCCTGCATAATTTCATTTGTTTTAGTTAAATAACTAATTACTTTTTTAATGCCTTAAACATCGAAATATTCATATGCCTTAATTTAAGGATTTTATTCCATTGCAAAAATTAACAATCACAAATAGATAATATAATTGACTCTAGTTTCAAAATTCAGTTCTGGTATCATCACAGGAATTGATTCTCGTCTTAAGTACAAATGAAAACCATTACAAAATAATTCATAATTTGATCCTTTAATGAAATTAGAATAATTCATATGGACGACTTTCTAATAATCGGAGGTGGCATTTTCGGAATGACTACAGCCATTGAATTAAAAAATCGTGGTTATAAGGTTTCTCTTATAAATCCGGGTAGTATTCCGCATCCTTTAGCGGCTTCCACTGATATCACCAAATTGGTACGAATGGAATATGGTTCTGATATGGAGTATTTCAGAATGGCCGAAATAAGTATTGAAAGATGGCATGAGTGGAATGGCTTGTTTGGTGAGGAACTATATCATGAGATCGGACTTTTAATGCTGACAAGAAAAAAGATCGATTCTGAACATAATCCCTATGAACTCCACTGTATTGAAAATTTATCAAAAGCCGGATATGCCCTTAATCGTCTAAATGCTGAAATCATCAAAGAACAGTTTCCAATGGTAAACAGCCTCGAATATACCGACGGAAATTTTAACCCAAAAGCAGGCTATGTAGAATCTGGCCGTGTCATTGAAAAATTAAAAGAACATGCTCAATCACTTGGTGTGGCCATTTATGAAGGTCAAACTGCTCAATCATTTGTTGTAGTGAATAGCCGGCTGAATGCCGTAAAAACCGACGAGGGAAGTACTTTTAAATGTGGTCATGCCATAGCTGCTGCCGGTGCGCATACGCCCTACCTCCTGCCTGAATTACAGCCTTTTATGCGATCGACCGGACATTCGGTCTTTTGGCTCAAACCAAAGGACCCAAAATTGTTTTCACCACCTCATTTACCAAATTTTACCGCTGATACATCCAACACAGGTTGGTACGGATTTCCTTATAGTTCCCCTCATAATGTTGTTAAATTAGGTCGGCACACAATTGGATATCCCGTTCATCCAATACATGATAAGAGGGAACTGCCTGCATCAGAAATCGAAGACATGTGGGATTTTGTGAATCAAACTTTCCCTATTCTTAATAATGCCGAGCTGGTCTATACACGCCAATGTCTTTATACCGATACGCTCGACGGACATTTCTGGATCGATCATCATCCTGAGATAAGAGGCTTATCGGTGAGTACCGGGGGCAGTGGACATGGTTTTAAAATGGGCCCTGTTCTTGGTGAAATGACAGCCGATATGGCTGAAGGTAAGGCTCATCGATTTTCAAAACGGTATCGATGGCGTGACTTGAAACCATCAACAAAGCAAGTTGAAGAATCGCGGTTTATTAAGAATAGAAAAGTTCGAAATTAGTGTCTGGCCATCCTGCCCCTTGTGCAGGGTATTATATATTTGCTTTTGTATAATTATTGGTAAGTGCCCAACCCTCTCCTTGAATTCAAATACGAAACTCAATCATTTTGATCCTCTCAAAGATTTGATGGGGCGTGTTGTTGGTGAGTAAATTTAATAGCCCCATGGTTGGTATTTCATTAAATCACGCCAATTTTGTCCCTGCAAAAAATGATTTACTATAAGGTATATCCCTTCAAATTAATTTCCATTTAATTAGAATTTAATATTCATAATTCGCCTGAAACTGTATTCAGATAAGAATTACAAACCCATTTACAGCCAAAATCGGCAGAAATATGAATTAATTATCTAATTCCTAAAAAAGTTGATAAATAATATAACAATATGATATATATCATAGTATTTATAATTACATATTATTACTATTGCGCAACATTTAGCTAACGTTTAAAATCTAATCATATGAATTACAAAAAATTTAAAGCCAACAAATTTTCCATTAGCATGAATGGTGGATGGTATCTCAATGCACCCGGATATTCAGAAATGGTGATCGGATGTTATGATGACACAAAATTGACCTTTAGCCTTCATTTTGTAGAAGGTGAAATTCCAAGCAATCACTTATTCAGAGAGCCTGAAAGACTTATGATATATTTCCCTAAGTCTGATTTCAATCGAATTCATAATTTGTTGAAAGAAAACAAATGGATGTATGCATGGTTCGAAACCGAACATAAATATGCCGGAATTACAACAAGGGATATTTCCAAAATTAAATTGGAAGAGGAATTCAAAGAGTTATTCAGAGTTCCTGAATATATCGAATAACTGAATAAAGTTTGCTCGGTTTAATTTACTCGCCCACTCAAAAGTGGGCGTTTTTCTGTTGTCATTTTACAACTTTTCTAACAAAATTTTGTAAACTTTTATCTACTTTGCCGTCTACAACTTTTGAAACTATACAAGATGGCTAAGACATACTATGATCCTTCCGACCTAAGAAAATTTGGTGACATTACCGAATGGAGCGAAGAGCTTGGCACTAAATTCTTTGACTATTACAATAAGGTTTTTGAAGAAGGGGTTCTTTCTGCCAGGGAAAAATCACTCATCGCATTAGCGGTCTCCCATGTTGTTAAATGCCCCTATTGCATCGATGCCTATTCGAAGGATGGCCTGCAACGCGGCATAACTAAAGAAGAAATGATGGAAGCTGTGCATGTGGGTGCAGCAATCGAAAGCGGAGCAACACTTGTTCATGCCGTGCAAATGATGAACAAAGTAAATAAACTGGAAATGTAAATGATCGCAAAATCACTACATAAGCGGCATAGTGACCTGGCCGAGGCTCAAAAGCAACTGGAGATCCTTTCCAATGGTATTTTCCAGGATGGATCTCTGCCGAAATTCAAGGATAAAATAGCGCAGATCGATCAATTTCCGTTAAGGCCAAAACCATTGGAAATACTTCAGATTAATGTCGGATATA
Organism: Flavobacteriaceae bacterium; assembly: GCA_013003555.1. Classification (GTDB taxonomy): domain Bacteria; phylum Bacteroidota; class Bacteroidia; order Flavobacteriales; family Flavobacteriaceae; genus SHLJ01. Next base: position 54,709 of record JABDIV010000046.1, read on the forward strand.
TGTGTAACCAGGTCTGTGCTCACTGCCATGTGGATGCCGGCCCTGATCGAAAAGAGATCATGACCCGCGAGACTATGAAACAATGTCTGGAAGTGATCAGGAAAACCGGGGCCCATACCTTAGACCTTACTGGAGGAGCACCAGAAATGAACCCTGATTTCAAGTGGTTCGTCAATGAGGCTTCAACGGCTGGCATCAAAGATTTTATTGTCCGCTCTAACCTGACAATCATAAAGGCGAATAAAAAATATGCAGACCTGCCGAAATTCTTCAAATCGCATAACATCCATGTCGTATCTTCTATGCCGCATTGGACACGCGGAAAAACCGACAAGCAACGCGGTGAAGGAGTATTTGACAAGTCCATTGAAGCTCTGAAAGACCTCAATGCTGTTGGCTATGGGATGCCCGGTTCAAATCTTCGATTAGACCTGGTTTACAACCCATCGGGGGCTTTCCTCCCGGGTGACCAGACCGCATTAGAGCATGACTTCAAACAAGCATTGCTTGACGATTTTGGTATTCATTTTCACAATCTTTTTGCCTTGACCAATTTACCGATTAGTCGTTTTTTAGATTATCTTATTGCTTCTGACAATTATGAAGATTATATGTATAACCTTGTTGAAGCCTTTAATCCATCGGCAGTAACAAACGTGATGTGCACCAATACCATTTCTGTAAGTTGGGATGGCTGGCTGTATGATTGCGACTTCAACCAAATGCTTGATCTCAAGGTGGCAAGCAAAGTCAAACATATCAGTGACTATAACGAAGCATTACTTCAAAACAGGTTAATAACAATCTCTCAGCATTGTTACGGCTGTACCGCCGGAGCAGGCAGCAGCTGTCAGGGAAGTGTCGCTTAGCATGAAAAAACAAATTCTGTTCATATTAATCGTTCTGTTCGTATTGCCAGTCTGCGGCCAACGATCACTTAACAGGGTTATCGAAAAGCATAATGATGGCAGCGTCCCTTACATTTCGGTTGAAGACCTGAACAAGTTGTCGGATGTAATTCTTTTCGACACAAGAGAAAAACGAGAATTTGATGTAAGTCATATAAAGAACGCGGTATTTGTCGGATATGAAACATTCGATATTAATGCAGTAATTCGCCATCATCCCGAAAAAAATAAGACTATTGTTGTTTATTGTTCTATTGGAATTCGTTCAGAGGACATCGGTAAAAAACTCCTTTCTGCGGGTTACACTAATGTTTTTAATTTGTACGGAGGCCTTTTTAATTGGTTTGAGCAGGATCTGCCTTTATATGAGAACAGTAACGAACAAACCAACAGAATTCATGGGTTCACTCCATATTGGGGGAAATGGCTGAATAAAGGTCAAAAAATTTATGACTGACGACTTGCTTATTGTTTTCATAAAAAATCCGGAAGCCGGAAAGGTCAAAACCAGGCTTGCCAAAACAATCGGTAACGCATCTGCACTTAAAGTCTACAGAGCCTTACTTAAGCACACCAATGATATAACAAAACAACTTTCATGCAACAAAATCCTGTACTATTCTGAAGCTATTAATCAGACTGATATCTGGTCGAATCAGACCTATCAAAAAGATGTTCAAATTGGCAGTAATCTTGGAGAGCGTATGCAGCATGCAATTAAAAGTGGATTTCAATCAGGTTACAAAAAAATTGTTTTAATCGGTAGCGATTGTTATGAATTACAATCAGGTCATATTCAAGAGGCATTTGACGCTTTAAATGATCATAACATTACAATTGGTCCGGCCCGAGATGGCGGTTATTATCTGATAGGCTTGACACGTGAATATCCTCAAATTTTTAATAATAAACCTTGGGGAACATCCACCGTTTTGAAGGAAACATTAAAGGACTTAAACGGTGAAGCTGTATTTTTACTGAAGTCATTAAATGATGTAGACACATTTAACGATTTGAAATCACACAACAACTTGCTTAAACTGATCAAGAAACATGATTAAATTTATTAATGAAACTGTTGACTATCTTAAGGAAAGGGAAATAGGCCCTGCCGATGTTGGCATCATTTTAGGAACCGGTCTCGGACAATTGGTCGATCATATCGATATCGAAAAGCAGATCAGCTATAACCACATCCCGAATTTCCCCACGGCAACAGTCGAGTTTCATAAAGGCAAATTACTCTACGGTACCCTATCAGGTAAAAAAGTAATCGTCATGCAAGGACGATTTCATGTTTATGAAGGATATTCATTATATGCGGTGACATATCCTGTAAGGATTATGGAGAAATTAGGCATAAAGACACTTCTTGTTTCGAATGCGGCCGGTGCGATAAACCTCAACTTTAAAAAAGGCGAATTGATGCTGATCGACGATCACATCAATTTACAGGGCAGTTCACCACTCGCCTTTAAGGGTGTTGAGCAACTCGGTGAGCGATTTACCGATATGAGCGCTCCTTATAATCCGGAACTGAATAAACGGTTCGAAGCGATCGCCAAATCAAACGATATTACCTTACATAAGGGCGTGTATGCGAGTGTGGTCGGACCTCAGCTTGAAACTCGTGCCGAGTATAGAATGATTAAATTACTTGGAGCTGATGCTGTTGGTATGAGCACGGTGCCTGAAGTTATTGTGGCCAATCATCTGAATTTAAAGGTAGCAGCCGTGTCAGTTTTAACCGATGAATGCGACCCAAATAACTTAAAGCCTATAAACATAAACGAAATCATAGCCATGGCAGAAAAAGCAGAACCACAAATGATCACTTTATTCACCGAATTAATAAAGACCTTATAAAATGAGTTACCTGAATGCCACCCATGACTTGTATAAAGAAGCGGCCTTAAGTCCGGATGTGGGACTCTGTTGCACCACCAACCCGATATGGGAATTACCCGGTTTAAAGATTCCCAGGATCATGCAGGAAATGAATTACGGCTGCGGCAGCACTGTCCATGCCCGGGATCTCGTTAACAATCCTAAAATGCTCTATGTTGGTGTTGGAGGCGGCATGGAATTGCTTCAATTTGCGTACTTCAACCGTCAGAAAGGTGGTGTGATTGGGGTTGATGTTGTGAATGAAATGCTCAAAGCTTCAAAAAAGAATTTAAAAGAAGCCGAACAATTAAATCCATGGTTTAATAGTTCGTTCGTCGAATTGATGAAAGGCGACGCCCTCAACTTACCGGTTGAAGATAATTCTATCGATGTAGCCGCCCAAAACTGCCTGTTTAATATTTTCAAGGAAGACGATTTAAAAAAGGCTATTGCTGAAATGTATCGTGTACTTAGGCCACATGGCCGATTAGTGATGAGCGATCCTACCTGCGAGCAGCACATGAATGAGAACCTAAGAAATGACGACCGATTAAGGGCGCTTTGCTTAAGTGGCAGTTTGCCAATTGCCGATTATGTTAAAATGTTAACCGATGCGGGATTCGGAACCATCGAAATACGAGCCAGGAAGCCCTATCGCGTTCTTGATCCGAAACATTACGATACAGATGAATTGATATACATCGAATCGATTGAAGTGGCCGCTATAAAAGACCCAATGCCATCTGACGGAGCTTGTGTGTTTTCGGGAAAAGCTGCGATCTATTACGGAGATGACGATTATATCGATGACAAAAAGGGCCATATCCTGTTAAAAAATCAACCGTTGGCTGTTTGTGATAAAACGGCCGCTGCCTTGTCGGCCTTAAACAGAGATGATATCTTTATAAGTGAGTCGACCTATCATTACGACGGGGGCGGATGCTGCTAATCTTCTCATAGAAAGATCGGGATGGAAAAATATTGGGACATCATCAAAAACTCGTATTCGGGTTATTGGAATTATCTGAAACAAGAACTTTTTTTTCAGAATTACTGGGATAACTATTTTTATGGCTTAATCGCCATTTCACTTGTTGTTTGGTTGTTGGAAATTCGTTTTCCCTGGCGAAAAAATCAATCCGTGTTCAGACGTGACTTCTGGCTGGATACCTTTTATATGTTCTTTAACTTTTTCCTGCTGAATCTTATTGTTTTAATTGCACTATCGAATACAGCTTCCCAGTTTTTTAACGATTTGCTGAACGTTGTTAATCTTCAATTAACCGACCTTCAGTTATTTGATGTTGATGATTTACCACGTTGGGCCGGGTTATTTATTTTCTTTATCATCTCAGATTTTGTTCAATGGAATACCCACCGGCTCCTGCATCGTGTTTCATGGCTATGGAATTTTCATAAGGTTCATCACAGCGTGAAACAGATGGGCTTTGCCGCCCACTTACGCTACCATTGGATGGAACCGGTGGTGTATAAATCGCTGCTTTATATTCCAATAGCAATAATTGGCGGATTTGACGCTCAGGATGTGGCGATCGTTCATTTTTTCGCATTGTCTGTCGGCCATCTCAATCATGCCAATCTCGGTTGGAATTATGGTCCGCTGCGTTACATCCTCAATAATCCCAAAATGCATATCTGGCATCACGCCAAAGAACTACCGAAGAATGTAAGGTATGGGGTAAACTTCGGACTGACCTTAAGTATTTGGGATTATATTTTTAAAACCGATTACATCCCTGAAGACGGAAGGGACATCGAATTGGGTTTTCCCGGTGATGAAAGCTTTCCACAGGATTTTTTAAATCAAGAATTATATCCTTTTGGTAAATCATGAAAATTCTAATCTTTCTTTTTGTGTTATTGTTTCATAATGGTAGTTGTGAACGCCATGGTGAGCGTGCCACGCCATCAAATATTTCGGAAAACCCTAGCACACAAACGGCAGAAGAACCTTCCGGAAACATTCAACACGACACGTTCGAATCTGATCCTGCGACAAGTCAATCCAGCTTTGATCATTCGGTTTGGAATCAATTATTAAATCAATATGTAACGGTAGATGGTCAGGTTGATTATAACGCTATTAAATTGGAACGGAATAAGCTTCAAAAATACATTTCACAATTAGCAAAAAACACCCCTGATAAAAACTGGTCAAAAGCAGATAAGCTGGCCTACTGGATTAATGCTTATAATGCGTTAACCGTTGACCTCATCCTGAGAAACTATCCCGTTAAAAGCATCAAGGATATCGATGATCCCTGGGAGCAACGCTTGTGGAATCTGGGATCAAAACAGTATAATCTCGACGAGGTTGAACATCAGATCTTAAGAAAAATGGATGAACCACGCATGCACTTCGCCATTGTTTGCGCCTCCTATTCCTGTCCGAAATTACGAAATGAAGCATATGTTGCCGAACGACTCGATCAACAACTAACCGAAGCTACCCGTTTATTTTTATCTGATACAAAACGAAACTCAATTGCAGCCGATGCTATTGAGATCTCCAAAATATTTCAATGGTTCGCCAAGGATTTTAAGTCTGATGGGAGCGTTATCGACTTTATAAACCGGTATACCGATGTTGACATTTCACCCAATGCCAGAAAACGTTATAAGACCTACAACTGGGCCTTAAATGAATAAAATCTCAATTATCATCCCTGTTTTAAATGAGGCCGATAATATTGGACCTTTAATTCGACATTTACAACAGATAAGCAATCCCGAAAATATCGCAGATATTCTGGTTATAGATGGCGGAAGTTCAGATGACAGTGTGGCGATTGCTTCAGCTTTTAATAATGTTACTGTTTTGCAGGAGGATTGCGGTAGGGCCAGGCAAATGAATACCGGTGCCAGGTCGGCGACCGGGGATATACTTTACTTCCTTCATGCAGATTCGTTTCCCCCTAAACTATTTGACGAACTCGTGTTAACTGAAATCGAAAGAGATAATTTAGCAGGTTGTTTTCGACTGAAATTTGATGACAACCACTGGTGGCTAAATTTAGCGGGATGGTTCACACAATTCAATTGGCGAATTTGCAGAGGAGGCGATCAAAGCCTTTTTATAACCCGGGATTTATTTAGTTCTTTAAACGGCTTTGATGAGAACTATATAATCTATGAGGACAATGTATTGATATCTCAACTTTATGCCAGAAAGGAATTTGTTGTTGTTAACAAACCAATTATCACGTCTTCACGTCGGTATCGGAAGCATGGCATTTGGAAAACTCAATTTCATTTCTGGTCAATTCATCTTAAGAAAAAACTTGGCGTACCAGCCGACTCTCTTTATCGCTATTATAAAAGAAATTTATCTTAAAAAGCTCACTGCCGATTGGTTAATCTCAAACGATTAAATAAGAAGGAGTTGATTATAAACAACAAAAAGCCACTGATCAGATCAGTGGCCGTCACATCAGTCCTTAGGTAAAATAGGTCTTTTTCCTTTAAAAGAAAAAATTTCCTGGTAACCAATGCCCTTGAAAAATTCCTACAAACCAATTTTTAAAAATTCAATTGATTCTAAAAAAATAGAGCCATCGATAAGGTTAATGTTATTAAACTTATGATGGCTCAGTGTGCAATTAGATTAACCGCTCTAAATTGCGCAACAAATTAATAGTTTCAATATGTCCCTAGAGATCATATTGATTACCAACCGCACAAATCAACTTAAATATCATTGAATAGCAAGTAGAACTAATTGGATTTCATTTGTAGTTATTTCAACTACAAATTCAAAATTATAGGAGATAATACGCGTGTTTAACCGTAAATCATCAAAGGGAAACAATCATAATCTCTCGTCTTCAAATGATATTATTGTCAATGGCATATCTAATTATGGCGGCATTGTTTTTTAATGAAAGTTTATTCATTATACGGCTCCTGTATGTACTGATGGTATTGACACTTAAACCAATATTTTTTGCTATTTCCGAAATTGACTGACCTTCAGCCATATGCTGCATGACCTGAATTTCACGATCTGAGAGAAGATCAATCTCCTTTCCTTCTTTTTTTAGTCTTATGTTATTAATCAATAAATCTGAAACTGTTTCAGTAATATACTTCTTCCCTGACAATACCTTTTTTATGGCCGTTAATAATTCCTCAGGGGCGGTGTCTTTGTTTAAAAATCCTTGAGCTCCGGCTTTTAAGACCCTGATCGCATATTGATCCTCAGCCTGCACTGTTAGCATTATCACAGGTGTTTCAAAACGCATGGCACGTATTTGTTTCAAGGCATCAATTCCGTTCAATTCCGGCATTGATATATCCAGTAAGATCAGTTCAAATTTATCCTTACGAACCAAACTTATTACCTCGATGCCGTTCGAGGCTTCCACAAATTGATAATCCTCGAGGTCCTCCTTTAATAATTGGATGATTCCTTTCCTTAGAATTGCATGATCATCGGCTATAAGAATTTTTTTCATTTTGAATTGGAATAATTGCTCTAATTGTGGTGCCGGAAGGATTTTGATTCTTAATCTCAAAAGTCCCCTCAAGAATAATAATCCTTTCCTTCATGCCTAAAACTCCGAGTCTATTAGAATTTTCAAGTTTCTCATGATCAATACCCACGCCATCATCAGAAACTCTCAGTTCAACATTTTCATCATTTCTAATATAATCAACTTTCACATTCTTAGCTTTCGCATGTCTAATAATATTCGTTAGAGATTCTTCAAATACCCTATAAACAGCAGTTACAATTTCTGGAGGTAACGATTCATCCCCATCCTGAATGTTGAGATCAGTACTAATCTTCGTTACTTTTTCAAACATGTTAAGCCGCCATTCAATCGCATTAGCTAAACCAAGATCATCAAGAATACTTGGCCTTAAGTCTGTTGAGATCTTTCGAACAGAGCCAATGGTATCGTTTATGACGTCGATCATTGAATTGGTTTTGTCAACAACCTGGGTGTCAGTTTGCTTATATTTTTTATTCAATAGTGATGCCTCCAATTTCAATAATGTCAGTTTCTGGCCAAGGACATCATGGACTTCTCTTGAAATTTTAGTTCTCTCATCCTCTATCATATTCTGGAGTCCTGAAGATAAATTTCGTAATTCAAGATTACTAGTGTTTAATTTTTGTTCGGTTATTTTATAATTCTCCAGTAATAATTCTAATTCATGCTGTTGTTCCAATAACCTCGTCTCGGCTCGTTTTTTATTGTCAATCTCAATTTGTAATTCCTGGTATTTCTGAACCAACTCTCTGTTTCTTGAAGCGGAGTTAAACCACCTATCAAACCGATTCTTAGCAGAATTATAAACCGGGAACAGAATAGGGAACCACCATGGTGTAGTGACCTGGATTTCCATGATTTCCGTTTCCTCACCATATCCCGTGAATGGTGTAAATCCTCGCACTTTCAATTTGTATTTGCCCGGCGGAAGCGAATTGTACCTAATGTTTCCGGTTTGATCCCGATCAGACCAGTTATTATCAAAACCTATCATTTTGTATTCGTAATACAGCTGTTCCTCATCTACAAACCAGGGTATAAATACCTGCACACCAAGAGTCCATTTACCATCTTTGATAATAAATTTCACACCATCGTGATCAGGTTCACCGTTTTCCCATTTTATGTCATAAACAATTAATTCGGGCAGAACTCTGTACGATTGAAGCAATTTTAGGTTTACTTCATACAACCCGCCGTTTAACCCGCACAATAACACCCCTTGGGCGAGAGTTTGCAGCGACCTCGAGCAAGTGAATTGCCAGTCTTTGGGACCAAAGAGCAAATTCACTTTGTAACCCGATTGTTTGTCTTTTCGGTCGATAATGTTCAGACCGTAATTTGATCCTATTACCAATTGCTCATTATTTATCCATAACAATGACCAGCCAGCCATCGGATCCTCTGAATAAATTATTTCTAGATTTGAATCTGTTGAAAGTATTAACTCAGAATTCTGAAGAATGGCAATTTCACCAAGAGAATTTTCCGCCAGAGCATAGGTATTCCCCGAGTTCGATAATGGATAAGTATCTAACCCCTTAACCACACCATTATCAAGGGTAAATAAGCCCTGACCCAATGTGCCGATATACAGTACGTTATTTGAAGCCTTTAAAAGGGTATAAACGTACCCGAATGACTCATTATTAGGCCGTTTTATTTCAATTACGCGATCAGATTCAATTTTATACAGCCCACTTATCGTACCTAGAAATAAGGTTCCATCAATTACCTCAAAAGATCTGTTAGGATTATTTGTGTACCCTTCTTCACTGCTGTATTTTGAAAATCCTTCATCAGCTTCAAGCAAGAATGTACCATTTTGACCAGCTAGCCAGGTTTTATCATTATTTATATAATCCTCCTGAGCATCCCATAAAATCCCTGCAGGATCAATGGGTATCGCATGCGTGGTCCAGTTTAAATCATCCCCCTGAACCAGATTAGTAACCATATTTTCGCTACAAATCGTTATTGCTCCATTGCTTCTTTTCTTAATCGCATATACAGGGCCTTCATTTCCATAATCGATCTTTTTGATCACCTGCCTGAGAAAGGACACTTTCTTCAGACCAGAGTTGTTAGTGGCAACCCAAATATTTTCCAAGTCGTCAATAAATAGATCGTTTATTTTGCTTTCAAAATTCAAAATCTCGCTAACAGATACATTATTCAGGCCAGCAGAGACTCTGTACATTTCTTTACCCGATACTAACCACCAATCGGGCCCGTGGGTTTTGATATGTTCTATAGCGGTCTTCAATCCAGATCTGATAGGCCGTCGTGTAATCATTGATTCAATATCCAGGGTTATCAACCCTAGATTTGTTCCAATGAGAATATAGTTATCTGCAGTTTCTTCAAAACACCTAATTTCCTCATCGTCATGCAAATCGAGATCTAATTTTACATATGATGTTTCTTTAATTTCAAGCAGTCCATGTAAATTTGAAAATGCGATAATACGGCTCCCTGAAACGGTAATTCCCCTTACAAATCCAATGTCAATAAAATGCTTTAAAAAAAAGGTGTTATCTTCTCGGGACAGATGCAGAAATCCATTCGAAGTACCGATGAGAACATCGCTATGATAGGGACAAATACATTCCGCTATTCCATATTGCCATTCAAAATTAAGATGATGATCAATTTTTTCACCCTTAAGTGTTAAGATTTCAAATCCCTGATCTGTACCTATCCAAATTTCATTTTCGAAATCGGCAGAAACAGTGCGAAGACCAACACATTCCAGGCCATCGCGTTTGTCATATACCTCTATACGCGTACCGTCATAACAGACAAGACCTGAAGAGGTCGCCAACCAAAATCTACCCAGTGAATCATGACTCAATTTATGAACCTGTTCAACAGGCAGACCTTTATTACTATCAATAGAATTAATATAGATCTCATTCATAAGCTAACCCTCGGGATAACATCCGTTCACAACAAGTATGATGCGGCAGAGCACACAACCTTGAGGAACTATTACGAATACGATTTTCCCTCCTTTAAGATAACTAAATATCTACTCTTTAAGAAGCTACTTCTTGAATTTTGAATAATTTAATTTGATCACCTGTTCAACGGGTTTATTCTGAGGTGTAAAAAGTGAGTTTTCGTCAGCTTTGATCCATTCTTCGTTATGAAACCATTTCCACACAAACCCACCGGCAAACCAGGGCTCATCCCAGAATTCCTCAAACAAAGCCGTCATTGCATTAGACTGTGCCGTTAAATTGACAATATTCATGCGCCTGTCAGAATTCCAGGGTTCCTTGGCTGTATAATCTACGCTGCGATAACCAAACTCCGTAAATAAAACAGGCTTACGGTGTTTTCGTGAAATTTCGACTATCGTTGATTTATGATTTTGCCAACCCTCCCTGCAATCTTCAACCGTTGGTGTTTTGCTTTCACTCAAAGGGAAATAGGCATCGACCCCGATAAGGTCCAATTCATTCCAAAACGGCACTCTTTTAAATTCATCCCAATTGGCGGCATAGGTTAACCGGCCATTATAAACAGATTTGATCTCTTTTATTAAAGTACTCCAGAATTCGGGGCGCCTTTGCACAAACCGGTCTAACTCGGTTCCTATGCACAACATCTCAACCTTTAGGTTATCTGCTAATTTCGCATAATCAATAATAAAGTTCCTATAAGAATTTTCAAGAAGTTCCCAGTTTTCTTCAGAGTCCATTTCGATCGAACCTGTATACTCACCATGCGACACCCAAATCTGGGGTTTGAGCATGATCTTGATATTCGCTTTTCGCAACTCTGAGATGTATTGCTCGACACCCCTCAAAGTTTCACCAAACCATTGTCTTTCCCAATTATAGTTGATCTCAGGATGATCGAGGTTTCGAATAAATCCAAATGGCATAATCGCAGCATAATTGGCATTTACTTCGGTTACCGGAAGTACATTTTCATGGTCGATAGGCTCGCCCGAAGCAACAAAACTGAGTCCGTTTATTTTCTCCGGAACCACGGTTGTCATACTGCAAGAGTAGAAAAGAAATACCAAACAAATTAGAAGAAACTGCCTCATCACTTTGAATAATTGTATAAATTTAAAAAAACTCACAGCATGTCGTTAGGTATTTAACAATTCCTGCGACAAAAACTTCAACACAATCACTTCAATGGAACATATTGTTATTATTGGCAATGGCATTTCAGGAATAACCGCCGCCAGACATATAAGAAAGCTTTCAAACAATAGAATTACCGTTATTTCAGCAGAAACCAAGCATTTCTTTTCAAGAACAGCGCTCATGTACGTTTATATGGGTCATTTGAAATTTGAGCATACCAAACCTTACGAAGATTGGTTCTGGGCGAAAAACCGTATCGACTTGAAATTTGGATTTGTTGACCGGGTAGATGGTAATAGCAAGATCCTTTCTCTATCAGACGGTCAAACCTTAACATTTGATAAATTAATTATTGCTACAGGCAGTAAGTCAAATAAATTTGGTTGGCCCGGACAAGACCTCAAAGGTGTTCAGGGCTTATATCACAAGCAAGATTTAGATAACCTTGAGGTCTATGCCCCGAATAACAAAATATGTAAACGGGCCGTTATTGTTGGCGGTGGTTTGATTGGCATAGAATTGGCTGAAATGCTGAATTCAAGAGGAATTCCGGTAACATTTCTTGTCCGTGAAAACAGTTTTTGGAACATGGTCCTTCCGGAAGGTGAAAGCGCCATGATAAACCGGCATATAAAAAATCATCATATCGATCTCAGATTGAGTGTGAACCTGAAAGAGATCCTGTCGGATGAAAACGGTAAGGCACGTGCGGTAGTGGTCGAAGAAACCGGGGAGGAAATCCCTTGCGATTTTGTTGGTCTTACCGCCGGCGTATCGCCAAATATTGATTTTCTGAAATCTTCGGATATTGAAACAAACAGAGGCGTACTTGTTAACCGGTTTCTTGAGACCAACATAAATGACATCTACAGTATTGGAGATTGTGCCGAGCAACGCGAGTCTATAGGACAGCGTCGACCTATTGAGGCCGTTTGGTATACAGGCCGAATGATGGGAGAAACAGTGGCCCAAACCATATGTGGAAATAAAACCGCTTATAAGCCCGGGCATTGGTTTAATTCAGCAAAATTTCTCGATATTGAATACCAGACGTATGGCTGGGTATTTTCAAAAACAAGGGAAAATGAAGCCCATTTCCACTGGAGACATGAAGACGACACCAAATGTATTACCATCTGCTTTGATACGCAATCAGGAAAATTCTTAGGCATTAATACCTTCGGAATTCGAATGCGCCATGATGTTTTCGACAAATGGCTTACCGAGTCAAGAGATGTTGATTTTGTCATCAACAACCTGGCTAAAGCTAATTTCGACCCTGAATTGTATAAGCGATTTGAATCGCAGATTAAAAAATCATTTTATTCACAACTTCAAAACGCCTCCTGATGAGTGATCAAAACAATCATAGCCTATCCTTGGCCAATCCCGACATACCCGGACTGAATCTCAGACAAAAAATAGCCCTGGGACTCGGACTCACCGGTTTACTCATTATGGTATTGGCTTTATTCAATACACCGGTTTACGAAAAAGGATTTGTTCTCCTCGCTTCACTGGTATTAATAGGTATTGGGACCGTGGTTTATGCTAACGAACTCTATCTTAAAAAGCTTGACGGCATCAAAAATGACGGTGTCTGGTTCAAATCCATCTCAGCAAGAGGTTTGCTTGGCTGGATAACAGGTGTTGTATTAACCGGATTCTATATTGTGCTTTATTTTTACCCGCACCTCTTAGGACTTGGGTTAAATGGATCGGCCAATACAGGCCTGGTAGCCTTGTTCGACCCCTTGAGCAAAATCTTAAATGGCAATCCGGCCAGTCAGTGGTTTGTATACGGATCGCTTTATACGCTTGCCATCCTGATCTTTGGCTATAAGTTTATACTTAAATATCGGCATAATCGCTATCAGCAAATAAGGACTGCTTCAGTCATGTTCTTTCAATTGGGATTTGCCTTTCTGATCCCGGAATTCATGGCACGCCTGAATTCAGATAGTTTTAAGCTGCCTTATTACGATTTAAAGAATATCTGGCCACTTAATCATTACAATTTTGAACAGTATCGTGTTGACGAATTTATCAATGCAGGGAATTTAGGCCTGGCTCTTTTGATCTTCGGAATTGTTTCGATATTTGTAATAACACCGATTCTTACCTATAAATTTGGAAAGCGATGGTATTGTTCATGGGTTTGTGGCTGTGGCGGACTTGCGGAAACAGTTGGTGATCCGTTCAGACAACTCAGCGATAAGCGATTATTCGCCTGGCGCGTGGAACGATGGGTCATACATAGCGTTCTTGTATTTGTTGTTTTGATGACTACGGCGGTCATATACACCTACCTGGGTTATGATCCGAATAAATATTGGCTGACACAGGGTGTATTCCTGACCTTAGTGGCCCTGTTCCTTACCTTGATCTTTTCGCTTGTTATGATCTTCAAAAGAAAAGAATTAGGTAAAGATGCCCGATATGGTGCCATTGGGTATTTTGTGATTATTATTGCTTTACTTGGCATACATACATTCAGCGGTAATGGCAAAATCTTTTTGTTTGAAGCTGAAACATTGCGCAGCACTTATGGTTTCTTAATCGGTGCAGTTTTTTCAGGGGTTATCGGAACGGGTTTCTACCCTATTTTTGGTAGTCGGGTTTGGTGCCGGTTTGGTTGTCCGATGGCGGCAATTCTCGGTTTTCAGCAACGTTTGTTCTCGAAGTTCCGAATTACAACCAATGGTGGCCAATGTATTAGCTGCGGCAATTGCTCTACGTATTGCGAAATGGGGATCGACGTTCGTGCATATGCTCAAAAGGGTGCAAACATTGTGCGCTCGAGTTGTGTGGGATGCGGTATTTGTGCTGCAGTCTGCCCGAGAGGGGTTTTAAAACTTGAAAATGGTGAAAGGACCGGTCGAATCAATTCGAACGATGTGCTTTTGGGCAATGATGTTGATTTGATGGCTTTAGTCAATAAGCAATAATATTACTCATACACCTTAAAAAAAACAGGAGCCTGCTCATAAGTATATGTTGAGTCGGATAATTTTTTATTTTACATAAAATGTCAGATATCCTATTTGTTGGCGTCTAACCAATAAGCCATAACAATTCATACTTTTGCAGTTTATAATAATCCAATGCCCGGTATAAAAGTCATCATACCTGCTTATAATGAAGTTGAATCAATTTCACATGTCATAAAGGACATTCCTGAAATAGTCAATGAGGTGATCGTAGTGAACAACAATTCTTCAGATCAAACTGCAAAAGTGGCTGAAGATGCAGGTGCAACTGTGATACACGAGCGACAAAAAGGATATGGCCATGCCTGTTTAAAAGGCTTGCACTACATCGCCGGTCTTAAGACGAAACCAGAAATAATCGTCTTCCTCGATGGCGATTACAGCGACTACCCTGAAGAACTCATAAAAATTATTGACCCGATCATAAACCAGGATATCGATTTTGTGATCGGTGCAAGAACGAAGAAATTGAGAGAACCCGGCTCGATGACACCTCAGCAGGTCTTTGGCAATTGGCTGGCCACAACTTTGATGAAATTGTTCTTTGGTTCTTCGTTTACAGATCTTGGTCCGTTCAGAGCGATTAAATATGATAAATTACTGGACTTAAAGATGGAAGATAAAACCTATGGATGGACGGTCGAAATGCAATTAAAGGCCCTAAAACAGGGGTTCTCCTATAAAGAAATCCCGGTTCGATATAAAAAACGAATCGGCGTATCGAAGGTCTCCGGAACGGTAAAAGGTAGTATATTAGCTGGTATAAAAATTCTTGGATGGATCTTTAAATACGGACTGAAATCATGATAGTTGAAACGGCGGTTATTATTATCTATTCCTTGGCCCTCATACTTATTTTTTTGTATGCTCTCGCCCAACTCAACTTGCTCGTAAATTATCTTACGGCTAAACAAAAGAATTCGAAAGCCCCAAAATTCAATCTCGAAAATCCTGACGAAATTCCCTTTGTAACCATTCAACTTCCGGTTTACAATGAACTTTATGTCATGGAT
This sequence comes from Flavobacteriaceae bacterium, assembly GCA_013003555.1. Taxonomy (GTDB): domain Bacteria; phylum Bacteroidota; class Bacteroidia; order Flavobacteriales; family Flavobacteriaceae; genus SHLJ01. Next base: position 70,130 of record JABDIV010000046.1, read on the forward strand.
CGCTTACTCGACAATATCGCAAAATTAGATTATCCCCGTGATAAATTTGAAATCCAGGTATTGGATGACTCGACCGATGAATCCCTACAATCCACTGCCAGGCATATTGCTCAATTACAAGAAAGCGGATTAGATATAAAGCATGTGCTGCGTGATGACAGAACCGGCTTTAAAGCGGGAGCCTTAAAAGAAGGGTTAAAAACGGCAAAGGGAGAATATATCGCCATCTTCGATGCCGATTTTCTCCCAAATCCCGATTGGCTGAAGCGCACGATCCCCTATTTCAAAGATTCCGAAATCGGTGTTGTTCAGACACGATGGGGACATCTTAACCGGAATTATTCCTTGCTTACAAAGGTTCAGGCGTTTGCTCTTGACGCGCACTTCACTCTTGAACAGGTAGGGCGAAACAGTAAAGGCCATTTTATCAATTTTAACGGAACCGCAGGTATTTGGAGGAAGCGATGTATTATCGATGCCGGAAACTGGGAAGGAGACACACTTACCGAGGATCTGGATTTGAGCTATCGCGCCCAGTTGAAAAACTGGAAATTCAAATATCTTGAAGAAGTTGAAACCCCGGCTGAGTTACCGGTTGTTATCAGTGCTGCACGAACACAACAATTCAGATGGAATAAAGGTGGTGCCGAAAATTTCAGAAAGATGCTTTGGCGCATTTTAAAGAGTAAAAATGTCCCGTTTAAAACCAAATTACATGGCATTTTACATCTGCTCAACAGTTCGATGTTTTTATTCGTTCTTATAGTAGCCTTGCTGAGTATACCCATGTTATATATAAAAAATGAGTACGCCCACCTAAAGACATATTTCATCGCGATGAGCTTCTTTGTAGTGAGTACGCTTATTTTCTTCATCTGCTATTGGTTTATGTTTAAACGAACCTATGGAAGCGGAACCAAAAGTTTTATTCAATATATCGTCATGTTCATCACCTTTTTTTCTATTGCGATGGGTTTTTCTTTGCATAATTCAATCGCAGTTCTCGAAGGCCATCTCGGAAAGAAAAGTGAGTTTATCAGAACACCAAAATTTAATATCAGTTCCCTATCTGATAGCTGGAAGGGTAATAAATACCTGAAAAAAGGACTTTCAGCTCATGTGATCATTGAAGGATTACTTGTGTTATATTTTGGCTTTGGCCTTTATAGCGCCTTTGTAGTCGGTGATCAGGGCGGTGACTTTGGATTGTTCCCGTTTCATTTAATGCTGTTCTTCGGATTTGGTTTTGTTTTTTTAAAATCGATTAAATCGGAAGCTTGAACGAGCTAAGGAAAACATATCAGACAGGCCTTTTTCTGGTTGTTCTGTTATTATTAACCTATTCCCTATTTGGATATGAACTCGAGCGATCGAATTTCACTAAGTTGATGATCTTGATCACAAGCATGTTTGTATTGACGGGGGCCCTGCTCTACAAGTACAAATTTGATTTCAAGTTTTTGGTAATCATTTCGGTACTGTTCCGACTCGTATTTCTATTCGCTATTCCGAATCTCTCACAGGATTTTTATCGTTTTATCTGGGATGGCCGTATGATTCTTGAAGGGTTTAATCCGTATATATTCACGCCACAATCATTTTTAACCGCTGAATCGATTCCCGTTGAACAGGGTCGAGAATTAATCGATGGCATGGGTGAATTAAGCGCCGGAAATTTTACTAATTATCCACCGCTAAATCAACTTTGTTTCGCATTAGCAGGTTTATTCGCCGGAAAAAGCATTTTGGGTTCAGTAATCGTTTTGCGCATTCTTATCATCGGCGCTGATCTGGGCACTTTGTATTTTGGAAAAAAGCTTTTATCGAAGCTGGGATTAGCCGAATATCATATATTCTGGTATCTCCTCAATCCCTTTATCATTATTGAATTAACCGCTAATCTTCATTTTGAAGGGGTTATGATCTTTTTCCTGGTTTGGTCTTTATATCTGCTGCATAATGGCAAGTGGGTGTGGTCGGCAATTTTGCTGGCGCTGTCGGTTTCCATAAAGCTTATGCCCCTGATGTTCTTACCATTAATGCTGCAAAAGTTAAGGTTCAAAAGCCTGGGGTATTATCTTATCGTTGGCCTCATTACCGCAGCTACCTTTATGCCTTTCTATAATTCTGAATTCGCGACAAATTTTAGCGAAACAATAGGTTTATGGTTCCAGAAATTTGAATTCAACGGAAGCCTATATTATATTGCCCGTGAGATTGGATATACGTTTCGTGGCTATAATGAAATTGCGATCATCGGGTCCTATATTCCATACATTGTGATCCTTTCTATTCTAATTCTAGCCCTCGTGCGAAAGAATGGTAAGACCCAGGACTTAATTACCGCCATGATGCTTGCGTTTACCCTTTATCTTTTTACATCAACAACCGTTCATCCCTGGTATATCACTACCCTTATAGGTCTGAGTATATTCACAAGGTATCGCTATCCTCTGATTTGGAGTTTCCTGATTTTTATAACATATCACGCTTATGGAAGTGACCGATTTCATGAAAATCTTTGGCTTATCAGCCTCGAGTATATTGTTTTAATTCTTTTCCTTACCTACGAACTTTTCAATCTTAAAGGATTAAAGGCGAGAATATAATAGGGCTATTTTTTAAGAGCAACTATGAACAACACCAAAGAATGATGTGCTATTAGCTCACTCTATTATATGAAGTTGTTCTATGCGATAAATGACACTGTCGTCATCATCATCCTCGTAAATTTCACTGTAGGCCAACTTAAAAGCTGTACCGATCAAACCGTCATTTTCGTTTAATTTCAGGCGTGATAAAACTTTGGGATGCACCTGTTCGAATACCATGTCTTCTCCATTTTCGAATTCGAAGGTGTAATACCCCTTTTTAAAAGATTTAAATACTGCGGTAACCATTTGATTAAAATTAATTTTCGTCTATTGTATCGTCAGGGATATCCTTGAAATCAAGGTCGTCATCGTCCTGATCGTCATCGTCATCCATAAAATCTTCCATTGCCTGAACCAACCTGGTGCCAATTTTAACCAGGTACATCGTATCATCGGTACGAATTTCAACAGCCTCAACAACCTCATTACGGATATTCCGAAATGTAATAATGTCTGATTCATCATATCCGTCAGGATATTTTTCAACCAATAATTGAAGAATCTCGTCTGTCAGTTTTTGATAATCAACAATTTTTCTATCCATGTTGTTAACTATTAAACTATTATAAATTTAATAAATATGAAATTTTTGGTTGCGCTGCGATGGCAGCGATTGATTTTAAAATAAGCTTCGACTTTTCTGTATTCATTATTTAATAAAAAAATAGAAATTTATCTTTTTAAAGTCAAGAGGAAAAATATAAATCAAATACGAAATTGCTCAAAAGAAAATGGTTGAATCTCAACCCTGAGCACTGAGTGGCAATTGGAAGTTTGCTTTAATTTCCAGTTACTTCTGCATGAAGCTGTTTCTAAAAATGACTTCCTAATTTTTAAAAACCTGGATGTAAAAACACGTAACATGATGTTCAGCAAAAGGAAAACACAGTTCCTTCCTATAGCGAAGTAAATAAAAAAAATTATTCAATGCGCTTTTTTTTTAAAATATTTTAAAGCATCATCAAACCATTGATCTCCTGCTGCGTGAGGTGTTTCCAATGACTTCTCGGCAGGTCTTTCTTGGTGAGGTTTCCAATCATTACGCAATCCAACCTAACGATTTGATAATTCATATGATCGAAGATCCGTCGTATGACCATATTGCCTATATTCTTGATCTTGATGCCAACCTCGCTTTTAGGAGCCTTCTCGATATAACTGATCTCCTCAACTTCCACCAATTTGTTATCAATCTTCAATCCTTGCTGAATGGCCTTCAAATCGTCCATTTTCAAGTTTTTATCCAGTTCCACATGAAACAGGCGCGCGACGCCATGTTTTGATGCCTTGAATTTCCTAACAAGATCGTCATCGTTGGTGAACAGCAAAAGTCCGGTGGCATTTCGGCCCAGACGGCCAATTGGTTGAATTCGTGCATTGGTGGCATTGGCGACTAAATCCATGACGGTTCGACCCTTGGTTTCACTTGTTGTGGTCGCAAAGCCTTTTGGTTTATTGAGAAGGACATAGGTTTTCCTTTCCGGTGTAATACGTTGTCCGTCAAAGCGAACTTCATCGGTCAGACTCACTTTATGGCCCATTTCCGTGACCACCTTACCATTAACCGTTACACTACCGATACTGATATGCATGTCGGCTTCGCGCCTTGAGCATATTCCCGAGTTTGCGATATACTTATTCAACCGAATTTTATCCGATTGTGTTACCGGAACAGATTTCTTTGAATTCCCGGTTTTGCTTCGATACGGCTTCTTTTTACCGCCGGTTTTCTTAAATGATCGCGGGCCTTTTTTATGTGGTGCAGGTGTCATCCTTCAAATTTTCGGCAAATGTAGCCTATTCAAATCTAATTACCTTCTAAATCGAGTGTTGTTTGTCGTTCTGTATTTAAAATGAGTTTGGTAACGTCTGGACGAGAATAATGACCAACAGGATCAAAATTCTGACGTTCCTGAAGAACTCTGTTAAAATCCAAGGATTCAATAATCAATCCATTGGTATGAATATCGGGTTCCTTTATCCATTCACCATCAGGCCCGGCAATACAACTGCCTCCGTTTGCAAGGACTTCCGGGGCCTTTTCCAAAATACGTTGAAGATGAGGCGTTCCTTCAGGAAAATCTGATCGATGCATTATACTCGAAACCGACAACACATACGAACGAGACTCACGGGCGATAAAACGGGTTATATCTTTGGTGTTGTGATCACTTCCCGGCCATACGGCCACGTGCAGATCTTCGCCCTGAGCATATAAAGCAGCTCTTGGCAACGGCATCCAATTCTCCCAACAATTGAGTCCGCCCAAGGTAAACGATTTTAAGGGATGTGTTTTTAAACCGTGCCCGTCACCTGGAGACCAGGTTAATCGCTCATCATAGGTTGGCTGTAACTTTCTGTGAACCGACTGAATTATACCTTTGGGATCAATATAAACCAGGGAGGCGTAAATACTATGCCCACCGCGGTCTAAAGGTCGCTCGATGATCCCAAGGTAAACCGCTATTTGATTTGCTTTAGCAAGGCTGCAAATATCATCCAGATCACCATTTTCAATCGTTACCGCATTGGCCACATAATGAGCGTGCAATTCTTTATTAACAGCCGTGTTCCATTCTGCACCACCGGTAAGGGCAAGCCAAAATGGGTATCCCGGAACAAGACCCTCACCAAAAACAATCAGGTCACAGCCGTTTTGGACGCCCTGTTCAATCATGGTCTTTACTTTATTTAATGTTGCTGATTTATCTAGCCAAACCGGGGCAATCTGTGCCAGGGCTACTTTTAGTTGATTTCCCATATTAAATACGATTTAGTAATAGTTCGGCATCGATCAGGACAATACAAAAGACGCCTGCAACAATAATAAACTTCAACATATTATGTAAGGCCAGATAATGCGTTTTTGCCTTTGAACGCCATAGCAGAAATAAAAATAAGATCAGTAATGCCATGCTAAGGTAAAAGAAATAATGCATGCGCCCGATATTGAAGTGGTTGATGAGAAAGTACATGGGAACAAAGGTCAATAAGGTCAGATACGTCAACATTATCTTCGACATACGCTCACCATAAACGATGGGTATTGTTCGATAATCCTGAGCCATGTCGCCGGGTAAATTTTCCAAATCTTTGACCAGTTCTCGCATCGATATCAGGAGAAACAGGAATACCGCATGAACAAAGATGACCGTTTCAAAATTTTTGTAATAAATAAAAATGGCGAAGAATGGTGTAATCGTTAATATGGCGGAAACTAGATTTCCAATAAGAGGTAATTTCTTTAGTTTATGCGAATACAACCAGATCGCAAAAATATAAACCGCGAAGAAAATCACCGCTCGAAAGGAGACGTAACTTGCCATAATGGCCGCTATAAAATTCAAAACAAAATAGAACGACAGCTTTGTATTCTGGCTTACCAGTCGGTCTAATTTAGATTTCTCAGGCCTGTTGATAAGGTCCTTTTCATAATCATAAAAATTATTGATGATATAACCGGCGGCTATGGTAGCTGCAGAGGCCAGTACGATCAGAAGAAGATTCGGATCAAATACGACCTTTGAAACCGGTTTATCGTGGGCCAGGATATAGACGGAAGTCAAATACTGAGCGATGATAACGACTAAAATGTTGTAACCCCGAACGACAGAAAACATGCTGAAAAATTTCAACAACAGGTGTTTTTGCCTACGAGAAAGCATAAGATGTCGTTTAGAAGTTATAGACGACTTCCAACTTATAATCAGAAAGTGAAGCTTTGGCCCGGTCGAAATCTTCAGTAAAACCTAAGATATAACCGCCACCACCTGAACCGCATAATTTCAGGTAATAGTCATTTGTATCAATGCCCTTTTTCCACAGCTCATGAAACTGCTTAGGGATCATCGGTTTAAAATGGTTCAATACGATTTTTGAAAGCTGCTTGGTATTTGCGAACAATGATTTTATATCGCCCTTAAGGAAATCATCAACACACGCATCGGTATGTTTAATGAATTGATCCTTTAGCATTTTACGAAAACCTTCCTGTTTCATGTTTTCCATAAAAATACTGACCATCGGCGCCGTTTCACCGGTCATGCCGCTATCTAATAAGAACACTGCTCCTTTGCCCGAACTTTGTTGAGCAGGGATTCCTGTTGCTTCGATATTATCCTTTGAATTGATGAGGATTGGTATACTGAGATAGCTGTTAAGTGGATCAAGACCTGAGGATTTTCCATGGAAAAAAGATTCCATTTCAGAAAAGATCAGCTTTAATTTTAACAGCTTATCACGGGTCAGATTCTCAAGAACCGTAATCTTGTTTTGAGCATATTTATCATAAACTGCGGCAACTAGCGCCCCGCTGCTTCCCACACCATAACCCTGGGGAATTGAGGAGTCAAAATACATACCGGCATCGATATGTTTTTGAAGGGAAACGAAATCAAATTGCACCAAGTCGGTATCGATAGTGCGTAAATGATCAACAAACTCTCTCAGCCTGGTATTCGAATGACGGGCTTCATCGGTCGTTGTATCCGTCATTTTTAATGCACCATTGTAAAAGTTGTAAGGGATCGACAGTCCTTTGGAGTCTTTGATTATACCATATTCTCCAAACAGTAGAATTTTTGAATAAAAAAGTGGGCCTTTCATAGTATCTCAGTCAGATGTTTGTTTTGCACCTGATCCGACGTTATCGCAAATATAATGACCATTTTCACAATACGCAACTAACTCATTCTTAATGAACTCATAAATTTTATCGGATTCCGCATCCGGAAAAAGCAAATGTACGTTCGCCCCGGCATCAAGCGTAAAGCAAAGATTATGGCCGGTTTCCCGTCGAAATTCCCAGACTGAATTAATGATATTCAGAGTATTTGGTTTCATTAACATGAAATAAGGATTACTTGTCAGCATCATAGCGTGCAGGCTGAGTGCTTCCTGCTCGACTATATGAATAAACCCCTGAAGGTCTCCTATTTGAAGGATGGGGGTCAACAAAGCCAAATTCGAATTCGCCTGCTTAAAACGCTGTTCTCCAAAGGGATGATCAACCATCAGCTGATGACCCAGCGTACTACTTACTTGTTTTTTTCCTTTATCTACCAACAGAATGGTATCATGATATGATTTGAATCGTTCATGTATTTCAAACGGAAAAGGAATACCATAAAGATCTGACGAGCCCGGGATGTCATCGTGATCACCCCAAACCACAAGTCCGCCTTCAACACTTCTGCAAGCACTTCCTGATCCTAAGCGTGAGAGAAAGGATGCCTTTCGTGTGAAGTCTTCATGACTCATGTCAGGATCAAGCTTTCGCTCCATACTCATCAAACATAATGCTAAGGCGCTAAAGGCCGATGCAGAGGAAGCGATACCCGAACTGTGGGGAAAGCTGTTTGATGATTCAATCACGAGGTGATAATCGGTTAAAAACGGGAGATAGCGCTCTATTCGTTTAAAAAAGGTTGCTATTTTGGGCTTAAAATCCGGTTGCTCTTTTCCTTCGAAAATCAAATCAAATGAAAAATCTGTCCCGGCATGTTTACGTTTAGAAAAACTTAATTTTGTGTCTGATCTGCATGAATCGAGAGTGAAACTTATCGATGGGTTGGCCGGCATTTGGGGCTCATGTTTTCCCCAGTATTTCACCAAGGCAATATTACTCGGTGAGGACCAGGACACTGAACCATCTTCTAATTGATGGCTGTATCCTTCAGGAATAAAATCGGATTCAGTCATTTGGGTTATTCTGATCGGACAAAGATAACAACTTCTGAACGGTTCTGAAGTTTCTGGCTGTCATGCTTACATTCAGTTTTCTTTCAACACCCTTCCAATTGAACTTAGCCTTACCGAATCCAACGGCACTAAAATAATAGATGCATTCCGGCGTAACCACAAATTCTTCTCCCGGATATTCTAACATGGCAACTTCTGCCATTCGACTGGCTTCCGGGGGACTTTGAAGCAGCGTGAAGTAACTTTTTTCTTTTTTTTCTTTTTCAAACGGACAATTATCAAGGATGTCTTTAAGGTTTTGATGTGTTCTGACAAGAACGGGCACGTCAAATCGGAAGTGTTCTTTAATAGCCTCATGGATATCAGACTCTAACTGGACTGTACTTTTCTCTGACTGAAAAACAACGTTACCACTTTGAATGTAAGTCTGCACATGCTGCAGGCCTCTAGCTGCGAGAATTTCTCTTAATTCGGCCATAGGGACTTTTTTATGTCCGCCCACATTAATGCCGCGCAGTAAGGCAATAAATGTTTTCACAAAGGATAATTTTAATTACGAATTACCGTAAATTTAACAATAATAAACTGCATTGTATCGTGAAAAAAATCATTGCCTTTCTTATTTTGTCAAGCATGTCGTGCGATACGGGTAATCTAACGCTTATTGCCGATTTACCGAATGCGTTAGCAGAGGTGTCGGGGATGGAATGTCAGAATGATAGTTCTGAGGTTTGGATGCTAAATGATAGTGGAAATAAAGCCAAATTATATCGATTAGATCGAAGGGGAACAATTAAACACGAGATTAAAATCGATGCAAAAAATCATGATTGGGAAGATCTTACTACCGATAATGAAGGGAATCTTTATATAGGCGATTTCGGAAATAACCTTAGCAAACGAAAGAATCTCGTTATTCTTAAAGTAAACAAAGACGATTTAGAGCGTTTTGATGAGGTCGCTGTAGAGCGCATCAGTTTCAAGTATCCCAATCAATCAAAATTCCCGCCCAAGAAAAAGCAGATGTATTTCGATTCTGAGGCATTTTTATACTTCAACGACAGTCTTTATATCTTCACTAAAAGCCGTGTTCGGGGAAACTTTGGACGAACAGATTTGTACAAGGTTCCGGCAAAACGTGGCCAGCATATTGCGACTTATATCGATAGTTTCACCACATGTGAAGATTTAGATTGCTGGATCACCGCTGCCGACATAAGTGATGATGGGGGAAAGGTTGTATTGCTAACACCAAAATCAGCCTGGTTATTTACCGAATTTAAGGGAGATAACTTCTTCTCAGGGCGTATTGAAGAATTACCATTTAACCATCGATCTCAAAAGGAAAGCCTGTGTTTTAAAACCAATAACATGCTTTACATAGCCGATGAGCGGGCTAACGGCAGTGGTGGGAATCTTTATGAGTTCAATTTGAATTAAAATTCAAATCCGAGTTGGAATGACACCCTCAATCCCTCATCACTCCTAAAGGCTGAAATGTTTCCTGAGGATAAGCCTGCGAAATTAACGAAAAGACCGCCGCCAAAAGAATTATTCCACTTTTCAGAATTATCATTCTCTATCCATACGCGACCATAATCAGCTCCTCCATAAATACCTATACTTATCGGCATAAATCCGGTTCTGAGATTCGTTAAATTCCACCTTAAATCTGTCGATTGGACAAAGGCCGACTTGCCGGTAAATCGTTCATTTCTATATCCTCGCAATCCATTATTTGCACCGATTGATGGCGCTTGAAAAAACTGGAATCCATCTCCAAAATTTAAATGCGCTTTTAAATGAGTTGCTAAAACGACATTTCCTCCCGCCCCCAACTTGTAATTAAAGCCCAGTTCAGGAATGATATAACCAAATCCGTTATCTGAGTCAAAATTATTTTTGTATCCTGCTTGAAGTGCAGCCAATAATCCTAAGGTCGGAAACGTTGAGTCGTTTTTATTAACAAATTCATATTTTGCATCTAGTCCGAAATATTTTTGTTTATCAAACAATGGGTCGTTTTCAGGTATTGTTGCAATAAATCGTCCAATTGTGCGCTCAACCTGATGCAATTCATAGGTAATACCGGCAATAAAACTGCCCCCTGCCTGACCACGCCATGATAAATTCGGTCCGACGCTAAATGTCCTGATCCTAGTACGGTTGTAATCTAAATCCACATCCAAGCCATCATTCTCATCGGCTTCGGGATTTGGCGACTCATTTCCGAATCCAAAAAAATTGACAGCATAATTTGGGCTGTTGTAATGAGCTTTTAATACGAAGTTGACATCCTTAAAGATATTGGAGAATTCGCCACTGTAATCCACAACAAATCCTTTTGTTGAATTAAAATACCCTACAGATAATATATTCTGTGAGGTAAACGGATTTCTTTCAAATCCAAAACTGTTGAAAATATCCGCAATTCCAATTTGCATTCCGGTATCTGGATTAAATCCTATTTGTGGAATGATTGCATTGGTATTATTCTTTAACTTTTTATAATCATATACATTCGATTCATAATCTTCACGAAGTTTTCTCCGCCCATTATTGGTCACAAAGGTGTTGTTCTTTGATTGATAATCGTAATACACAATCCCTTTACCGTTTTCAATATTATATGTGTCATTGTTTTGGCCACCAATCAATCTCATTTTAATAGGTTTGTCCCCTGCTCCATACACATGAAACATATCGTCATCATCCAATCCATAAATCCATATTTCTTTAGTTACTGACTTTGAATAAATCCTCTTGTGGAAAACTTCATCCTTCTCACCATTTTTTATTCTGTATGCTATTACCTTAGTTTGCCCATTATCTAGACGTTCGATTTCAAACCAATCGTCTTTATCCGTGCCTTTAATTACCGCAAATCTATTTAGGACGTCGTAGTAGCGGTCTGAAATCGCCTGGAGATTTGAACGGCGTGCCTTTAGTTTATTCTTGATATCAACGATATTCTCATCCATGACTTCCTTCGGAATGAATTGAAAGGCATTCTCAATAACTTCATCTGTCACCCCTTGTTGAATAAGCTTGACCTGGGCATCCCAAACCGACTTTTCTGATTGTTGAATCAGCTCCATATCAATCGGATAAGGTTCAACATTAACCCCTTTCACATCGATCAGATCCTCACTGTATTTCCTCAATAATGCTGCTGCAGGAATCCAATTAACCGCCGTTCCTAACAAGGCCCCATCAGACATTTTAGAGAAGGCCATATCACGATCTCTTGGCATTGGCCGATACACTTTTTTCCCATTTTCCTTGAATTCGATCCATCGCCACTGATCGGAATGACGATCCCAATCGCCTATAAGCATATCGAATAATCGTGCCCGGATGTATGACTCCTCATCAATTACAATATCTTCATCCTTATGAATACGTTTCATCATATCCTCTGTGCTGATAAGATTATCCTGATAGCCAAAACTGGCCTTGTCGCTATGGCCCTCTGACGTATGCTCTTCAATCATGTATAATTCATTCCCAAACTCATCATTGAAATATCCCAAGGCATTCTGTTTCGGAACATAATACAATTTCGGGTTTGTATGATAAACCTGCGCGGCATCAGATAGAGTTCCGACAACAAATGGTGCATATGGATGAGCTCCTGCGAAAACGTCAAGTAATAATCTTTCAACAGAGGTGTCTTCAAACTGCCCTTCTATGTATTGATCCTCAAAAACCAACGCCTGAAGATACTGGACCGCATTTTTACGCAAAGCTCTCATGACATATTGAGCTCCATTCCCATCCTGTAATCGAAGAGATTTCGATTGATTTCCTCCTCCTTTTCGAATTGGAATCAATCCTCCATACAAGGTGTCCAAATCAACAGTTGGTGCTAAAACTTCGGTGCTGTATATATCCCGGTAACGCTCACCCCATAAAAACCTATAAAATCCTGATTTATCTGTTTCTTCTTTTGTATAAATCGAGGCTACTTTTTCGGATGGAAAACCTTTGGGGTAGGTCACTAAATCTTTCTTATCGGGTCCGAAAACTTCTGTTTCAAATACGACCTCATCATCGGCGGCAGAATAGAATTTCACATGGCTGGAACCATCGTTATAAACTATCAATTCGGAATGTCCAGGTGTACTATAGGAAAAAATCCCTCCTCCAACATTTCGTGTTGGAGTCAATTTAGATCCCGATCCACTAACGATTTGCTTGACATTGTCCTCTTCAATGTACTGTAAACTGTGTTCATGACCAGAAACAAAAACAACCTTCTTATTATGTTGGGCCATGGTAACAAGCCTGGTCTTCAATTCATTATACATTGCATATTGAAGATCGGAAGAACTTACTCCTCCGGTTTTTCTGACGATATTCTTGAGGGTTCCAAGAACAGGAAGAGGCAGCATATGGCTTTTGAATGAATATTGCCCACCATGTGGTCCATTAGAGAACATAGGATGGTGAATAGCTACTATGGTTGTCTTTCCCCGTCGTTTTTTGATCAAATCCTCAAATTCCTCGAGAAACCTGAATCGCGTCTTGATTTCACAATTGTCATTGATGGTCGGGTGGCGATCCCAATTGGTGATATACCAATAGGAATCAACAATTATCAATTCAATTTTATCGCTTATACTACGGCTCACTATTGGGCATCCGTTTTCCGGTAAAAAGGAATTCTTGCCAAGAGCATCCTCAATAAAATCTTCCTGTCTTTTTAATCCCTTGACCCCCCCTTCATACCAATCATGATTTCCGGGAATGAAAATGGCCTGACCGTTATATTGCTTGGCACTATTGACCTGAACCTGCAAGCGGTGTTCGGCCAAAGTTCGATCTGGTTCGGTTTTCTTCGGTAACCCCTGCTCATAAATATTATCACCCAAAAAGATTGCCGTGCTGTTTTTACCGGCTTGATTAAGTACCTGTTCAAAGGCTTCCAAAGCGGGAGTAGAACCCCCTAACTCGGCATTGCCAGCATCCCCAATAAAATAAAATGAATGTTCAATTTCCTTATCATTTGGAAAGGTTTCAGCATTCTGATCGTCTTTAAATTGCGGGTTGAATGTTGCACATGACGAAACGAGCAATAAAATTAGCACATATAGCAGAAAGAAATGACGACGCATAAAAGAGATTAATTAACTATTTTAGTAAAAATAACTTATTTACATGGAAAACATAGTTCGTGCTTCTGAAAATTATGTCACCAATACTTTGGTTGAAATACTTTCTTCTGACTTTCTTTATCACAACCTATCTCATACGAAACGGGTCGTTAAGAAAACAAAGGAATTGATCGAGGGAGAAAAGGTTCAGGAAGACGACGCCTTTCACCTCATGATAGCTGCATGGTTTCATGACATAGGATATACAAAAGATCCCGATCAACATGAAGTGCGAAGTGCCGAGATGGCTGAAGAATTCTTAAATGGAGAGAAATTAGATCAGTCATCTATAGATAAAGTGAAATCGCTTATCATGGCTACTGTTATGGAATATGAGCCAAAAAATAAGCTTGAAATGATCATTCGGGACGCCGATTGTGCGCATTTTGCCAGCAAAAACTACGAAGACATCAGTGGATTGTTAAGGGGCGAATTGGAATTGATCAAAAATAAAGTGCTTACAGACAAAGAATGGATCGATGAGAATATAAACTTTTTCAAAGATGTTCAACGATTTTATACCGATTATGCCCTCGATAATTGGCAGAAAGGAAAGGAGAAAAACCTGGCCTGGCTTCTAAGACGTCAGAAAAAACTCGGTTTTGATCATTCGAAACTCAAACAGAAGAAGGCTGAATTAGACTTTAAAAAAAATAAAGCTGCCTTACCCGAACGCGGTATTGAGACCATGTTCAGGGTAACTTTGAAAAATCATATCACCTTAAGCGATATTGCAGATACAAAGGCGAATATACTGCTATCGGTGAACGCCATAATTGTGTCACTAGTCTTATCCAATCTAATCCCGAAACTTGATAATCCTTCGAATGCCTATTTGATCTACCCAACTGTAATTTTTACTCTATTTACGGTTATCGCTATGATCCTTTCGGTAATTGCAACAAGACCCAACGTAACCAGTGGTAAGTTCACCAAGGAGGATGTCGAGAAGAAAAAGGTCAATTTGATCTTCTTTGGAAATTTTCATAAAATGAGCCTTGACGATTTTGAATGGGCCATGGGAGAAATGATGCAGGACCGGGATTACCTGTATTCTTCAATGAAAAAAGACCTTTATTTCCTGGGAAAAGTACTGAACAGAAAATACAAGATCCTGAGAATTACCTATACGGTGTTCATTATTGGGATCATCATTAGCGTTCTTGCCTTCGCAGTTGCCTTTCAATATTCAGGGGCCTAAGCATTGAGTTCCTTCATCAGGTCATTGTAGGTAAAGAATTCCTTATCATTATCATCCTTATGATACAGCACGCTAACACGTATGGCTTTTAATCCTGTCACTGCTTGCAGGTCTTCCAGCTCGACGATTTCTACATCATCATCCAGATAGTTCTTCGACTGAAGGAATCTAACGTAACTCAGATACTCCATTTCATCCTGTTTCTGAGAGTAAACGATTGTGATCTTTCCTTTTTCGGTAATCCGCCTTTTTGTACCCTTAATATAGGCTTTATCAATCCGTTTTTTCACGATTTCATAACGTGCATTGTAAGTGCCATCAACATCAAAGTGCTTTTCATCCATACGGAAACTGATCGAAAGCGGCTGGTTAAAAACCAAAATCATAGAGGCCACATCCAGAGCTACCGGGAACTCATGCTGTATCCTGTAATATGCATTTTCCATTTCAACCATGACCTGAAGCTGCCATAATCTCAGATTATACAGATAAATTTTATTGAAATTTTCATCCTTGGTAATGGCTTCACCGATATATAGGTTATGCTCAACGCCATCGGTTTTAAATCGTTCAAAAAAGTGGGGGTACATCTCCTGAGCTTCCATCTGCTTGTAATCAAGCATTTCGGACATTTTACGATTGATCATGGAAATGGTATCGTCATAATCCTTGCGATTCTTATAAAGGACATCCAGTTTTTCATCGATACTATTAAAGTAGGCTGTGATTTCTTCGGCCAACTCACCAGTACTCAACAAGTGATAAAACAATGGTGTAATTTCATTTCGGAAATATTCAGAAATCTGCTGTTCAGAGTCTACCTGAAAATGATCAGTCAGCCCATCGAGATACTGATCAGCCTGAAATATAATCTGCTGATAAATGGGTAATCCATTCTTATTAAACGATTTTTCAAGAATGGCTTTGGCCGCGGTCAATTGCAGCGTTAGATCCTGTTGAGTCGCCCTGTTACGAGCCATCGAAGATCCCTTGATATCAATCTGACCAAAGAGAGGATAAACATCTTCAAAGACTAATTTTTTAAAAGATGGCTCACGGCCCTGAAGTTGATCTTTAATAAAGTTGCGCGCTTCTTTTTTAAACTTCCAGTGAACACTAGGGTGAATTGATGTACACTCCTGTTGGATCACCGCTTCAATAAGGTTCTCTTCTTCGTTTTTCGACCGTTCAATCTCAGATACTATAAATGGCATCACATCAATCAATCGATTGGCATTCACACTATTGAGAACCTTTGGTTTTCGCGATACCAGCTCCAGTATTCCAAGCAATCTGTCTTCCCATGCAATTGGGGCAAGTATAGCACTTTTAACACCTTGTTCTTTCAGACTTTTATATTGCGGAGCCTTGCCTTCCGACAGTTTATAAAATTTATCAACATCGGAAATCGAGTAAAATTTCTTGTCCTTGATAAGTGTTTTGTATGATCGTTTGCATAATGTCTGGTCACATTTGGCATGGTCTTTATTATTCAGTAAAAAGCTTGCAACACCATTTCCATATACGCGTTCAAATAAACCTTCTTCTTTGTTGAATACAGAGAATCCAACTTCGAGATCTTTCAAATTAAACAGCGACCTGAAAATCTCCTGAAATTCCTCGGCAAGTGTTTCATCTTTCTGTGATGTTGCAGAAATTAAATTCGATTTTATATTAGAAATGGACTGATCGTCGGTTACATCGAAAATATTACTGATAACAAAACCTTTATACACATAGCTTTGAGGTGGAAACTTTTCCTTCCAAAGGTCGATGTTTTCAAAATTATCAAGTAATTCATCAACATCTGCCTGGGAAATCTTTTTTGCTTTTTTCGTTGGAATGATTTCCGTAAAATCGGCGTTATATAAAATTTTAAAATAGCGCATTATTCCTTTTGTATCAGGAATCTCATAAAACAATGGTCGCTTAAAACTCAGGTCGATATTGTAGCAAAACTTGAGAATTAAGGTACAACCTATGATGTAGATATCATCATCGGGCATGTTCTTTATCTTAAGCTCAAAATCATCACCGGCGGCTGCTATTATATTCTTAAAGCGCTCACTAGAATTGAAAATAAGATTATGAAAAGGCACCGATGCCGTTTTAATCTCATTTCTTGAAAGCACATTGCTAAAGGAATCCTCAAGGATAACTGCAATAGCATCCTTATACTTATCGAGAGAATCGGTGTCAGTAAAACCAGACCTTAACTCAGGAAATGGCTTTTGTGCTTCTAATACACGCTCGGCCTTAGCCACCATGAAAGGATCCTTACTTTCGGCCATCGTCTCATAATGCTCAATCAATTTATTAAAACTGATTTGCAATGAAAGGGGCGATTCGTGGAGGTCATTAATATTCATAACGCGTTGATTGGTCTTGTAAAAATAAACAATATTTCGATTTAGTCGTAAAAAGGCCGTTTACATAACACCCTTATAACCAATTGAAAGATATATTGATATGACGCACATATCTGTATTTTTGTTACATTTAAATCTAACTAATACTTCAATAATTATGTTTTCAAGAACGAATTTATTAGCAACACTGGCAGCAACAATTTGGGGTGTGTTGGGCGGATTTTTGTTATGGGGAATCATTGCCGACTCCATTTTAAACGATTATATGGGAACAGCTACGGGAGTTATGAGAGAAACACCGGACTTTCTCTATGTAGTGCTTGGAAGTTTATTTACAGCTTTTGCCTTTTCAACAATTTATTCGAAATGGGCACGCGGGAAACACAGCCTGTCGAATGGCGCTAAATACGGATTATGGATGGGTATTTTTGTTGGATTTGGTGATCGTCTAATCGAATTTGGCGTTTCAAATTTGCTCGATATTACAGGAACCGTTTTTAATGGGATAATCTATGTGATTTTCTTCCTGGTCATGGGCCTTATTGTAAGTTTGGTCTACGGCAAATTAAGTAAAAAATAAAAGGATAAAAGCGCCCGATAATTGAGGCGCTTTATTATTGTTAATATTTAACGATATATAGTTCCGGTTAAGGTTCAGAATTTTATTTTAACACCGGTTCATAATTAATTCTCTAATTCCATTTAGACCGCTCTCCATTTTGTTATTCTTTTATAAAACTGATGGCACAACCACCACCGGCAGCGAGATTTAGCGAAATTTCCGAGTTTGAATCAACATTTAATTCCTCAACCATCAGGTCTAACGGATTGTTATTCCAATGCGCATTATCCCCGTCCCGATAAATCAAAGCTTTATAGGTTGCCCCTTCATCCAGAAAATCTAATTTAATCGATAATTCCCTTGGGTTTTCATCGGTGATCGAGCCTAAGAACCAATTAGCTGTTTCGCGTTCCTGCCGGGCAATGGTAACATAATCTCCCACCTCTCCATTCAAAACTTTTGATTGCTGCCAATCTACACCAACATCTTTTATGAATTGTAATGCTGTAGGGTTGGCCTCATAGTGCTCAACCAAGTCGGCTGCCATTTGCACCGGACTGTAAATAACCACATATAATGCAAGTTGTTGAGCTAAAGTTGTATTGACCTGGTTGTTTTCCTTGTATTCGTCGAATTTAATATTGAAGATCCCAGGTGTAAAATCTATGGGCCCCGATAACATTCGGGTAAATGCGACAATGGGTAGGTGCTCAGGCGGATTTCCACCGTCGCTTGCCCAGGCATTAAATTCCTGTCCGCGAAGCCCTTCTCTTGATATGGCATTCGGGTATGTGCGCCTTAAGCCGGTATCTTTAATCGGTTCATGCGCGTTAACCGCGACCTGATATTTTACGGCATTCTCAATCGCATGGTTATAATGGTTTACCATGTATTGTCCGTGATGATATTCCCCGTCTGGAAGGATCTTTCCAACATAACCTGATTTCACGGCATGCATGCCATAATGCTGCATCAAGGCATAAGCCGAATCCTGCTGTTTGGTATAGGTTTCAGTAGCGGCCGAGGTTTCATGATGCATGATGATTTCAACGCCCTTTTCCTTAGCATAACGCGTCACCTCTTCAATATCGTAATCGGGATAAGGCGTGATAAAATCGAATACGCCTTCGCGATCGGGAAATCCGATCCAGCGTTCCCAACCGGTATTCCATCCTTCAACTAAAACCCCACCGATGTTATTAGCTGCTGAAAAATCGATGAATCGCTTTACATTCTCAGTTGTCGCGCCATGACGGCCATGGGCCTTACCGGTATCGGTCCATTTTCCATCAACCAGTTCCATCCCATAATCCCATGACGATTTATTCAGGTGCATTTCCCACCATACACCCGTATATTTCATAGGCTTAAACCAGGAAACATCTCCTATTTTATTCGGTTCGTTCAAGTTTACAATCAAATTTGATTCGATTAAACCGGGAGCATCGTTTGATATTTGAATGCTTCGCCATGGTGTATGAAAAGGTAAATCCCGTTTTACTTTAAAATCTTGATTTTCAGACCCTACCAAAATGCTGCGCATGGACAAATTTTCACCGTCAATTCCCAAGGTCATCCCGGAATAATCGACAAGGGCTGCTTCATGAAAACTGAGATGAATCCCATTTTCCCCTACCATGGTTACCGGAGTGTTTACAGCATTATTGGGGATATAGGTCTGCGCCAGATTAGGATGATCTCGTTTGCTGATGGCATCGATTTCAGAAAGTTTAGTTGTATTATATAAATGCTCATAAATATCCCAGTCACCAGGAATCCAGAAGGTCTTATAATCTTCAGTTAGGTTGAACTGGGTCTGCTCCTCAACTATAAATGCCTGGGTCCAACCGGCTTGTTCGGGAAATTCATACCGGAATCCCAAGCCATCGTCATATACCCTGAAAACAATATTAAATTGCCGTTTAAGATCAGTTTCTTCCTGTAATTCAATGATTAATTCATTATAACGATTCACAACCTCTAATTGTTCTCCCCATGGCATTTGCCAGCTCTCATCAATCGAGGTCGTGCTGATTTTTAATATTTTCAATCCGGATTTCAACATAGGGACATCTTTAAATTCAAAACCCAAATAGGAGCGGTCGATCACTATGCTGCCATCTTTCAGGACCATATAAAAGGGAACTCCCTGATCATCCAGATCGAAATTAACCTGAATAGCTCCGTCAGGTGATGATATGCCTTTTGAAGTCGAGTTCTTTTCGCAGGACATCATGCTAATTAATACCAATACTGTAAAAAATCTGTTCGTTCTCATTTTTTAATTTTTTCTAATAGTAATACTGAATTTTCTGTATCAAACACAGCAATTCCGTTTTCAACTGTGGCTAATTCACCCGAATATGTGTCAAGAACTTCCGTTCCGTCTTTGAAAATAGTCCTGACACTAATCGCTTTCTCGCCTTTATCTAAATCGAGTCCAATAACGACCTGATCGTCAGCACCATTTCCTGTTAAACTGCGGTAAAAAACATAGGGTTCGGCTGTGATCATTTGGTGGATCCCTGACCCTACAGCTGGATGATCTCTTCTGAACTTGCCTAATTTTTGCCAGTGAATTAGAATAGCATCGTTGTTATCAATTTGATCCCAATTCATAAAAGACCTTAGGTTGGCATCTCCCACAGCATCTTCAACCTTAAGTTTTCTGGCTGATTCATCACCATAATAGATTTGCGCCGTCCCTGGAGATAGCAGCAGATAATTGGCTGTTACCAAGGGCTTTTCCCGAATTGGATCATAAGGCTGACCGTCATCATGAGAACTTAAATAGTTTAAAATACCATAACCATCAAGTTCACCCTCAAGAGCATTGGAATATGATTTAAAAAGTGTCTCATAATTATTCTCTTTGGCATTCCATTTAAAATCAAAATTGATCAAACTTGCAAACGCATCGTCGAAATAGTTCACTTTCTTATCACCAAAATCATACATCTTCGCACCCGATATCCCATAGCCATAAACCTCTCCAACGAGATAAAAGCCGGCATCATCCAAGACCTTTTCCGGATTGTTTTCTTTCCAGCCTAAAAAGGTTTCATCACATACATCTTTGAATTCCTGCCAAACGAATTCCTCGGTATGTTTAACCGTATCGACCCGATAGCCGTCTATTCCGTAATCGGAGATATAATCTGCCAGCCATTTCATAATGTAGAATCGCGGTGCCTTTGGGTGACCTGATCGTTTAAAAAATTCATCCAATTCTTTGACTTCTTGTTCATATCGGCCTTCCGCTTTCCATTTTTCAACCAATTGAGGCGGCAGATCCACGGCTTCATCACTATCGGTTCGGATGTCGGGAAGGTTTTTCACCAGGGTGCAGCTGATGGTCGATTCATAGGATTTGTAATCGCATTGGGGTTGAGTCCGAACCCAGCTTTCGGGCCATACCGGATCCTTGCCTGTTACAGGCCCGGTATGATTTATTACCGCATCTAATAAAACCCTGATTCCATTGGCATGTGCTGTTTCTACAAGCTTTTTTAAATCTTCCGTCGTACCATAATTAGGGTCTATAGCCGTCCAGTCTTTTGTCCAGTAACCATGATATCCATAGGTAAGACCGGTTCCTTCATCGGTGGCGCCATGAATTTGTTCTACAACAGGTGTCATCCAGATGGCATTAACCCCGAGATCATTGAAATAGCCTTCGCTGATCTTTTGGGTGACACCCTTCAGATCCCCACCTTCAAAACCACGTAAATATCCGGTTTCTTCACCCCTTTCGAAATTCAGATCGTTAGACGGGTCACCATTATTGAAGCGGTCCGTAAGGAGAAAATAAACCGTTGCACTTTCCCAATCAAAGGACTGGATGGTACTGCTTTGAGAAATCCCTTTTTCATTATCGGAAGTTACAGTTTCGTTTTTCGTTTCCTTGCAACCCATTAATGATTGCAGAATAATGAGGGAAAAAAGAAGAATTTTTTTCATGTTTACTAATCGAGTTTTAGAATAAGTGATTGTAAAGGTGCCAATTGAATATTTATTGTTGCGGTTCCACTTTCTGAAATAAGTTCTGTTTGAAACCCACCATATAATTGATCTGTCATTGTGTATTTCCCTTCGCTCATATTCCAGTTTGCAATGAGCTCCTGCGGTAATTTTAATTGAAATTCCCGGGCATTATCAGGATCAAAATTAGCGACAACGATTAAGCGTTCATCATTACTCCATCTCGCATAGGAAAGCACCTTATCATTGTAGCCTTGAGTTGAAGCCTGATTTAATCCATGCAGATCCCGGTATTCGCCTGCAAGTGCAGAGCTGTTGATAGTAAAATTCAACAAGCGTTTATAAAAATCACGAAGGGCCAGTTCTGCAGCTTTAGATTGTCCTCCATCGAATTTTTTATCGTTTACCCAGCGTTGCAAATGGGGAACTCCTACATAATCAAAAATGGATGTCCGTGTCGGTTTTCCAAAGCCTGCATCCTCTGCGCCGGGCTCACCGAGCTCCTGGGCAAAATATACCAGGGTTGGTGAACTGCTAATCGTAGTTGAAACCACCATTGCCGGTTTTCCTTTTTCGGCACTACCGGCAAAATCCGGACTCGCGATACGTTGTTCATCATGATTTTCAAGAAAATGCAGCATATGGTGTTCAATATCCTTCAATTCTTCCTGGATGGGCGGAATATTATCGGTACGCCCATGTCCTTGCATGACATGTTTTAAGGTATCATAGAGCTGCACCTTATCGTAGAGGTAATCCATTTTACCTTTATGGATGTAATCCCGGTAAACAGAAGGATTATATATCTCGGCCAACAGGAACGCATCCGCTTTTTTCATTTTTATGGCTGAATTCATATAGCTCCAAAACTCGACGGGAACCATTTCCGACATATCGTAACGAAATCCGTCTACGCCTTTAGCTATCCAGTATAATGCAATATCTCTGAATTTGATCCAAGAGTCGGGGACATCTTTTTCCTTCCAGAATTCGTAATGTTCGGTATAATCCTTTGAGCCATATTCGTCGGGCAGCAGTTCGAAGTCGTAACTGCCATCTGGCCGAACACCATAATTTATTTTAACCGTCTCATACCAGTCATGCATATCTGGTTGTGCCAACCGTGATCCATTCCCGGTCCATTTTGCCGGAACCTCATCAAACATCCCATCTATCAACGGGTGTGAATCACCCCCTAAGGGCTGGTAACCATTCTTCCATTCTGGGACCTTAAAAGCTTCGCCAGGTATGTAATAGAAGTTATTATTTCTAGCATATTCAACACTTTTATTATCGTTTTCACCAAAATCAGCAATACCATTTGGCTTGGATAAACTTTTATAATTTCGCGCGACATGATTCGGTACGATATCGATTATGAGTTTCAATCCGGCATCATGCGTTCTCTTAATCAGAGCCTCAAACTCTTCGAGTCGCCTGGCCGGATTGGATGCAAGATCGGGATTGACATTATAATAATCCTTAACAGCGTAAGGCGAACCCGCTCTTCCCTTGACCACATCGGGGTCATCAATTGAAATACCATATGCTGAATAATCGGTAATAACATCATGATGAGGCACTCCGGTATACCAGATATAAGTTACTCCAAGAGCTTTGATCTCGGCGAGGGCTTTTTCATTAAAATCATTAAACTTCCCAACTCCGTTTTCTCCGATGGTTCCCCATGGTTTATTATTGGCATTGGTATTCCCGAACAACCTGGTAAATACCTGGTAAATCACTTCTTTTTTACGTGTTTTATCAATCATGTCTTGCGCTTGATTTTCAGGTTCTGTTTTACAAGCATAAAACGCCAATATCCCTATCAAAATACAGATAAATGTATGACGCATATCTTATGGTTTTGATTTTATTATAAGTTTAATTTTCTTCTGAGTGTCCCATTGTAACGGGATTTTCAGTGTTTTCGATGCTTGATCATATATAAAAGGATTCCGCCTTGAATTTAACCTAACAACCTTTGGAATTCGATCAACATTATGAACGATCAATTCCATGTCCATTTCAACTGGGTCTGTTCTATATCCTGCTTTATTACTGAATTCAAACTTTAACTTACTACCCGTCGAGCAAGATTCTAACTGAAGATGATCATAAACACCCTTACTAAAGGCATTCACCGTTTTTCCATCATCATTGTAAAGGGTTGAATAGCTATCGGTGACTGACGCATCATGATAATAATGCAGGTCAATTGACGTAAATTCATACTCGGTAGTATTTTGCATATCCCCTGCCATCGGTACAAATGAACCAGCCTTTACAAAGGTTGGAATATGATCGGTTTGCGTTGGAACTTCCATTAATTGTCCGCCATCGAAACGTTGGTCAGTATAATAATCAAACCAAACCGAATTTGGAGGCATATTGACCATCTGCACGTCTAACCCAGGTTCAAGAACAGGAGAGATCAAAAATGCATCTCCCCACAAAAAGGTCTTGTCCTCTTCAAGAAAATTCGAAATTTCCGGGTAATCAAACATTAAGGGCCGCATTAAAGGAGTGCCATGTCTGCTGTTTTCAAATGCAAGATTGTAATTGTATGGTAACAGGCGGTAACGCAATTCAATCGATTTTTTGGCTAAGGCTTTTGTTTTTGCTTCCCGGTAAACGGGCTCTGATGGCACTACTTCCTGGGCATGTGGCCTGAAAATAGGTTGAAAGACACCATACTGAAGCCAGCGTGTATACAATTCGTCATCGAGATTGGCTCCTCCAAATCCACCGAGATCGGAATGGAAATACCCCATTCCCTGCATGGCCATCTGTAAAGCGATTTCCGTTTGTGGATAGAACCCTCCCCAGGATCGGCTCACATCACCTGACCATGGAATTAAACCAAACCGCTGTGAGCCTGAGTAGCCCGATCGCATCAGAATAAATGGTCGTTGTTCCGGAAAGTCTTTCTTATAGCCTTCATAAACCAGTCTGGCCCAATCATGACCATAGGTATTGTGTACCTCATCGGCTGTTCCCGTAGCGTGAATTAAATGAGATGGATGTGATTCGGGTTCACCGAGATCACCCCAAACTCCTGTGACGCCCATTTCGGCTAATTCCTTATAAATATTCCAAAACCATGTTTTTCCCGTCTTACTATAAAGATCGATTAAACCAGTGTTTCCGAAGTAAAAATCAAATACTGCCGGTTTTCCTGTTGAATCAACAGCAAGCGCATTATTATTAACTGCCTCCTGCCATCGGTTCGATGATGTTAAGATGAATGGCTCAGAAACCAGGACAGTGTTTATACCTTTATTCCTAAAATCTTCGATCATTCGTTTGGGATTTGGAAAAGAATCCCTGAGAAATTTAAGATTTCCCATATGGCCTTTTATATCTTTCCCGAACCAATATATATCAAGTATCACCGCATCGACAGCAATTTCATCATCCTTAAATTTTTGAATTGTCGCACGGGTTTCAGCCTCGGAATGGTAGCCAAAACGACTTGCAAAATTACCAAAGGCCCATCGCGGTGGTAAAGGTTGTTTTCCGGTTAGGTCGGTATAGTTATCCAATAAATCATACCAGGAATCGCCAACTACAATCTGATAGGTCTTTCGTCCCGAAATGGTTTCGTATGTAATGGTGTTATCCATTTTACTGTCGAGATCAAGATACCCAATTGGAGCATTATCAAAATGAACCATATACTTCATTGAAGAAATCACAATAGGCATTGAAAAATTCATTAATGGTGAGCGATATTCATAACCATAATGTGCTTTATTGTACAGCCGTAATTTATTTCCCCGACGGTTCATCCCTAAGGCACGCGAACCTCCCCCATATAGCACTTCGGTTTGCGATACATTAAACTGTATAGCTTCGCCATAATCAGTTTTGTGATACCCCTTTTTCTCTGAAAGTATTGTTCGATCCTTATAAGAATAGGCGATTTGAAATGGGGACTTACTTACAATCAGGTCAATACCGCCAGAATTAACGATAAGACCTTCTTCACCTTCCATGATTTTATTAATAGGTGTTCTCGATTTTAATTCGACCGCATGTGATTCCTCTTTAAATTCCTGACCATTCGGAATAAAAGTCGTTTCAACTATTTCAGGTGAATAGTACCTGATTAAATATTTTCCATCACTTACTTTTATTTCTACTCCAAGGTCAGTTTGTTCGATACTTTCAAAACTACGATCAGGATTGCCCAAAATTGATTTTTCAATTTCAAATAACCACAGAATGGAATCTTCAAATGAGTCTCGCCATAACTTTTCATTATGTCGCCCGTCTTTAACCACTCTTCTCCTGATATTG
This sequence comes from Flavobacteriaceae bacterium, assembly GCA_013003555.1. Classification (GTDB taxonomy): domain Bacteria; phylum Bacteroidota; class Bacteroidia; order Flavobacteriales; family Flavobacteriaceae; genus SHLJ01. Next base: position 96,055 of record JABDIV010000046.1, read on the forward strand.
CCTTGAGTAAATCCGGATACTTTCATCAGGTCGATCATTCTGTCCATATCAGGAACTGCCCGTTCGCCCTCCTGGTCACCCATAAGGAAATACATTCGCATAGTATCCCGTTTGCTATTCTCTTGGCCTAATTTGAAGGCGTCTTCCGCGATCCAAAACGATGGAGAGAATACACCGGCTTTTCCAAATACTCCCGGATAGTTTAAACTGGCATAATGGGATATCAATCCTCCAAGTGAGCTTCCCATTATCGCTGTATTATCGGTATCACTTTTAGTTCTGAAATTTTTATCGATATATGGTTTCAGGGTTTCAACCAGAAATTGCACATAGGCTTCCCCTTCGGGCTTAGGAACCCTCTGATTTACCCATGGTACATATTCATTTATTCTAAGCTCCCCGCCATTATCTACACCAACAACAATTGCCTTAAAACCTGTATTCTCGGTAATTCGATCCATACTTTCATCGACGTTCCATTCACCTGCATATGATGTAGCCTGATCAAAAAGGTTTTGCCCGTCTTGCATATATAACACCGGATAACGTTCATTAGAATTGCTGTAATCTGCAGGAAGGTAGACCCAAATTTTTCTTTTACGATTGAGTTGTGGAATTTCGAATTCATGCGATAATATCTGAACATTCTCCCTTGCCGTCGATTTAACCGGTTTTGAGCTTCCGGGAATTGTCCAGCCCCTGATTGAAATGCTAACGGTTTCATCACCATTCGTACAGTTGTAAACTCTATTATCAAGTGCGCTTCCGTCGGTATTCGTTTCAACCGTAGACCATGAGCCTAAGGTAAACTTAAACAAGATTTTACAGTATTCACCGGGAAGGGTGATACTATATTGATTACCATTATTAATCAATTTAAAGTCTTCCTTGCCGCCCGACCATTCTTCAAAATCACCGGAGATATATATTGATTGGTCAAAATCGTGATCTTCCGGTAAATCGTTAATCACAAAAGTGACTTGTCCTACACTAAGTTGAAAGACAAAACACGCGATTAAAAAACTAAATCGTTTCAATTTTTAATCAAGGTTTGTGGTTAAAAGAGTGACACCCCTTCCTTCAAATCTTATCTCCTCACCCCAGGAAAAAGATTCGCCGCTAATAATGTTCTTAAGAGATTTTCCCTTCAGTCCAATTTCGGCAAATCGATTTAAATCTAATGTTACGGGCTGTTCGTTCTTATTAAGTATCAAAACAACGGTTTCAGCATCAATTATCCTTGCAAGAACATAGGTGCCATTTTCCGGTGCAAAATGAATAGTTTGGCCATTATGAATAGCCTCGGACGACTTTCTGAAATTCAGAACGGCCTTCATGAATTGTTGCATTTCTTTTTGATCTTTAGTAAGACCTTTGCCAGTGAATGCATTAACCAGGTCACCTTCCCAACCACCTGGAAAATCGGTTCTTATCAAACCGTGATCTCCGGGTTTGGCTGTATCGTTCATGAGTATTTCAGTACCGTAATACATCTGTAGGGTTCGTGGCAATGTAGCGAAGGTGGCCAGTGCCATTTTCGTATTTACAAAGTCTTCATTTAATTGTGTATGGATACGGCTCATATCATGATTATCGGGAAAAACCATGATGTCCCTCGGACTTGGATAAATAAAGTCATTGGCTAATCCTTCGTAGATTTTTACCAGACCTTTATCCCATGACTCTTCCTCATTTATTGCTTCAACTACTTTCCGCTGCATGGCAAAATCCATGGTTGATCTCAGGTTGGAATCGTAACCATCCTTATTGTTCGCACCCTTCTGCCAATATGCGATGAGCAAAGGATTATAACTCCATTCTTCTCCGACGATATTAAAATTGGGATATTCGTTCATAATTGAACCCGCCCATTCACTCATAAAATCCTTATCGGGGTAGGGATAGGTATCTTGCCTGATTCCGCCGAGCTTTGCTGTTTCTATCCACCAGATACTATTTTGTATGAGGTACTTTGCCATAAAAGGATTTCGCTGATTTAGATCGGGCATGGCGTCTACAAACCAGCCATCAGTCATGCCCTGCTTATCGATTTCAGAAGCATATAAATCCTGGTTAGTCGTTCTTCGATGATTGGAAAACTTGGTATTCTCCCAGTTCCAATTGTCTTTATTTTCCTCATATCGTTTTTGATTATTTACCCAATCGTCAAATGGAAGATCTTTCATCCACCAATGCTCCAATCCACAATGATTTGCCACCTGATCCATAATGAGTTTCATCCCACGGCCTCTCAGTTGTTCCGATAATTCGAGATAGTCGTTTAATTGTCCGAAACGCGGGTCAATACGATACAGATCTGTAATGGCATACCCGTGATAGGAACCTTGAGGCATGTCATTGATCAATAACGGACAGGGCCAGATGGCCGTATAGCCCAACTCATCGATATAATCGAGGTGATCAATTACCCCCTTAATATCGCCGCCATGGCGCTTATAATCATGGGTCCGGTCAATACCAACCTGCTTCAGATCTTCGAAGGAATCATTAGATGGATCGCTATTTGCAAAGCGATCTGGGGTGATTAGAAATATGGCATCCGAGCTATTGAAACCGATAAAGTCAGCTGCTGCTTGCTCACGCTCTTTAAGTTCATAGGTGTGAACTTTTTCTTCACCGGACTCAAATTTAAATACAAGGTCAAATTTACCGGCTCTGGCATTCGAATTGATCTCAAGGTCGATAAACAGGTAGTTCAAGCTTCTTGCTTTATGAGCGTCTTTAAGTTCCACTCCGGGATAGGAGACCTCAACTTCGGCCTTCCCAATTCCAGGCTCATGTACCAACAATTGCAATTCAGGATTATTAAAGCCAACCCACCAATTTGGTGGTTCTACCCGATTCAAAAATTTATTGCTTACCGCCTGTGGTTCTGAATTTGACATAGTATCTTTTTTTCCTTCTGAACATGAATTAAAAAGGACAAGGGCAAACACTAAAATTAAAGTTTTAATACGTTTCATCTCAAACTATTGTTACAAGTTTATCAGGTGTAATTTTAACAAGATTTCCGTTTATAATTACATCTATTTCGTGCTCACCTTCGAGTTCCAATAGGGTTTCCGTTTTATTGACTATAACCTTTATGATTTGGCCTCTGAAATTTACTTTAAACGAATACGATCGCCACTCCCGGGGTATACTCGGATTAAAGGACAACTTATTATTTCTCACCCGCATGCCTCCAAATCCTTCTACAACACTCATCCAGGTACCGGCCATACTCGTAATATGAAGACCCTCATGAACCTCTTTGTTGTAATCATCGAGATCGAGCCTTGATGTTCTCAAATAAAATGCATAAGCCTGGTCAATCTGGCCGAGATTAGCGGCAAGTATACTATGAACACAAGGAGACAGTGAACTTTCGTGAACGGTAAACGGTTCATAAAAGTCGAAATGATTTTTGAGTTGCTCTTTTGAAAAATGATCTTCAAAGAAATAAAATCCTTGTAAGACGTCGGCCTGCTTGATATATGGTGATCTCAAAATTCTATCCCATGACCAATATTGATTAATCGGCCGTTGCGCTTTATCCAGATGATCAACAGCAATGAGTTCTTTGTCTAAAAAGCCATCCTGTTGCAGGAATATTTTATGCTCCTCCGAATACGGGAAATACATATTGTTTGCAACGTTTTTCCATTTTTGGATCTCGGCTTCAGACAATTTTGCTTTATGCATGATCCGCATAAAATCGTTTTCATATTCAGTTTTGATTTTGGAGATATTCTCAATCGTATATTCGATGCACCACCTGGCGATATAATTGGTGTACCAATTGTTATTTACGTTATTCTCATATTCATTCGGACCAGTGACACCGAGAATGACATATTTGTTTTTCTGATTCGAGAATGTTGCCCGCTGATGCCAAAACCGGGCGATCGCTATTAAAACTTCCATGCCCTTCTCCGGGATATAGCTGTAGTCGCCGGTGTATCGATGATAATTAAAAATGGCAAAGGCAATCGCACCGTTTCGGTGTATTTCTTCGAAAGTGATTTCCCATTCGTTATGACACTCCTCACCATTCATCGTAACCATCGGGTACAGGGCTGCTCCATTCGAAAAACCTAGTTTTTCCGCATTTTCAATGGCTTTTTCCAAATGATTATAGCGGTATTCCAGAAGATTTCTGGCAACATGCTGATCCTTTGTGGCCATATAGAACGGAATGCAATAAGCTTCAGTGTCCCAATAGGTACTTCCACCATATTTTTCTCCTGTAAATCCTTTCGGTCCGATATTCAAATGTGCATCTGTACCCAGGTAAGTCTGGTTTAAATGGAAAATATTAAAGCGTATACCCTGCTGAGCCTTTTGATCCCCCTCTATAGTTATATCCGCCATATCCCAGATGGCTTTCCAGGCCTTTTGTTGATGCTCAAGCAAAGCCTCAAAACCTAAATTTTTTACGTTGGCAAGGGCTTGTTTTGCAGCAGTGATGAGTTCGTATTTGTCATGATCCCGATCAACCGTATAACCACCATATTTAACCAATGTTAAGGTTTGTTCCTTTTTAACATTGATATCATAAGTGAACGACACATATGTTGAGTTTTTACTGGTTCTGGGTTGCGAATCTAAAGGCCTCCCGTCGAGCTGAAGGTGCGCGTTCATGAAGGTACAGGCGTAGAAGTGCGTTTTCATGGTACGGGACTGTATAAATGCACCTTCATCATCTACTGAAACATCAAAAGTATCCCAGAACTTATCATCCCAATTGGTGTCCTCGTTGGTTATCCCACTATCGATATAGGGTTGAACCTGAATCTCGGCATCACCACTTAAGGGCGTGATCTTATATTCAATAGCACCTACCTCGTCGTGGCTGAGACTTAGAAATCGCAAAACCTCTGCCTTTATCTTAACATCATTGTTAAGCGTGGCCACGAATGATCTTTTATACCAACCCTCTTTCATGTTCAATTCTCTTCGGAAATCGTCAACTGATTTGCATTGATACAGGTCAAGTGGTTCGTTATTGATGGTCACATTGATACCAATCCAGTTCGGGGCGTTTAATACCTTAGCAAAATATTCAGGATAGCCATTCTTCCACCAGCCAACCCGAGTTTTATCCGGGTAATAAACACCTGCGATATAGCTTCCCTGGAAGGTTGGCCCGGAATATTGCTCTTCGAAATTAGCACGTTGTCCCATGGCACCGTTACCGAGGCTGAATAAACTTTCTGAGGATTTAACACGATCTGGTTCAAATCCTTCTTCAATCAAACTCCAATTATCTGGTTTTATATAATCTTGATTCATTTGAAATTAAATCTTTTATAATTTGTAAATCAATTTTTGTGAAATCGGCAAATA
>JABDIV010000048.1 GCA_013003555.1 Flavobacteriaceae bacterium
GACAACAAAAAAGCCTTGTCCGACCGGGATGTAACGCCCTGGTGTTTTTGTTGGGGTTCCTCCGGTTCCAACATCAGGATCGTTGGTGCCCTGTGCTGCCGATGGCGTTCCACCTGAAAGATTATAGGTGGCGTATCCGCCCTGATATTCTGCGAGATTATGAGAACCACCACCCCAATGTTCCCAGAAATATAAGGTTCCCGTTGTTGCTCCTGCACCGGCAATGATCGATCCATTGTCCAATATAAATTGGTTAGCATCAATCGCCGAAGCATAAGGATTACCTGCCAGGTAATCATTTCCTGCTGAAATTGTTAGATTGATATCACCATTGTTGGGTTTACCGAGGAACGAATAATTCTGGTCGTCGAGAATACCACCTGAACCCGGACCTTTCATTGTAAAGCCTTCACCGGCGTTAATCGTGCCACTGCTTCTCATATGTTGCCATGAAGCATAGTCATCATCCAATTGGTTGGCAAATTTCCATATCCAGTAATCGGCAATACCAACAGGAGTTGTATCCGTGCCGTCATATCCACTGGTTAAGAAGTTCACATTTAGTCCACCATCCTTCAAGATATCGGGCAAAGTATAATTGTTATTGTTAGACGTGATGTTACTAATACCAACCGGAGCTGACCAGTAATTATAGGTATAGAGATCGGCCGTTCCTTGCTGATCTCGTTCAAGTCTTCCTGAACTGGCAACTTCAAGGTCGCTTCCCTGTGTTTGGATCAACTGCGATTCACCCTCGAGATCGATATCGCCATCAAGATTAAGATAGTGTGTAACTGTCAATCCATAGCCTTCTCCAGCAGCTGTATCGCCATCAACGGTTAGTGTATTCGCATTGACAAACAATCCGAGTATATTTCGATTGCCATCATTGGCTCCCGGTAAGTCAGAATCGTTCTTTATGGTCACATCGTGATTGATTTGTACAATATTCCAATCGACCGATATATCAGCATCAACAATTGACGTTGTTCCCGGAATGGTTTGTACATCTCCGTTAAGCCAAGTATTGGCACTATCCCAGTCACCGGTTTGAGTAGACTTATAGGGAAGTGGAGCTGTCTGCCAGTCAACGGTCTTCAAATTCTTTAATGAACCCTGGATGCCATTACCGGATTCATCCTTTGTATTTGTATAGGTATAGGTAGACATCGGGTAATAACCGGCCAGATTAGACCAGGGTAAAGTTGCTGTATCATCCTTTGTGGGAGATATCGATAGATCTTGGAAGTATTTACCACCAACAAATGAGGCATTGTCCTCCAATTCCTGGTTCATAATATAACGTAATTGGGTAGTTGTTAGGGCTGAATCCCATACGCGTACCTCATCGATATTGCCATGAAAGTATGCTGTAGTGGCTGTTTTACCAGCTGCACCGACAAAAAAGGACTGATTCGTCACTGCCGGGGCCGATTTGTTTTCAGAGGTATCAGCAACACCATCGATATAGAGCGTAGCTGCTGTTCCATCATATATTACGGCCAGGTGATGCCATTCATCTGTAGGAATCACTACAGAAGAGGTGATAGATTGCATAGTACCTGCACCATTTCGCCATCTCACGTTCAATTCACCTGTATTCAATATGCGCATATCATAACCTTCAGTGAAGGTAGCATCCCGTTTAGAAAGGATTGATTTGTCGCCGGAATTCGAACCTCTGTTCACCCAGGCCGATAAAGTGAAACCTGTAGCATCGAGATCCAGATTATCTTCCATGTCGATATAATCGAGATTGGCCGGATCGAAATAAATCGAACGTTCAAAGACACGTTCAGGTGCCCAGCCAAAGGTAATGTATTCGGTTCCGTCGAAGTCATATTCGGTTGTCAGGGTGCTACCTGATTCGGTCATAACCCTATAATCAGCAGTCGGATCAAAGACTCCGGTTGACGATATAAACATCAAGTATCTGCCATCTGGTGGGGTGGCTGTTCTAACCGCATTTGAAGGGATAGATACTTTAACAGTAGACACGTCTCCTCCGTTTTCAACCACTTTCCAGATTCTTGGAATGGCCTCAAATGATACGTTGGTTATTAGTCCGGGATCACCAATATCGGTACTCATATCGACGGTAATGCTAATAGCAGCCCCATTAAGGTTCGCGCCATTGTTACCCCAAATAAGGAATTCCCTATCATTGAAGGTATTCGAATTGGTGGTTATATTTTCATTATTCGTTGTGTAGATATCGGTAAGCCCCATGGTTATTACACCTTCGATTGGTCCGCTTACATCTGTTGCGTTGTTCACACTACTTGACTGTTTCTGAAGCAGATTTGAGTTATCATCCCGACCGATCCCAGCGATATCATAATTAAAACCGGCGTTAACGGATTGATCCCAAATGACAGTTCCATTTGAATTCACGTAATCTTGTGAGGTTCCATTTACACCAAGTGTAATGCCATATTTTATAGCCAAATACGATTGAACCCTGTTACGCGCTTGTGTGAGATCGGTATCAACCAGCCGTGATCGGTAAGTGATCACTTCTGCTACTCTCGCGTTAAGGGATGCTTCCCATCCTTCACTTCGTCCAAGCCACCATCGCGAATCATCGGTGTTCATATATTCGGCCACATCATTTTGAGTGGTTTCAATATCATTGGCATTATAATAGAGCTCTTGCTGAGTATCGGCTGAATTATTTCTTGTATTGATAATTCCGGTATTATCATAGCTCGATCCGGTTCCAATCTCCGCAACTGCATAGCCATCTCCAGCACCGCTGAAGGTATCATGAGCATAGGCAATGATTTCGTTGTTTATTCTACCGGAGTAGTCACCGAAACCAATTCCGGTGGCATCTGTTGCATTGGTTTCTACATGCGCATCACTGCAAAATACATCCATAAAACCAAAGGAGTTATTGATGGGTGTATCATCAGGGATTAAAACGACGAAAATTTCTTCTGTGTAAAACCCATAGTCTCCTGTGATAAACTCCCTGGAAGTATCGTCGTACGAATAATCGCCATCTACTGTAAAGGTGTTATAGGAATTATCAAATTCAACGACTGGATTAAAGTTGATGTTTTTGGTTGCATTATCGCGGTAGGTTGGTTCCTGACCGCTATTCAATACCCGACCATCTGAGCCTCGGCCCTGGTCTGCCCATGTTGAAACGCTTTGTCCGTCGGTAAGAGAAAGTCCGTCAGTTCCTTTCAACCATAGAGCAAGATCGGAGGTTACACCACCCGGTCCTGAAGTCGGCTCGCTTCTTTCAGTTATTGAGAAATTATCAATAGCCATATCGCTATTTGAATTACTTCCTGTATTACCCTGGATGCGAATTTTAATAGTCTGACCAACGTAGGCGCTAAGATCAACACTAATAGGTATCCAGCCCGAGTTATTTGAATTTTGAATCTCTCCGGTTCGAGCGAATAAACTCGTTGGATAAGTTATTCCGCTATCTGTGCTCAGGTCCAGGTTTAAGGTACCCATATGACTTCCGTACATGTGAATGTAGAAGGTAAGACGCGGATTAGTAGTTCCGGTTAATACGAAACATGGTGAAATAAAATTGGCGGTGCTGCTCAAATTCCCATCGGTTTCTGTAAACATATAATAGGAACCATTTGAGGCGGCGTTTGGACCCGTATTTGCTGTCGGCGTTCCACCGGTTTGACGTGTCCAATCGAAACTGTCACCTGTATCCTGTGTCCATAACCCAATGCCTGATTCAAAATCTTCGGTATATGGGAAACTGCTCACATAACCACCACAAAGGTCTACTCCAGTTCCCTGTATATCAAAATTATAGGGGTTTTCATCGGCATCATTGTTTAAGATCGTAAGCGTAGCCGTTCGCAATCCGAGGGCACTTGGATTAAAGGTTATATCGAATGTAGTTGTTGCACCACCGCTCGCAATTGCGTTCGCGGGGGTAGCTGTTACAGTAAAATCTCCGGCATGCGCACCGGTTATGGTAACATAAGGTGAAACCCCAGTTAAATTTAATTGCAGGGTACCTGTATTTTGTATTGTAAATGTATTGACGTTGGTTCCTGCTAAGACATCCACATTGCCAAAGTCAGTATCATCGGTTACGGAAGGGGTTGTATCACCATCGGCAATTGAAGTTGCATTTCCCTGAACATCCATTTCAGGGCTCGGAACTGTTCCAACTCCCTGGAGATCGAAATTGTATGGATTTTCATCTGCGTCATCATTAATAATAGAAAAGGTTGCCGTTCTTGTTCCAAGGGCAATTGGATTAAATGTTATGACAAATGTAGTGCTACCAGAAGGTGCTACTGGTGTTCCCGGAGCCGTTGTAACTGTAAAATCACCTGGGTTGGCTCCAGTGATTGAGGTTACTCCCAAATTAAGATTAGCAGAACCACTATTTAAAATCGTAAATGTATGAGCTACCGGAGTTCCGATCAAAGAGTTCCCAAAATCGGTATCATCGGTAGTTGATGGTGAGGTATCCCCATCAGCTATGGAAATACCAAGACCGGTTATGTCAATTTCAGGTGTTGGTGTTACTCCGGTTCCTTGAATGGCAAAAGTGTATGGCGAATTAGTACCATTTGTAAACGTAATGGTTACAGTCGCTGTTTTTAAACCGGCACTACTTGGTGTAAACGTGATAATATGATTCAGTGGTGTTCCGTTTCCAGTAAGATTTCCTAATGAGGCCGAGGCCGGGGTGAAATCTGTTGATCCGGTAATGGTAACTACAATACCATTGAGTCTGTTTCCCGGGCTACCGCCACTGGCCGTATTGTCTAAAACAAAGGTGTTGGGATTATTAGCTCCAACGAGAATCGAGCCAAAGTCAGTACCATCGGCAGTGATTGGAGTTATATCGCCATTTGTTATGGTTAAACCACTTCCAGTTACAGTAAGTGTTCCTTGTGCGGAGACTGTCGTTACTGCCAGCAAGAGGAAGAGGGCGCTCATAAGCAGGTTAAAATTTTTCATGAGATCTTGTTTTAAGTTTGGGACGTATTAAAACTGATTAAATTTGGATCGATGAGGTGCATATCTTCAGAGGCACACACCTCATTGATCCGGTCTTAGAACACTTACATATTATTGTTTAATTATTCGTCTTACCAGGCTCTGTCCGGATTCACTGTCCATGATCTTCAGTAAATATGTTCCGGCAGAAAGTAAGTTTAGGTTCTTTATTTGTAAATCGTTATTTGCTATTTCAAATGCTGAATGCACCAATCGTCCTCGGATATCGAACAAGTCAATCTTCAAATCCGATGGATTAAATCCTCCTGGAAGAGCAATAACGAGCTCTGACTGGAATGGATTTGGGTAAATTCGAAGGGTATTCAGGGAGTCATCTTCAAGTCCGAGGGTACCAACCGTTACGGTTACCTGGATAGTTACCTGATCACTTCCACAAAGTGGATCTGTACTCGTAAGTATCACATCATATGTGCCTGAAGCTGCATAGGTGTATACCGGGTTAGTATCGGTTGATGAGCCTGAGGCGTCTCCGAAATCCCAGCTATAAGTATCTGCATCTGATGAGGTGTTCGTAAAAGTAACTTCACCATTATCGGCTGGATTTACCACATGTGTAAAATTCGCAACCGGAAGTGGATCGACATTAACAATTACTTCTTCACGCGCACTTTTTATAGGTGCAATTTTCCAATCGTAAAAGAAATAATAATAATCTGTACTAACGTTACTGTTTTTTATGGTAATAGGACCGTTGGTATAAGGATAGTTGGTCCCGGCTAATGAATTGTTTCTGAATAAATTGAAACCAGTCGACATTTCGGCACTGGCCAGTCTTAAATCGTTTGCAACCGGAACTATAAAATCAAGGGTCACTTCTTTGATTCCGGCAGATTCAACAATGATTACACGCGAATCTATTAAGTTACCGGCACTGTTCTGAAGTTGGATTTCTATTTCACCGGCTTGTTGTGCATTGAGTTCAACCGACTTCAACAAAACCGATTCCGTACAGTCAAATATCAAATAACGATCATTTTCACCACCGGCAAAAAAACCACCGTTTGCAGTATTGCCGGTTTCACCGACATTGGGTCTTGTAATTACATCTTCAACAAAATATGATGTTGTTGATGTCAGGGCCGGAGATGTATAATTGGTGCCTGTAAAAACAGGTACGGTATCATCAACATTCGAATACCAATTCAATACTCCTGTTCCAGCGGCACTCAGATCTGCGGTGCTATTCTCGCATATTGTGGCGTCAGAAGCTGTTGGGTCGGCCGTAGTAGCAGCAAGAGTTACATTCTGAACCGTTGCAGCATTATTCACGATCGTTACCGGAATGGTTTGTGAAGTGTAACCCGGAGCATCATAAGTGACGTTATAGCTGCCTGCTTCAAGAAGACGGTAATAATCACCGAGTTGGGAATGGGAGGTTACCCAGGTATTTAAATTCATATCATCATGACCGCTAATGGTTACATTGGCTTCTAGAGGATTGCCCGATTCGTCAGTTACGCTACCCTGTAAACCGTAGTTGGCTTGTTTAATCAGGTCGAGAAATGCTTGCTTATTCCAATCCCAATGATCGGGCAATTGATTCCCGGGAAGAAATTTAGTGTCCGACAACTCAATAGTCAATTCCTTTGAATGCCTGTAAAAATTCATATAATCCTGGCGTCCGCCATAAACAACGTACCAGGTTGCACCATGCGTAACACCCGGACTTGGATATGTGCCTGAATCATAATCGACCATCATATAGGTTGGATCGGTAGAGTCGTTATGTACATTGGTTGCATATTCAACCGAAATACGTTCAAAATAATCATGATCAACATGTTCATTATAAGTGTTATCGTATGGGTAATTAACCAACTCAACACCACCATGGAAATTTGCACCCAATACGATGTTACGTGATTCCTCAAACTTTATAAAAGCTTCGGTTTCCGGCTCGTAGTGATTGTTGGTACTGTCGTAGTGCAATCGGCTGGTATTGCCACCATTTCCGTTAATACGACCGATATTTTGATTATCCGGATAATTTCTGTTGAGGTCCTGTCCGTTGGCATTCGCACGCGTGGGGTTGGAGATAATGTTTGAATTACCGCCGTCATAAGATCCGTCTGGATTGGCATTCGGACAAATAAATATCTCGGTAGTGTTCACCAGATTGTCAACTTCGGCATCGCTACCGTAATTGGTTAGGAGATAATCGATAAGTCTGATCATCAGCGGAAAACCGGCTAATTCATCGCCATGCATTGAAGAACTATAGAAAAATTCGGGCTCGGCCTCGTCGGTTGAAACGTTATCAGAGATTTTTAAAACAAATAAAGAACGTCCGTTAACAGTCGTTCCGATTGTTTCTAAAGTACAAATCGATGGATATGTAGTAGCGAAATAGTTCATTTTCGCAACATATTCGGTATAGGTTGGATAAGCGTCCCAGGTGGTATCCCATGCCTGGGTGCTCTTGGTTGAAGACGATTTATGCGGATCGAATTCTGGAATTGAGGAAATTACCTCATAATCAAGACCGTATTGCAGGAATTGATTGAATGTTTCAGGATTGGCATAGGCTTCAACTTCAAGTTTATTTTTATCCACGTGCTTATGGCTAATCGATAAAAATTGTATGATTTCCTGGAATTGGGCTTGATTGTCGGCCTTAAAAGTAAAGTTTACTTCACCATTTGTATCGAGCGATTCCTGAGCCTTTACAAAATTGGTTTTTTGGCTATAACTACTTGAAAAACAGAGTATAAGCAATAAGAAAGCGAGTAGAGTTCGGTTCATCAGATCTGGGGTTTAGATTAATTGATGTTCAAAAATCGATTGCAATATATGGTTTTAATAGGCTATTTATCCATAAAATGCATAATAAATCGATGAAATACATGTTTTGTTAACATTTGTAAGAAAAGATGTCATTGCAAGTTTTATGATGTGGAGATACATGAGGCTATGCTTTATTAGATTTAAAAGCTGACCAAAACGCTTAACTTTATTGAGTAAATACTTGAGATTTATTTTCGGTGAATCCAAAAAGGAAGCCTTACAATCAAAATAACCCTTGAAGCTTTGCTTTCAGTGAATTTGAAGGTTGATCCAAGCCTTTACCCTGACTTTCCAAATACTTGAGATTTACCTTCGGTGAATCCAAAAAGGAAGCCTTACAATCAAAATAACCCTAGAAGCTTCACTTCATTGGGCTCTTTTTATCTGCCAAAATAAAAGCGAGCTTTCATTTTTGCCCATAAAAAAACCCGATACTTCGTATCCGGGTTATTTTGATTGTAGCGAGAACGAGATTTGAACTCGTGACCTCCGGGTTATGAATCCGACGCTCTAACCACCTGAGCTACCTCGCCGCTTAATAATGGCTGCAAATATAAAAACTAAATTCAAGCCTTCAAACCACACCCGCCCAAAATATTTTTAATTTATTTTAAAAGTATCTAATTAATGTATATATTGACTTCCTAATATTAAATACCTCTATGAGCGATAAGATCAAATTTGAGCTTGAGTTCCCGATTCACGCTTCACCGCAGCTTCTATTTCAGTATTTATCAACACCATCCGGATTGTCGGAATGGTTTGCCGATAATGTGAATTCAAGGGGGGAGTTGTTTACTTTCATTTGGGATGACAGCGAAGAGCAAGCTAAAATGATCAGTAAGAAAACGGCAGAACGAATAAAGTTCAAATGGTTGAACAATGAAGATGAAGATGATAACTCGATCTTCTTTGAATTACGCATTCAGGTTGATGAGATTACGAAGGATGTTTCTCTAATGGTGACCGATTTTGCAGAAGAAGATGAAATAGACGAGACCAAAATGCTTTGGGATAACCAAATATCTTCCCTGAAACAGATTCTTGGCTCTGGTTAAATTTCATCCGAAATTACCATATCTTTGCCCCGCTTTAAGCGGGTTTTTTATGATAAATATTAACGGTACCATCATCCCATCTTCTGAGGCCAGTATTTCTATAAACAACAGGGGTTTCACATATGGTGACGCAGCTTTCGAGACTTTAAGATATGCTAAGGGAAAGATTTTATTCTGGGAAGATCACTATTTCCGTTTAATGGCTACAATGCGTATTCTTCGAATGGAAATTCCTATGAATTTTACCCCTGAATATTTGGAAGGGGAGATGATTAAACTTATCGAAGCAAATGAATTGGCTAATCATCCTGTACGAATTAAATTAATGGTCAGCCGCAAATCAGGAGGATACTATACGCCTGAAACAAATGATATCGATTATCTGATAAAGGTTAGTCAACTAGAACGTGTTGAATACCAGGCGATAACCGAAAAATATGTTGTCGACCTGTATAAGGATTTTTATATACCTCCGGGTTTATTGTCTAATCTGAAGACCAATAATCGGCTGATAAATATTTTAGCGGGCATATACGCAAAGGAGCAACAATTAGAAAATTGCCTGTTGCTAAATACCGATAAAATGGTAGTTGAAGCTTTAAACGGGAATATTTTTTTGGTAAAAGATAATATTATAAAAACACCACCCTTATCAGATGGATGCTTAAAGGGCATTATGAGGAAACAAATAATAGATCTTGTTAAAGCCGATGGTGATCTTCAACTTGTCGAAGCATCTATTTCACCATTTGAATTACAAAAAGCAGATGAATTGTTTATTACCAACTGCATCGCCGGTATAGCGCCAGTTAGTCAGTATCGTAAAAAAATATTTATAAACAGTGTTGCTAAAAGATTAACCCAGGCTTTAAACAGTCGTTTAAAAGATCAATTGTAGGAAGGATCTTCAGGTGCATTAGACCAAATGCTGTATTCACCGCCGAGTTCTAACATTTTTTCTTTCCAAAAGCTATTATCACTCTTAGCGATGATGTCTGAATCATAAATGTTTTCGGTCAGTATCCAGGAATTTGAATTGAGTTCATCGTTCAACTGGTTGGCATCCCAACCCGAATAACCAAGAAAAAAACGAACATTGGTTTCATTCAATTCACCTTTATTGATAAACTCGATCACTGTATTGAAATCGCCGCCCCAAAAGATACCATTCGAAATTTCGATGCTATTCGGGATATAATCCGGAACCGTATGAATAAAGTATAAATTATCTTGTTCAACAGGTCCTCCGTTAAAGACTGTTATTTCAGATATGACTTCAGGAATAAGATCACTTAGCGAATAATCAAGAGGTTTATTCAGAATAAACCCGACCGAACCTTCATCATTATGGTCAGCTAATAGAATTACCGATCGATTGAATGAAAGGTCGCCCAAAATAGAGGGCTCTGCAATTAGAAGGTTACCTTTCTTAGGACTGATATGGATCACAGGACAATGATTTACATCTAAATCTAAAACATATTTGTGGAATATGCAAGTTCAGCATACGGAATAAAAAAAGGTCCATCGTGAAGAATGGACCTTATAATTGAGTTCGTTTAAACTTAGTTAACGGCATCGCTCAAATCAGAACCTGATTTAAACTTAACAACGTTTTTAGCTTTAATCTTTATAGTCTTACCAGTTTGCGGGTTTCTTCCCTCTCGTGCAGCTCTTCTCGAAACTGAAAACGATCCAAAACCTACTAAAGACACTCTGTTTCCTTTTTGTAATGCTCCCTCTATATCTATTAATAAAGAGTCCAATGCTTTTTTAGCAGCTGCTTTTGTGATCCCAGCATTTTCTGCCATTCCATTGATTAAATCTGTTTTGTTCATAAATTGAAATTTTAATGATTATTAATTTGGGTTAACGAACTTTTTGTTAAAACCACTACAAATTTATGTCTATTCCCCATTCACGCAAGTAATAGCGCGGAAAATGGGCCTTTTTGTTGATAACTTCAGGCAATTGTTAATAAAGGAGGCTGCACTTGGTTGAAATTTAGCAATCGCAAGCCCAATAAGGGTTTAGAGCATTTTTGCTTCGCTTGCAAAGGCATATCCGTTTAGGAGGGATTTTATATCCATTTTTCGCTTTCCGGCTAGCTGCAATTCAAGGATAGAAATCCATCCATCATCACATGCAACCAATAGAGATTTTTTATCCGCCTGGATACTTCCCGCCTCGGCTTTATTTTCACTTTCGATACGTTCAGCTTTATAGATTTTTATCCGTTGGGTTTCCTCACCGTTTTTTAAAATGCACCAGGCCGCCGGATATGGTGAGAGTCCACGAATTAAATCGTTAACGGCCTTTTGAGATTTTTGCCATTCGATTTTGCAGTTTTCAGGGTTGAGTTTGGGGGCCGACTTTAACTCGGAGTTCTCGGATTGTGGTTTGGTCGATACGTCATCTTGTTCAATTAATTTAACCGTCTCTATAACTAACTGGCTTCCCATAGCCTTTAATTTATCATGCAGGCTACCCGCTGTTTCGTCCGCATCAATTTCGACTTCCCGCTTCAAAATCAATTCTCCGGTATCAATCTTGTCATCGATAAAGAAGGTGGTTACCCCGGTTTGTGTTTCCCCATTTATAATCGCCCAGTTGATCGGTGCTGCTCCCCGATATTGAGGCAATAATGATGCGTGCAAATTAAAGGTACCATATTTTGGCAGCCGCCAAACCGATTCAGGCAGCATTCTAAAGGCAACAACCACTATGAGGTTTACATGAAGGGCTTGTAATACCTTAAGGAAATACTCGTTTTTCAGGCGCTTTGGTTGAAGAACTGTTAATCCCTTTGATAACGCGTATTGCTTAACCGCGGAAGTATTCATTTTACGTCCCCGCCCGGCAGGCTTGTCTGGAGCCGTAACCACTGCTACGACCTTGTAATGATTTTCAATAAGGGCTTCAAGACTGCTTACCGCAAATTCCGGTGTACCCATGAATATGATATTTAATTCACGTTTCATTTGGTTAAGAGTTTATAGGTGTTGGTTTCGGTAATGCCAATTAAATTTTTTTCTAACATCAATTTAATTAAAAGGGTTAGCCGTTTCTCACTTAAACGGGACTGTTGTAATATCTGTCTTGAACTCAGGGGAGACTGAGCGAGCAAAGTCTGAATGTGGGAGATGTCTTCTACCGTTTTTGTATGTGTCGTTTGAACAGGTTCGGTATCACAAACCGTGCATATACCGCAGGGCGAAACGTCTTTTTCTCCAAAGTAAGTCAACAATTGTATACTAAGACATTGTTGATCATTATTTACAAATTTTAACATGTTTTTGATTTGATCATGCTTTAGTTTGTTTTGCTGTTCAATGATGTGCGAAATTCGATTAACCGTCTTATCGTCTTCACGTGGCTCTAAAAAAGTGATTCGAGCATCGGTTTGAGCTATTGTCAAATCGATGACTTCATCCTGTTCAAGTTGTCTGAGAACACGAATCACATCCGGAACCTCACGGTTTACTTTGTTTGCAATCAGGTTGATATTTACCTTTGTCGTTATATCAAAAATGCCACCATAGGTCCTAAGGAATGCCTGAAGAATCTCTTTCACATGGCCTCGTTTCGCCATATAGTCAAAAAGGGCTTTTGTATCAAGCAGTATTTGCATATTCGTTTGATTCTCAAACTGGTGATTCATCGCGATAATACTATTCCTATCCAGTATTTTCAAGGCGTTATAAGCTGTTATACCATTAAGTTCGTAGTGCTTACAGAAATGATCAAAATTAAAGTCAAATGATTCAGTGGGTTGCTCGCCGTAAGCCACCTGGAAATAGGTGCAGAGTTTATGGTAAACCAGTTTTACCAACTTTACATCAGGCAAAACTTTTAAGAATTGATTCTTAACCCGAATGGTATCAGCCTCATTTTTCAGAATTACGGCATAGGCGGGTTCACTGTTTCGCCCGGCCCGACCGGCCTCCTGGTAGTAACTTTCCAGACTTTCAGGTAAGTTAATGTGTATAACCGTCATAACATCGGCCTTGTCGATTCCCATTCCAAAGGCATTGGTAGCCACCATCACCTGAACACGATCCGATTTCCAATCCTGAAAATGTTCAGTTTTTTCCTTATTAGCAAGTCCGCCATGATAATAGACGCTGCTTATATCTTTAGAATTCAGATAATCGCTGATATGAACGGTGCTCTTCCGATTACGCACATAAATGATTGATGAGCCGGTATGCTTTGTTAAAAGCCGTTCCAGCCGCTCATATTTATCCTCCTCATCAAATACCTGCAACGCTAAATTCTCGCGTTTAAAGGATTTTTTGAAAATCTGTGGGTTTTGAAGCTGAAGTTCCGTTGTTATATCTTGTACCACTTTCGGTCTGGCAGTTGCTGTAAGGGCGATCATATTGACTTCGGGATGAAATTCCCTCAGTATTGAAATATCTCTGTAAGCCGGACGGAAATCATGTCCCCATGAACTGATGCAATGAGCTTCATCAACAGCGATAAGGTTTACATGCATCTGTTTAATCCGGCCCTGAACCAGATCTTGCTGTAAACGTTCGGGCGACAGGTATAAAAATTTATAATTGCCATAAATACAATTATCGAGCATGGTGTCGATGTCTTCTGCTCTATAATCGCTGGTGAGCGCTAAAGCCTTAATGCCCTTTTCTTTTAAGGCCTCTACCTGATCTTTCATCAGGGCGATAAGCGGAGAAATGACAAGACAGATGCCTTCCATTTGTAAGGCCGGTATCTGATAGCAAAGTGATTTTCCACCACCCGTAGGTAACAAGGCAAAAACATCTTGTCCTGACAGCACAGCATTTATAATGTCTTCCTGTAGGGGTTTAAAACTGGTGAATCGCCAGTATCGTTCAAGGATGTTGATAGCTTGTTCCATTAAAATTTCTCAGCAATACTCAATATAAAATCGGTACGGTCAGTTACTGAACCAAAAGGCACATCATTCAAATGATAATCATAAATCGAATAGGTACGTAATAAATGATCGTGAATTTGTATGGCCTGTTCGAAACTTTCGTATCGTTCATTATCACTTTCATAGATTTCCTGCCATGGCGCCAGAACAAAAACATGATCATATACATGCTTTCGACATGCATCGATATAATGATCGGGATAGGGATGTCTGGCATATTCGAGGTAGGCGAGCACATCTGGAATTCCGCGATCAAGAAACACCGGTCCTTCCATCGCGCCAGCTTCCAAATATTGTTTTTGGCGCCCTTCGAGCAGTTTATCACTGAACAACAAAGGATCACTTAAAAACAACTGATCGATTCCTTCCTTTTTCGCTTCCATCGTTACCTGTCTGGAAATTTCCTCAAGACATCGAAACCCTCTTTTGTTCAGCTCATTGATCAACGAGGTTTTTCCGGTTCCCGGGCCTCCTGTAATGACAATACGTCTTGAACTCAAATGTGGTATAATTTTAGCTATAAAATTCGTAATAAAAACCCAAATATAAAATTGCTGGGCCGTATCTTTACGAACGGTTCAACTCAAAGTGATGAACGATAAAAAAAAAGAAGAAGAATTTTACAACAAACTTCGCATACAATTGCAGGACTCGACCAATTGGCCGTCTCAATATTTGTATAAATTCATCGTTAAAAGCGATCGGGATAAGATTGATACGATCGAGACTATATTTAATCATAGCGGAGCCGTGATTAAAACCACAGAATCAAAGAACGGTACATATACCAGTGTTTCCATAAATGTAGTCATGAAAGATCCGGACGCGGTCATTTCAAAGTATATAGAGGTGAGTGAAAAGGTTGAAGGTGTAATTTCTCTGTAAGTTTTGATATTATTTTTGTACTTTGCAGAGGTCAGAAAAATAACCTTCTCTGGCTAGTTTTTAACTTCATTTTATTGTTTTGATTATAGATAATTTAGAATACAATACCGAACGTGAGCAATTGATCATTCCTGAATATGGTCGACATATTCAGAAAATGATTAACTACGCGACATCAAGGGAGACGAAAGAAGAACGCAATCGGGTGGCCAAGGCCATCATCGATGTGATGGGTAACCTGCAGCCGCATCTTCGTGATGTGCCGGATTTCCAGCATAAACTGTGGGATCAATTATTCATCATGTCTGATTTTAAATTGGATGCTGATTCCCCTTATGATAAACCGTCTAAGGAGGTTCTTCAGGCTCGTCCCGAACCTTTGGGATATCCTCAAAATCATCCGAAATATCGGTTTTATGGCAACAATATTAAGACCATGATCGATGTGGCTCGTACGTGGGAAGAAGGCGATATGAAAGAAGCCCTTGTTTGGACGATTGCCAATCATATGAAAAAATGCTTCCTGAACTGGAACAAGGATACCGTTGAAGATGACGTAATATTTGAACATCTTTTCGAGCTTTCTGATGGTGAAATCAATCTTAAAGGACGATCGGAGGACCTGAGTGCGTCGTCGAGTTTATTGCGGACGAAGAAACGCCCGAGTAGTAAGAAAACGAAAAAGGGCGGTCGCAGTCGGAAGCGCTATTAATTCATAAAGTTCCCAAATAATTCATGAGTACATTTAAAATTGAAGGTGGACACCGCTTGACGGGTGAGATCACACCTCAGGGTGCAAAGAATGAAGCTCTGCAAATCCTATGTGCTGTTCTATTGACTCCAGCAAAGGTTACTCTGCACAACATTCCTGATATCGTTGATGTCAATAAATTGATCAACCTCTTAAAGAATCTTGGGGTGAAGGTCGAGAAGATCGGCTCGGGGTCATACACGTTTCAAGCTGATGATCTTGATTTAAACTATCTGGAAACCGAGAGTTTTAGAAAAGACGGTGGTGGATTACGCGGTTCGATTATGATTGTCGGACCATTGCTGGCTCGATTCGGAAAAGGCTATATCCCTAAACCGGGGGGAGATAAAATCGGCCGACGGCGCTTAGATACTCATTTTACAGGCTTTATCAACCTCGGAGCCAACTTCAGGTACAATCGGGAAGATCACTTTTATGGTGTTGAAGCCGATGAACTAAAAGGAACCTTTATGCTCCTTGACGAAGCTTCCGTGACCGGAACGGCCAATATTGTTATGGCCGCAGTGCTCGCCAAGGGAAGAACGACCATATACAACGCAGCCTGCGAACCCTACCTGCAACAATTATGCAAAATGCTGAATCGCATGGGGGCCTCTATAAAGGGCATCGGTTCAAACTTATTGGAAATAGAAGGTGTTGAATCATTAGGAGGTACAGAACATACCATGCTTCCGGATATGATTGAGATCGGAAGCTGGATAGGTTTGGCCGCCATGACCAAAAGCGAACTCACCATTAAAAATGTGAGTTGGGATGATTTGGGACAAATCCCATTGGTATTCAAAAAATTAGGTATTACTGTTGAACGTCGAGGTGATGACATTCATATACCGGCTCATAACGACGGTTACGAGATACAAAGTTTTATCGATGGTTCGATTATGACCATTGCCGATGCACCCTGGCCCGGGTTTACCCCGGACCTGCTGAGTATCGTCCTTGTTATAGCGACCCAGGCAAGGGGAAGTGTTCTTGTGCACCAGAAAATGTTTGAAAGCCGGTTATTCTTTGTTGATAAGCTTATCGACATGGGAGCCAAGATCATTTTATGTGATCCGCATCGGGCAACCGTAATCGGGCATGATTTTAAATCTTCCCTAAAGGCAACCACAATGACCTCGCCCGATATTAGAGCGGGTATTTCCTTACTGATTGCTGCGCTTTCGGCAAAAGGCACTTCCGTTATTCATAACATCGAACAAATCGATCGCGGTTATGAGCGCATCGATGAACGATTAAGGGCCATCGGTGCCCATATTGAGCGTACCTGATAGACTATGAGCCTTGAGCAAGAGTTATTTGACCGAAGCCATTCACAATGTGAACTTTGCTCTGCAAATCAAAACCTTTCTGCATATATCATACCGCCTAAAGTGGCTGAGAATGTCGACCATGCAGTATTGGTTTGTGTGACATGCCTCAATCAGATCGAAGATCCTGATTTGATGGATCTCAACCATTGGCGATGTTTAAACGATAGCATATGGAATCAGAATCCGGCGGTTCAGGTCGTGTCCTGGCGTATGCTTAACCGGATAAAAGATCATGGTTGGCCAAAAGATCTCATGGAAATGATGTATATGGAGGCTGAAACTCTGGCCTGGGCCAGGGCAGAAGACGATCTGATTAATCCCGAGATCGTTCATAAGGATGTTAACGGGGCCGTTCTTCAATCAGGGGATTCAGTGGTTTTAATAAAAGATCTAAAGGTTAAAGGATCGAGTTTAGTTGCAAAGCAAGGTACCGCAGTGCGTCGAATTTCACTTGATCCTGAAAATTCTGAATATATTGAAGGTAAGGTCGCGGGTCAGCATATCGTTATTCTGACCAAATTCGTAAAAAAGACATAACATTTTAATTTCTGTTTTCGGCGATCAGACTACCAATACGCTTGCCAAAATTCATCGCCATATCCTGGGCGACCTCAGCATTTTTTTCCTTCATCCTGGCTTCATCATTGGGTTTAAGTAACCAGTACATTTCCGAGCCCAGCAAATCGGCGCCACGATCGCTGAGATGCCATTCGAGTTTACGTTGGGCGCGCATGGTTGCTCCGGCACCAACGGTCAATGCCACGACTTTCGCATCCTTTAATTTTGGATGCTCTTTAATGAAATTGGTTAATCGCCAATCAGGTGTCCAATTATAAGTATTCACACAAAACACATAAAGATCATAGTCCTGCTGCTGTGTTTCGGCAGCCTTAACGCTTTTTATCGTCGAACGTATTTGCAGTTGTTTCAATCCCATGGCAAAACTCGTACATACCTGCTCATCAAGATTGTAAATCGGATCGGGATTATATACAATAAGTGCCGACGCAAGGGCAGGTTCGGCACCTATTGTTTTAACAAATTCTTTTCCACTATACTGCACCCAAATTGTAAGCCCGGCCCAGACCAATATCACGATCAGGGTTACTTTAGCTATTTTTTTTAGTCTATTTGGCTTCATTGGGTGAAATCACAATTAGGATGTTTAATTTCCCTGGGCGTTTATCGGTGGTGGACCTTCAGGTACCATAGCCTCATAAACTTCGGTTCCTTTACGCTTTTCATATTCGGCTTTAATAGCGTCAACCAATTTCGGATTTTCAAATAAATCAGACATGGTCATGGCCATAGCTTTCGATGCGTAGATCATTCCCTTGTGCCCGATGCTCATTCCACCACAGGCAACGACAGCCCATGAATGCCATGGGGTGTCTTTCGGAGCCGTCGTGACTCCCAGGTTTATATTGGCTACATTCCAACTCACATCACCTACATCGGTTGATCCGCCGCCGGGATGTTCCTTGGTAGCCTCGAGCGGCTTGATCGCGCTGTCCATACCCACTTGATCTTTACCGGTCATTTCCTGAATCTTCTTTCCGAAGGCCATTTCTTCCTGTGTATATTCAATCGGACCGAGTAACTCCAGGTTCGATTGCATGATTTTTCCACCTTCACGATTTACAAGAACTTCATAGATGCCCGATATCAAGGATACCTTATAATCAACATTCGCGAGAATAGCTGCGCCTTCTGCCATTTCCTTGACGCGTTCATAAACGGGTAACATACCACTTCGTTTAGTATCTCGAACGCGAACCCATATCCTGGAATAGTCAGGAACCACATTAACGACCTGTCCACCATCCTGAATATGATAATGCATGCGAACGGTTGGCCTGACGTGTTCGCGGTAGTAATTAATTCCGGCGGTGTAGAGTTCTAATGCATCAGATGCGCTTCGTCCGTTCCATGGATCCCCGGAAGCATGGGCAGCCTGCCCGAAAAATTCTACTTTAAAATCGATCAATGCCAGCGAACTTTGCACATCGGCTTCGATCTTGGCTGATGGATGCCAGCTTACATTAACGTCAACATCGTCCCAAAGGCCTTCACGGACCATCCAGATCTTACCGAAGTATTTTTCCTCACTGGGAGTCCCCATAAATTTGACGGTCCCTTTAAAGCTGCCTTTCTCAATTTGTTCCTTGATCGCTATGGCGGCTCCAAGACTGGCGGCTCCAAACATATTATGTCCGCAACCATGACCGGCTTCACCCGCATTTAATGGATTTTTTGTTGGTTCGGCTTTTTGTGAGAGCCCGGGTAAGGCATCAAATTCTCCCAATACGCTTATTACCGGACGACCCGAGCCGTAGGTGGCAACAAAGGCCGTTGGCATGCCTGCAACGCCGCGTTCCACATTAAATCCCTGGGCCTCGGCGTAGTCGGCCAAAATCTGTGCAGATTGGTTCTCTTCAAACGCTGTTTCGGCCAAAGCCCAAATGTCATCACTGATCTCGATCAGCTTCGATTTATGTTTTTCAACGGAAGTAATAATGTCTTTCTTAGTCTTTGTCATACCGTCTTGTCCGAAGGCAAACGCAAATGATAAGCAAAGAATGGCTAGTGTTAGTTTTTTCATAATTTGGAAATAAATAATTAGAGACTTAAAGATAGTTTTTTTAACCGAAATTCAGCCTATAAAAAAAGCGCCATAAGATGATTCAAATGGCGCCTGTAAAGTTCGTTTATTAAACATCATAGAAGAACTGCTCTTTTACGATCTTACCACTTTGATCGACCTGGTAAACACCTAACTCTTCCATTTTACGTCGGCCTTGTTCTTTAAAGGTTACATCGTAATCCATTTTAATGGTAAAGTGATTTCCAGCGACCACCGGATCGGAAATTTTTCCACTGTGCATTTCCGCTACACTGTCCATCCATTGTTCATTTTTCTCAACAACTTGCTTAATTCCTTCAATTTGTTTCGGACCTCCTGGCCAGTTGTCCATTTCACAACTCACGACATTATCGTGATAAAGTTCATCAATGGCCTCCACGTTTCGTCCCTCTCTGCAGAGTTCTACTAAGCGGTTAGCCACTTCCTGAGTGCGACTGCTTACTTCCGGTACATTCATTATAATTGAATTTTAAGATTGAACTTAAAGTTACGATTAAACCGAAGACGAGTTTTTTAAAGAAAAGTTAATTTAATGCTGATTTATAAACAGTTAGGCATCGTTCCCTCGCCATTTTGTGATCGACAATGGGTTTTGGATAAGTAGGCTCCTGGTACTCGGGTACCCATTGCCTTATGTACTCGTGATCCTTGTCGAATTTTTTAATCTGAGTTGTGGGATTAAAAATTCTGAAATAAGGCGATGCATCGACACCCGATCCAGCCACCCATTGCCAGTTTCCTACGTTGCTGGCCATTTCATAGTCATGAAGCTTTTCAGCAAAATAAGCCTCACCCCAACGCCAATCGATCAACAAGTGTTTACATAAAAAACTACCGGTCAACATACGAACCCGATTGTGCATAAAACCTGTTTCATTTAATTGCCGCATACCGGCATCGACCAGCGGGTATCCGGTTTGACCGTTGCACCATGCATCGAACTCCTTTTCATTATTTCGCCAGACAATACGATCGTATTTAGGTTTGAAACTCTCGTCTTTTGTTTGCGGAAAATGCCAGAGTATCTGCATGAAGAATTCCCGCCAAACCAGTTCTTTTAAAAATGTTGCGTTCGATTCCCGATTGGCTTTTCTAACCATGTCACGAATGCTGACGGTACCAAAACGCAAATGAGGTCCAATACGGGATGTGGCGTCCATAGCCGGAAAGTTCCTGGTCGCCTCATAATCCTGAATTAGCTTCGGAGAAACCGTGAATGGATGAATTTTTTGATCGGAACGCTTAAAACCCATGGTTTGCAATGTGGGGATCTCAGTTTCAGCTCCTTCAATACAACGGTTTAATTTTTTCTCAGAAGGAAATGAAGATAGATCTTCTTGTTTAAACCGGTCAAACCAACGACGCATATAGGGCGTATAAACCACATAGGGATTACCATCGGCTTTGACGACCTCATTTCGTTCAAATATAACCTGGTCCTTACAGCTGTGAAATTCAATTTGCTGCTTATCGAGATAAGCGGCAACTTCGGCATCGCGGCTTATACCGTAAGGCTCATAGTCATGATTCGTATAAACGGCTTTGATGTTGAATGCCCCTGACAGTAATTTAAAAACATCTAAAGGTTTTCCGTATCGAACTTCCAAACGACTGTTATGCTTTTGGCCCAATTCTTTATTGATTTCGGATACGGTATCATATATAAAATCAACACGGGCGTCTGATTTGGGTAATTTATCGAGAATTTCAGAATCAAAAATGAATAAAGGTAAAACCGGCTCTTCAGCCGATAAAGCCCTGTATAACCCATGATTATCATGAAGGCGGAGATCCCGGCGGAACCAGAATATGGAACAAGGCGTTTTCATTTATACCCCGTAAGTTCCGAATAATTCCTCTAACTTTCCTTTTCTATAATTAAAGATCTCTTCCAGCTTCGGTTTAACAAGAACAGGCTGAAACAACTGTCCCAACCATCCGAAAGGAACCTTGTAATCGATGATGTCTTCCATTTCAACACCACCTTCAATGGGATTTATAAAATGCTTGTGATGCCATAATGCATACGGACCAAAACGCTGTTCATCAACAAAGTATTTACCGTCTTTTACATGGGTAATCTCCGTCACCCATTTGGTCTTGATGCCCCCAATTGGGGTGACGATATACTGAATGATCTGACCCGGATACATGGGCCGGTCGGCACCCGAAAGAATATCGAAACTCATATAGTCGGGCGTGATGGTTTTAAGGTTCGCGGGATTGGATAAGAATGACCATGCCTGATCAACGGTAATCGGTAAATTTTGCTTTTTATGCAGGGTATAAATTTTCATATTAATTGTAAATAAGTATATATGCGTTTAGTGAGGTTGCCAAACACAACCAAATCATATAAGGCAATAATAATAATCTGCTTCGCTTGAGGGTTTTATCATTATATCTGAAGAAAAAGTAAAAAATCAAAATGGTAAGCAGGATTATATTAATCAATGCCCAGCCTATCAAATGCTGATTAAAAAAAACATAGTTCCAGCTTATATTGATCAACAGCGCCAAAAAATAAGTTTGACGCAGTTTGATGCTGTCTTTTTTTTGAAAAAGGTTGGCGAGGTAAATGGAAAAGCAAATCATGATTATCGTCCATGCTGCTCCAAACACCCAACCGGGTGGCGTCCATGGTGCCTTGTTCAATGCGATGTACCAGGGTGAGGACGGACCGTTATTCATCAGCCAGTTTCCAATTGCCAGGCCTCCGAAATTGAGCACAAAAAACAGGGCGAACAGAGCGATTCGTTTCATGTACTTACTTTTGAAGTGCCTCGATTTGCTCCAGAATATCCTGGGCCTCAGCATATTTGGCATCGCTGGCTGCCCGATTAATGGTGGAAAGACGATGCCAGTCTGCCATCAGTTTCTCATATTTCTTTTGAAGCCGGGCCGCTTTTGGCCGTTTAGAAAATATTCCCATAACTCTATTTGAGATGTTTAATGATCTTCTTTGAAAGCGGGGAAGTCAGAGAGTAAAAGTAATCGACTAACTCACCCTTATCATTGACCAGATATTTCTGAAAATTCCATTTAACACTGGAATTCTTCTTCCCGTTTTGGTCAGACTGGGTCAACCACTGATAAAGGGGGTGTTTGTTGCGACCCTTAACCATTATTTTTTCAGTCATTGTAAAGCTAACGCCATAGTTGCGTTCACAAAAGGCTTCGATTTCATTTGCCTGCCCCGGTTCCTGTTTTCCAAATTGATTACACGGAACACCGATTACCGAGATCTTATCCTCCTGCATGTCGTGTAAAAGTTGAAGATCTTTGTACTGCGGGGTAAATCCACATTTTGATGCCACATTCACGAAGAGAATATGACGACCTTTGAATTGACCGAGATCAATGGGATCACCGCTCAATGAACGGATCTCAATGTCATAAATAGAAGGTAATTCCATGGTTTCAGTCATTTCGTTGTCTAATTTACCTGATTTTAAATAAGATTTAAACTCATTCATAAAGTTATATTTTAAAACTGACAATGCCACAATCCATTTCAAAGATCTGACCTGAAATGGTGCGTGCCTTGTCCGATAATAAGAAATTCGCAGTATGTGCAACGTCTTCCGGATCGAGATAGGTCTTTAAAGGATGACGCTCTTTCATGGCTTCAACGGTTCGCTCGTTTCGCAACAGTTTTGAGGCTAAATCGGTATCGGTCACCGTAGGCGCGATCGCATTAACCCGGATGGTTGGTGCTAATTCTGCACCCAGTGAGCGCACCAGGCCTTCAACCCCAGATTTCGCTGCGGCAATACTGGCATGGAAGGGCATACCTAATTTACAGGCCACCGTACTGAATAACAGTATTGATGGATCGATACCGTTTTTAAGCAACGGCAAATACCGTTGAATGGCCTTAACGGCTCCGAGGACATTGATTTCAAAATCATTCTTGAAATCTTCGATATTCAATCGGTTAATCGGTTTTAAATTGATGCTGCCCGGACAATAAACCAGGGCGTCGGCCTTTTCAATTACAGGTAGTTCATCCTTTAGAACATCACAACTAAAGTGCGTTAGATTAGAATCGGAAACATCAGGTGCTGTCCGACTAATATTTATGATATGATGGTCGGGGAGTAGCTCCCTGATAATAGCGCGACCAATACCTTTGCTGCCGCCTATGACGATTATGGTTTTTTGCATAATGTTATGCAGCCAATGGCCGCCCTTTTAAACGTTTTTCAATTTTCCGCTTAATCACGGTTAACCGTTTCATAAGATCCATCAATTTTTGATCCCCTGATGTCTTATATATTTCATTCAGATCCAGAATGAGGGTTTTCACTTCTCGTGAGGCGACTATACGCTCACTGGTTGTTTTGTAAACATGTTTACGTTGTTCAAATTCCAAAGCATTTGTTACTACATCCATAACTTAATTATTTATATAGTTTTGAAGTTCAGTTATTTTCGTTGTTGAATTAAATTTCCCGCCATAAAAGGAGGTTACGGTCGAAGAGGTGTCGTCCTTTACACCTCGCGATGACACGCATAAGTGCTTTGCATCAATGATTACCGCAACGTCGTCGGTCTGCAAAACAGACTTTAGTTCTTCAGCGATCTGATTGGTAAGTCGTTCCTGTACCTGAGGACGCTTCGCATAATACTGCACAATGCGGTTCAATTTTGAAAGCCCGATAACCTTTCCCGAAGATATATAAGCGATATGTGCCTTACCTATGATGGGTACAAAGTGATGTTCGCAATTCGAGTAGAAGGTAATGTTCTTTTCGACCAGCATTTGGTTGTACTGATATTTATTATCGAATAATGCGATTTTCGGTTTGTTTTTTGGATCAAGCCCTGAAAAGATTTCTTCTACATACATCTTGGCTACACGGTTTGGTGTTCCACTTAACGAGTCATCATTAAGATCCAGGCCAAGAACATCCATAATCTCAGCAAACAGAATGGAGATGCGTTCTTTCTTTTCGGCATCGCTCATGGCAAATGCATTTGCCTTCATCGGTGTTTCAAGACTTGTAAAAAGGTGATCATCTCCAATCTCATTAAAGCTGAAACCATTCAATGCGGGGCTTTTTTGTTTTTTCTGATTTAAAATATCGTTTTTCATAATATTAGTGTTCTGCTGATGAGGGTCGGCCAAGAAGAACCAATAGTACCCTAACGCTTCGAGATTTTATTTTGATTTATTGTTCGTTGCTGAGTGCTTTTAAAGCGACCCATGACAAATGTTTTAAGTTTGTTGTGCTTGGTTTTTCTTCCCTGCACGCGTTGACGCCACATCCGAAAGCTCGATGGCTTCATTTCCCCTCGCATCAGATCGATGAAGTCCTTTTCCGTCAAACCAAATTGGAAGTTAATGGCCTCGAAGGGGGTTCGATCTTCCCAGGCCATCTCGATGATCCTGTCAACATCATATTCGGTTAACGAGTTGTTATTAATAAAAACTAAATTGTGCATCAAATTCTATTTTTTTATCAAGCATTTTATTGAAAAATGTTTTGTTCTCTTTAAATGTTCGGTTCTCTTTGAATTGAATGTATTTACCCTGGGCATGAATGCTCGCTCCATTGGTTTTATAGATGACAAGGTGATAATAGGGTATGACCCAGCTGAATGTTCTCAAACCTTTGTTTATTCGTATCAGGATACCTCCGGGACGTAACTCGATATTAGCATAATTCAGATCGGATATGTCGTTCATCAAAGTCTTCATATTCGGACTCACATCCTTGATAATCATACGTTTTGAGCCAATGCCATTCATACGCAATCGCTGCATGAAACCAAATGGCTTGCCGATGAGATCGTTGATAATTTGATCTTGTTCAGGATTGGTATATGTCGTTTCTACTATCAAATCACCCAAATGTACAAAATGTTTAATCTTTTAATTATAACATTAAACAAAAATTAACATATTTAAAATGGATGTTCTATTCCGGTCATTTCTGGGCAAACGATGGTAATTTGATATAGTGTGTTTTGATAAGATTAACCGGCTTTCCTTTCGCAAATCAAGTGCAATCAAAGCAGAGTAACTTCGGGTTCAAATTTTTGTTGAATGAATAATCGCGATGGTACTCTAATATGTTCTAACCAAACCAGCTGTATTTGGAGTTAATCAATAGTCATCGGGATTCATAATGATTTGATAGGCTCTATCTTTTATTTTTTCAAGTTCTGTTTTCGGAATACGATCCAGCAGCTTATACACCATTCCCATTCGCCTGTTCGATGCCAACTTCTCACGTTTGTCGTCGAGAAAATTCCAATACAGGCTGTTAAACGGACATGCATTATCGGTATGCCGCTCTTTGTTATTATAGTTACAATCACCGCAGTAATTACTCATTTTATTGATGTAATTGGCCGCTGAGATATAGGGTTTTGTCGCAATCTTTCCACCATCAGCAAATTGACTCATACCACGTGTATTGGTGATCTGAACCCATTCAAGAGCATCGGCATAAATGCCGAGGTACCAGGCATCGACCTGGTCGGGATCGGTTTGGTTGAGCAGTGCGAAATTTCCTGTGATCATGAGCCGTTGAATATGGTGTGCATAAGCATTATCAAGTGAATTGTTTATAGCATGCGACATACAATTCATTTTGGTTTTTCCGGTCCAATAGAAATTCGGTAATGTATTGTGATGACCGAGTTCATTTGTTGTCTTGTAGTTGGGCATAAACATCCAATACATGCCACGCATGTATTCCCGCCATCCAAGAATCTGACGCACGAAACCTTCGAGTTGGGAGATGCTAATGGTTTCACGATGTGTTCGGAACGCCTTTAAGGCACTATTAATACAGGTTCGAGGGTCAAGGATTTTGGTATTTAATGCGAAGGATATTCTAGAATGAAAGAGATTGACTTCACCGGTATGCATAGCGTCCTGGTAGTCGCCAAAATGAACCAATAAATGCTCACAGAAATAATCGAGTTGGTCAATGGCCTGAGATCGGGTAAGGGGATAGTCGATTGTTTGACCCTTGGGCCGTCCCATTGTAATCACATCGGCATCTTTCAAATCAGCAAGGATCTCACTGACATCATTATTAAATGATATTTCAACCGGAACCGTATGATGTGATTTCCATTTTTTCCGATTGCTTTTATCATAATTCCAGAGGCCACCTTCAGGCTGACCAGCTTCCATAAGAATATCGTGTTTTTTTCGAAGATGACGGTAAAAGGATTCCATGATGAATTGCTTCTTGCCATCAAAAAAATCCTTCAATTCGCGGCGCTCCGTTATAAAATGCTCGGTGTCTGAAGCACGGGATGGGATGGATAAATAATCACAAAAGGCTTTAAGACGCTTATCAAGTCCGAATTTATCCGGAAACAAGTATTCAAATTTTTCTATTTCTAATGCCTCTATCAGGTGATTTAAATTATCGGTTAGCGTTTGCCGGTTTTCGATATCGTTAATCTTAAAATAGAAAACGCGATGTCCCCGGCTACGGAGTTCATCCGCAAATTGGCGCATCGCACCAAAAAAGGCGCAAAGTTTTTGAATGTGATGCCTGATAAAATCGGTATCCTGACGGGTTTCAAACAGGCAGTAAATAATGTTTTCTTCCTGATGATCAAACCAGGAATGATCGATATTTAACTGGTCACCAAGGATTAATCTCAACGTTTTCATGAGAACAGGTTTTTATTAAGCCAGCGCGATCGGAATGCGTGGTTGTGGTCATATCGGTCGGCCTGCAGTTCAACATTGAATGTTCTGTCTCTCGGGTCATTGCCTACGCCGGCAACATACATCCAGTTGCCATAATTGCTGTCGACATCATAATCGACCAGCATCGATTCGAAATAGGCGGCACCGATACGCCAGTCGACTTTGAGTGTTTTTGCAAGGTAGGACGCAACATTTTGACGGCCCCTGTTACTCATCCATCCGGTTTGTTTTAATTCGATCATATTGGCATTAACGAAATCGGAGTCGGTTTCACCATTTATCCAGCGTCGAACGTCTTTATAATCTGTCCGCCAGTCGCGTTTAATGTTTTTTATTCCGGCGAGGCTAAAAATTTGCTTTCCGTATCGCATGCTTACATATTTGAAATAATCACGCCAGATTAGCTCAAAAATCATCCAATAGGTTGAATCGGACTTCTTGAAAGCCTTTTCAAAGCGTTTTACGGCCCAATAAACCATCCGTGCTGACAGACTGCCGTTGGCAAGCCAGGGCGAAAACTTAGAGCTGTAATCGGTGCCAAGCAGACCATTGCGGGTTTTTTTATAATTCGCCAGATTCCCGGTTTTAAAAAAATAGTTCTGCAGGCGCTCAAGAGCGGAATTTTCTCCACCACTGAATGGAAAAGCTGTTTGAACAGGTATCTTTATATCATGATATCCCAGGTTCTGAAGGGATGGGATGAGGCTGTGATTTTCTATGAGGTTGTTTTTCGGTTTTTGAGAAATTTCAACCAGTGGCCTGATCTGGCAATTTTTCTCGATTCGTTTTCTAAAGCTCGTAAATACCTCCGGGATTTCAGAAATCGGGATGGGGATGTCTTCAGGATGGTATAAAAACTGATCGTAGCTACCCTTTAATGTAATCCCGGTGTCTAACCAGTTTCGAAGGGCTTGTTCGACGTTTTGCTCGTATTCGGTCCATTCATTTTGAAAGTAAATATGATCGATGCCGAAGGTTTTGCAGAATTCAGGAATTTGATCCTCGGGTTTTGCATGGAAGACAAAGAGACTGATGTTCAGATCATTGAGACGGGATTTTAAATCTCCCAGGGTATCCAGTAAAAATTTAGTACGAAACGGACCGGTACGTCGGAAGCCGTAATTATCGTATTCGAAATGACGCGGATCGATACAATACAGCGCGATAACCTTGTCATGATTTTCACAAGCCTTATACAGACTGTGTTGATCACGAACCCTCAGGTCATTTCTAAACCAGACTAATGCGCAAGATGTTTCATGTTTCGGCATCGCTTACTGCAATATTTTACATCATTCCAATTCGATTCCCATTTTTTTCGCCAAATAAATGGCCGATCACAAACCACGCACATCTTTTGTGGCAGATCTGATTTTTTCCTCATTATCCTTTCGCCAGCTTATTGATCATCCCATTAAAAACGAACCAGTGAAAGGGGGTAACCAGGTACCAGTACAACCGTCCTGCAATACCTTTAGGTCTGAAGGTCGCCGTTTGATGCAGGGTGTGATTTTCTATTTTGAATTCAAGCCAGGCTTCTCCCGGCAATTTCATTTCAGCATAAAGCAGGAGCTTCTTTTTTTCCTTGTCGGCGAAGATGACCCGCCAAAAATCGAGGGCATCTCCAACCTCCAGTTTATCGGGATTTGTTCGTCCGCGTCGCAATCCGATACCACCGAATAACTTATCGAGTTTTCCTCTTAAGCGCCAAAGAAATGTGCCATAGTACCAGCCATTCTCGCCACCAATCGACCAGATCTTATTCATAACTTGAGTTTCCGACTGAATAGGACGCGCTTTGGAGTCGGAAAAACAACCATAGGTCGGGACATTCACATATTTGTATGCTTTATGTTCAAGTCGGCCGCTTACGAAGGAGTCCTTCCAGCTCGAAATAATTTCATTCTGTTCGATTTTGATAAAAGCCCGTTCAACGGCTTCATCATATGAGATTGGGTTAACACCGAGGATGGTATTGATATCCGATGGTTTTCCAATGATTTCAATATTCATGCTATCAACCAGCGAACGAGCCAGTTTATAAGACGTTGAAGTGACAAAATAAAGCCAGTAGGAGGATAGTCGGGGCGTCATTATCGGCACGGTTAAAATATAGCGCTTTAATCCACGCTTCCTGGCAAATTGCAGAAGCATGTCCTTATAGGTCATGACCTCTGGTCCGAATATATCATAGGAATTATTATAAACGTCCTCATTACCAACAGCACCTTTCAAATAAGCCAGTACATCTCGCACAGCGATGGGTTGGGTTCGTGTATTTAACCATCTTGGCGCGATCATTACGGGTAGTTTTTCAACCAGGTCGCGGATGATCTCGAAAGATGAGCTACCCGATCCAACGATAATGCCGGCTTTGAAAACTGTAAGCGCATAATGGTCTGACTGAAGGGTGTCTTCAACGAGTTTTCGGGAAGACAGATGTTTTGATATTTTGTCGTCATTGGTTATACCACTCAGATAGATGACTTGTTTAACAGCTGTTTGTTCGAGCTGCGCCTTAAAATTCACGGCGCACTCTTCTTCCAGCGCCTTGAAATCATTGGAAGAATTCGACATCGAATGGATCAGGTAGAACGCGATATCGATATCCCCGGGTATGTTTTTTAAGGTTTCAGGTTTGAGGAAATCGGCCTCAATAACCTCGATATGCTCTTCGTCGGCATAATGAGGATCGGTCCGCATTGGGTCTCTGGCGGCACAAACCACATCATGTCCTTCATTTATCAATAAGGGAATAAGACGCTTGCCAATATAGCCCGTGGCTCCGGTTACAAGGACCTTCATATGCGGTTGATTTACATCCGAATATAATAATGTTTAATGATTTATCCAAAAGATTAAACAAAAATTAACATGTGAAGAAGATTTCTAATCTCTGAATCAGCCTATTTTTGAAGGGCCAGGTTTGGCCTTTGGTAGCTCAATCGCTCGTTCGATTCGGGAACGGCATAGGCATCCAAACCATTGATAGCCGCAACGTTGCCTTCCGCCAGATCGATAAAACCGTCACTCCTGAACAGATGATCTTCAACATAGATGTGTTCGACCTGTCCGATGATTAAAATGGTGTTATTGGCTTTGATCTCATATTCCTCGACATATGACATTGCAAGCTGAACCGGAGCGCCAAACACGAAAGGCGCTTTAAAATCGTTACGGTAGATTTCCTCGAGTCCGGTTTGATCGAATTCAGACACACCTTTATCGTATTTGGCTGAGGTATGATGAGCATCATTAACAATAGCCTCATGGATATGATTGATGGTGTATCGACCGGTTTCTTTTATATTCTCATAGGTGTTTCTCACAACGGTTGTCGGGCGCATAAAAAAACCGAGAAGAGGCGGATTAGATCCGATATGCGTGATCGAACTGAAAACAGCCACATTAGGCTGCCCTGTAATGGATTGGGTACCGATGAGGTTCGCCGATTTATAACCGCTTACGCTGTTTATCAGGTTTATGCGAAACACATAAGGCATAAGGTCGATATCATTACGATTAAAATGTATCATGTCAACGCGCAGAAATTATTAATACTGACCGCTTTCGCCTTTAAGTCAAACATCAGGTTATACAGTCCGAAGAACGTTCGGTTGATGTATATGAAGTGCTTCGATCCGCGATTGCCATTCATGTTACGAAGTTCTGTACTCTTTGAATATCGTTCACCCAATTCGGCTATTTTAGTAAAAAATTCAGGATTTGAAAAATCAAACGATTCATTATGGAATGGTTGAGTGAACAAGCTTAACAGGTCATAGAACATGTTTGTAAAAAACTCGATCTCTTCCTCGCTGTCATCGTCGCGTAAAATCTCCAACTGATACATCTTTTGCCTGAAACATTCAGGATCTTCCAAACATGATTTTTCAGCGAGTTCGAAATAAGGAACATAGAAATCCTCAGGAATTTCCTTCATACATCCAAAGTCAAGAACGATCAATTTCTTATCGGGCGAAACAAGGAAATTTCCGGGATGCGGATCGGCATGAACTTTCTTCAACACATGGATCTGATACATATAGAAATCCCATAAAGCCTGTCCGAGTTCATCAGCTACTTGCTGATCGGTATTGCGGGCTACAAATTCCGACAGGTGTTCACCGGTCATCCAATCCATGGTAATAATGCGTTCGGATGAGAGTTGTTCGTAATAGTCGGGAAAACTAAGATTAGGTATGTGCCTGCAGGCGTCGGCAATGGCCTTGCTTTGTTCGATCTCAAGCAGATAATTGGTTTCTTCAACCAATTTGTTTTCAACTTCCTTAAAGTACTTATCGGAATCTTTCCCCTTGATATTAAACATTTTTATAGCAATGGGTTTAACCAGAGCCAGATCAGACGCAATACTTTTGGCAACACCCGGGTATTGGATTTTCACAGCAAGTTTTTTCCCATCTTTTTCAGCCCGATGTACCTGACCAATGCTTGCGGCATTTACAGATTTGGCATCGAAGCTGTCAAATAGTTCGTTCGGGTGTTGTCCAAAATATGTTTTAAATGTCTTTACGACCAGCGGCGCCGAAAGCGGCGGAACAGAAAATTGAGCCAGTGAAAATTTCTCGACATAGGCCTGCGGTAAAATGCTCTTCTCCATACTGAGCATTTGAGCAACTTTCAGGGCGCTTCCTTTTAATTGCTTGAGTCCGTTATAAATGTCATCGGCATTTTTCTGGTTGAGTTTTTCTTTGGCCTCCTGTTTAGTGTTTACCAGCTTATCACCATAGTACTGCAGGTAATTCACCCCAACTTTTGCTCCTGTTGTTACGAGCTTTGAGGCGCGTTGAATCTTGGTAGTGGGAATGCGGTCTATAGTTTTCATTAATTCATGTTCATTTTCTCCTTCAATAAAAACTTACCGAGGTCGATTAAACTGTTGATGGGTTTGATATCCATAAGATCAAAACTCGTATTCACTGCCTTTTCGATAAAAATATCGGTCTTCTCGAAGGACGGCGAGCTGTCATCCATCCAGAATTTCATGGTAATGAGCAATTGAATCCAGGCTGACTCACGTATCGACCGATCTTTAATCTTTTCAATGCGCTCCTGCTTGGTGTCGATTGTTTCTATTTCAAGATCGTCTACGTAGCTACCGAAAGCTCGTTTTAATTCACTCAATATCGCCATGTTCTTAAGGCTCGGTTTACCATGCGCCAACAAATACATGATAAAACTTCGATTGGCTGTCAGGTTTGCGAAAAAAGTGTAATAAAAGCTGAGGAGTTTTTGTCGGGCATCATAATCATTGTAATCATCACTTGATGTCATAGTCTCCAGGGAAGCATCGAACATCACTTTGAAAATCTGTTTTTCCATAGATTCGAATGAAGAGAAGAACCCATAAAAGTCAGACTCATCAAAACCGTTTACCTTTGAAAAGGCATAAACAGATTTTGGTTTATGGTTATTCTCAAGGACAAAATCCATGTAGAGATCGATTAAACTGGAAGCGGATGGTTTTTTCTTCTTGG
The DNA here is from genome assembly GCA_013003555.1 of Flavobacteriaceae bacterium. Lineage (GTDB taxonomy): Bacteria > Bacteroidota > Bacteroidia > Flavobacteriales > Flavobacteriaceae > SHLJ01. The sequence continues at coordinate 32,579 of JABDIV010000048.1, forward strand.
CCATTTTTAATGTATTTGAAACAAAAATAAAAATGTTTAATGAAATAATAAAAAGATTAAACAAAAATTAACATCATATTTTGAAACGAACTAATTTTCGACCGATTATTCTTAAAATAGATTTCAATTTTTGTAAAATTGCAATTCAAACGAAAAATACTTGATGAAGCGTTTAGGCTTTCTTGACCGTCACTTAACCTTATGGATTTTTATCGCAATGGCATTGGGTGTGGCCATGGGTTATTTCTTTCCGTCGGTTGCTGCAACCATTGATTCACAAACCACCGGTACTACCAATATTCCGATTGCAATCGGATTGATTCTTATGATGTACCCGCCATTGGCCAAGGTTAATTACAGTTTGTTGCCAAAGGTTTTCAGAAATGTGAAGATCTTATCGATCTCCCTGGTGCTGAATTGGATAATCGGACCGATACTGATGTTTGTTCTTGCAATGATCTTTTTACAGGATCATCCTGATTATATGGTTGGTCTTATTTTAATCGGACTCGCACGATGCATCGCCATGGTACTTGTTTGGAACGACCTCGCCGAAGGCAGTAGTGAATACGGTGCGGGATTGGTGGCGTTAAACAGTATTTTCCAGGTCTTTGCTTACAGTTTCTATGCCTGGCTCTTCATTACCAAGTTACCGCCCTTATTCGGTTTTGAAGGCGCTATTGTAGACATATCTATTGCGACCATAGCTGAAAGCGTATTGATCTACCTCGGTATTCCATTTCTGGCTGGAATACTCAGCCGTTTGATCCTTGTAAAATTAAAAGGGGAGGAGTGGTATCAAAACACCTTTATCCCAACCATTTCACCAATAACCTTGATCGCCTTACTTTTCACAATTGTCCTGATGTTTTCACTAAAAGGTGAGTTGATCGTTGAGATTCCTTTTGATGTTCTTCGGATTGCTGTTCCCTTGCTGATCTATTTTACCATCATGTTTCTCATCAGCTTCTTTATTTCAAAGGCCATGGGAGCCTCTTACGATAAAAATGCGGCCATCGCCTTTACGGCTGCGGGAAATAATTTTGAACTGGCCATAGCGGTTTCGATCGCTGTTTTCGGATTAAACTCAGGTCAGGCCTTTACAGGTGTTATCGGTCCTTTGGTTGAAGTTCCCGCTCTCATCCTGCTTGTTCGCGTGGCGTTCTGGTTAAGGAAAAAGTATTACAGCACAGCTTAATTCAATGATATTTAAGGATTTGTTAACAATTTTTGGCAGGGCTTATAATTACCTTTACCACTCTATATATTAATCATCAATAATTCAATTCAACAATGAAAAAATTACTTTTAGTATGTTTGGTGTTTGCACTGGGTTTCACTGTAAATGCACAAATACAAACCCCTGCACCCAGTCCTTTTCAAAAGGTAGAACAGGTTGTAGGTCTGACTGACGTATCCCTTGAGTATTCGCGACCGGCTATGCGTGGTCGTGTGATCTTTGGAAATCTTGTTCCTTTTGGAAAAGTATGGCGAACAGGAGCCAATTCACGTACAAAAATCACCTTTGGCGACGATGTCATGGTTGGTGGTGCAACCCTTAAAGCAGGTAGCTACGGGATCTTGACTATTCCACAGGCTGATTCCTGGGATGTTATTTTTTACACCGATGCTAACGGAGGCGGTGCACCTGCCGAGTTAGATGAAGCCAAAGTTGCCGCAAGGGTAAAAGCCGAGGTTATGGAAATGCCTATGGATGTACAATCCTTTACCATCACGTTTGATGATTTGACCAGCAATTCGGCGGTTATCGGGTTTCTATGGGAAAAATCTTATGTAGGCGTAAAATTCGAGGTGCCAACCGATAAAATGGTTAGTGCTGCCATCGATAAGGTCATGAGTGGTCCCGGTGCCGGCGATTACTATTCGGCCGCAGTTTATTACCTGAGTGAAGGAAAAGACATCGCAAAAGCTAAGAAGTGGATGGACAAGGCCATGTCGATGAGCGATAGCCCGGCGTTCTGGCAACTGCGTCAGCAATCCTTGATCTACGCTGCAGCAGGAGACAAAAAAGGCGCTATTGAAATTGCTAAGAAATCCCTGGCTGCTGCTGAAAAAGCAGGTAATGCCGATTATATTAAAATGAATAAAGAATCTATTGCAGAGTGGATGCAATAGGCCTTTTATAAATCTTATATTAAAACGCGTTTCTTAACTGAAGCGCGTTTTTTTTATTTCGATTTGATAAATGTTTGAAGAAGAATAGCGAGAGACATCACCAATATGCAACCAAAGAAATTCAGCCATAAGAACGGCATCCAATCAAACCACCAGCCACAAATTACGATGGCCTGTGTGATAAGTGCCGCGACAAAGACCGCGTTACCTTTTACATGCTTAAGGAAAAATGCCAGCAGAAAAATTCCGAGAACGTTACCATAAAAGATCGACCCGATAATATTGACCAGCTGGATCAAATTATCAGCCAAATGAGCGACACAGGCGATCAGGATAGCAAGGATCCCCCAGGCAAGGGTAAACCATTTGCTCATGCGAACCATGGCCATTTCACTCATTTCAACTTTCCGGTTTCGTTTATATAAGTCCATCGCGGTTGTCGACGCCAGGGCATTTAATTCACTGGCTGTGCTCGACATGGCAGCACTCAGGATGACCGCCAGTAGCAGTCCGATCAACCCTTTGGGTAAATTATTCAGTATAAAGTGAATGAAAACATAGTCCTTATCGTTGGTCTCGATTTTGGTATTGGTGTCTTGGGCCACCTGGTCAATCAATTTTTTAGCTTCCTCTCTCAACCCTCTTTCCTTGTCGTTAAACAATGCGATCTGTTCCTTTAAGCCCTGGTCTTCGGTTACCAGGAATTGATCGATAAGCACTTGCTTTTCGGTCATCAATTGTTGTTGTTCGGCACCGAGTGCTTCATATTGCGTTGCATAGCCCGATTGAGCCATCGCCTCACTCGCTAATGGATTAAAGTTTATGGGCGAACTGTTGAATTGGTAGAAGACAAAAACCATCACACCCACCAATAAAATAAAGAATTGCATGGGCACTTTCAATAAGCCGTTAAAAAGGAGTCCGAGCCGCATTTCTCGCACCGAGCGTCCTGACAGATAACGTTGTACCTGGCTTTGATCGGTTCCGAAGTAAGAGAGCATTAGAAATGTTCCGCCGATGAGTCCGCTCCAAACCGTATAACGGTTTTCAAAATCAAAAGAGAAATCAAGGACTTCCATCTTTCCACTCGCCCCGGCAACTTCCAATGCTTTTTTAAAGGTTATCCCATCGGGCAGATAGCTTATGATCAGGAAAAAGGCGATAAACATCCCGGCGAAGATCACGGCCATTTGTTGTTTTTGGGTAATGCTAACAGCGTTTGTACCGCCCGATACCGTATAAATAATGACCAGTATCCCAATGATGATATTGAGCAATGTCAGGTTCCAGCCAAGCACCGCCGATAAAATAATGGCCGGCGCGAAGATGGTTATTCCAGCTGCGAGTCCGCGTGAAATAAGGAATAAGATGGCGGTTAATGTCCTTGTTTTGAGATCGAAACGATTTTCAAGAAATTCATAAGCCGTGTAGACTTTTAAGCGATGGTATAGTGGAATAAATACCAGACAAATGACCACCATCGCAATCGGCAATCCGAAATAGAACTGTACGAAGCCCATGCCATCGTGATAGGCCTGTCCTGGTGTTGACAGAAAGGTGATAGCGCTCGCCTGGGTTGCCATAACCGATAAGCCTATGGTCCACCACTGCGCTTTGTTCCCGCCTTTTAAATAATCCTGTACATTCTTGCTTCCACGTGATTTCCAGGTACCATAAAGCACGATAAACAGCAAGGTGATGCTCAATACAATCCAGTCGAGTAGCTGCATATCAGAGGTAAGCTTGGGTTATAAAATAAAAGATAATGATATAGACGAGATTGGCCACAAGCACCACGGTGTAAATGGGCAACCACTTTTGCTTTGGTTGTTTGGTATCCATTTTAATCGGTCAGTTTTTTATCGAGGTTGATGTTATCTTTTCCAATGGAAAGCATATTGGCGAACAATCTGTAGGCGCCCGGCACACCTTCGGGGAATTCCCTGAAGAAGCTAAGGCCCGTATAGATATAATGGCCCTTCCCGTGTTTAGCCACTAACAGGCTGCCCTCTTTTGGTGATTCTCCGGGATCATTGAGCGATAAGATCGGGGTAAATTCTTCACTCCATTCACCGGGAAAATAAAGTCCGCGCTCCTGAACCCATCCATTAAAATCGGAAGGTTCGATCTTGTTCGGATAATTGAGTAAGGGATGGTCGGGGTCGATAAACCGCACCTCGGCGTTCTCGTCGGTTACGCGATCACGTGACAATTTAAGAGGGTAAGGTGCAATCTGATCAACCTTTAAGCGCCGGCTGGTATTGTACTGCACGATCATATTTCCGCCTTGTTCCACAAAATCGAAAAGCAGATCCTGCTTAAACTTGAGCTCATCTAAAATGTTGTAAGCCCGTATGCCAACGACCACCGCATCAAATTGCGATAAGAGATCTGCATTTATATCCTGCGGCTTGATCTTGATAACGCTGTAACCTATATTATTCAGACTTTCCGGAACCGCATCACCGGCACCTTCAATATAGCCGATGGTCTGTCCCTTCTTGATAATATCGATGCGTACGATTTTGCTTTCACTGGGGAGGATCACGGTTTGAAATGGAATATGATCATAATCGATCTCTACCAGTTCTCGGGTATAAAAGGTGTTGTTAACCTCCACCATTGGTGTTAGCAGCCCTTCGCTTTGATCTTTTGGCGGAATGACCGTAAAGATCAGGGTTTCGGTATCGCCTTGCTGTGCGATACTCACCTTTTGCATACCGGGATGTACCGACCAGCCTTGCGGATAGGCCATACTAACAGTACCCTCCAGGTTTGATCGGCCGGCTCTGACGATAACCTCCACATCTTGTTGTTTATCACTATCGAATATATAGACCTCTTTTCCGAGATGAGCCGTTACCTCAGGCAAAATTTCAAATGGCCGGTAGAGCTCGCCCTCATCGGGTTTTGAATACCGATAGACCACATCTTTAGAAATCTCAAGAGGCTGACCCGCAACTTCGAGTTTGAAGAGCACCTTCATACTTCTCGGTGTTTCCGGCTGACCGATCAGCTGCTGATCGTTAACCTTATACATGCCCAGGGTTCCTTTGGAATTTAGCCAGTAGGGCGCAGTGTTTTTTAGGTTGGAAGGAATGGTAATCGTATCCCTTAAGTTTTCACGACGGTTGGTTTCAAGTGCGAGTTCCATCACCTTGCTGTTCGGCTCGGTGGTAACTTTATAGCTTTTTAAAACGATATTGTCGGCCTGTCGGTTTAATGCTTCGATGGCTAAAGCGACGGCACTTCCCGGACTGGCGGTTGGACCATCAGCAGAAACTTCCAGGTAAAGTCCGGCGCAGGCCTCGATAATTTTTTTGATCTCCTTTGTTTTTACGTCGCTCCAGTGCTCATCTTCAAGCGCTTCTATCATACGAAGGGCCTTCATCAGATCGGGCAGGTGAGTGGACGGATTTTTAAAATTAAAGTCCGACTCGATAGCTTCAAGTATCCTGGCGATCGCTTTGCCACCTGCAACACGGTTCCAAGTCACATCGATGCCGGCGAACACATCGGGATTATCATTGGGATTCATTTTTTCAAGGGGCATGCCTTTCAGAAGTTCGACATACTCATTTTGAGATCCGCGGGTACTGAGCCTTCCAAAGCCTTGACATAAATGCTGACTGCTTGCCAGGGAAGCGATTTCGTTGTTCGACATTCCTTTTGAAGGATAATAAACACCGATATCAAAATTCAGCATATTGCTTTTATCGGCATTTTCAAAAGCTTCCTGGCTACCATAGAACCACCATGAGGTATTAAAAAATAATCGTTTCGGTTGCCATGTCTCGGTAAGTTTTAACTGGTCGGAATATTTGGAAGCATCGTTAGCCAGATCGAATGCCTCCATGCTCAGCATGGCCGAGCTGGTATGATGACCGTGGGTGCGTCCCGGCGTTCTGTGATCGAAGCGATTGATGATCACATCGGGTTTAAATTCACGAATAGCCCAAACCACATCACTTAGTACCTCATCCTTATTCCAAAGCCGAAGGGTTTCATCGGGATGTTTCGAATAGCCGAAGTCATTCGCCCGTGTAAAGCGTTGTTCACCACCATCGATACGTCGGGCTGCAAGTAGTTCCTGAGTCCGTATAACACCTAATAATTCCCGCAATTCCGGACCGATAAGATTTTGTCCCCCATCGCCACGGGTCATCGACAAATAGGCTGTACGTGCTTTTACATGATTCGACATATAAGCGATAAGACGTGTATTCTCATCGTCGGGATGAGCCGCCACATAAAGCACCGAGCCCAGTACATTTAATTTCTGAACGGCATCATGAATGTCGGATGCTGTCCATGTTTTGGGTTTTTGAGCGAAGGTAATGGCACTGCTGAACAGCAGCAGTAACAGGAATCGATAGGCGTGAAGCATAGTGTTAGGATGTTGGTGTTTCCAAATATATAAAAGAAAGCCTGCCTTAAATTCTATTTTAATGTTTCTTTAACTCCGGTCAAAGCCATTTTTTTCTTCTGAAATAGATAACCATGAAAATGACTATGGCCAACATAACGCCCCAAAGAATAAAATAGGCATAGGGATATTTCAATTCGGGTATGTTTTCGAAGTTCATCCCATAGATGCCGGCGATAAAGGTTAAAGGGATAAAAATGCTAGCCATTACCGTAAGTACCTTCATCACCTCATTCATACGATTACTCAGGGCATTCATATGCATATCCATCAGGCCCGATATCATTTCACGGTAAATCTCAACATGTTCGGTAACCTGTATTACATGATCATAAATATCGCGATAATACAATTTCGACTTATCGGTTATAAGATCGTTTTCATATTTCTCGATCTTGTTCACCAATTCACGCACCGGGAAGATGGCGCGCCGCACCCGCAGCACCTCTCGTTTCAGGGCCTGGATGTCTTGAACAAGACTTTGTCGTACATCACCTTCAAACAGTATATTCTCCAGATCGACGATTTTATCACCCAGGGTCTCGATCACAACGAAATAATGATCAACGATCGAATCGATAAGGGCATAAAGCAGGTAATCAGAATGCATAAAACGTACCCGGCCTTTGGTGTTTATAAGGCGTTGTCGCACCTCATCAAACACATCGCCTTCGGCCTCCTGGAAACTGATAACATAGTCTGATCCCAATACCAGGGCGACTTGCTCAGAAACAAGGTTCTCATCTTTATCGTAATAGATCATTTTGAGAATGATGAAAATAAAATCTTCATATTCATCGATTTTCGGACGATGGTTGATGTTAACAATGTCTTCAAGGACCAGGGGATGAAGGTCATAATGTTTTCCTATGGTCTCTAAAGCCTCGATATGATTAAGCCCGTTGACGTTCCACCAGGCAATATCATTTGAGCGTGTTATATTAATCGCTTTTCCGACCTCCGATAATTTTTGATGCTCCAATTTCTCCGAAGAATAATTGAATACTTCAATGCAAATGTCCTTGCTTTCTTTTGAGCCCGTATAGATCATGGTTCCCGGAACCTGGCCCACTTTCTTGTGGGATACCTTTGCCCGGATTGATCGTCGCAAGCGTAATCCTTTTTTTCTTGCCATAGTTTATAGTTTTACCAAAAGAATACTATAGTATATCGTCGATTGCGTCCTTCTCGATTAAAGTTACGGCTTTTTGTAACATCAGATTATTGGGATAAGTTACAAGGTCACCGTTTTCCAAACGCAGATGGAGGTGAAACGCGCGGATATCCTCTATAATGGCTGTTATTGGAAAGTCTTTGTCATGAATAGCTACTTTGTCACCTACCTTATATGGGAAGGAAAAGAACATGATCACACCAGAGGTTACATTACTCAAAATTGACCAAACCGCAAAAAGTGCAATTCCAAGAATGGCAAATACCGATGAAAAAACAACGGCGATATCGCCCCAGTTTGCTCCGAAAAGGAAAGATTCTAAAATCAATAAGAGAAAAAGCAAACCAACACTGATGTAACGGCTAATCAGTTTTGCACGCATGTCTTTTTTACTGCTTCGTTTCGCAACCTTTCTTATGACAGTATTAATGATAAAGTTGATGACGAGGAATAAGAGAAAAAAAGCTATTCCCAGATAGATTTGTGTATTGTAGTCTTCAATCAAATTGAGCATGTTGCTTAGTTAATGGTCCACGGCAAAATTACGTTTTATAACAATTCATTTTATTCCAACATCAGGGTTTTTCTCATGTCGGCATCCGCATTGCTGTTCCTGGCCCAATAGGGTGATTTCAACTGTGCCATTTTCGTGGCGCGGGTGGTCAGTGCTTTTGCATCAGCACCAAAACCACTGTCGATGGTTTCTTCCCAGCCTTCTATGCTGTAAGGGAAATCAGGATTGAATGTAATGCTCAGCGTTCGATTGAGTCCCTTATAATCCAGCATGTATGTCCCTTCCGAAAGGGTGGCTGTGACCGTATAGGGTTTTATTTCCACGTGTTTTAATCGTAGGAATTCCAGTGACGGGATCATCTCGATTTCGCCCTGCGGAAGGCTGTTTGGGTCGATTCGCAATTGATTCCATATTTCATTTTCAAGCGGTGCTTTGTCCAGGTTGAAATCCTGATCGGCCTCACTTTCAAAATAGGAATGCGACATCACCTCGTAGTCTTCCCGGTTATTGATCTGGGCATACACATGGCCACACCATTCCTGAATGGAACCGCTCACTTTGATGGCGTGTTGATTATTGGAAACCGGATAAAAGCTGCTCTGCATGATCGAATAAGGATAGATTCCGGTATTGAAATTTTTTGTAGCGTTGAGCTTGAGAACCGAAACGTTTTCGGGTCGGGCATTATCGGCCTTGACCTGCTTTTCCGGATTGAAATCTTCGGTGACATAGATCAGTACCGCATGGCCATCCCTGATTTCTCCATAACGGACTTGTTCTAATTTGTAGGAAGTCAATTCGGCTTCCCCGGCATACCAATAGGCCTTAAATTCATCGGATAAAACAACAGGCTCAGGGGATTCATCGGTCGACACGAGTTCCTGACCGGTATCGGACTTGTCTTTAGAACCGTTGGAACAGCCAGAGATCAAAATCAACAAACCAAAGGATAATAAAACGGGAAATTTAAATTTGAGAAAGCGCATAATCATCGAGTTGCCATTTCCTGCAAAAATACGACCCTAGTCGGATTAGACGATGGTCTTTAACGTTTTATAAACAGCGTGAACCGGCATTCCCATCACATTGAAGTAGGAACCTTCAATTCGGGTTACGCCTACGAGTCCTATCCAGTCCTGTATGCCATAAGCACCGGCTTTATCGAGGGGTTTATGAGTAGCGACATAATGTTCGATCTCCTCGTCGCTGAGGTCGGTGAAGGTCACCTTCGTCATATCGTTAATAACGATTTCCCGGTCAACCGTTTTAAAACATACCGAGGTGATCACCTCGTGTGTGGCATTGCATAATAATTTGATCATTCGAACGGCATCAGCCTCATCTTTGGGCTTATTGATCGCTTTTCCGTTTAACCAGACGATGGTATCGCTGGTGACCAGAATGTCACCCGGTTTTAGTTCGCTTTCAAAAGCGCTGGCCTTTAATCGAGCCAGGTAATCGCTTATATCAGCACCTTTAAGATGATCGGGAAAGACCTCGTCAACCGGTTTTAACCGCACCTCAAAATCGAGTTCAAGGTCACGAAAAAACTTTTGTCGCCTTGGTGAGCCGGAGGCCAGGATAAGATGATGGTCTTTAAGAAAATCGTTCAGCATTAATTCAGAAGAATAAACGGATACAAAAGTAACGACAAAATTCCGGTGATCATAATACCTTTTAAGAGGCTAGATAACCTGTGCCAGTCTGCTTTGGTTTCTGCCTGAAAACTCTTAACACTGAAGTAGATCAGAGGGGCGATGATGAGCAATAAAAAATAACCGACAGCAACAGGTTGCTTATACAGATAACTCACCACATAAAAAATAACACCAACCAACGGCAGGACGGAAAGGATGAAAACCACCTTTCCGGCACGTTCGCGTCCCAATAGAATGGGCAGTGTTTTCATACCTGCATTATAATCCCCGTCGATGTCTTCTATATCCTTAACCACCTCACGCAGCAGGGTAATGGCAAAAGCAAACAGCGCATAATCAAAAAGGATTCGCAAAAAGGTAAGCTGGGTGGTTTGATTCTGTTCGGTCATAGCCGGCAGCAACTCATAAATTCCAACGATGAGCAAACTCATGGCAACCACCAGCGCCACAATTATGTTGCCGATAAAAGTCATCTGTTTTAATGTAGACGCATACACGTACAACAAAGCTGCGATCAGGATGAACAAGGCGGAAAAACCCGGTCGGCCAATCATGTTCGAGAGGTAAAAACCGAGTCCGACACCTGCTATGGTAAAGGCTGCATAAAAATTATAGGCGTTCTTTTCGGAAATCCGCTTACCGATGATCACCTTATCGGGACGATTGACTGTGTCGGTTTCCACATCAAAAATATCATTGACGATATAACCGCCGGCCGCGATAAGAAGCGTAGACAATACCAGTAACCCAAAGCCCTTCCAGTTAAAGGTGGTGGCCACTCCAAAGTCGGCATCAAACAATGCATATTTGATCATGACCTGGGTGAGGGCGATAAGCAATAAATTTTTCCAGCGGATTAAATTGAGAAAGGCGAGCATGTTGGCGTTAGTCGTTAGTCGTGAGTCGTTAGTTGTTAGTCGTTAGTCGTGAGTCGTGAGTCGTTAGTCGTGAGTCGTTAGTTGTTAGTCGTTAAGTGTTAGTCGAATTTTGCATTTGAATTTTGAACCCATTTGCCCTGGACTTTCATCACCTGTTCAATCACATCGCGGGCGGCGCCTTTACCACCATTCCGATGGGAAACATATTTTGAGATCGCTTTTATCTCGGGTGCGGCATCCTGCGGGCAGCAGGGCAGACCAACCTTTTGCATCACGTACAGATCGGGAATGTCATCGCCCATATAAAGCACATTTTCGGGGTTGATATCGTATATATCGAAGAACTCTTCCAACTGTTCGGTTTTATCACTTATCCCCAGATAGATATTCGTAACACCCAGTCCGCGAAGCCGTGTTCGCACGCCTTCGTTGCTTCCACCGGAAATAATACACACATTAAAACCGCTATCAACCGCGGTTTTGAGGGCGTAGCCGTCTTTGATGTTCATGCGTCTGAGCAAGCGTCCTTTGGTGGTGACAATCACATTACCATCGGTAAGCACACCATCAATATCGAAAACAAAGGTGGTGATGTTTTTCAGGTATTCCTTATAACTTTTTTCTTCCATGGGTTTGTTGAATCGATTGGGTTAGCAATTCATATAATTCTTTATGCAAAGGATTATCGAGGAGTTTTAAATGCCGCTTGATGGTCTTCTTGTCATACCGTTTGGCCGGACCCGTCTGGGCCATATAGGGCGATACTTCCTGGACTTTTTTTGCCGTCTCTAAGATAAGCGGTTTTAAAATATCGAAATTGATGTTTTTTATATCGGTGATCTCATGACCGATCCTATACAGCTGATTGGTGAAATTATTCACAAATACGGCGGCCAGGTGAAGTGTTTGACGCTGTTCGGTATTGATCTTATAATACGGACTCCCGATGGCTTCGCATACTTTTTTCAGCAGTATTAAATCTTCCTTTTCAAGGATTTCCAGGCAGAAGGGGACATGACTAAAATCGACGTCCACGTCTTTTGAAAAGGTCTGCAAGGGGTAGAATACTCCGCGCCGATGTTTCTTATCGAGCTCATGAATGCTCACGCTGCCGGAGGTGTGCACAACCAGTTGATCGTCGAACGGCAAGGCCGAAGACAGTTCACCGATGGCATCGTCGCTAACAGCAAGGATGGTGAGATCGGCTTGTTGCAGGGCTTTCAAATCATGAATGATCCCGGTTTTAGAGGAGAAAGCCGACAAGCGTTTCTTATCGCGGCTATACCATTGCTGCAACTTTACACCTTCGGAATTATAAATGCCCCGAAAGAGATGATGTGCCAGGTTTCCTGCCCCGATAAGATTGATGTTGATCATGCTGCTAAAATAGCAAATATGAGCGTCCCGAAATAATTATTCTCAGCCTGTTGACATAAACAGGAGACGGGATGGCTAATCGGCGTTACAGCTTATGCTAACGCTATGCTCGTGCCCATTGGTTTGATTGGTCAGGAACGATACGGCATTGTTATTTTTAAGCGCCAGGAAATCGGCTTCGGTGATCGTGATCTGGTGATTGTGATCACCTGTACCTTGTATATTATACGTCTTTTCGGCCCCGGCTTCTATATCTTCTGCCGATACAAATACCGAATGGCCATGATTTCCGGTGATCTCTGAATCACGAGCACCATTTTCGAGGCAATTGCCACTTCCGGTGGGATTATTGATGACATCCTGAAATTCATCATCGGTGGTTGTACAATTATTCAGTGTCACGATCGCAGCGAAAATAAATACTAAAGCTGCGGTTTTTTTAAGAATTGTAAATCGTTTCATAGCTTTCGATTTTAACATGGGTCTTTTATAATAGAGTTCAAATATTGTAAATGGTTGCGCAAAGTTAAATAAAAATTGCGGCATGTCAAGGGAATCACTGCTGGCTGCCGAGAATATAAAAGCAAATGCATCATCATTGTTTTATGAACCTTTTTCCAAAGATCATTTTTCTTTATTCATTAATCATATTTCATTACCTTTGCATGAGTTTTTTCACACGACTCGACACATGCTAAAAAAAGTTGCTAACATTGTATTTTCTACCCGGCTTACTGCTGCCCTATTTATAGCCTTTGCTATTGCAATGGGCATTGGCACCTTTCTGGATGCCGGGATGGAAACCTCGCCCACGCCTTATTCACGCCATATGATCTATAATACCTGGTGGTTCGAAACCATCATGGCTTTATTCGTGGTTAATTTCTCCGGAAACATGATAAGATTCAAGCTTTGGCGGAAGGAAAAATGGGCCACCCTGACCTTGCATTTGTCTTTTATTTTTATTCTTTTGGGTGCTTTTGTCACCCGTTATATCGGTTATGAAGGCGTTATCGCCATACGTGAAGGCGCTACCCAGAATAAATTCCTGACCCAAAAAACCTATATCACCACCTATATCGACGGACAGTTTATGGTAAACGGCCAGGCCCAGCGTCTGGTCCGGAATGATGAAGTCGATTTTTCACCACGACTGGACAATCGTTTTAAGGCGAAAACAAAATATGATACCACGAAGGTAACCATCGAGCTGCTCGATTTTATCGCGGGAGCCGAAGAAGATATCGTTCCCGATCCCGAAGGGGAGAACTACCTTAAGATCGTTGAAGCCTCAGCCGCAGGTCCGCATAACCATTTTCTCAAGGAAGGCCAGGTTCAAAGTATTCATAATGTGTTATGGGCGCTGAATAAACACACACATGGAGCGATTAATATTACGTTTACCGATAGTACGCTTACCATCAATTCACCCTATGAAGGCGAATACATGACCATGGCTACTATGGCCACGAATCCGGTGGTGAAAGACAGTACGCAACCACTTGTTATCCGGTCTCAATACCGCATAGGAGGTCAAAGCGTGGTCATTCCAAATCCGGTGATCAAAGGAAAGTTCGCGGTTGTTGAGAAGTCGGAAATGCTTCGGGGTAATGAAGAGGACGGCGTACTACTAAAGATTACAGCCAACGGTGATTCACAACAGGTTGGTGTGCTTGGCGGACCGGGCACCAATAATGCTTTCCGACAGGTGAGCGTGGGCGGACTCGATTTTGCATTTAAATACGGTCCGAAAGTGATGGAATTACCCTTTGCCATCAAACTGAACGACTTTATTGCCGAACGCTATCCGGGCACAAAAAACAGCTATTCATCCTACGAAAGTAAGATCACGGTTTTCGATGATCAGGAAGGCGATTTCGACTTCCACATTTATATGAACAATATCCTGAATCATCGCGGATATCGTTTTTTCCAGTCGAGTTTCGACCCGGATGAGAAAGGAACCATTCTTTCGATAAGTCACGATTACTGGGGCACACTGTTAACCTACATCGGTTATTTTATGCTTTATTTCGGACTGATGGCCATTATGTTTGCGCCGCATACACGCTTTGATGAACTGCGGAAATATCTGGGTAAGGTTAAGAAGAAAAAAGCCAAATTGACGGCAGCTACTATGCTGATCGTCGGATTTTCGGCCTTTGGCCAAACCGATACCACAGCGGTTGAATCCCATACACCCGATACCCATGTGTTAGCCAAACCAAACAAGGCGCAAGTCGATTCCATCTTAAGGGCTAATATTACGAATCCGGAAAAGGCAGAAGAATTTGGCAAGCTGGTGGTCCAGGATCTTGATGGACGGATGAAACCGGTACATACCTACGCGTCTGAATTGCTTCGGAAATTGACCAAATACGACACCTATGATGGCCATAATGCTACCCAGATCTTTTTGAGTATGCAGGAGAGTCCGTTTTTATGGTATAACGTGCCGATAATTTACCTGAGGATGAAGAAAGCTGATTCCATCAGGAAGATAATAGGCATTCCAAAAGAAGACAAATATGCGTCCCTGGCCGATTTCTTTACACCGAAAGGTTCCTACAAATTGGTTCCATTTATTGAAGAGGCCTACAAGGCGCAGGTACCTAACGCCTTTCAGAAAGAATTCAAAGAAGCCGACCGACGAGTCAATCTCCTCTACAACACCCTGAATGGCGGTTCATTGAAATTTTTCCCGGTTCCCGATGATCCGAATAACCTCTGGATCTCGCCAACCGACTACCGAGAGGACAATTATAAATTCGAGGACTCCCTTTACGGAAACTTTATCAATACCGGCTTTACCGCCTACCTCATGAACCTGAACGAGGCGAAGAAAACCGGTGATTATACAAAGACAGACGAACTGTTGCAGGCCATTAAAAAAACCCAGAAAACCCTGGGTGCTGAGGTGATGATCCCCGATGAAAAGATCGAAACCGAGATCCTGTATAACAAATACGACATCTTTAAAAAACTCTTCAGCTGGTATATGTATGCCGGTACGTTGATGTTTATCGTTTTGATCGTACAGATCTTTAAAGACAGAAACCGGGCCGTTCGTATCCTGGTGAATCTGTTCAAATGGATTATCGTTGGGTTATTTGTCGTGCATACGGCCGGACTTATCGTTCGCTGGTATGTATCGGGTCACGCGCCATGGAGTGACGCTTATGAGAGTATGATCTATGTGGCCTGGGCTACGATGCTGTTCGGACTGCTGTTTGGACGCAAGAGTGAATTGACCATTGCAGCCACAGCATTTGTAACGGCCATGATCCTGATGATCGCTCACTGGAACTGGATGGATCCGAGCATCGCCAACCTACAGCCTGTTCTGAACTCCTATTGGCTGATGATACATGTGGCTGTGATCGTGGGAAGCTACGGTCCGTTTACGCTGGGAATGATATTGGGTGTAGTGTCGCTCATCCTGATGATACTGACCAACAAATCGAACAAGAAAAAGATGAACCTCAACATCAAAGAGCTTACTGTCGTAAACGAAATGGCGTTGACCGTTGGTCTGGTCATGCTGACTATCGGAAACTTCCTCGGTGGGATGTGGGCCAATGAGAGCTGGGGTCGTTACTGGGGCTGGGATCCGAAAGAAACCTGGGCCCTGATCTCCATTATAATTTATGCCTTTGTGGTTCATATGCGATTGGTTCCGGGCTTACGCGGACGCTGGCTCTTTAATCTGATGGCCATCCTGGCATTCGGCAGTATTATGATGACCTATTTCGGGGTGAATTTCTACCTCGCCGGCTTGCATTCGTATGCCAGTGGCGACCAGATCGTGAGTCTGCAGTTTATCGGCGGATCGCTGGTTATTATTGCACTTCTCGGCTTATTCTCGAAGTTGAAGTATAATCGGTATTATAGGAAATAAAGGGGTTGAGTTTTTAGTTCCTAGTTCTTAGTTTTTAGTTCCTAGTTCCTAGTTCCTAGTTCCTAGTTCCTAGTTCCTAGTTCTTAGTGCCTAGTTCTTAGTTCCCTTGTCCGCCTCTGGCGGATGGTTCCTATTTCATTAATAATTACTAACTTCGATTATCAACAAAACGCTGCAAATGAATTTCATCAAAAAAATAGGCCCCGGATATTTCCTGATGCTCCTTCTCTGTGTCCTGATTATTATCGTTGCGGAATTTTTATTCCTCTCCGGCGAACAGATGCACGGACTCTTTATCGGCCTTTGGGCCCCCATGCTCATGGGATTAATCGTCTTTTTTAAACTCATGGAACATGGAAGCAAATGATATAGTACTCTGGTTCTCGGTCGTTGTTTCCGTGTGTGTGGTCATTTGGGCTGTTGCAGTGATTCGCACGTATACCCGGATAGGGAAGGATTAGATAATATTTTATAGGTAGTTCCTAGTTCCCTTGTCCGCCTTTGGCGGATAGTTCTTAGTTCCTAGTTCTTAGTTCCTAGTTCTTAGTTCCTAGTTCTTAGTGCCTAGTGGATAGTGCCTGGGGTCGGGGGAAATTTTTATTTCTTGACCTTAACCGTATAGGATTTGTTTGCATCGGTTAAATAGGTAATCCGCATTTTACTGAGTTTCTTGTTATCGAATTGCTCATGTATGTTATAGGTCATACCGTTCCAGCGCCAGATGGGAAACCCCGGTTGGCGATTTCTAACCAAAATATCAGGGAGCGTAAACGGATTAATATTCAGGAAAACAAGGGTTCCGGGAAATCCAAAATTGACCCCATAATTGCCCTCCATATCCTTAACGATAAGTAAGGTTGATTTGCCCGCTATACCTGAACTGGTGTTATTACCATATTCGATGGCTATTTCTTCAGTACCGTCATCGTTGAGATCGAGCGGTAAGACCTTTACATCAAAAGGATCATCAGCGGTATCTGGATCATCGCTAAGATAAAATTGACTTTCATTGGCTGCCAATTCAAAACCGGTTAATTTAAAGATCTCAATTTTTTCGGCATTTGACAAAGTACTGAAGCTATTTTCAAAAAGGACAGACGCATTTTTATAGAGAATTTCATCTTGTGCAAATAGGGATGCACATACACAAAAGAATGCGATAAGACTAAGGGAGAAGGATTTCATCGGATTAATTATTTAAACTAAAATTAATGATTATTACGATAAATCCGGTCTTTTTATAGATGCAGATACCTTTTTTATCGATAATCTCATACCGTCAAACGGTTAAATTGACTTTTTTATTTCATTTTAGATTTTTTTAGTGCCTAGTGCCTAGTGCCTAGTGCCTGGTTCCTAGTACATAATTCCAAATTCCAAATTCCTAATTCTTAATTCCTAATTCTTAATTCCCAATTCTTAATTCCTAGTGCCTAGTTCCTAGTGCCTGGTTCCTAGTACATAATTCCAAATTCCCAATTCTTAATTCCCAATTCTTAATTCATAATTCTTAATTCCCAATTCCTGGTTCCTAGAAAAGTTTTTGCAATTCGGGGTAGTCTACACGATCAACAATATCAGGGCGATTAGAATCAACCCTCGCATTATGCACATCCTTACTCACCGTATACGTTTCCAGGGAATCATAATTATAAGGCGTATTGACCAGCTCCATCACATCGTTTTGCGACAAATCGGGTAGCAGCCAATCCTTCTCAACCGACTGTGGCAATAGTACCGGTTCGCGTTTCCGTTTGTTATGAATCTCAGCCAGAATCGGGGAGGCCTCACGGGTGAGAATGGCAAATGTTAGGTAGGTGCCGATGACCGTATAAATACCTGCCATGGCCATGGTGTCATCGTCTTGACGATGGATGTAATAGGGATACGACTTCTTCAGATGATGATGCGGTTCAAAGAAGCCGCTTACCGGGATCAGACAGCGCTGGGTCAGGGCCACATTCCGGTAGATAAAATGGTTAAAGAGCTTTTCCGACTGCGCATTGAGTCCGCTGCCGTAGCGCACCGATTCTTTGTAATAATCCTTAACCTCATCGGGTTGTTTGTTATCAGGTACTATGCCCCAGACGCCGGGTGCCAGCGCATCGGACTTGTCCTGCGGAATTACCAGCATATTGGGATGGGCAAAGCCATTGAGATGATAGGCCGGCTTATCAAAAACCGGGCGATAATCCTCATTGACCAGTCCCACGCTAAAACGCAGTTCAAGATCTTTTACCGTTCGTATTTGGCGGGTTTGATAGCACATACTTTAAATTTATGAATTTACTCCTAAAGTAGTATCTTACATCCAGTTATAAAAATGTAAATCGAGATCAATAATGCGTTTAACATTTTTTTCTTTTGCTCCTTTTTGCGCGTCCAAAAACGAGCCCAAAAAAGACGCACCAGCCGAGGTATTTTTTGGCTTAGCCAAAAACCGGCGAATAAAATATCGCGTCTCACTGCGTGTTCCTGGATTTCGATATTTTCTCGCCATATACTTGCGTCTGGCGATTTTCGATGCTTCGCATCGATTTGTTTTTATTTACTAAACCTTAACGAATAATAAAATGCCAGAAAAAAGCAAATCGTTCGTCCGTATATTAATCGAAATCCTCGAGGCTTTTTTTAAAAGCTCCCGCGGACCGAAAAAAAAGAACTGGCACCAGCATGTGGTTCCTTATGAGGATGGCTGGGCCGTTAGGCGCGAAGGCAACAAACGCATTACCTCAAAACACCGGAAACAAAGTACCGCCATTAGAAAAGCCAAAAGCATTGCAAGAAAACGCAAGGCCGATGTTGTTATCCATAGGGCCGATGGCGGCATACGCGAACGGATCAACTATGATTAATCGATTCGATAATCCCTACAGATAAATCATCGCCTGCAGGGTTAACGTATTTGTCTTCACATCGCCAAACACCTCGTTTCTATATTCTAATGTCAGTTTAGAATGGTGCCCGCTCAGGTAGGCGTTAAACCCAATGCCGAGGGCCTTCATGTTATCATCTACCGCATCATAGCTGTGGGATCCGTAGCTCACATAGGGTTGATACCGGGTTTTGGCCAGATCGCCTTTAAACACATAACCCAGGTGCGCACAAAGCAGATTCCCAGTGCCATAGACGCTATACAGATAGTCTTTACCATAATCGGCTACCTGGTAAATGGCATAAGCCGATACGGCGCTGCCATCTTCACCGAGCGGGGCATCATAAAAGGCATCAACAGCATAAATGAAGACGTCTTCGCCTTTAAGATTAGGATCGGAGATATTACCATTATCCACCACAGCCCCGTTGGGATGCATGAAAAAGCCGGCCCCGATATTGAATATCTTTTTCTCACCCAAATAGGTACCCACTTTATATGGTAAGAGATTCGATTCCTGGTCGAAGATCTGGTAGTCGAAATAACCGCCATAGGTGCGTCCGGCCTTTTTGGATCCCAAAAGTGCGCGTCCGTTATAGACCGCAGCACCACCTGCATCGGGTGTGCGCTCGTCCAGGCTTGATGCCGAGGCCTCATTTACCGCCACGCGATACTGCAAGCGATCGAATTTCCCTTTTGCAAAGATTCCCACATGCCGCCCAAATTGATCCGACAGCCCCAGGGTAGCCCATGCCTGACGGTGGTTATCGAGAGTCATCATGTTCAAGGTGCTGTGGTTGTTCAGTCGAGAGATGCCGTTGAAGTAATGGAGTCCGCCACCAATGCTGTGATTCTCTCCCAGGTTGTATTGCGCCCAGGCACCGTGGAAAAAGATCTGCGAACCGTCGCCTTGTCCGGTCGGACTCATACTGTTGCTGTTCAAACTGTTCAATCCGAAATGGGTGAGGATGAGAAAGTTTTTGTCGATTTGCGAATACATTAATATCCGGGCGCGCCGCAGGCTGAAATTAAGATTGCTGTTTTCGTTGCCGTTGGCATCGAAGGTCTCATCGAAGTTATATTGCGCCTGTCCCTGAACCCAGGAAATGACACGCAGGTATTTGGAGCCGTCTTCGTTGAGTTGAAATTTAAAACCCCCATCGTAATTGGGGGAGCCTTGTGCCAGAGAGAGGTTGACATTCAGAAAAAAGAAAGCGCATAGAAATGGGGCGAATTTAAGGGCTGTTTTCATAATTTAAAATTGACGATGAGAGAGGGCATCCCATCGAAATCAGGGTACAAAGTTTGGTCATTTCCGAATAAAAAAGTATGACCTTTGTCAGTTATAATTCCACTTTTTTTACTTCGGAAGAAACTATTTTAAATTACGTATCTTTAAGATATCCCTCAAAGCCACGCTAACCGCTCATAAACCGACCGAGATGAGCTATATCACCGATTTCCACGTCCACCTGGCCTTAAAGGCCGCCAATAACGGCGCCATCAAGACCATCTGGGAATACAAAAAGAATTCCCCACCGAAGAATTTCCTGTTCTATTTCAACGTGTTGCGCCGCATTGCGTTAGACTCTATTTTCCGGCAGTACGCCACAGAAACCCAGGCTGACCTGGGAAATTGTGCTGATGGCCATATGCGTTTGGTGCTGTGTACCTTATATCCCATAGAGCGTCAATACATCGCCCGGCGGAATACCTTTGTCTGGTTGTTGTCTTCCATCAACTTTTTTACTAAAAAATTTCCCTTTATACAGCTGTGGAACAAAAAGCGAACCCTGCTGGTAACCATGGTACGTGTGATGGTAGGAACTTCAGAAAAAAAGGCGCGACAGATCTGGGACGAGCAGAAAAGCCTGGATAATACAATCGATTATTTTAA
>JABDIV010000074.1 GCA_013003555.1 Flavobacteriaceae bacterium
AAGTAGTATTATCTACCCAGTTTTTGTATTATTTATTTTCGTCAGATCATGGTCGCCTTCCTATCATTGGAAGGGCCGAAAATTCAAGGTTTAAAGGGTTCTCATACATTTTTTGTAGCTTTACCTAACACCCTAAACATGGATATAATGAAGAAATTCTTGATAACCGCTTTTTGTTTATTTGCATTTCAATTCGGACTTTCTCAAAAAACTTATAATATCGATGGCGAATCCATTGAATTGATTACTGAGATTGATGGCACCATGGATTTACTCTGGAATGTTGTTGATGGTAAATATCGATACTTTGTCTCAGTAAATGGAGACCTCAGGGAATTGACCAATACAAAAGGATCGGACAACAAGTTTGATGAGGAATATAAATCGGTTTTGACGGAACTCACCTACTCTGAACCCGATAAGGTTGAGAAGGTTAAATTGACCCTGTTTAGTTTAAAACAATTCGTCAATAATTATAATAAGAGTGTAGAACCCGGCTATAATATTCCAGATGATCAAGCCAAGCTGCAGGCCCGACTGCTCGTCTTCGGTGGAATAACCAATCATCCCTTTTACAATAATCCGGATAATATTAGTAATCCCTTGTTTGGAATGGAGATAGAGGTGTTTGAAAACAGGGATAGACCAAGACATTCCCTTTTATTTCATGTAAAAGCCTCTCCAAAAAGCGATGATTTTGAATTTTCGAACACTCAACTCGGACTGGGTTATCGACTTAGGGTAATCAGTACTCCGGGATGGAGTTTATACACCACGATTATCGGGGCGACCTATAATTTTATATCTCGAGAAAGTACAGTTGCCGATCAGGTCATCACAGAATCGGATACTTCATTTGATGCTCCAATGAGTTTTGGTGTTGGCGCCGATGTCAAAATCTTTAAAAATGGATTTCTTACAGTTTCTTATGACGAGTTATTTGGAGTGCTCACGGAAAACGCCGGCAATTTTTCTAAACACCTGAGTGCAGGAATCAAGCTAAGTCTCTAAAATGGGCTTATCTAATTACAAAACTTCAAACCCTGCCTTTAACGATTATTTCTGGGGACGATCGCGCTCTTCAGGCAGAACCATGTCAGTAGGTGGAATTTTCGTTAAATCAATGATATGCATTGCTGGTATAGCACTGATCGTAGCATACATCTGGAAACTTCACAGCGGAGGTATGAACGTCAGATGGTTTACTCTCGGAGGTATGTTAGCTGCCATTGTTATCAGTATTGTCATATCGATACGCACTCATTGGGCTCCTTTTTTGGTTCCGCTTTATACCATCGCAAAGGGTTGTTTCCTTGGAGGCTTGTCTGCCTATATAAAAGCACGATTCCCCAATTTACCATTCCAGGCCATTGGAGTGACCATAATTACATTTTTTACTGTACTCATTCTGTATCAGACCAGGATTATCGTTGTCACCAAGAAACTCCGCAGTGTTATTATTACCTCAGCTGCAAGTATATTCCTGGTTTATATTGTTTCATGGATACTGGGGTTTTTCGGAATACGTTCCTTCATCTGGGGAACCTCATGGGTGGCCATTGTGTTCACTCTTATAGCTGCCATTGTAGCTTCATTTACCTTACTATTAGATTTCGATTATATCGAGCGCAAGAAAGACAAAGCGCCAAAATCAAAGGAATGGCTGGCCACATGGGGTCTGCTGGTTTCGCTGGTCTGGCTATATACTGAGATACTCCGACTTATGAATAAACTTGCCATTCGATTTTAATCGGTTCGAATCACAAGCGGAATTTTAAACGCTGTTTTTACCTGCTGTCCTCGCTTCAAAGCAGGATAGACCTTTGGAAGAGTCTTCAGGCTCGAATTAATTATCGAATCAATACCGGGGATTTCCTGGTAAATTATCGGATCACCCGTCGAGGCCATATAATCGATTTCCCCCGATGAGGATATTTCGAATTCGAGAAAAAGGGTATCATTAAGGGCTTCAGTAACTATTAAATGAGAATCTTTAAGTTGTCCATACACAGTTGTTGCCAGGACATTTTCAAAACAGGCTTTTTTCTCATCTTTTGAAGCACTGCTGTCACAGTTTTCAAAAGTGGGATATTCATCAACCTCATTCCAGTTGAAAGACCGTAAGGACTCATTAAGCAGATCTTCGGCATTGACCTTCTTCTTGTCGAAGTAATCACAAGAAAAAAATAGCAGTAAAATCATTAAAACTTGACAGTTCCTCATCGAATCCCTTAATAGGTGAAAAGTACGATTTTTTTTAATTTTCCGATATTGACAGGATCGTTCATGTAACATTAATTATCATAATGCGTCATACCAGCAAACAGAATCATTAAATGGACATTTTTTTAGCAGTTTTAGGAGCAATTTTTATGCTCCTTGGCCTGATAGGCAGCTTTCTGCCAGTCTTACCGGGTCCGTTTACTTCATGGATCGGACTTTTGTTTTTGCATCTCACGGATGCGGTTCCCATGAACTGGACATTTCTCATAATTACCTTGATAATAGCCTTAGGAATTTGGGTGCTTGATTATTTTATTCCGGCCATAGGAACGAAAAAATTTGGAGGAAGCCGTGCTGGGATGATCGGGACGACAATAGGATTGATTATTGGTTTGTTCTTTCTTGGTCCCTTCGGAATAATTATTGGGCCATTCCTGGGTGCGCTTGTTGGTGAGCTATTAAATAAGAGTGATTCTCAAAGGGCAGTAAAGGCAGCATTTGGATCTTTCCTTGGCTTTGTAACCTCGGCCTTTATCAAATTCTTTATCGCTATAATATTCCTCGGATTCTTCATCGTGAAGTTTTTTGAGTACAGCGGTAATTTTTTCTAGGAGGCATAAATGAAAGAAACCCCACGATTTGAATCACAGGGTTTCATATTAATTGCTATTAATTCAACAAATAAATTAGAGGGATTAATTAATTATACTGTTGATTCTTCAAATGTAAATATCCCGGATGAATAAAACTTACGGTAAAACCGCAAACTTGATGTGGAAAAACCGTAGTTTTTAG
>JABDIV010000080.1 GCA_013003555.1 Flavobacteriaceae bacterium
CGAATTACCCGACGTTTCAACCTTGATGTCAAATTTGGAAAAAAGAATGATAAAGAATGAAATTGCAATAATAGCCGCCATTAGAAGATAGCCTCTTAACCACGCATTTTCGTTGTGCTCATCGAAAAACAGGGGAAACACAACATACATGAATATAATTCCAACCATGAATACTGTTTCTATCATACTCATAAACTGACTATGAGATTTTTTTGAATCGGTCACAAATCCAATAAGTGCATAAACAGCCACTTTTACGATGGCAAAACTCATACCTACAGAAGCAAAGAGAATTTTAACGGCCCAAAATGAGTTACCGATATACATACCAATACAACCAAGAAAAACAATTGCGAGACTTAAAAGCATGCCGCGTTTATAACCTAGCTTTGGGAGAAACGACCCGATAACAAATGAAACAAAAGCAATTGATAAATCCTTAAATGGTTCAAGGATTGCAGCATCTTCCTTAAGGACATCATAGACTTCCTGTGAGCGTTCCACCAGGATCCCAACACTGTTGAGCAGTGCTGCAAAAACAAAATAGATAAGAAATAAAGAAACTTTAATGCCGAGATGTTTCATAATTGAATTAGTCTTTGGTAGTCTTTAATCGCAGCGCCAGGATGGAAGCTATTGCAAAGAATACGCCTCCAAAAATAATAGCATTTACCGCATTGTTGTTTAGTACATATTTTACAACCGGTCCGAATGATACCGTTTGTATGAGCATTGGAATAACGATCATCATATTGACGATTCCCATATAAACGCCACGGCGTTCCTCAGGGATAACTTTTGACACCATTGAATAAGGAATACCCATCATTGCGGCCCATCCAATTCCAAATAAGATCATGGGAACAAGCAAACCATATTCATCTTTAATTAAAGGCATACAAAGCATAGCAATGGCAGTTCCAACAAGAGCAAGAACATATACCTTTTTAGAAGAAATTTTTCTCGCCAGCG
Organism: Flavobacteriaceae bacterium; assembly: GCA_013003555.1. Lineage (GTDB taxonomy): Bacteria > Bacteroidota > Bacteroidia > Flavobacteriales > Flavobacteriaceae > SHLJ01. The sequence continues at coordinate 973 of JABDIV010000080.1, forward strand.
GAACCAGCGCCAGAGCGGTAAGCATGGTGACCATATTGTAGGTACCGTTCATCAACCCGGTTTGGGCCAGGGCTTGCTCTGATAAGAGTTGGAAATTTTGTGCAAATGAGGTGTCGGATGTACTAATGACCTCACCGGCCTGGCAAGCCTCCATTATTCCTTCATACTTCTCGTTGTCAGCATTGGAGATGCCATATAAACTTGTTCGAAGCATTGGCGTAATAAACTGCCAGTAGCAAAAAAGAGCATACCATTGAAAGAAATAGACTCCTGACAGCGTCCACATCAGTTTTGGCATTTCACCAATGGCTTCAGTCGTTTCAATAAAAGGCGCCAAAAGATCGCCTATTTTTTTAATGCGAGGATTATCAGGATGGGTTTTAATCATCTTGTACAGAATGTAAACCCAAATTAAGGCAATACCAAGGATGATCAACACCAGTAGATTGTAGTTCTCAAAAAGTGCCGGTATAAGGTAAGCAATGAAAAATCCGATTAAGATCGGTAAGGACAATAGGACTATTATTACAGATAAAATCTGGATTAAAGGATTTGGCTTGTCTTTATTGAAATCCCTGATTTCGGCCAACTCCTTATCTGAAGGTGGGATTTCAGGGGTTTTCCAGATCGACCATAAAACGGTTCCTATTGAGGCAATTGCGCCGAGGAAAAAGGAATAATAAACCCAGGTTGGAATCGCCGTAACAATTTCGGTGCCTGTAGAACACAAGGCCGTACCGGCTTCAACCGGAACACTGAACCAATCCTGAAACAGGAATAAGGAAAAGTTAGCCAGCGTAATTCCTGCACCAACAAAAAGGCTTTGCATCTGGTATCCGAAGGTGAGTTGATCATCTGGTAATTTATCGCCTACGAAGGCCCTGTATGGCTCCATGGCTGTATTGTTACCGGCATCTAATATCCACAACAACCCAACGGCAAACCAAAGTTCTGGACTATAAGGGAAAGCAAACAAACATATACTGGCCGCAATGGCTCCGATCAGGAAAAATGGTTTCCGACGACCGCCCCATTTTGGAGACCAGGTTTTGTCGGAAATCGCACCGATGAGTGGCTGAATTAATAATCCGGTAACCGGCCCCGCGAGGTTTAGCAGTGGTAATTCGTCGTGATGTGCACCAAGAAATGAGAAAATCGGATTTATAGCTGTTTGCTGAAGTCCGAAACTGAATTGAATGCCGAAAAATCCAACATTCATATTCCATATCTGCCAAAAGGAGAGTCTTGGTTTTTTAATCATGAAAAATGTTTATACTCAGTTCATTCGATGTATTCGAATCAACCGTGATTTATAAAATTTAAGGGGGCTATAAACGGCTATTCCTGAATGGGCAAATATACTTCTGCCACCCATTCCAATTCGTTTCCACCAGAATGAGGGTCATTCCTGTAAACTTCATAAGGATGCATCAACACTTTGATACCCTCACGCCCGGCATAATCTGCTAGCTCATACCACGCACGATCAGACAGCCTGTAATTGCCGTTAAATATAGCTTTTAAAGCTTTAAATTCCTGAGTATTTTTAAATTTTATGGCTTGAGAGGGCGGCATGCTGTCAAGTTTTTTGATCGGAAAGCAAAAGTCGTATTCTATGATCTCGTCAGCTTTGTTCCATGAGGTTACCTGTAAAAATGGATCACCGGTCAATGGAATTTCATTGGCTTTGATATAGTTCATGATCAGTCCAATATTGCTAATCATGGTATTACCCTTCTCATAAATTCGTGATTTCAGGCTGATATAGGCACAATATTGAGAGGGAATCATCTTAGGTTCTTCCTCGAGTACCAGCGTCTTATATTCTTTTTTATGAAAATCTAAACCAACCATCAGGCTTTTGGAGAATTTAATACTTCGTTTTACGAAATCATTATTCTGAAAAGGGACA
>JABDIV010000081.1 GCA_013003555.1 Flavobacteriaceae bacterium
ACCCAGCATAACACTTCCGATCTTGATAGCTGCCAGGGTCACAGCCGACATGGCTAAGATGTTGAAGATAATCCCAAGATACACGGCGCGAAATCCGCGTAAAAAACGTGCCGGAGCGCCGCCATAACGCAACTCGTAAAATTCAATATCGGTATTCACCTTTGATTTACGCCAAAGCTTGGCATACACAAAAACGGTTAAAAGTCCCGTAATCAAAAAGGCCCACCACACCCAATTTCCCGATACACCATTGGTTCTTACGATATCGGTAACCAGATTTGGCGTATCGGTTGAAAATGTTGTTGCCACCATGGAAACCCCCAATAACCACCAGGGCATGTTTCGCCCTGAAAGGAAATATTCTGAAGCGCTTTTCCCCGATTGTTTTGATACGTAAATTCCAATAAATAAGGTAAGAGCAAAAAAGAAAATAATTATGGTGAGATCGAAGGTCGACAGGTCAATCATCAGGATGTTGGTTAACAATTTGGCCCAAGTTAATTTATTTTATCAACAATCGCAGATTTTTTAGAAGGACAAAATTAAAGTATGTCTATCTTTAAATGGCCGATTTAATTATCGTCAAATATGACCTGACCCAAAAACTAAACAGCGTTTTAATGATGAAAGTAAAAGACATTTCAAGTATTAAATATTGTGAACCGGGAAAATTTGAAGAGACCCGATTCGAAAAAGTCCATAATGTAGTATTCAGTTCTTCACAAGAAGCATCGGTTTTGGTTGCTAATGAAATAGCTTCTCTCATCAGAGAAAAGCACTCAAAAGGAGAACATTGTGTTCTCGGTTTGGCCACAGGGTCCTCTCCGATAAAAGTTTATGAAGAATTGGTCAGAATGCATAAGACGGAAGGCTTAAGTTTTAAAAATGTGATAAGCTTTAATCTCGATGAGTACTATCCGATGGAACCATCAAATATTCAGAGTTATCATTATTTTATGCATCAGCATTTATTCGATCATATCGATATTCCTTCAGAAAATATAAATATCCCTGACGGAACCATTGATCAGGATGCCATCAGGGACTATTGTATTGAATATGAAAATAAAATTCGTGAGTCGGGAGGTTTGGACTTTCAATTATTGGGAATCGGTAGAACCGGCCATATCGGATTCAATGAACCGGGCTCTCATTATAATTCTGGTACGCGAATAATTACACTTGATCATATGACACGTGTTGATGCCGCTCCGGCATTCCTCGGTATTGCAAATGTTCCCAGAAAAGCAATCACCATGGGTATTGGAACGGTTATGGACGCCAGGCGTATCGTTCTACTTGCCTGGGGGATCAATAAGGCATCAATTATAAAAAAGACCTTTGAAGGGGATATCTCAACCGAGGTCCCGGCAACTTACCTTCAGGAACATTCGAACACCACCTTCATCCTGGATAGCGATGCGTCTTGTCAGCTAACCCGGGTTGAATCACCCTGGCTAGTGACCTCCTGTGAATGGTCTCGGGAACTTAAAATCAAGGCTGTTGTCTGGTTAAGTGAATTGACGAATAAATCCATTTTAAAATTAACGGATAAAGATTACAATGAAAATGGCATGTCTGATCTGATCGC
>JABDIV010000105.1 GCA_013003555.1 Flavobacteriaceae bacterium
CTGTAATTGTGCCATTTCCCACACCCAATCTGTCGGGACGGTGTGCTTCATAGCGATCCAGTCGAGTCGATCTTCTAACTCCTTAACATAACCAAGGGATGACTCCTTTTTATTTTTAAGGGTGACACATACGGCTGAAATACGATGCGATTCTATTTTCTCCAATTTTCTAAATTCGTCGAGAATAAAATCTTACAACATCGAACGATCATGGAATTTCAACCCTGCTTTATTTAAAACGTCGTGTTACATCCAGCTGATCAACACATCGATGGTTTTTGATAAGAATCTCATTTTATTTTCCAAAGCGATCGCATCCGCCAATAGTTTATTGTCAGATTGAGATACTTTATGCTCAATGGCTTTGCGATCTTTTATACTAGACTTAAATCGATTTCGGTAGAAACGCCTTAAGTCCATGAGTAACCTTGATAAATGAAAATTATCGTATCGATGCTCCACGTAAGGAAACACCAACTTTTGGGCCGATAACAAGCCATCAGCCTCATCACTGATCATGGTACGCGGGCATAGTCCCTGATCTTTTGCATCAAGTAAATGTATACCCCAAGTATCGCCATCACGATGGTCATTGATGTTGAGAACACAGCAATAAAGTGAATGAGCATCTATGGCGTTTAAAATGGGTTTATTGTTATGGAATACTTCATCGGCACACAGATCAGTAATATCTGACAAGTCTATGCTTTTATTAATAGTCACAGCCTTATCAGCGGCTCGCCGAAAAATAGTATGAATTTTTCCTAATGAAATAGAACAGTCAAAGACATCTTTTAAAAGCATTTTAATCGAACGGTACGAAGCTCGATTAATAAGTATTAAACTTAACACCAAGGTCTCAATCCATTTTTTTGTCACAGGAAGATTAAAATCGACAGCCTCCTGGACAGGTTCGAAAGCTTTATCAAGAGCATCAAGCGTCTTGTCTCTAGCTTTACGCACCGTGTTACGGCTGATACCATGCTGTTTTGCCAACTGTCTGATTGAGGCTTTTTTAGAAGCTGCAAACAGCCCCATGTGTTTACGGCAAGTGGAACCAGGTTTAGTTTTAGTTAGATCAAAGAGATCAGATGGAAGGGCTTGAGTCATGGTTTGGGCCTTTTAAAAGATTGAGGCCGCCCATTTTACACGCTGATGAATCAGAAAGTTGGGCTACAAAAGTTGCCTAACCAGCTTGTAGTAAACCTTGAATGCTACCGAGGGGTGGTACCCTGTTTTGAACGGCGCCAAAATTATCATAACTGAGTTTGTGACGTCGGCAATACTCAGCTCTGCTTAAGCCAGATTGCTTTTGATCGATGAAGTGCTTTTGCCAGGCGAGCTTTTTATGCTCCGAGTCTCTTGATC
>JABDIV010000023.1 GCA_013003555.1 Flavobacteriaceae bacterium
CTGCTACATTAAGAAAGCGAATCCCGACTAGTGATTCATGGTTCTTATACCATCAATAAAATTATCCAGGTCGACATCTTCTTTTACCAGTCTTAATGCCTTGTCTACAATATATCCAACGTTAACAGTTGAAAAGCCTAAACCCACAGCCATTTTGGTGAGAAGCTTGATCTCATCTTCCCTGTCAATATGGTCAACATGCACCATTCTGGCCAGGTCGTAAAGACGCTCTATCCTGTAATTAAAAGAGATCGGCGGATTGATAGGATGCGATTTATAATTCTTAAGTATGGATTTATAATCTTCCGGAGAAATATCCAGGTTCAGCGCAAGCCTGTCAAGGAATTTCTTTTCGGAATCTGTAATCACATCATCTTCCATCGCAACGCGCACAATTGCCGCGAAATGGTCTTGGTTACGACCTCGGAAACCGGTATCAAATAAATCTGAAATCGACATAAAAGAAGTTGAATTTTACTGTTGCAAACGTACATATTTTTTTCCATTTTTTAATTGAATCATTGAATTAAAATACCCGGAATTGGTTATCGTTTCCCCCATCTTTTTAAAACGGCCTTCACCCATTTTTCAATTAATTCTTTAAACGCAGTTCACTTGGCAATCTGAAGTCCAAAACTCTTATATTTGCCTCAAATTTTTACGGTTTGAGTAAAACCCGAATTGCACAGGCCTATTTACAATCTCTGTCAACACAGAAATTGCGGCAATCTATTGCCCATTCCGAAGGAAAGACACTTGTAGACGGCCTGGTTGGATCGTCCTTGTCCTTTGTTATCTCTTCAGCTTTTAAGAATTCAGAAAAGCCATTCCTCCTCGTAATGAACGATAAGGAAGAGGCTGCTTATTTCCTGAATGATCTCGAACAACTCATTAACGATAAAGATGTATTATTCTATCCCGGAAGTTATAGAAGGCCATACCAGATCGAGGAAACCGATAATGCCAATGTTCTTTTAAGAGCCGAGGTGCTTAACCGGATCAATTCAAGAAAAAAACCGGCGCTGATCGTTACCTATCCCGATGCCTTATTCGAGAAAGTTGTGACCAGGCGGGAACTCGAAAAAAATACCCTGAAGATTTCTGTTGGCGATCTGCTATCTCTTGATTTTGTTAATGAAATCATGTTTTCATACCAGTTCAATCGGGTCGATTTTGTTACTGAACCCGGAGAATTCTCAGTAAGAGGAGGAATACTTGATGTTTTTTCGTTCAGCCATGACGAACCCTATCGGATTGAGTTTTTTGGAGATGAAGTAGATAGTATACGGACATTCGATGTGGAAACCCAGTTGTCGGTTGAACAGGTCAGGAAGATTAACATTA